>NZ_AWEZ01000001.1 GCF_000468755.1 Olsenella profusa F0195
TGGTCGACGTTGGAGTGCATCATCCAGGAGACGAGGCGGTCGAGGGCCTCCGCGGCGGACGCGCGGTCACGGCAGCCGTAGACGTCTCGCATGGCCTCGGTCATCTGGCAGGCCCTTGCCGTCCTCAGGTGTGACTTCGCGGGGTCGAGTTCGGCCCTCTTGGCCCTCTGCCACTCGGTGAGGTTCTCCTCGCGCTTGAGCCAGACATACTTGGTGCGCACGAGCATCCGCCCCTTCTCGTCGGACTCGCGCCTCTCGGCGCACCTCACCCTGTCGGTGGCCTTCGCGAAGAGCTGCATCACGTGGAAGCGGTCTACGGTCTGGGAGGCCTGGGGCATCTCGGAGGCGACGCCTGTGGAGTAGTCTCGGCCAGTCGCGGGTGACCTCCAGGATGGCCCTGCGGTCGCCCCCGCGGGCCTCGAGCCCGTCCGAGAGCCTGCCTATGGCCTCCCTGCCCTCCGTGACGGCCACCACCCTCTTGTGTTTAGTCAAGCCTGACTTTCGGTTTTGAGCACGGATTTCTTTGGTAGTGTCGGGAATGACACACCATAGGAGCGTCATTCCCGACACTACCGCAGCCCAGGTACGCACCAACTCAGAGATCTAGGCAGCATCCTTCCCTTTCCGGGGATCAATGCGAAAAACAGCCTCGCCATCCCTACTTTCGATGGTCAGCCCGTAACGATCCTCCAGAGTAAACAGGGTATGCATAAGACCGAAATAGCTGTCAATGTCAGGAACATTAAGAGCAAGCGGAGATGCATCAAGCACACCGGCCAATGCCTTGGTCAAGTCCTCTTTCGGCGTGCATGCACACAGCCATGTACTATGCCATGCGGATATATAGTGGGCCCGGAACTGGGAGAACAAGGTCGACTCCTTCACCTTGCCGAAGAGCATCCAGCATGCCGTGAGCATGCTGGTCCTCGGCGACGACAGGGCCCTTCTCCGCCATCATCGCAACGCGCTTAGCGAGCTCTAAAAGCTCGCAGGCCGGGAGCTTCGGCTTCCGGCCCCTTCCGTTGGGCGCGGCCTGGGCTCCTGCAGCCGTTCCCACGGCCTTTAGCGTTCCTTTGGACAGCCTGCCCAAACTGGGAGATGAAAGGTTGGACGGCAAAGAAGGAAGGAAACGACATGACGAGATGCGTTCTGGAAACGCGTGGGTTCGTGAAACGCTTCGGGCGGGGAGGCAGCGCCCAGACGGCGGTGGACCACGTATCGCTGTACGTCGATGAGGGGAAGGTCTACGTGCTGCTCGGCCCCAACGGCGCGGGCAAGTCGACCACGCTCAAGATGATCGCGGGCATGCTGCATCCCACCAAGGGCCACGGCCTGCATCAGGCCGCGTACGTAACCGACGACACGCATGCAGGGCGCGGCTCCAAGCGTGGCGCCGCCGTTGCCCCGCAGTGCGCCCCTCGCCGCTCACCCGAGCATCGCCTTAGCCGGGCCGCGCAGAACGGCGGAGCGCGCCGTCGCGACAAGCTCTTCGAGCGGCATGTCGCGGTCCGACGCGAGCCAGCGCGCGTACATGCCCAAAAGCATGCTCGACGTCCCGTAGAAGACGAGGGCCTGCCGCTCGGACATCCTCTCGATGCCGACGTGTGCGCAGACCACCCCCATCGCGGCCAGGCGTGCCCGCTCGACGAAGGATGGGTCGGCCCCGTTGAGGAGCACGGCGAGGTGACCGAAGTGGTCCCCGAGCGCCTCCTCGATGCACCGCGCGGTTCTTGCGCATCCCCTGCGTCCTCCCGGCGCGAGGGCTGCGAGCACCTCCGGGAAGAGAACTTCCTCGACCCGCTCGGATATCTCGGCCTCGCATTGGTCGCGCACGTCGTAGACGCTCGAGAAGTGCGTGTAGAACGTGGACCGCGTGATGCCGGCTCTTCCGCACACCTCGCGCACAGTGATGCGCTCTATAGGGTCGTCCCTCATGATCTCGAACAGACCATCGGTGATGCGCCGCTTCGTCGCCGCCACGGTCCTGGAGTCGCGTTTCCCCACGGGTCCTCCTCCCGGAAATCGGACACATCCGCCCGTTCTGTCGCTTGAACGGGGGTGGGGCTCCCCGCACAATGAAATCGGACACGGTGTCCATTTTACGGAAGGAGGCTGCCATGGGTCAAGAAACGGCACTCGTGCGGGTCGAGTCCGCATCCAAGAGCTTCGGGAGGAGACGCGTGCTCGACGAGGTGTCGTTGGAGGCGCACTGTGGGCAGGTCACGGGACTCATCGGCCCCTCCGGGTGTGGCAAGACGACGCTCGCCAGCCTCGTCGTCGGGTCGGCGGTCCCGAGCTCGGGCCACGTCTTCCTCGACGGCGAGGAGGCCCCCTATCCGACGATGCGCCCGAAACTCGGCTACATGCCCCAGGACGCGGCCCTCTACGAGGGCGTCACCGCCCGCGAGAACCTAGCCTTCTTCGGGGCGCTCCAGGGGCTCTCCCGCACGCAAATCCGCATACGTGAGGCGGAGCTGCTGCCGCTCCTTGGTCTGGAGGACGCCCGCGATCAGCTCGTCGGCAGCTTCTCGGGCGGCATGAAGCGCCGCCTCTCGCTCGCCGTGGCGCTCGTCGCCAAGCCCGACATCCTGGTGATGGACGAGCCCACGGTGGGCCTCGACCCGGTGCGGCGCATCGAGCTCTGGAGCCTCTTCAGAACGCTCGCCGACGGGGGTGCCGCGCTGCTGGTGACCACCCACGTCATGGACGAGGCCGCCCACTGCGACGTCGTCGCCCTGATGAGGGAGGGCGTTCTTGTGTCTGTCGGCTCGCCCCGGGTGATTCTCGAGTCGACATCGACGGGAAGCTTGGAGGAGGCCTTCGTCGCCCTCGTGGGGCCGAAGGGGAAGGAGACCGACCATGCGTAGCCTGCTCGCGGTTGCCCGCCGCATCATCGCGGAATTCGCCCATGACCGGAGGGTGGTCGCGGTGCTCGTCCTCGCCCCCTGCGTCACCTTCCTCCTGTTCTACCTCGTTCTGGGCGTGCCCCCCTACGTGCCCCGGCTCGCACTCGTCAACGTCCCCGACAGCTTCGTCTCCTACCTCAGCAACGAGAACTGCGCCCTGCAAACCGCCAACGCCCAGGAGGCGCAGCGGCTCCTCGAGGCGGCGGAGGTGGACGCCGTCGTCTCGGCGGGCGACGGCCACGTCCTCGAAGTGCGCGTCGAGGGCGCGGACGCCTCGCACACCGCCGCCGCGCTATCCATCATCCGCTCCGCCCTTGTCAAGCAGCAGGAATCCGCTCGCGACGAGCTGCTTTCCCAGGCGGGCGAGTTCGAGGAGCGCATCGACTCCATCGAGTTCGACATCGACGACGAGACGCGCTCACGCCTGCCCGCCGGAGTTCTCGAGGCGATAGAGGAGGCGGAATCGCTTGCAAGAGACGTCCCCGACGTGGAAGGCGCCATGCCCTTCACGTCCATCGAGGTCGGCTACCTCCACGGCCGGGCCGACTGGACCGTCTTCGAGTACTACGGGCCGGTCTTCATCGGGCTGTTCGTGTTCATGTTCGTCTTCATGACCGGCTCCATGAGCCTGCTCGCCGAGCGGACCTGCGGCACGAGGGAACGGCTGCTCACCACACCCGTGAGGGGCTGGCAGGTCGCTGGCGGCTACACGCTCGGATTCGGCTTGGTGGCCCTGCTGTACACGGCCGTCACGATCGCCTTCACCGTGTGCGTGGTGGGCTTCCCGAACGAGGGCTCGCCGCTGCTCGTCGCGGCCCTCGCAGTCTCCATGGCGGCGGTGTCGCTCACCCTGAGTCTGGCCGTCTCGGGCCTGGCCAGGAGCCCCTTCCAGGTCATCCAGCTGCTGCTCGTGTTCGTCATACCGCAGCTGATGCTTTCGGGCATCTTTGACCTCTCCCAAGCGCCGGCATGGCTGCGGGCCGTCGCCTCGGCACTGCCGCTCGGCTACGGGGCCGAAGCCTTGCGCGACGTCATGCTGCGCGGAGCGGGGCTCGAGGCGGTAGCTGCCCCCCTCGCCATCATGTGGGGCTTCGCCGCCCTCTTCTTCGCCCTGGCGTGCTTGAGCATGAGGCGGCCGCAGGTCAGGCGAGCCGGGCTCTCCCGGCCCCGATGAGGAGGCGGATGCGGTCTCGTTCGCCACGAACTGTTTTTCCCGAAACCTCGCCAGACGCGTCATGGGTCTTCCAGAGTCGACGGGCGGTTGTGCCGGATGGTCGAAAGGCCTGTTCGGACACTGGTGCTTAGGGGGTGTTCCGCTAGGCGGTACGCCCTGGGGGGCACGTCGATGCTGCTGCAAAATGCCAACACGGGAATCCACCGCGCCCATTACAGTCTGAGCCGCAGACAATCCGTGCGTCTTGATTTTCGCCGTCGTCGATGGGCTATGTTGGAAGCGATGCGGGTCTCGCTGAAGGACTCGCTGCCGTGCTCGCGTACGACCTCAAGACGCCACTCACGGTGACGCTCGTCAACGCCGACCTGCTCGTCGAGACCGCCGCCTCGGGCACGCTCGGCGCGGACCAGGCCGCATGCGCCCAGCGCTCAACCTGGTGGGAAGCGTCTGCGACCATGCGCGCGGGGGCCGGGTGTCGCTCTCGTTCTCCTATGATGCCGGCGTGCGGGTCCTCTCTATCGCCGTCGAGGGCGTATCCCCGGCGTCTCAACTCGTTGTAGACGACGCTCTCTATGCCGAAGCCGACGTCATTCTGCCTGAAGTTGATTTGCGCGTTACGAAGCCCAACATCCTCGGGGTAGTACTTCGCCGGGGTCTTCAGGTACGCCTTGCCCTTGATGTCATATCGGCGCGCTCTCTCGAACAGGAACGCATCCTCCAGGTGCTGAATGTAGGCGTAGACCGTGTCGTCGGTAATCTTGACGTGCTTCTCGGTTTGCAGGGTGCCCGCGAGACCGCTCGTGCTCACAAGCGAGCCGGTGGTGGAGCAGAGTACGTCGAACAGCGCGGCCATCTTCTCAGGCAGGAGCACGTCGTTGCGTTCGACAACGTCGCTCAGGTACGTCTGCGCGACCAGGTTCTCAAGGTAGCGCATCTTCGAGGCCTCGTCCGGCTCGTCGAACAAGTGCGGCATGCCGCCGTAGGTGAGGTGCTCCTGCAGCGCAAAGCGCTTGTGCCCGCATAGGCGGCATAGAACTCGCAGTAGGAAAGCGGATGCACACGCACTTCAGTGCCGCGGTCCCTGAAGCCTGTCGCGATATCCCTCGAGAGGAGCTTGGAGTTGCTTCCCGTGATGTACACGTCGTAGTTCGCGTGGTTGTTCAGCGATATGACGACTCCCTCGAACGCCTCCACCATCTGGATCTCGTCGAGGATGATGTAGTACTGGGTGCCCTCGTCAGGCGCCGCCTTCTCCACGTACTCGCGCAGCGCCTTCCTCTCACGCAGCTCTTCGAACCTGTCGTCGTCGAGCGCTACGACAACGATCTGATTGTCGCGTGCGCCCTCGCCACGGAGGTAGTCGCAGAACAGGTTCTTGAGAAGATAGCTCTTGCCGCAGCGGCATACCCCGGTGATTATCTTAGCGTAGGGACTGAGCATCCTCTGCTTCAGTTGCTCCAGATATTCATCCCTCTCGATTCTCATAATCCCTCGATCTTCGATTCACATGTGCAGTATTTTTCGACTGGTATGCTAAAAGCATCGCACTCTGCCGCATCATTCAGATCAGGGTTTCGATCGAGTTTCATGTAACGAGGGATACCCACCGTGGTCGGATGAAGTTGTTAATCAACCCGATGGAATGTGTCGGTGAGCATTTTTATAGTGTTTGTCCATCAGTTGGTACCAGACTATATACTGGCTATAATTTTAGCCAGTATCGAAAGGAGCCGGGTATGGCGGCATTGACGATTGGCCTAGCTGAGGCAAAGAACAACTTTTCTCGCGTGACGGCGGAAGTGAACAGGACTGGCAGGTCGGTCACCGTCCTGAAGAATAATAGGCCATGGGTTGTCATCCAGCCTGCGCAGAGGACGGCCAACGCTACGGATGTTGCCGTCAACTTCATGGACGAGTACGCGGACGTGTTCGAGGAGCTTGCCAAGTGAGCGCTGCGGCGTTCTCCAAAGAAGACGTGCTCGCCATTCACTTGGCGACAATCGACCGATTCGGTGGGCTCGAAGGAGTGCGTGACGAGGGGCTCCTCGACTCGGTGCTAGCGCAGCCGTTCCAGACCTTCGGCGGCGAGGAACTGTATCCGACCCCCATCGAGAAGGCATGCAGGTATGCGTTCGGGGTTATCTCAGGCCACCCGTTTCTTGACGGCAACAAGAGGACGGGCGCAGCACTGCTGGGCACCTACCTCATAATGTCCGGCATCGACTTTAGACCCGACCATTCGTCCTTTCTCGAATTCGTGTTGGGCGTTGCGGACGGCTCCGTGGATTACGATGCGCTCGTCGACTGGGTTGCAAGCGTAGTGCTTTGATCCCCTGTTCACTTCGAGTGGACTCAACCCTGCCGTTCCCGCGGTCGCCATTCCCGCCGTTTTCACCCAAGCCACCCTGATCAGCGGGAGCCAGGAAGAATTCGGGCGGCGCGGCGTCATGCAGCCGGGGCTCGAAGAGAAATTCCCCCCCTACCCTGCGGCCACGTTCGTTACGGGACTCGTCTGGTCGTCTGACACCTTCCCTTCTGGTTCACGTCTGGTGAATCGCATCTGAGCCTCTCCTTTGCACTCTTCGCCCTGCAGGCAGTGCTTCTCTCGTTTCGGATGGCGGGCATGCGCCGGCGCGAATCGTCGGTGCTCCATTGCATAATCCTCCACGGAGCCGTCAACACCGCGATGTCCGTCTCTGCCGTTCAGTTGGGTGCTCCGCTCGTCATCTCCTTCGCCGCCGTCACCGTCCTTTCAATCCGGCTTGGTATGACGGGCAATTGCGTAAAGCAGCGCTGTAGGCCTAGGAATACATCTAAATTTGCAGAGCGTGGAAGATGAAGAACATTGACGTCATATACATGAACCAAGACTTATCGCTTACGAGATTCGAGGATGACGGCAAGATTGTGCCTACGGGCCAAAAATCGGCTCTTCGCTGTTTCTAGTGGGTAGCGAGCGGCCGAGCCCGAGGGACATCATCGTCTTGAGGTGTCCTACGTTCCCGAATCCCCTCCTCGCCCTCTTGACGGGCTGGATCACGGATGTGTTTGATAGCCTCCCGTTTGCGGGTTCGGGCGTCGGAAGGTTTCGGGTCCGAGCACGAAAGACTTTCGGGTTCGGGCAAGGGCGCGCCGACCATCCGCGGTCGGCCCGACAATGTTGTCGCCTCGGTCTGCGACGCGGGGAGGGCCGGAGGGGAGTGAACTGCGTCCCAAAACTTGGACGCTTCCAATGCAGGGCTAATGGACTGGGTAGGATAGTCATGCGGGGGCTCGGGTCCGTCGGCAAAGGCGCGACCAGGGAGGAGAGTGGGGGCCCTTCAAAGGCCAGCGCCCTCTTCGCGGGCGAGCGGCTGTGAGGGGGCCGAGTTCGGTTTCATCGCCGCCCGCCTCGGCGAGCGCAAGGCGGCTACGGTGTGCCGGGCGCCCGGCGCCGCCAGGCGGGGCCACTACCAGTGGGCCAGCAGGCCCGACGGCGCACACGACCTGCGCGACCTCGGGCTGGCCAGGCTGGTCGGCGGCGAGCACGGGGCCAGCATGGGCATCTGCGGCGCGCCGAAGGCGTCCATGCGGCCTGAGACGTCCGGCGTGGCCACCTCGCGCAGGCGCGTCGCCCGCATCATGCGCGAGCACGGCTGGCGCGGCGTCACCAGGAGCCGCGCTAGGAGGGCCTCGGGGGAAAGGCGCGCGGCGGGGCGGACTCGCACGACGACCTGGCCAGGCACGACTCCGGCGCGACGGGCCCGAACGAGGCGTGGTTCGCCGGCATCACCCACGCGCGCACGCACCAGGGCCGGCCCTGCCTCGCCGTCGTCATGGATGTGTGGCCCGGGATGGTGGTGGGGTGGTCGATGGGCCCGAGGATCACCGCGGAGCCCGCCGACGACGCCCCCAGGATGGCCATCGCCCGCGGGCGGCCGGGCAGGGGCTGCACCATTCGGGCCACGGCGCGCAGCACGCTGGCCTGCTCCTCGGCAAGGCCATGCGCGGCAACGGCATCAGGCCGTCCATGGGGCCCGTATCCTCGCCGTGGGACAACGCCGTGACCGAGTCGCCGGCGGGCGTCATCAGGTCCGAGTGCGTGCACGCGGGGACGCTCGAGAGCCGCGAGCAGGCAGCGCTCGCGCTCTTCGAGCACATCGAGCGTCTCCACGACAGGATCGGGACTCACTCGGCCCTCGGCTGGGTCAGCCCCGCCGAATTCGAGAGGATTCACGATGGGAAAAGCCGTCCGAAGGCGGCATGGGACCTGTCAACGCAAACGGGGCAGATTCAGAATCAAGGCGCCAGCCCAGCAGCACAAGGTCGATGTCCGCGGGCGGAAGCGAAGGGACAGGTGGGAACCCCCGCCCTATAGCGTTCCCCTCGGCGCGCGTCACTTGCCATCAGGGAACAAAGCCCGGTTCACAAGCTCGATCCTCCGCTCGAAGATCTCGGCCGGGATCAGGGCGAACCCCTCGTCGTCCTTGCTCAGCAGGACGAGCCTCTGACCCGCGCAGAGGCCGAAGCGGTCTCGCGCCGCCTTCGGGATGACGATCTGGCCGCGCTCGTTCATGGTGACGATACCCCATATGTCCTTGCCCCTCGGCGCGGGGAGCAGCACGCGTCCGTCGTCCATCTCCTCGGTCCTCAGCAGGGCGTCAACCGTGGTGTCGTACACGTGCGCGAGCCGCGCGCACTTCTCGACGTCGGGGATGGTGGCGCCGCTCTCCCACTTGGCGTACGCCTGGCGGGAGATGCCGACCCTCTCTGCGACGTCTTCCTGCGAGAAGCCGTGGATGCTTCGCAGCATGAGCAGGTTGTCCTTGAGCATGTCCGCCCCCTACAGGTCCGTCCTCTCGAAGCTTGTCGCGGCGCTTCTCAGCGCGATCCCGGTAAGGGCGACATAGCACGCCACGCCCGTCGCGAGCAAGCCGAGCTGCAGGGGCAGGTGAGAGAAGCCAAAGGCGTTCAGTGTCTCCAGCCCGGAGACGTGGTGCAGGGCCTCGGCGGCCGCAATCGCCACGAACGCGACGACGATGAAGGCCACGAAGGGCTTGCCGAGCTTATACGAGGTCCTGAAGAAGCCCGCGACGAAGATGAGGTTGAACAGCCCAAACAGCACAAACGCCACGCCGAGTGCGAAGGGGTTCGCGTTCATGAGCGCGTTTTGCAGGTACACCGGCGTGTCCGCGAGCACCGTCATGCGAACCACCATCGCAATCGCCATTACGAGCAGCGTGCACATCTCGATGACGCACGAGAAGCAGACCTTGCCCTTAGCAACGTCCTGCTTGGACACGGGAAGGAGCGCTGAGAACACCAGGTCGTTTACCTCACGGGCATTCTGGAAGCTCTGGAAGATGCCGAGGCACGAGAAGAACACGCCGCACAGAATCGGGTACCCGGGGAGGAGGAACATTAAGCCGAACGCGATGAAGGCGTACGAGAGCACCGAGGCGGAGAGCCTCATCTCCTTGACCAGCAGGTTACGCATCCTGCTCACCCCTCTCCAGACGCAGGAACGCCTCTTCGAGCGTCTCGCCTCGCTCCTGGCAGCGTTCCGCGAACTCCTCCTTGGGACAGGCAGCTACGATCTTTCCCTTGGATACGTACACGATGTCATCGGCGCACCGTTCGATGTCGGAGATGATGTGCGTGGAGAAGAAGATGGCCACGCCCGCCTGCCTGATCCGGTCGAAGAGCCCCAGGAGCTCGTCGCGGGAGAACGGGTCGAGCCCGCTGGTCGGCTCGTCCAGGATAAGGGCCTCCGCGCCGTGGGAGAGGGCGAACAGGAGGTTGCACTTCACCTTCATGCCATCGGAGAGCTCGCGCGGTGCCTTGTCCTCGTCGACCGCGAACATGCGCAGGTAACCCTCGTAGGCCGCGTCGTCCCAGGTGTCATAGAAGAGCTTCATGACATTCTTGATGTCGCGGATCCTCTTGCGCGGGTACCAGCTGACGGTGCCCGTGGAGTAGCCTATGCGCTTCTTGATTCGTGCCTCGTTGCCCGCGAGCGGCAGTCCGAAGTAGTCGATTTCGCCGCGATCGGGATGGACCAGGTTCAGCATCGACTTGATGGCCGTCGTCTTGCCCGCGCCGTTGCGGCCGATGAAGCCGGCGATCCGTCCCCCGGCAAGCGAGAACGAGACCGCGTCGAGTGTGAAGCCGGGATACGTCTTGGTCAGGTCCCGGACGGTAACGATGCCCATGCTCCTCCTCAGAAAGATTTGATTTGTATGAACACCGTAGCGTTCGGTTGCACCCGCTTCTACCAACCGCACTTGGCGAATATCGGCAATTTCCGTTAGCTTTGGTTGCGTCACCCCCACATCCAGACAGCCGTGCAGCGCTTCGGCCACCACTGGATGTCGCGGCGTTCTGGTCAACGGAAAGAGTATGCGGAAGACGTTTACCGATCGTCGGTTTAGTAAGGTAAGACAATTAGGGTTTTTATCTGGACCCATAGGGCCTTGAGTTTCGCACAATACTTTTAGAGGCGCAGCGCTTGATAGAAGTACCCACTCTGGGTACATTATGGGTACAGTTATTTAGGAGGAAATCATGGCGACAGCGACCAGGCCGCGCAAGGCGGAGATAAAGACCAGGACGACCGACCAGGTGAAGGAAGACGCCACGAACGTCTATTCACGCTGGGGCCTGAGCCTTTCCGATGCCATAAACATGTTCCTCATCAAGTCCATCGAGGTGGGCGGCCTGCCGTTCAATCTCCGTGTCGAGAAGCCGTCCTACAAGGCGCTTTCCGCCAAGGCATACCATGTTGAGCTGAACCCTGACGGCATCGCCGTCCTGCCAGCCGAGTGGGACGACGATGACGAGTAGCGGAGTTCCTCGGCCTTGGGAGCTATGGCACGCCCGAGTCGATTTCTCCGAGGGCAGGGGTTACAAGTACCGGCCAGTGATCGTCGTGGGCGTTGCGGAGGATGGCTCCATCGTCATGATGGTCACGTCCGCCACGAACAGGCTGCATTTGGAGCACGACCATTTCATCAGCGGATGGCAGGCTGCAGGGCTCGAGAAGCCCCCCATCGCCAGAGCGGACAGGATCGCCCAGATTCCTGCCGACTACCTGAGTACTGCAGGGCGCATCGGTCGCCTCGACGGTGCCGACATCCAGGCGATAACCAGGATCCTTTCCGAAATAGCTGAGAGCTGAATAATCGCCGGCGGCAGTGGCGACGGTGGATCTCCGATGGAGGCGGCGCTTCAAGAGACAAGAGGGGAGCCCGACGTTGTATTCGAAAGCATGGTGCAACTTCCCTCGACGGAGGGAGAGAGGCCGGGATATAGGAAAAGAGCTGTCCGAGATGACGCTGGAGGAGCTCTGGGAGCTGTTCCCCATATTTCTCGTCGAGCATAACGACGAATGGGACTCGCGCTACGACGAGATGGAGGCCCGGCTGCGGCATGTTCTGTCCGAGTGTCCCGTAAAGAGGATCAGCCACGTGGGAAGCACGGCGATTCCCAGGATATGGGCAAAGGACATCGTTGACATTCTCGTCGAAGTCTCAGGCGAGGCGGATTTGGAAGCCGTCGCACACGCCATCGAGGGCGGTGGGTTTCTACGAATGTCCGAAGGTAGGGACAAGATGTCCTTCAACTGCGGCTATACCGAGGATGGGTTTGCGGAGAAGGTCTTCCACGTGCACCTCCGGCGCAGCGGCGACAACGACGAGCTGTACTTCAGGGATTATCTGAGGGAGCATCCGCAGATCGCCCGAGAGTACGAAGCGCTGAAGCTGGACCTGTGGAGGCGATTCGAGTACGACCGCGACGGCTACACCGAGGCGAAGACGGAGTTCGTCAGAAAATGGACCGACGAGGCGAAGGAGGATTACGAGGGGCGCTACTCCTGACCCCGGCTTCGCGTAGGCGAATCTGTGATTCGCCCCCAGCTCCGCGTGCTACAATCGCCCGAGCAGACGATCCGGCGGGAGGCTGGCATGACGTTCGAGACCGAGAGGCTCCTCCTCAGGCCATGGGACGAGAGGGACGCGGAGGATCTGTACTAGTACGCGAGCCATCCCGACGTGGGCCCCATCGCAGGCTGGCCCGTCCACACGAGCGTGGAGGACAGCTGGGAGGTCATACGTAACGTGCTCTCCGTGCCGGAGAGCTACGCCGTGGTCCTCAAGGAGGCGGGACGCCCGGTCGGCAGCATCGGGCTCATGGTCGGTGGGGCGAGCAACATCGGCATCCCGGACACCGAGGGAGAGATTGGCTACTGGATCGGCGTCCCGCACTGGGGGCAGGGGCTCATCCCTGAGGCCACGCGCGAGATCATGCGCCACGGCTTCGAGGATCTTGGGCTCGAGAGGATGTGGTGCGGATACTTCGACGGCAACGATAAGTCGAGACGCGTGCAGGAGAAGTGCGGCTTCCGCTACCACCACACGGCGGAGAACGTCCCCTGCCAGATTGACGGTCTCCGCAGGACAGAGTACGTCACCTGCATCACGAGGGACGAATGGAGTGCCTCCCGGTCGTAGGTGCGCAGTACGTAAGCTGACCTCCGGCGAGGTCGAGAGATACCTGTCGGAGCGCTCGTTTCCGGTGGGCGCGTACGGCGCCCTACATCTGATGTGCTTGATAGTAGCGTTCACCTGATGTCCCACCCGCTTGAAACCGTACTCGCAGAGAAGCTCGAGACCGTCGTCTCCCGTGGCGTGACCACCACACGTCCGCGCGACTTCTACGACGTACACTTCTATGGCGGACCAAGGGCGACACCTGCGGCGTGCCGACATTGCGTGAGGCGCTAAAGGCTGCATGCACTAAGCGAGGCCGCGCAGAGAGGATGGAACGTTGGCGGGCGGTTCTCGATGAGGTCGCGGCCACCCAGACGATGCTTGCGCTCTGGGGCAAACATGTGAAGAAGAACCCTTACGCATTCGGCATAGAGTTGGCACGCTGCTGCGTGAGTGTTTGCCCGCATAGGCAGTGGCATTATTCGGCTTGAGCAACGCCGATATCCTGTCTGGGCGGGGGCGATCCGGTCCATGATGGCGTCGGCGCGAACGCCGCTGCCCGGTCTTGCGTGCCAGCCCTCCTACTGGAGCTGCGTGCGGGAGATCGTCGACCCCCCTGGACCGTCGCTCCATGATCTCCGGGATGAACGCGCGGAAGCCCTCGTCTGGCTCCTCGAGGGGCCGCTCGTCCATCACGGGAAGCCGGAGGTTCGCCAGCCTGCGGTCGGTGCCGCCCTTCGCCAACGCCGCGCGGCGCGCTTCTCCGAGGTCGGGGACGCGCGCGTGGTGAGCCCTCATCCCACTTCGGCGGCCCTCCTCGGCGGGCGTGCCCCGCCGGCCGCCATCCGCACCCTCCCCTCGCAGGTCATGCCCATGCGCACCGCATCGTCCCGGGACCCGAGAGCCGCGAGGGAGTCCACCGCGCCCATGTCGCGAAGCTCTCCCCTCGCCCCTGCGCTGACGTTCGTCCGCGGCCCTCCGCAGCAGTCGGCGCCGCGGACGCAGCCGGTCGTGGCGCCGCCCACCGCTCCCGCCTTACCCTGGTCGGTCTCGGGCATCGGTGGGTTGGGTGTTCCGCTCTTCGCTGATGCTGACCTTACCGGAGGCAAGGTCAAGGCCTTCTTCGACCGTGTGAAGGTGTGGGACCTCTACGACGTTGCGAATCTCAAGCGCGTGCTCGACGGAAGAGGCGCTGCCGAGTGCGCCGTCGCCCACAAGGCGATTCTCTTCTACGCGTCGCTTTCGGCGGCGTTCCTGCATGGGTTCGAGGATCGCCTCGGACGCTTTGTCGACAGGGGACGCGAGCTCGAGGAGCAGCTCCTGCCCATGCTCAGGAGGGACGAGAAAGTGCCTACCCTCGATGGGCTGATCGGCACCGCGTACGAGTTCGTTTCCGCCTACGTCTTGCCGCGGACGGATGCCGAGGAAGAGTATCTCGGGCGGCTCTCGTAGGGAGCGTTCGATCCAAGCCTGCTCCTCGAAGACGAGGCGATGGCGCGTGCGGCGATCGCCAGTCCGGAAGCCCAGTGGAAGCTGCAGAACATCAGGAAGCTGCGAAGGCATGGCCATGGAGATGCCTAGCTGCATGTAGTCACTCCTCGCGCACGTGGCCATGCCTTCGCAGCTCAGTGCCGCCACTCTTCACTCGGAGCCGTCACTCTCGGGTCAGGGGACGTCCCGTCCCGCCGGCACTGCTTTCGCTCATGTAGTCAGTTGCGTGCAATTGAAATACGTTTCCGTAGGTCAAATTTAAGAGTGGTTGGGATGCTTTTTCGCCCTAACTCTGTCCCGCCACAGAGCCCAAGAGGAGCCTAGCGTTCTCCGAAGAGCTCCTTCATATAGAGTCGCTCTTGGCATAATGGACTCTGACTATCAGCGCACGTCCTTGTTTGCAGGAGAAGAGCACCATCCAGTTGCCACTGACCATGTAGCGGTATCCCGTGTCTAGACCGTTGACGGAGCGAAGCATCATGCCGGAACCGGGAACGCCGGTGAACAGCTGCGCCTTCTCTATGACGGATTCCACCAGGCGTCTTGCGGCGGTTGGGCTGGAAAGCTCGAACTCGGTATGATCCGCGGCTGAAGCGAGGCCTTCCACGGTAGCGGGCAACCGGACGAAGTCCACCTAGCCAGCCTGAGGGAATCGCTTGTCGAACGCCGCGCGAACCTGATCGGTAGTGAGGGTTTCGCGCTCCTCCACAGAATGCACGTCATAGCCAAACTGGGCTATCAGGGTTCGCTCTGCCTCGTAACGCTCGTAGTCCGACACGTCCTGGATGACGAATCTCCCGCGCCCGTTCTTCGTCAGGAACACAGGAGAGCCCGGTGCCACCTCGTCGAGCACCGCGCTGTAAGGCCTCAGATCAGAAATGGGCTTGATGTTCGGCATCACAAGCCTCCTAAGCTGCACATTCACACGTTAATATCACAGTGTCGCTCCGTTCGCCGCAATGCGAAAACGAAGACGCCCCGTTGCCCTTGGGCCCCGAGCTCGCCCCAGCATTCAGGGCTGAGAGGGGAATCCACGACGCTCGGGCACACGCTGGCGAGACATGCAGCCAGGCAGCCCGTGTTGAAATCCGGCGGTACTATGACTGCGTCGGACGGCATGGACTCGACCTCTTCGGCACTTGCGGCCGTGTAACTGCTCTGCCCGCCCGAGCCGAATTCGCCGTACGCAACCCCGCCGCCCCGCGGAGCACCCGCCTTGCTCGAATGTGCTTCAGCCTTTGTGACCCTTGAGATCCCTGCGTCCGCAGCGTCCTTGCCGGGGGTCCCTTCTCGCGACGTCGGATTCCGGCTTCAGGGCGTCGGATTACGAAGCCATCGCAAAGCTCCTTTCGCCCTACTTGTTCCCACTGTGGCGAGGCGACTCGTCAGAGAGCAGACGCCTCGTTCGGCCGTCATTCCCCGCGGGCCCCGCCGCGTGCCACGATCCAGCGTTGCCGCAAGGCGGGCGTTTAATCCTTACTGATCTGCGCTCATTCTCCGCCATTGCGTGTCAAGGCGGAACTCAGTCCTGAGTTCCAGGCGAGTTCCGGTTTTGGGACGATTTCGCGGACGTGAAAATAAACAAAGCCGCTGTTCAGGCGGCTCGTGGGGTTCGCGCTTCCCTGTTTTGTGTCTATTGAGTGGGAGTAAAATTTCGCACAAATCACTATTCCACACTCTTCCACTAAAAGCAACAAATCCGCAGGTCAGAAGTGGTGTGTCCGAGAAATCGGCGCACCACTTCGCTTCAAAAGAAAGCGCTCCTTTCGGGATGATTCGTACCGGAATTCGTACCACCCCAGCGCCACCATTCACGGTGCTGGGCATCGAGAGGAGATAAGAAAGATGATGAACGAAGCCAAGATGACAGAGCTCACCCAAGCCGAGGACATGGCCTACTTCCGAGCGGATCTCTGCCTGTACTCGCCGGAGAGCTACAGCCTGGAGGAGAAGAAGGAGATCTGCAACGACATGATGGCCACGAGCAAGGCGGTGCTCGACGCCATGCGCGAAGACTTCGAGCAGCTGCCCCCGGACGCCCGCGCTAAGCTCCTGGACATGCTCTGCGCATCCGGCGTCGAGAGCCCGGAGTGGTGGTGGGACGTTCTCGTGGGCGACGGAGATTCGCTCTACCGCGAGCTCGAGCCGCTTAGCTAGTCCGAACCCACATAGCATGAAGGAAGGCCGCCTATCGCCCTGAACTGCCTCCCATTTCTTGGACACAAGAAATGGGAGGTTCGTCTTTATGCCTGATGACTTGCGCTTGAAGCACGATGCCGGCTCCAGAAGGGAGGCGGCAAGGCTGTTCGAGATGGGATACGGCTACGGCCCGGTCGCCTCCATGATGTCGCCTCCCGAGGAGGCTGTGAGAGAATGGCTCTACACGTTCCGCGCCGTCGGATCGGAGGGCCTGCTGAACATGGGGAGAACCCAGGCGAGATACAGCTGGGAGCTGAAGTGCGACGCGGCCAGGGCCGTGGCCGGGGGCGAGATGACCGTCGTCGAGGCGATGGAGGCCTACGGGGTCGCATCGCGCTCGCCCCTGAACAAGTGGTGCAAGCTGTACCGCGAGGGCGGCGCCGGCGCGCTCAGGCCCAGGCCCAAGGGGCGGCCGAGGGGCTCCGGGGGCAAGTCCGCGGGGCTGACGCGGGAGCAGGAGCTCGAGCGGCGGATCAAGAGGCTGGAGGCGGAGAACGCCTGCCCAAAGAATCGATAGCCCTGAAGGCGGAGAAGCGCTCCCGGACCGCGAGAAGG
>NZ_AWEZ01000002.1 GCF_000468755.1 Olsenella profusa F0195
CGCAAAAATAGATAGATGTTCGTCTATCAGATAGCACTTGAGAGGGCCGTATGTATGACAGGGACATGCTGAGGGAGAGCCTCGACTACTTTGAGCCGATTCGTGCGCTTGACGAGATGACCCCCAACGAGCGGTCCCGGGCACTCGCACACGGAGAGTCCGTGGATCGCATGCCCATCGGCATCATGGCCGACCTCACCGTTCCGCGCATGATGGGCACGACCTTCGCGGAATGCGAGAAGACTGCCCGTGGCAAGGCCGAGCAGCAGATCGCGGCCTATCGCCTCTTTGGTGCCGACGGCACGGGGCTCATGTATGGGCTGCACTCGCTTGCCATCGCCTATGGTGGCGCCTACAAGCAGCCGCCCAACGAGACCAAGGTGCTCCTGGACGCACCCCTTCGACACCCCAGGGAGGACGTTCCCAGGCTGAGCCTCGATGACATCGTCTTCGACGAGGATCCCAACGCCTACGTGACCCTCGAGGCGCTCGAGATGATACGTGACGAGATTGGCGATGAGGTGGGTACGGGCGTCAACTTCACCTCGCCCTTCACCGCCGCTTCCGGCCTCGTGGGGGTGGAGACCTTCCTGCGCGGCCTCATCAGGCGCGAGGAGTGGGCGCCCCAGCTCATCGAGTTCACGGTGAGTGCGCTCTTCAAGCTCGCGGAGCCCTTCCTCAAGGAGGGCTTCGGCGTGAGCACCTGCGACCCCGTCGCAAGCTGCACGATCATCAATCCCAAGCTCTACCGTACGTACGCCCTCCCCAGCGAGCTCAGGTTTCAGGAGCTCGTGCGCCAGTACACCCATGCCCCCATGCACATGCACATCTGTGGTGACACCACCAAGATTCTCGAGGACGTTGCGGGCGGCGGCTTCTCCGAGTACAGCCTCGACAACGTCGTCGACCTTGGGGTGGCCAAGGAGCGCATCGGGGACAGGATCCGCATCCAGGGCAACGTCGACCCCGTCGGCCTCATGGAGCTCGGCACGCCTGACCAGATCGAGGACAAGACCAAGGAGTGCTTCCGCAAGGCGTGGGACTCCCCCAAGGGGTTCCAGATTCACTCCGGCTGTGACATGCCCTTCGATTCGTCCAACGAGAACATCTTCCGCTACCTCAAGGTCGCGAAGACCCTCGCTGCGGAGCAGGCACGTGCCCTCGAGGACCCCGATCCCGAGAGGCCGCACGGCTGGGACGCGTGATCCGTGAGGGATCGGCAGCCATGTTCCTCGTCCTGTTCACTGCTCTTTCGATCCTCGTTCCCGCCTACTGCAGGTTCACGGCACGGGGCGAGTGGGACTACGACGCCTGGCGGCTCAGGGACCAGGCGGACGGACTGGTTGGGGAGTAGCGCCGTCGGGGGCGCGGGGTGCACGCACGCCGTCCGCCACCGTAGGGGCGCCGACCGCCCACATCCACCGATATGTGGGCGGACGGTACCCACCCGATTGGCTATCGTGTTCATAAAATAAGGGTTTTCTTTTTTGCGCAGGCGTACGAAGGTGATTGGGACGACCGAGAAACGTCAGGACGCTCAGGACGGGACCAAGGTCGACATCGTGATCGGCTTCTTGGGGGCCGGCAAGACGACCCTCATCAACCGCATGCTGGCGGATGGCCTCGAGAGCGAGCGGCCCATCGTGATCGAGAACGAGTTCGGCGACGTTTCCATCGATGGGGACCTGCTTAAGGACAGCTCCGTCTCGGTGAGGACGCTTGCCTCGGGATGCATCTGCTGCACGTTGAAGGGAGACTTCCTCACTTGCCTGCAGGAGGTCGTGGAGGACATGCACCCGGGGCGCATCGTCATCGAGCCGACGGGGCTGGCGAACCTTCCTGACATGCTGGGCGTCGTGGAGGGGGCCGCACGGCGCCTGCCCTGTCGGCTCAGCTCGGTCACCTCGGTCGTGGACGCCTCCTGCGTGGCGGAGATGCTCGAGCTCTCGGGAGACTTCTATGCCTCCCAGATACGGGATGCCAGCTTCATCGCCCTGACGCACACCCAGGGGCTGGGTGCGGCCGAGCTCGATGGCGCGATGGCCGCCATCCGGAAGCTCAGCCCCTGTCCCGTCATGGACGTCGACGCCGCAGGCGGGGTGGGCGGGCTCGAGGTGCTTGCCGCCTCCGAGGCCGCCCTTGAGGAGGGCACGGTGCCCGTCGCGGCGACCCCACCAGCGGAGGACCACCATCACCACGGGGGGCACCTCCATGCACCGGGCGGTTTCGTGTCCCTCTCGTTCCTCCCCGAGCACGCCTTTGGCGAGGGCGAGATCGAGCACATGCTAGCGGCACTTCGCAAGGTGCCCACGGGCCGCGTGATGCGCGCCAAGGGCTTCCTGTGCCGCGAGGACCAGAAGGCCCTGGAGCACGTCGAGCTCTACACGGGAGGCGCTCTCCACAAGCCCTCTGCCTATACGGGCGAGCCCAAGCTCGTCGTCATAGGCAAGGAACTCAGAAGGGACGAGATCGAGAGGATCGTGGGCTGCGAGGCGCGGACCTAGTTGCTGGTCCGGCATGCTCCATACGGACATACGGGCGGTGCGTTTGTCAGGCGCAAGAGAAGGGATGGTTCCAATGTCTGCCAAGAGCAAGGAAGAGCTGATCCAAGAGCTCAGGGACTGCGTCGTCGACATGGAGGACGAGAAGGTCGTCGACGTTGCCCAGCAGTTCGTTGACGCCGGGTACGACGTGCGCGAGGGCATCTTCGACGGCCTCGTGGCCGGCATGAACCGAGTGGCCGATCTCTATGAGGAGGAGGAATACTTCATCCCCGAGCTGCTTATCTGCTCCGATGCGATGTACAACGGCCTCGACGTCATGAGGCCCATGCTCGAAAGCAGCCAGCTCAACCAGAAGGGCACGGTCGTCATCGGCGTCGTGCAGGGGGACACCCACGACATCGGCAAGAACCTGGTCAAGATCATGCTGGAGTCCTCCGGCTACCAGATGGTCGACCTCGGACGCGACATCCCGCCCGAGGAGTTCGTGGGGGCCGTCCGGAACAACGATGCCGATGCCGTGGCCATGTCCACCCTCATGAGCACCTCGATGGCAAACATGGGCAACGTCATCGAGGCCCTCAAGGAGGCTGGGCTGAGGGACAAGGTCAAGGTCATCATCGGTGGCGGCCCGATCTCGCAGGGCTTCTGCGACAAGATCGGCGCGGATGGCTACTCGCGGACCGCGACCGAGGCCGTGAAGCTCCTCGATCGTCTGCTGGGCTATGAGGATGCCGCTGACGCTGCGGAGCCCCTAGAGCGCGTCCATGCCTGACACCCCTGGTGAGAGGGGACGTCTGCTCTCCATTCTCGCAGGCGGGCGGGTGGACCGGCCACCTTGCATCATCCCCGGTGGGATGATGAACATGACGACCACGGCCATGGCCTATGCCGCGGGCGTCTCCTTCCCCGAGGCGCACACCGACCCGCGGCAGATGGCACGCCTTGCACGCGCGGCCCATGACCTCGGAGGCATCGAGAACTACGGCGTGCCCTTCTGCATGACCGTCGAGGCCGAAGGCATGGGCGCCACGGTCGACCTCGGCGACGAGACCTGCGAGCCGCATGTGGTGACAGGCGCCCTCCGGAGCGTGTCGGACCTCTCCGGGCTCCATCGCATGGACCTCGCCAGGGGCCGTGCGCGCACGACGCTCGAGGCCATCAGGATCCTGCGCGGCGTGGGTGATGACGTTCCCGTCGTGGGCAACCTCGTGGGTGCCGTCAGCGTTGCGGGGACGGTCCTCGACATGGAGATCCTGCTGCGCGAGATGTACAAGCGTCGCAGGGAGGCGCACGAGTTCGTCGAGTTCGTCGCCCAGAACCTCATCGCCTACGGCAGGGCCATGGTCGCCGCCGGCGCAGACGTCATATGCGTCGCAGAGCCCTCGGGAACCGGCGAGATCCTGGGCCCCAGGCTCTTTGGCGAGTTCACGGTCAGGTACCTCAACGAGGTCGTGGCCGCCATCGGCGCCCCGGCGACCATCGTGCACATCTGCGGGCACCTGGACCGCGTCCTTGACGAGGTCGCGGAGATCGACTGCGACGCCTTCAGCTTCGACGCCACGATCGCCGTCCGCAGGGTGCGCGAGCGCATGCCGGGCAGGGTGCTCATGGGCAACGTGTCGACCTTCGCGCTCAAGGACGCCCAGCCCCGGAAGGTGGCGTCCATGGCCAACGTCGCACTGAGGTCGGGCGTGGACATCGTGGCTCCCGCCTGCGGCATCTCCATGTCGACACCCACGGAGAACCTCAGGGCGATGACGGACGCGGTGCACGCGTGGAGGCCTTCGGAGCACGTGCTTCGTATCGTGAGGGACTGACGAGGGAAGGGACCTATCATGCCCAAGGACCAGATGACGCCCGCAGAGCGCGGCCAGGCCATCGCGAGCGGAGGGGATGCTGACCGCCTCCCCTGCAACCCCAACATCGCGAACGGCGTGGCGCGCATCTACGGATGCAAGATCTCGGAGTTCAACACCAACCCACGCGCGATCGCGGAGGCCCAGATGGCCTCCTATGAGCGCTTCGGCAGCGACAGCCTGCGCGTGTTCACGGACCTCTTCACGCTCTGCGAGGCGATGGGAGCCACGGTCAAGAAGCCCGATGACGACACGGCCGACCTGCTGACGCCCGCCATCAGCGATGCCGCGCAGATCGACAGCCTCCGTCCGCCCGACCCCCTCAGGGATGGGCGGCTCCCCATCCACCTTGAGGCCATGGGCATCCTCAAGGAGCTCGCGGGGAAGACGATGGGCGTCTCGGCGGGCGTCGTGGGGCCCTTCACCAACGCCTTCTTCCTCATCGGCGTGGACAACATGCTGCGCCTCATCCACAAGGACCCCGAGGCCGTGCATCGCCTCTGCCGGATGTCGCTCGACGCCTGCAAGGCCTTCGCCGCCGCCGCGATGGACAGGGGGCTTGGCCCCACCATCTCGGAGCCCATGTCGTCCTGCACCGTGGTGAGCCCGCGCAGCTTCCGCGAGTTCTCCCTCCCGTACCTCAAGGAGCTGGTGGACTTCATCAAGGCCAGGGGCTTCAACCCCGTCATCCACATCTGCGGGCAGACGGACCGGATCTGGGAGGACGTCGCGGACCTGGGCATAGCGGGATGGAGCATCGACAACGTGGCGAGCATCGCGGACTGCAAGCGTGCCGTGGGCGACAAGACCAGGATCATGGGCAACGTGGACCCCGGCAGCGTGATGTACATGGGTTCGCCCCTCGACGTGCGCATCGGCACCCTGGAGTCCATCCGGGACGGCTATGACAGCCCCAAGGGCTTCATGGTCATGAGCGGCTGCAGCCTGCCCGTCGAGACGCCGTTCGAGAACATCGACATGATGATGGACACCGTGCGCGAGATTGGGTACCCGGTCGATCCCGAAAGGGTGGACTTTCTGCTTGCGGCTGCGCTTGAGGAGCGCGGTGACGCCTAGTCCAGCGGGTCCGGGAGGCTCGAGGCGCGCCCGCGCGTCCGACTGAGCCCATATGTCGTCGAGGGAAGTCGTAAGCAAGGGGAATGACGCATGCCAGTGCTGCATCTGCTGCGCGAGAACCAGGAGCTCGAGTGCGCACGGGGGGCGAACCTCTATGCGGTCCTCGCCGCGCGCGACCTGGTCGACGGCCCGTGCGGGGGCAAGGGGGTCTGCGGCAAGTGCCGGGTCTCGGTTGACGGGACCCCCACCCTTGCCTGCACCTACACGGTCGTGGATGACGCCGATGTGGTCACCGTGTCCAAGGACGACATCGCCGACATCCAGGTGTCCGGCTACCACATCGACATGAGGCCAGACCCCGCCGCAGAGGGCGCCTATGGCGTGGCCGTGGACATTGGCACCACGACGGTCGTCGTGACCCTGGTCGAGCTCGCCACGGGCCGGGAGCTCAGGTCCGCCTCCTGCCTCAACGCGCAGAAGGCCTACGGGCAGGACGTCATCACGCGCATCCACTTCACGATGGATGACCCACGCGGCTGCGACATCCTCGCGGGCCTCATCCGCGATGACCTCAACCGGCTCATCGCGGCCACCTGCACGGGGGAGGGGGTCGACCCCGCCCGTGTGGAGCGGGTGGTCGTCAGCGGGAACACCACCATGATCCATCTCTTTGCCGCAGTCGACCCCTCCTCCATCGCCCGTGCCCCCTTCATCCCCACGCTCAGGGGGCCCGTCACGGGCAGCGCCGAGGACTTCGGGCTCACCTCGGCTCCCGCGGCCAAGGTGTTCTGCGTCCCCTGCATAGCCGCCTACGTAGGTGGCGACATCGTCTCCGGCGTGTTGGCCTGTGACCTGCTCGCTGCCAGCGGACGAACGCTCTTCATCGACATCGGCACCAACGGCGAGATCGTGCTTGCGGACGGGGGCTCCCTCGTCGCGTGCTCCTGTGCGGCGGGCCCTGCGCTCGAGGGCATGAACATCAGCTGCGGCATGCGGGCCTCCGCAGGCGCCATTGAGGACGTGACGATGGCGGGGGAGGTCCTCTCCCATCGGACGATTGGCGGCGGCGAGCCCATCGGGATATGCGGTAGCGGCATCGCCGCGGCCATCGGTCAGGGCGTCGCATCGGGCGCCATCGGTGCGAACGGGCGCCTCTCCAAGGACTCCCCCCTCGTGGAGCGGAGGGACGGCAGGCTCGCCCTCGTCCTCGACCGCGAGCGCGGGCTGTGCCTCACCCAGGGCGATGTCCGCCAGGTGCAGCTCTCGAAGGGGGCCATCCTCGCCGCCATCATCGCGCTGCTCAGGGACAGGGGCCTTGCCTACGGGGATGTCGACCGCGTCATCGTGAGTGGCCAGTTCGGCCGACATCTGAGCGCCACAAGCCTGGTGGAGGCGGGCTTCTTCCCCCGTGAGTGGCAAGACAGGATCGTCTACACGGGCAACACCTCACAGTCCGGTGCGGTGCTCTGCCTCGTCTCCGCGGGGATGAGGGAGCGCAGCGCCCGTGTGGGGAGCCATGCACACTACATCGAGCTCTCGGTCCTTGATGGCTATGACAGGCTCTTCGTCGATGCGATGGCCTTTGCGTAGGGAGGTACGTCATGTCCGACTTCATACTTGATGCATGCATTAACCCAAACTCCGACATGGTTGCAGAGGTGCGCGCGGACCTGGGCTGCAGCTGGGACGAGGTCTATGGGAGCGCGGAGTCCATCGCCGACTTCGCCCGCGCCGTGCGCGCCGCGCGCGAGCAGGACTTCTGCATGCTGCCATTCTGCCACACGGTCGAGGCCGAGGCGATGGGCGCCGACGTCAACCTCGGTGACGAGGTCTCGGTCGCGCGCGCCGGCACGCCCGTGTGCACCTCGATGCGTGACGTCCTGGGCATGGAGCTGTCCGACGAGCGCTCGCATCGCCTGCCCAGGATGATCGAGGCGGCGCGCATGCTGTCCGAGGCGGGCGAGCAGGTGATGTACTCCATCAGCGGCCCGGTTTCCATCCTCTCGTGCCTCCTCGACCTCAGGGTCGTCTTCAGGGAGTGGCGTCGTGAGCCCGAGCTCGTGCAGGAGGTGCTCGGGCACCTGCGGGGCCAGGTCATACCCTATGCGCTTCGGGCGGCGGACGCAGGTGTGACGTACATGGAGTACGCCGACCCGCCCGCCTACGTCTCCATCGTGGGCCCCCGCGTTGCCACCACCATCGCCGAGGGCTTCACCACGCCGTTCATCAGGGAGCTCTCTGCTCGCATGGCCGAGGGGACGTCAATCTTCCTCTGCCCGATGGCGGCGACGGAGAAGATGCGCTCCCTCGAGGGCGCGTCAGTGAAGGTGCGCTGCCCCAAGGCGTAGTTCCTGCATGCGTCGGGACGAGGGGGAACGGGGCGACCTCGCTCGGCCGCTCCCTCTCCCGAATGGGTGTCATCTGGTACCATAATCATGGTCAGCAATCGTCCGGATTGCTGATGACAGTCGATGCATGGCACCGGTTCGTGCCAGGAGGTGTGCGTGGACATAGGACTGTTGCTCTCTGCCGCGGGTGCGGGCCTGCTCTCGTTCTTCTCGCCCTGCATCCTGCCCTTGCTCCCCGTCTATGTGGGCATACTCACCACCGATGCGGGGAACGAGCTCATGCTGGGCAGGCGCGTGGCCAACACGGTGGCCTTCGTGTTGGGCATCTCGTTCGTGTTCGTGGCCCTGGGCGTGGGTGCCGGCGCCCTGGGCTCCTTCGTGATCAACCCCTATGTCAACGTCGCGCTCGGCCTGGTGATCTTCGTCTTCGGCCTCCACCTTGCCGGCGTGCTCGACATTCCCCTCCTCCTGAACGAGAGGCGCGCCGACCTGCGTCGCATCAAGGTGCGTGGTGTCGTGAGCGCCTTCGTGCTGGGACTTGCGTTCTCCTTTGGATGGACCCCCTGCGTGGGGCCCATCCTCGGCACCATCCTTGCCATGGCGGCGGGGCAGGGCAGCGCCCTGGTGGGCGGCGTCCTCCTCCTCGTGTACGCCTTGGGGCTGTGCCTCCCCTTCGTGGTCATCACCCTTGCCTCGGGCATGCTGCTCGGCCGTCTCAAGAGGCTGAGCACGTACCTTCCCGTGGTGAAGGCCATCGGCGGCGTCCTCATCGCCATCATGGGCCTCTGGATGGTCTTCAGCGAGGTGGACAGCCTGGTGAACAGCAACAGGGCCCTCCAGTCCGCCATCGACGATGCCGCACTGGTCGCCCCCGCAGGCAAGGCCCCACAGGGCGAGGACGACCCGGACTCGGATGCGAGCGATGCCTCGGTGCTCAACGGCGCCCTGGGCGTGCGGTCTGGCGAGGAGTCGGGTGCCAACGTGTCGAGCGCCTGGAAGAACGTCGTCCTCACCGACCTCGACGGCACCAAGCATCGCATGAGCGAGTACAAGGGGAAGCCCCTCTACTTCGAGTTCTGGGGTAGCTGGTGCACCTCCTGCGTCGAGGATCTCGACCAGATGACCAGGATCTACGAGGAGCACGAGGCCGCCGGTGACGTACGGTTCATGTCCGTGGTCGTACCCAACCAGAACGGCGAGCTCAGCCCCGAGGGCTTCGTCTCGTGGGCGCACGACAACGACGTGCAGATTCCCGTGCTCATGGACACCAACGGGTCACTCATGCAGTTCATCGGCGTCAGGGGCTTTCCGACCTCCGTCTTCGTGGGGAGCGATGGCGAGATCAGGAAGATCCACGTGGGTGCCATGAGCATCGAGGAGTTCGAACAGAGCCTGTCCGAGCTCTCGTAACGCTGCCTTTTCACCTTCTAGGGAGGTCAATGGGCCCCGCCACATGCGGTGGGGGTAGTGCACACAAGAGTGAGGAGAGAGACATGCGGAACATCACCAGAAGGGACTCGCTGAGGCTGCTCAGCCTCGTGGGTACCTCTGCCGTCACCATCGCGGCCACGACCGCCTGCAGCAACGGGAGCACGGACGCCTCGAGCGCCACGGGCTCGAACGACTCTGGGATCTCGAGCCAAGGCCAAGCGACGGGAGATACCACCAAGGGGACCGTCACCACCACCGTCGACCTTACCGCCGAACCTGCGGGCAAGGTTGTGCGCCTGTGGCTTCCTGTCGCCCAGGACGCCGAGTACCAGAAGGTCACGGACGTGAGCTACGACGCGCCCGGCGCTGCCACGGCACAGATCAACACCGACGCCAAAGGCAACCAGATGCTCTTCGTGGAGTGGGGCGCCGATGCGGACGCCTCCACGCGCACCTGCACGCTCTCCTTCCATGCCGCGCGCGACGAGGCCGTGTGCCCCACCCTGCACGAGGAGGGCGACGTTCCCGAGAACGTGAGGCCCTACCTCGAGGGTTCCGCCATGGTGCCCGTCAACCAGCAGGTCATCGATGCCGCCAACGAGATCGTGGGCGACAAGACCACCTACCTCGACAAGGCCAAGGCCATCTACGAGTGGGTCATCCAGAACATGGTGCGTGACGAGAGCGTCGAGGGCTGCGGCCAGGGTGACGTCTGTACGCTGCTGTCCACCAGGTCCGGCAAGTGCACCGACATCAACTCCACGTTCGTGGGTCTCTGCCGCGCCGTGGGTGTGCCCGCCCGCGAGTTCTTCGGCATTCGCATGAACGCTGATGACATCACCAAGAACCAGCATTGCTGGGCTGAGTTCTACCTGCCGGGCACCGGCTGGGTCTCCGCCGACCCCGCCGACGTCCTCAAGGCTGTCCTCAAGGGCGGCTGGTCCAAGGATCAGGAGGAGACCAAGCAGAAGGCCGAGTACTACTGGGGCAACCTCGACTCTGAGCGCGTTCAGCTCACGGCTGGCCGCGACCTCATCCTCGAGCCCGCTCAGTCGGGCGCCGCGCTGAACGACTTCGGCTACCCCTATGCCGAGGTCGACGGCGATGCGCTCAACTACTACGACCCCGAGAACTTCGTGTACTCCTACAGCTTCAAGAAGGACGAGTAGGTCCAGCCTGTCTGTTCCATGCCCCGCTCTGATGGGTCGGCATGGTTTGTTCCTCCCTCCCCACCGGCTGCCCGCAGGTTGTCCGGTGGGGTTTTATGTTTGAGGGGCGTACGCTCCTCTAGCCTACGCCGAGCCGCGCGAGCTCTCCGGGCGTGTTCACGTTGGTGAGGGCGCATGCCATGTTCTCGTTGCCGCTGAGGTCGCAGCGGTGCAGGGGCAGCCCCTCGAGCGAGCGGGACACGCCATGCGTGCCCGCGGCGCGTGCCGCCCGCAGCCGTACCGTGAGGGTGAGCCCCAGGCGATAGACGGCGTTCAGGGGGTAGGGATGCCCATCCAGCACGGGCAGGGCGCCAACGTCCCCCTTCCGCAGGGCGGTGCGGAGCGCCCGGTACAGTCCGGCCGTCACGAGGGGCGTGTCGCAGGGACACACCATGAGCAGGGGGTCTGGGCCGCTCGCCCCTCCCATGTGGCCCTCCGCCCAGTCCGCCGCCGCGAGCAGGCCGGCGAGGGGCCCCAGGCCCTCCTCGCGGTCGCACACGACCTCCATGGGCACGTCGATGCCCTCGAGGGACAGCTCCTGACCCTGATGCAGCGAGAGGAGGAGCCGTCCCGCGCCTGCGTCAGCAAGGACACGGGCGCTGTGGGTGACGAAGCGTTCACCGCCTGCGAGCAGGTCGCCCTTGAACCGGCCTCCCATGCGTGCGTTCTCGCCGCCTGCCAGCACGAGGCCCAGCACGTGGTCTCCACGTCCTCCTCTGCCCATGGCACCCCTCGACACAGGGCACTCGGCTCCCGGGCGCCCTGTCCCCGCCTCGCCCGTAACCGACACAACTTATTGATCACGATTAGATTATCTCATACTACACTATCCACTATGTGATGATTCATGATTGAGCGCACGTCCGTCATGGGGATGATGGGCCGCGCTTGGATGAGAGGATCTTCATGGAGGTCTCCAGCATGCAGGCGGTCGGGGAGCGTCCGGAGCTCTACCAGCTCATGGGCCTCCTCTTCCGGCAGGAGCCCACGCGCGAGACGGGCATCGTCCTCGCGGGCTTGCTCGTGGGCGACTACTTCCCGCTTGAGCGCGTGGACGTTTCCGGCGAGATGGGGGAGCTTGCCTCCTCCCTCGCCACCAGCCGCCGGCAGCTGATCGAAACCCTGTCCGCCAGGGGCGAGGAGGCCTTCGCGGAGGTGCTCGGGCGGGAGTACTACGAGCTCTTCTTCGACCCAGCGGGCATCAAAGTCTCGCTGTGGGAGTCGAGCTACGTCAACGACGACCAGATGCTCTTCCAGGCGCCCAACTGGCAGACCAAGGAGAGCTACCGCTCTCATGGGTTCGAGCTGGCCAATGCCAACTTCCCGGGTGACCACCTCTCGACGGAGCTCGACTTCCTGCACCTCCTCTGCGAGCGCGAGACGGGGCTGGGGTGGCCCGAGGCACCCTCCACAGGAGAGCTCGGTCGCATCCTCGACGATCATCTGGACTTTCTCAACGAGCATCCGCTGTCGTGGCTGCCCGCCCTCTGCAGGGGACTCGAGGACAGCCGCAGCACGATCTACCTTGCCCTTGCAGGCATGACCCTGGACGCGTGCCGCCTCGACGCGGAGCTCGTCCGACGTGGGCGCTGATGGAACGAACGGGAGAGGGGAGATAGGAGCACATGGAGCAGCTGATACACGAGAGGCATAAGGCCGAGGGCCACCGCTCGTTGAGCCGTCGGGGCTTCCTGCGGGGGCTCGGTGCCCTGGCAGGGGCGGGTGCCCTCAGCGTGACGGGAAGCGAGCTCGTTGCCTGCACCCCAGGCGGGACGTCGCAGCTCACGAGCACCGCCGAGGACGGGGAGTGGAGGAATGCCATCTGCTGGCACAACTGTGGCGGCAAGTGCGTCCTCAAGGCCCTCGTCAAGGACGGGAGCATCGTGCGCCTCAAGAACGGTGACGAGCACGAGGAGACCGGGGACAACCCCCAGATGCGCTGCTGTCCGCGTGGGCTCTCCCAGCGCATGCAGATCGTGGGCAAGGAGCGTCTCAAGTACCCCATGAGGCGCACCCACTTCGACCCCAACGGCGACCCGGGCCGTGAGTGGCGTGGACGCGACACCTGGGAGCGCATCTCATGGGATGACGCGCTCGACATCGTCGCGGGACAGATCAAGTCCATCAAGGCGAAGTATGGCAGCAAGGGGATCTACGTCCTCGATGGCGGCGACATGGCCAGGACCCTGAGCCTCTATGGTGGCTACGTGTCCAAGTACGGCAGCCGCTCGCGAGGCGCATGGAAGTCGTCCATGAAGCCCATCCTCGGCGTCGATCAGAAGCAGCATGCGCTCAACGACCGTCTCGACCTGCTCAACGCCAAGCTCATCATCCTGTGGGGCTCCAACCCGGCACAGAACTCGCCCAACATGCCCTTGCTCAGCCTTCGCCGCGCGAAGGAGAACGGCGCTCGCATCGTCGTCATCGACCCCATGTACACGCGCACGGCGGCCGTCCTGGCGGACGACTACTTCCCGATCCGTCCCGTGACGGACGCCCCGCTGATCTATGCCCTGTCCTACTACCTGATCAAGAAGGACCAGGAGGCCGGTGGCACCGTGCTCGACTGGGACTTCCTCAACCGCTGCGTGCAGGGCTTCGATGCCGACCACATGCCCGAGGGCGCGGACACCACCGAGAACTACAGGGACTACGTCCTGGGCACCTACGACGGCCAACCCAAGACCCCCGAGTGGGCCTCCAAGCTCTGTGGCCTGCCCGTGGCGCGCATCGAGGAGCTCGCACAGATGCTCATCGACTACCACCCCACCACCTGCCTCTTCAGCTGGGGTGCGGCGCACCTGGAGAAGGGCACCTACCTCTGCCTCGCCGAGATGGCCCTCGGTGCCATGACGGGCAACATCGGCGTCGCGGGCGGCGCCTTCGCCGTGAGTGCCCAGGAGGCCTCCACCAATGGCGGCCCCATGCTCGTCAAGCTGGGGAAGGACGGTACCGAGACCATTCCCAACCCGCTCAAGACCAAGCTCTGCACCAACCATCACTGGCAGGACATCCTACAGGGCAGCTATGCCTTTGGGGGCAAGGATCATCCGCTCGACATCCACATGATGTACCACAGCCACTGCGCGACCCTCAACCAGACGAACAACTCCCTGAAAGGCATCGAGGCCCATCGCAAGGTGGACTTCGTGGTGACCAACCACTTCACCTTCACGCCCGAGGCCCAGTATTCCGACATCGTCCTCCCGGTCACCACTCCCTGGGAGAAGGAGGGCGGGGACGTGCGACAGGACGGCAGCCGCGAGCTCTTCCTCTGGAGCGACAAGGTCATCGACCCCTACTTCGAGGCGAAGGACGACGCCTGGATAGCCGCCGAGGTCGCCAAGCGGCTGGGCGTCGATGACACCAAGGTCACGCCCTTTTCCAACATGCAGCGCGTCTTCAACATGGTTGCCGGGACCACGGTCGTGATGGACAACGGCAAGGACTACGAGAACCTCGCGAGCATCACGGAGGACGACATCAAGGAGCTGGGAGTCGAGGGGCAGCCGCAGGAGGGCCGTGTCCCCATCATGCAGCTCAAGGAGGACGGCTTCTATCGCGTCGAGCGTCATGTGGGCGACAACCTCGGCTACATCTTCGGCAAGAAGCTGCGTGAGGACCCCGACGCCAACCCGCTGAAGACCGAGAGCGGCAAGCTGGAGATCTACTGCCCCGCGCTCAAGAAGGCCGTCGACAAGGCCGGCTGGAACACGGGCTACGCCTATGCCAAGTACGACCCGGCGACCGAGGGCTACGAGGCGACGTTCGCGGACTTCGATGCGGGCATCAAGGGCACCTACCCCTTCCAGGTCTACGCCAACCATGACCTGCGTGGCACCCACTCCGTGTTCAACCAGGTCACGTGGCTGCGCGAGGCCTTCGGCTACGACGCCTTCATCAACCCCGTCGACGCACAGAGCTACGACCTCAAGGAGGGGGACGTCGCGGAGATCTTCAACTCCCGTGGCACCATCCTGCGCAGGATGCACCTCACCGAGCGCGTGATGCCGGGTGTGATCGTCATCCACGAGGGCGCCTGGATCAACATCAACGAGGACGGCACGTGCATCGGTGGCTCGCCGAACGTGCTCACGGGCGACTTCGCCTCGGGGCCCGACATCGAGTCATGGAACGCCTGCATCTGTGACATCAGGAAGTCCGACTACGAGCTTGAGGATGACTGGAAGGTCGATCTGGGGGTTGAGCCGCATGAGTGACGCGAAGGAGATGGCCTTCGTCTTCGACGAGGCCAAGTGCATAGGGTGCAAGTCCTGTGTGATCGCCTGCAAGGACAAGAACGACCTCAGTGCGGGCGTCAACATGCGCTATGTGGACGAGGTCGAGAGCGGCACCTTCCTGGACGTGAAGGTCCGCTACACGTCGCATGCCTGCCACAACTGCGAGGAGTGCGTCTGCGTGGATGGGTGTCCCACGGGTGCGTTCCATCGCGACGACGAGTATGGCTGCACGATGGTGGACACGGAGGCCTGCATCGGCTGTGGTGCGTGCGAGGAGTCATGCCCCTATGGCGCACCGATGGTGGACGCCTCCATCCAGAAGAGCCGCCTGTGCAACAAGTGCGTCGACCTGGTTGCCCTGGGCAAGCGACCCGCCTGTGTGGACGCCTGTCTGGCGCGGTGCCTGGACTTCGGCGAGATGTCCGAGATGCAGGCGGCCTACCCCGAGGCACAGCGCATGACGGGGGAGTGCAGCCCTCGGACGCTGGTCGTCCCGAAGGACGTCTAGGAGAGGGTCTGTGGGTGCCGTGCGCCGGTCCTGGCACATCACGTGCGGGGCCAGCCCCCGTGTCCTGGCACACGGGTTCGAATGGAGGGTGTGTATATGACGGCCATCGCGTTGGAGGAGGCCCAGGGGCGACTCTGTGCCCTCGTGCAACCCCTGGCGCAGCGTGAGACCGTGGGCTTGGATGCGGCGGTCGGCCGCGTGCTCGCACGCGACTATGCCTCCACGCTGGACAGCCCTCCCTTCGCGCGCTCGCCGCTCGACGGCTACGCCCTGCGCGCCGCCGACAGCGTGGGCGCCACTCGCAAGACGCCCGTGCGCCTGAGGGTGGTCGAGAAGGTCGTGGCCGGACACGTCCCCACCTGCTCGATCCTCCCCGGTACGGTCGTGCGGATCATGACGGGCGCCCCCCTGCCCGACGGGGCCGACTGCGTGTTGCGCCAGGAGGACACGGACTATGGCGAGGACGAGGTGGGCATCTACGGTGCGCTGCGCCCGCACGACAACGTGATCGACCGCGGCGAGGACTTTTCCGCCGGCATGCTGGTGGCCCGTGCGGGGGAGCGCGTCGATGCGGGCCTCTCCGGCGTGCTCGCCATGGCGGGCATCGCGGAGGTGGAGGTGTACCGGCGTCCCCGCATCGCGGTGGTGACCACGGGCGATGAGCTCGTACCCCTCGGCGAGGAGCTGCGTCCCGGCATGGTGTTCGACTCCAACGGCCAGCTCCTGCGGGGCTGCCTGGCGGAGCTGGGCCTCGTGCCCTCCCTGGTGACCCACGCGTCGGACGACGCCCCCGCCGTGGCCGCCCTCATCGACGAGCTGTGTGCCACGCAGGACCTCGTCGTGACGACGGGCGGCGTCTCGGTGGGGCAGCGCGACATCATGCACGACGTGGCCCTGGGCCTGGGGGAGGAGGAGCTCTTCTGGCGTGTGGCCCTGAAGCCCGGCTCTCCTGCCATGGCCTTCTCGCATGGCGGCGCGCCCGTGCTCTGTCTCTCCGGCAATCCCTTTGGGGCCTTCGTCACCTGGCAGCTGCTCGCCCGTCCGCTTCTCGCCACCCTCACGCGCGACGACACGCTGCGTACGGGGAGCTGCACGGCCACCGTGGTGGGGGGCTTTCCCAAGGCGAGCAGGCAGCGCCGCTTCGTGCGCGCCCGCCTGGAGGGAGGCGTCGCCACCATCCCGGCCGCCAACCATTCCTCGGGAGCCCTCTTCGCCCTGCGGGGCTGCACCTGTCTCATCGACATCCCCGCAGGCACCGGCCCCCTCGTGGAGGGCGACGCGGTGAGGGTCGTGACGCTGTGAGCGGGCGGCAGGAGCACAGGGGGTCCGTGGCCTTTGCGATCTGCGGGGCCAAGGACTCCGGCAAGACGACCCTCATCACCAGGCTCATCCCCCTGCTCGCCGCGCGGGGCCTGCGGGTGGTGACGATCAAGCACGACGGCCACGACTTCGTGGGGGACGTGCCGGGCACGGACAGCTACCGCCATCGGGAGGCGGGGGCCGTGGGCACCGCCATCCTCTCCCAGAGCCACTGGCTTGTCCAGGGCATGGGTGCGCAGGACGAGCGTTCTCTCATGAGCATCCTGCCTGCGGCGGACCTTGTGCTTCTGGAGGGCTTCAAGGCAAGTGCCTATCCCAAGCTGGAGGTCGTGCGGGGTGCGGGGGCGGCGAGCTGCTGCAACCCCAAGAACCTCGTGGCGGTGGCATCGGATACGGACTGCGCCCACCCCGCGGGGGTGGCCCGCCTGGGGCTCGATGACGTGGAGGCGCTGGCGCGCGTCGTGCTCGCGTTCTGGGGGCATGCGCGCGAAGGAACTCCCCAAGCCGTGACCGCTGCCAGGGAGCAGGCAGGCAAGGAGGAGCTGCGATGAGGCAGGTACGCACCCAGCTCCAATTTGAGCGAAACTACTACCTGCTGCCGGAGCTGGAGGCACCCGCGCGCGACCAGAGGATCACCTGGCTCGTGCAGCGCTCCGGCTGGTCGGACCTCGATGCTCGGGGCCTGCCGGACTACCTGCGGTTCGACGAGGATGACCTCCTCCTGCTGAAGGGGTAGTCACTCACCTGGCCCCAGGGACCAGCGATCGAGGAGGTTTTGATGGATCGGCACGAGGAGGGGGCGCACGACGCTCCCCAGGAGTTCATGCACTTTCGATGCCAGGGGCAACGCCCGCATGGTGGACGTCTCCGAGAAGGCGTTCACCTCCCGCATGGCGCTCGCCACAGGGATCATCGAGGTCTCTCCGGAGGTGTTCGACGCCATCGAGGGCAGGCAGGTGCGCAAGGGCGACGTGCTGGACATGGTCCAGATGGCCGGCATCGTGGGCTGCAAGCGCACCTCGGAGCTCATTCCCCTCTGCCACCTGCTCAGCCTCACCAACGCCACCCTCTCCTTCGAGCTGTGTCCCGAGCATCACAGCATCAGGGCATTCTGTCGCGTGCGGACGAGCGACAAGACGGACGTGGAGATGGAGGCGCTCACGGGAGTCTCTGTGGCACTGCTCATCGTCTACGACATATGCAAGGCCATTGACGAGCGCATGGTGGTCCGCGACGTCCACCTGGTGGAGAAGACGGGCGGCACGAGCGAGAGTTTCCAGTTCTGGAAACCGTGCAGTGGTCCACTATTCATCCGTGAGATCAGTTTCATGAAATAACGACA
>NZ_AWEZ01000003.1 GCF_000468755.1 Olsenella profusa F0195
CTGTGTTTGATAGCCTTCAATTTGCTGATTTGAGCGCGGAAAAGTTTCGGGTCCGGGCACGAGAAACTTCCGGCTTCGGGCATGGGCACGCCGACCGTCCGCAGTCGGCCCGACAATGTCGTTGCTTCGGTATTCGACAGAGGAGGGCCAGAGAGGAACGGTCGGCGTGGACAAGATAGAGGACATGCGCAAAAGGGTGAGAGGCGGAGAGCCGATGGCCTCGATCGCAAGGACGGTGGGCATCTCGGAGCCAACGGCGCGCAAGTACGCGAGGATGGAGGACCTCTCTCCCGAGCCGCCCAAAAGGCGCGAGCCGGCAAGCGAGGTGCTCGCGCCCTACGAGGCGACGATCGACGCATGGCTCGGCGACGATTGCCGCAACTGGCGCAAGCAGCGCCACACCGCCACGCGCGTCTACGTGAGGCTGCGCGAGGAGGAGGGCTACCCTGGGTCCTATTCGACCGTGCAGCGTTACGTGAGGCGCCGGCGGGAGGAGACGGCCCGGGAGCGCGACCGCAGGGACGCCGCAGGGTGCCTGCTGCTCGACTGGCTTCCCGGCGAGTGCCAGGTCGACTTCGGGGAGGCGGATTTCCGGGTGCGCGGCGTTACCACCCGGGGCAAGTACCTCACCGCCGCCTTCCCGCACCCCGACGTCGGGCCCGCCCAGGTCTTCTGGGGCGAGACCTCCGAATGCGTCTGCCAGGGGCCCGGGAACGTATTCGAGTTCGCGGGCGGCGTGCCCAGGCGCG
>NZ_AWEZ01000004.1 GCF_000468755.1 Olsenella profusa F0195
GCGCATTACGTACCCATCTGAGATCCACCATTCCCTTTGTGCCAGGCATGCTTCTGTTCAGGAATAGCCGTACGCTCCTCGGGTGCCTGCGCTCTCCGCTTGAGAACTGTGAGCCTGTCGTTTACATCGCGCATATCCTTGTCGCGTCTCTGCTGCTGTTGCCGAACCTTCTTCTGGGCCTCGGTCGGCCCATACGGCTACGGAGATGTTTTTTCGCGAGCTCTCGGACATTGGATACGACATGCTTCGCCCAGATACGCTGGAAGCTATCAGCTTTGTAGGACTGCGCATGATCCACAATGAAGTCTGCGATGACATTGCCTGTGCGGCGTAGCACCATACTCAGCATCGTCGCATACGCCTAAGGCCGCAATGCACAGTCTTGACGTTCTCGCACAGCTTCCTCTCATCCTTGCTGACCTTGTTGGCGTCGGCCAATGCCTCCTCGGCTTTGTCAGCGGTCACGTTGTAGTTCTCGACAGCCCGCTGCTGCATTGGAGTTGGAATTCATAGTGGAACAATACAAAAAACAGGACAAACGAAAATAACGTTCGCCCTGCTCAGAGTTCTGGTCGGGTGGACTGGATTCGAACCAGCGACCCCTTGACCCCCAGTCAAGTGCGCTACCAAGCTGCGCCACCACCCGTTCGCTCACCTTGCCGGTGCGCGAGTACGTAATGTAACACTCCCCTCACCCCAAGGCAAGCATGAAACCAAGCATGAAACGCGATTGGCCCTACGTGCCCTTGGAGACCACCGTATACTCGCCTGAATGCGGGTTGATAACGAACGAGACGAACTCGCCTGCGAAGGGATCCCCCAAAAAGCCGGGGTCGCTCTCTCCCAGCGCGCCGTTCAGATAGTCCTTGAGACTCTCGGGCCTCACCCATACCACGCCATACATACGCACTCCTCTGTTTCGGAACCAAGACCTGGCTATCCTATGGTTGAAGGGTTGCCACCCACGTCGTATTTGCGACGAACAGGAAACTGATATGCTGAGACTCGATTCAAAGTGTACATTCGATGCGCCTGGCCCTGCAAAAGCCCAGTTGATATTTTTCTCATGTGCTTTAAATGTACACTTTGACGAGAGAACGCTCCCACGGCAAAGGAGGCCGTCATGTCCGTGAGCACGCGCACGGGCTTTTTCCAGAGGGCCTATGGCATCGTTCGCCAGATCCCTGCAGGGCGCGTCGCCACGTACGGGCAGATCGCTGCCATGCTGGGAGAGCCCCGCAAGGCACGCTTCGTGGGCTTCGCCATGCACTCCAGTCCTGGCGTGGCCGGGGGCGTCCCCTGCCACCGCGTGGTCTTCAAGGACGGTGCGCTGGCGCCGGGCTTTGCCTTTGGCGGACCCGAGGCGCAGCGCGCGCTCCTTGAGGACGAGGGCGTGGGCTTCCTTCCCGATGGCCGTGTCGACATGCACGCCTTCCAGTGGGAGGCGTAGCCGGGGCGCGCGCGTAGGGACAGGACGCTACCGGGCGAACTGGCTCTCGTAGAGGTCGGCATAGAAGCCACCCCTAGCCAGCAGCTCATCGTGCGTGCCCGTCTCGATCACCCGACCGTCGCGCATGACCACGATGCAGTCCGCCCCCTTGATGGTCGAGAGGCGGTGCGCCACCACGAGCGAGGTGCGCCCCTCCATCATGCGGTCGAAGGCATCCTGCACCTGCAGTTCCGTGCGCGTGTCGATGGAGCTCGTCGCCTCGTCGAGCAGCAGCACCGTGGGATCCTGCAGCATCACGCGGGCGATGCACAGCAGCTGCCGCTGACCTGCGGAGAGCAGGGCGCCCGACTCCCCCACCACGGTGTCATAGCCCTGGGGAAGCTGCTCTATGAACTTGTGGGCATGCGCGCGCTTGGCAGCGGCGACCACCATCCCATCCGTGGCATCCAGCATGCCATAGGCGATGTTCTCGCGGATGGTGCCCTCAAAGAGCCAGGTGTCCTGCAGCACCATGCCAAAGGACTTCCTGAGCGCCCTGCGCGTGTAGCCACGCACGTCCGTGCCGTCCAGGCTCACGTCTCCCCTGTCCACGTCATAGAAGCGCAGCAACAGGTTGATGAGGGTCGTCTTGCCACAGCCCGTGGGACCCACGAGGGCGAAGCGCCTGCCGGGGGCGATGTGGACGTCGATGTCGCGCAGGAGCTCGCGCCCCTTGTCGTAGGAGAACCACACGTGGTCGAGGTCGAGCCTGCCCGAGGTCGCCGGAACCGTCAGCGCGTCTGGAGCATCGGGCCCCTCCACCTCGGCGTCGATGAGGGCAAAGAGGCGTCGTGCGGAGGCAAAGGCCGCCTGCACCTGCGTGACCACGGTCGATATCTCGTTGAAGGGCCTCATGTACTGGGTGGTGTACGAGAGGAAGCTCTGCACCTGCCCCACGGTGAGCACGGAGGGACGCCCGGTGATGACACAGAGGCAGCCCACGACGGCCACGGTGGCATAGGTGATGTTGTTGACCACACGGGTGGAGGGATTCGTGAGCGAGCTAATGAACTGCGCCCGCTCCCCTGCCACGTAGAGGCGCTCGTTGATCCGTTGGAACTCGTCCGTCGCCTGCGCGCCGTGTGCGAAGGCCGAGACGAGCGACTGGTTGGCCATCATCTCCTCGGTGAGACCGGTCAGCTCGCCCTGGATGGCCTGCTGTTCCATAAAACTCCTGGAGGAATGCCGGGCGATCTGGCCTGCGACCACGATGGAGAGCGGCGTGAGCACCAGGACCACCACGGCCACGCTCGCCGAGAGCGAGAGCATGAAACAGATGGTGACGACGATGGTCATGATGCCGTTGAAGAGCTGGTTGAAGCCCTGGAGCATGCCCTGGCCCACGGCATCCACGTCGTTGATCACGCGTGAGAGCACGTCGCCATGCGAGTGGGAGTCCACGAACGAGAGCGGGAGCGCACCCAGGCGCTCGTAGGCATCGTTGCGCAGGTCACGCGAGGCCTCATAGGCCAGGCGGTTCGTGCAGGAGAGCGAGACCCACTGCGTCACCGCGGCGAGGATGACGATCACGGCAAGGCGCCGCAGCAGGGGTGCGAGCCCCACGAGGTCGACCGATCCGGTGCCCAGCATGAGGTCGATGCCCTGGCCGACGAGGATGGGCACGTAGAGCTGCAGAATGACCGAGGTCGCCGCCATGACGAAGGACATGACGAGGGACGCCAGGTGTGGCCTCACGTACCGCATGAGACGTATGATGACGCCCCCCGAGGAGAGGTCGCTGGGCTCGAGGATCCGGTTGGTGGTGCCGGCACCATCCTCGCCCTTGACGGTCGCGAGCACGGAGGTGGGCGCGCCACCCCCCGCATACGGATTGGCCATCAGCCCCCCACCTCCTCTTTCGAGAGCTGCGAGAGGCAGATCTCGCGATAGAGCCCACAGCCCCCCAGGAGCGCACGGTGCGTGCCCAGGCCAGCGACGTGGCCGTGGTCCAGCACGAGGATCTGGTCGGCCCGCATGACCGCGGAGACGCGCTGCGAGACGATGACCGACGTCACGCCACCCGCGAGGTCGTGCAGGGCATGGCGCAGACGTGCATCGGTCTTGAAGTCGAGGGCGGAGGCGGAGTCGTCCAACACCACGATCGAGGGAGCGCCCACAAGCGCGCGGGCGATGGTGAGGCGCTGGCGCTGGCCGCCGGAGAAGTTCTTGCCTCCCGCCTCGACGCGCCCGTCGAGGCCTTGGGGCATCTGGCGCACGAAGTCGGACGCCTGGGCCGCCTCGAGGACCTGCCAGAGCTCGTCGTCCGTGGCATCCGCCTTGCGCCAGGTGAGGTTCGAGCGGATGGTGCCCGAGACGAGCGAGGCCCTCTGAGGCACCACGGAGACGAGGTGGCGCAGCTGCGCAAGCGGATAGGAGCGCACGTCGTGGCCCAGCACACCCACGGAGCCGTGGGTTGCATCGTACAGGCGTGGCAGCAGGTTGACCAGCGTGGACTTGCCGGAACCAGTGCCCCCAATGACGCCCAGGGTCTCCCCGCGCCTCAGCGTGAGGGTGACCTCCGAGAGCGAGGGGAGAGGGGCTCCCGCATAGGAGAAGCTGACGTGCCGCAGGGCAAGCGCCGGTGCGTCTGCCGCGACCGTCCGCTCGCTCGTGCCAGCGTCCGTGACGGAGATGGCGACGTCGAGCACCTCCATGACGCGCTGGGCACTGGCCGACCCACGGTTGAAGAGCACGACCAGGTTAGCCACGTAGATGATGGCGATGAGCGTCTGGCCCATGTAGTTGACGAAGGCCATGACCTGCCCCTGCGTCAGCGCGCCCACCTGGATCTGCAGGGCCCCCGTCCACAGTATCGCCACGACGCCCAGGTTCATCACGAGGAGCGTGGACGGGCTCAGGACGGCCGAGAGCCTGCCCACGGCGATGGCCACCTGCGTCTGTTCCTCGGAGGCGGCGCGAAAGCGCCTGGTCTCGTGCTCCTCCTGGCCAAAGGCCCGGATGACGCGCACGCCGGAGAGGGCCTCGCGCGTGATGCGCGAGATCTGGTCGAGCCTCTCCTGCATGAGGCGGAAGAACGGCACCGACTTGGCCATGACCAGCGCAAAGACGACGGAGATGGCGGGCACGCACAGCAGGAAGACGAGGCCGAGCCTGAGGTCGATGAGCAGCGCCGCGACAACGGAGCCCATGCCCAGGATGGGAAAGCGCATGAGTTGGCGGATGCCCATGGCCACGGCCAGCTGCACCTGGTTGACGTCATTGATGGTACGCGTCACCAGGGAGTTCGACCCAAAGCGGTCCACCTCCGCCTGCGAGAGTCCCATGGACTTCTCCATGAGGTCGTGCCTCAGGTCCGTGCCCATGCCCTGTGCGACGAGGGCGGCCATCTTCTGGCAGACGAGGGTCGACCCATAGCCCACGAGGGCGAAGCAGGCCAGCAGCGCCCCATAGCGTAGGACGACACCCACGTCATGGGCGCCAACACCCTCATCGACCATGCGGGCGATGACCAGGGGCGTGATGAGGTCGAAGACGACCTCGATCACCTTGGCGAGCATACCCGTGATGGCACGGGCGCGATAGGGCCCGAGGTACCGTCTCAACAGCTCGAACATGGCCTTGCTATCCCTCCAGACGTTCCGAGAGCCCCAGCCACTCGTCCTCAAGGCCGGCGATCTCGCGCTCCACGGACCCAAGCTCCGCCTGCTTGTCCATGAGCGCCTGGTAGTTGGCGGGGTCGACCTCCATCAGCTCGCTCCGCAGACGACCGGGCTCCTCACGGAGCTTGGCCAGGCGGCGCTCCACGGCATCGAGGCGCCGCTTGAGCTCACGCCGCTCCCTGTTGGGGAGGGTAGGTGCCCGGTGCGTCCGCGCGACGTCCAGGCCGCCGTCAGCGGCGACGTCGCCACGGGCGGGAACCGAGCGACCCCCCTGCATGGACTCCTTCAGGAGGGAGAGGTACTCGTCCACGCCGCCCGGCACGTGCCTGACGGTGCCATCCAGGATGGCAAACTGGTCGTCCGTCACGCGCTCCATGAGATAGCGGTCGTGCGTGACGAGGATGAGGGTGCCCGGCCAGCCATCCAACAGGTCCTCCAGCACGGCGAGCATGTCGGTGTCGAGGTCGTTGCCGGGCTCGTCGAGCACGAGCACGTTGGGCTCGTCCAAAAGCACGCACATGATGGCGAGGCGGCGCAGCTGGCCACCCGAGAGGTCGCGTACGAGGGTGGGCCACTCGCGCCGCTCGAAGCCCAGACGCTCCAGCAGCTGCTCACAGCTCACCTCCTTGCCATCGATGACCACATAGTGCCGGTAGCCGGCCACGACCTCGCTCATGCGCCAGTCGTCCTTGGCGTGCAGCGCGTCCAGATTCTGCGAGAGGATGCCAAAGCGCACCGTCCTGCCGATCTTGACGAGGCCGGTGAGGGGCAGGAGCCGACCAGTCATGAGCGAGAGGAGCGTCGACTTGCCCGCACCGTTCTCGCCGAGGATGCCGATGCGATCCCCGGGGCCGATGAGCCAGTCGACGTCGTGCAGGACCACGTCGTCCCCATAGCCGGCGCTCACGTTCCTCATCTCGATTACCTGCTTGCCCAAGCGGCTGACGGCCAAGTGCCTGAGCTCTATCTCGTTGCGCAGCGGTGGGTCGTCCGCAAGGAGCGCACGGGCCGCCTCCACGCGAAAGCGCGGCTTGGAGCTGCGGGCACGGGCGCCGTGCGCAAGCCAGTTGAGCTCCTTGCGCAGCACGTTCTGGCGGCGCTCCTCCATGGCGGCCGCCTGGCGGGCGCGCTCCACGCGCTGTTGGATGTAGGCGGAGTAGCCGCCCTCGAAGGGGTCTATGGCGCCATCGTGCACCTCCCACATGTGCTCGCAGACCTCATCGAGGAACCAGCGGTCGTGCGTGACCACCAGGAGCGCTCCCTCACCCGCGCGCCAGCGGCCCTTGAGGTGGGCGGCCAGCCAGGCGATGACCCGCACGTCCAGATGATTCGTGGGCTCGTCCATGAGGATGACGTCCCAGGTGCCCACGAGCACGCGTGCGAGGTCGCAGCGGCGACGCTGCCCACCGGAGAGCCTGCCTATGCGGGCGTCCAGGTCAAGATCGCCCACGAGCTCGTCCATGACGGAGCGGATCCGGGCATCCGATGCCCACTCGTAGGCGGGAGCGTCGCCCACGATGGCGTGGCGTACGGTCTCGCCATCCGAGAGGGCATCCGTCTGGCCCAGGAAGCCCACGTGGATGCCGTTGCGATAGGTGACGGTGCCGCCATCCGGCTCGACGGTGCGGGCGATGATGTCCAGGAGCGTCGACTTGCCGTCGCCATTGCGCCCCACGACGCCGATGCGCTCGCCCTCGTTGACGGCGATCGTCTGGTCCTTGAGAACCTGTTTGCCTGGCCACTCATGCGAGACGTGCTCGCAGCCGATGAGAATGCCCATGCGCTAGCCCCTCTCATCCGCAAGGCCTCTGAGCAGCGCGATCTCTCGCGCATAGCCCGAAGGCTCGTTGGGGGTCTCCAGAATCATGGGAAGGTTGCGGAGCCGCTCATCCGTGACGATGCGCTCGAAGCACGCGACACCCAGGTGCCCCTCCCCTATCCTCTCGTGTCGGTCCTTGCGGGCACCGACGGGATGCTTGGAGTCGTTGAGGTGAAGGGCCTTGAGGCGCCCGAGGCCGAGCACGCGGTCGAACTGTGCGAGCACGCCATCGAGGTCGCCCGCGATGTCATACCCGGCATCGCTCACGTGGCAGGTATCCAGGCAGATGCCCAAAAGCTCATCGTGGCGCACCCCATCGACGATGCGTGCGAGCTCCTCGAAGCTGCGACCAACCTCGCTGCCCTTGCCGGCCATGGTCTCAAGCAGCACCATCGTACGCTGACCGGGCTCGAGCAGCTCGTTCAGCCCCTCCACGATGAGCTCGATGCCACGGTCCGCCCCCTGCCCCACGTGGCTGCCCGGATGGAGGTTATAGAGGTTGCCGGGCAGGGCCTCCATACGCTCGAGGTCCTCGGCCATGGAGCGACGGGCAAAGGCCCGGACGTCCTCCTTGGCGGAGCAGAGGTTGTACGTGTAGGGCGCATGCGCCACGAGGGGCCCAAAGGCATGCTCGGCCATGATGTCACGCAGGGTGGCGACATCCGACTCCACGAGCTTCCTGACGGTGCCCCCACGGGGATTGCGCGTGAAGAACGCAAAGGTCGTAGCGTCGAGTGCAATGGCGGTTCGCCCCATGGCGGCATACCCCTTGGCCATGGAGAGGTGACAGCCCACGCAGAGCCTAGGCACGAGGCGCGCCCCCATCCCGAGGGGCAAGGCGGCAGGCCAGCTCGTCCACGATGGCACAGGCGACCTCGGGCAGGGGCAGCGTCTCCAGCTGCCGCACGCCCGTGGCGTCCACGAGGGCGATGCGGCTCGTGTCCGCCCCAAAGGTGGAGTCCGCCCGCGAGACGTCGTTGGCCACGATGAGGTCGGCGTGCTTGCGGGCAAGCTTCGCCTGTGCGTTGGCGATGAGGTCGTCCGTCTCGGCGGCAAAGCCCACCACCGTGCGCCCGTGCTTGGTGCGTCCGAGCTCGGCCAGGATGTCGGCGGTCTCCACAAGCTCGATGGCGTCCAGGTGCTCATGGGACTTCTTGAGCTTGTGGTCGGCCGGGTGCGCGGGCGTGTAGTCCGCGACGGCGGCCGTGCAGACGACTGCATCCGCACCTTCGAACGCGGCGAGGGTGGCATCGTGCATCTGGGCGGCGGAGACGACGTCCACACGACGAACGCCCCGTGGCGTGGCCAACGCGCAGGGGCCCGAGACGAGCGTGACGAGGGCGCCACGGGCGGCCAGCTCCCCCGCGATGGCATAGCCCATCTTGCCCGTGGAGGCATTGGCAAGGTAGCGCACGGCATCGATGGCCTCGTGCGTGGGACCGGCCGTGACCACGACCTCCCTGCCGGCGAGCTCCTGGGCTCTTGCAGCAGCCTGTCCAAGCACCTCGAGGGCGGCGGCGGCGATGCCATCTACGGAGGCAAGCTTGCCCTCGCCCACGTCCCCGCACGCGAGAGGTCCGCTCACCGGATCCACGAACAGCACGCCGCGCGAGCGTAGCGTTCGGATGTTGGCCTGCGTGGCGGGATGCCGCCACATGTGCACGTTCATGGCGGGTGCCACGAGCACGGGGCAGTGCAGGGCGAGCAACGTGGTGGAGAGGGCGTCATCCGCGATGCCGCAGGCCATCTTGGCCATGATGTCAGCCGTCGCCGGCACGACCACGCAGAGCTCGGCACCATCCGCAAGGCTTATGTGCGGGATGGGGTCCCCCTCGTTGCCGTAGAGGCTCGTGATGACGGGATGGCCGCTCAGTGCCTCGAAGGTGGGGGTCCCCACAAAGCGCGTCGCGTCCTCGCTCATGACGACGCGCACGTCGCAGCCTGCCCTCTGCAGGCCCCGCAGGACCTCCACGGCCTTGTAGACGGCGATGCCGCCCGTGACGGCAAGCAGTACCCTCCGCCCGCCCACTAGTCTGCAACCTCCTCGGTCACGAGCATGCGATGACAGTAGGGGCACTCGTGGATGGGGCCCCGCCGATGGAGGTCCGCATACTGGCGAGGCTGCAGGGCCACGCGGCAGACGCTGGGCACGTTGCCCTGGAGACGCTCGACGGCGAGGCCCCCAAAGCGCTTGAACGAGCGCTCATAGGTTGCCTTGGTCTCAGCCGTGAGGTTGGCGAGCACGTCCTTGCGCTCGCCCGCCAGCGTGCGCACGCGCGCCATGAGGTCGCCCGAGCCCCTCTCGAGCGCCTCCTGCTCCTGGGCAAGCTGTCCGTCCAACCTCCCCTGCATGGCCTGTGCGTTGCCCTCCGCCTTCTGGAGCTTGTCGAGGCACTCGACAAGCCCCCCATACCGGTACTCGTTCTTCTCGAGCTTCTTGGCGAGGGAGGTGAGCTGCGCCTCGAAGTCGGTAAGCTCGCGATGGTTGGTGGTCTGGGCGGCGCGCTGACGCACCTCGGCCTGCACGGCCAGCAGATGGTCCCGCTCGGCCTCGCTGTCGTCGACGTCCATCTGGGCGTCCTTGCGCTGGCCCATGACCTTGGACGTCTCGGATGCCAGCTTGCTCTTGGCCCTCTCGATGGCAGCGATCCTCTTCCGCTGCGGCATGTCCCGAAGGGCCCTCTTGAGCCGGATGAGCTCCAGGTCGATGTCCTGGAGCCTGAGAAGCGCCTCGTACTCGTTCATGAATCCCCCTTGGGGTGACAGCCGTATGCGGTTCAGCGGGCGGAACGCACGACGCCCACCAGGGCATCGGCAAACCGGACGAGGTCATCCTCGCTCACACGCTCATCAAAGGATACCCTGAGCGAGCCGAGCGCAACGTCGCGGGGGATGCCCATCGCCAAGAGCACATGGCTCGCATCGAGCGAGGTCGATGAGCAGGCCGACGCCGCCGACACCTCAAAGCCCGCCTGATCGAGCTTGAGGACGAGCGTCTCGGAGTCGATTCGACGCGTCATGACGGAGACGATGCCAGGGAGGCGATCGTCCCCCATCGCACCATCCGTGGTGGGCTCTATGCCGCAGTCCGCCTCGGCCAGACGCTGGTGGAGCGCGCGTGCGCGCCCCGAGACGAGCGCGCGAAACTCCTCGAGGTGCTCCGTGCAGTAGCGGGCCGCCGCGGCAAAGGCGAGGGCGGCCCGCACGTCCTGGGTACCCGGGCGCCTCCCCTGCTCCTGCCCGCCGCCAAAGGCCTGGGGGCGGAAGGGGCACCGACCGCGTAGGGCAAGGGCGCCGATGCCCACGGGCCCACCGATCTTGTGGGCGGCGAGGCTCACGGCATCGACGTCAGCGAGGTCGAGCGGGATGCGTCCGAAGGCCTGGGCGGCGTCGGTGTGCACGAGTGCGCCCACCCCGTGAGCCATCCGGGCGGCCTGCCCCAGCGGCTGCACGACGCCCGTCTCGTTGTTGGCGCTCATGAGCGAGACGAGCGCACAGGAGTCGTCCAGGTGCTCCCCGAGCCAGTCGAGGCGCGCCTTGCCGTCACGCCCCACGGGGACGAACCCGACCTCGAAGCCACGCTCGCGCAGGGAGGGAACGACATCCACCTCGGAATCATGCTCGATGGAGAGGACGAGGATGCGCCTCCGCCCGCGCTCGCGCAGGCGGAGGGCCTCCGCCATGCCATGCAGGGCGATGTTGTTGGACTCGGTCCCACCCGAGGTGAAGACGATGTCGGCGGGGCGAAAGCCACCCCCCAGGCACCGCGCGATGTCTGTACGCGCGCCATCCAGCGCCCGGGCGGCACGCCGCCCCAGGGTATGCAGGGAGTTAGGGTTGGCGCCTGCGATCTCGGATGCCTCATAGGCACGCTCCGCCTCGAGCGCGGCGGCGCGCATCGGGGCAGAGGCCGCATAGTCCAGATAGGTGAAGCGCGTACCGCCCATCTACACGCTCCTCGCCAGGCCGCACTGGCCGGCGGCCCGTATGGCCTCGACATTGGCGGCATGGTCCCCAGAGAAGATGGCGGAGCCCGCCACGAGCATCGTGGCACCGGCCCTCACGACATCCTCGGCAGTGCGCACGCCGATGCCGCCGTCGACCTCGATGAGGGGACACACGCCATGGCTCGTGCAGAGCGCCCGGGCCTGACGGACCTTCCGCAGCGAGGACGAGATGAATCCCTGCCCGCCGAGGCCGGGGTTCACGGTCATGATGAGCACGAGGTCGATGTCATCGATGATGGACTCCAGCACGCTCACGGGCGTTGCCGGGTTGAGCGCGATGCCCGCCTTGGCACCCGTCGCATGAATGAGCTGCACGATACGATGGGCGTGGCGCTGCGCCTCCCAATGGAAGGTCACGATGTCGGCTCCCGCCTCAAGGTACCACGGGGCACTCTGCTCGGGACCCTCCACCATGAGGTGCACGTCCACGGGCAGGCTGGTGGCATCCTTGACCTGCCTCAGGATGCCTGGCCCAAAGGAGAGGTTGGGCACGAAGTGTCCATCCATCACGTCGTAGTGGACGTAGTCCGCGGTGCTGATGCTCGAGAGGTCCTCTCCAAGCTTCGTGAAGTCCGCCGAAAGCACGGAGGGGGCGACGAGGATGTCATGCGCACGCATCGGTGGCAGCACCTCCTCCCTGGGGACGGATGCCATAGAACTCCTCGTTGGGCACGCGCTCGAGCAGCATCTGGGCAGCACGACCGATATCCGTGCCCTCGTAGAGCATGGCATGGACGCATGAGGTGATGGGCATCTCTATGTGACGCTCCTGGGCCACCTCATGAAGGCTCCGCGCCGCGCGCGCACCCTCGACCACCATGCCCGTCGCGCGCTCATAGCCCTCGAGCGTGGCGCCGTGTGCCAGGGCCTCGCCAAAGCTGCGGTTGCGTGAGTGATGCGACGTGCAGGTTGCCACGAGGTCACCCATGCCGGCGAGTCCCATGCAGGTGAGCGAGTCGCCCCCACAGGCCACGACGACGCGGCTCATCTCGGCAAGGCCACGCGTCATGAGGACGGCCTGGGCGTTGTCGCCCATGTTCCATCCCGCACAGACGCCACAGGAGATGGCGATCACGTTCTTGCCGGCGGCGCAGACCTCCACGCCCCTGAGGTCGCTCGTGCGGTACGCGCGAAACTCGGGACAGACGAACAGGCCCTGAAACACGCGGGCAAGCTGCCCGTTTGGGGCGGCAACCACGGCCGCGGACACCATGCCGAGACAGATCTCCTCCGCATGGTTGGGGCCCGAGAGGGCAGCGATGCGATCGGTGTGGCCCCACACGTCCGCGACGACCTCCGTCATGAGGAGGTGGGACGTGGGCTCGATGCCCTTGGTGAGCACCAGGACCGGCGTCGTGGACGGCACCCATGCGGCGAAGGCGTCCAACACGCCGCGCAGGTGATTGGAGGGGACGGCCACGACGATGGCGCCGGCACCCTCAAGCGCCCCCGCGGGATCCGTGGTGGAGCAGACGTTGGCGGGGAGGCGATACTCGCGCAGGTGCCGGGGGTTCCGATGGCACTCGTTGATCGAGGTGGCGACCTCCTCGCAGCGCGCCCAGAGCACGACCTGGCGCTCCGAACCGTTGCGGGCGACGAGACCCGCGGCGGCGGTGCCCCAAGAGCCTGAGCCTATGACGCAGACGCGTGACGCCATCGCCATCACCGGTCCCTGTCCGTGTGGTGGATGACAAACGCGCTCTCGGTGCCCTTGCGCAAACGGGCGATGTTACCGCGATGCTTGAGGATGACCGCCAGGCACACGGCCACGACCGGAAGGGAGCGCGCAACCCCAAGGCCCATGGCCAGGGAGCATATGACAAGCGCCACGGCAGCGGCGATGGAGCCCAGCGAGACGTAGCGTGAGGGAAGGGCGAAGAGCAGGAACACCGCAAGGATGGCAAGGCCGGCCGGCCACCACAGGAGCAGCACCGCACCGAAGCCCACCGAGATGCCCTTGCCGCCCCTGAGGCCCAGGTAGGGAGAGAACATGTGGCCGAAGACGCAGGCTGCGAAGAGCAGCGAGGCGGAGAGGCCCAGCTGGCCCATTGCGCTCGTCTCCGACCAGGGAACACGCGCCACCAGCGAGAGCACGAGGCGCCCAAGCACCATGGCAACGGCGCCCTTGCCCACGTCGAGGCCGAAGGTGATGGCCGCAGCCCTGCCGCCGGCGGCGCGCGCCACGTTGGTCATGCCGATGTTGCCCGACCCCACGGTGCGCACGTCCACGCCCGCGAGCCTCTTGGCCACAAGCAGGCCGCACGGGATGCCACACAGCAGGAATGCGACGATCATGCAGATGATGGTGCAGACGAGCACGGTTGGTGTCACTTGGGGTCGTCCCTTCTCCTGAAGCGCAGGTGGATGGGCGTGCCCTCGAGGTCAAAGGTCTCGCGCAGACGACGCTCGAGGAAGCGCTCATAGTTGTCGTCAACGAGGTCGGGGGCGTTGCACCAGAGCGTGAACGCCGGTGGCTTCGTGGCCGTCTGGGTCCCGTAGCGCACCTTGAGGCGACGGTTCTTGCGCGTGACGGTGTATCCGCTCTCGCGGATCCTCGTGATGAGGGCATTGAGCTGACTCGTCTTGACGCGGGAGCCATGTGCGGCGGCCGCCTTGGTCGCGGCGGTCAGCACGCGATCGATCGAGCGACCCGTGAGGGCCGACGTGGTGACGACAGGGGCCCACGCTGCGAAGCCCATGCGCTGGTCGAGGCTCTGGGTCACCTTGTCGCGCTTCTCGGCGGAGTCGACGAGGTCCCACTTGTTGAGCACGGTGACGAGGCCACAGCCACGATCGACGGCCATGCCCACGAGCTTCTGGTCCTGCTCGGTCACGCCCACGGTGGCGTCCACCACCAGGAGGCAGACGTCCGCGCGGTCCATGGCCTCAAGGCCGCGCACGAGGCTGTAGTACTCGACATCCTCGTGCACCTGCGCCTTCTTGCGCATGCCCGCCGTGTCCACGAGACGGAGCCGCTGGCCCTTCCAGCTGATCATGGTGTCCACGGCGTCGCGCGTGGTGCCCGAGAGGTCGGCCACGATGAAGCGGTTGCTCTTGGCCAGACGGTTGGCAAGCGATGACTTGCCCACGTTGGGCCTGCCGATGATGGCCAGCCTGAGCGCGTCGTCCTGCTCGGCGGGGCCCTCGTCCTCGCGCAGCGCGGTCACGACGTCATCGAGGAGGTCTCCCGTGCCATGGCCATGACCGGCGGAGATGGCGCGAGGCTCCCCGACGCCCAGCGAGTAGTAGTTCCACGACTCGAGCTCGGCCTCGGGATCGTCTATCTTGTTGACCACCAGGAAGACGGGCTTCTTGGCCGTGCGCACCACACGGGCCACCTCCTCATCCTCGTCCGTGACGCCCACGGTGCCGTCCACGACGAAGATGATCACGTCTGCCTCGTTGCAGGCCATGACGGCCTGATCGCGGATGCGTGGCGCAAAGGCGTCCTTGCTCTTGGCGGACTCGATGCCACCCGTGTCGACGAGCGTGAACGTGCGGCCGTTCCAGTCGCAGTCGTGGTAGGAACGGTCACGCGTGACGCCCCGAGATTCGTGAACGATGGCCTCGCGGGTCACGGCAAGGCGATTGACCAGCGTGGACTTGCCCACGTTGGGCCTGCCGACAACCGCGACGATTGGCTTGGGCATATCACTCCTTGCTACGGTGCCCCGACAGGAGCAGTCTAGCATGCCCGGCCTGGCGACACCGCAGACGCCGGCCAGGGGATGGGACCTGAACGTGAGTCCGTGCCGCCGCAACGGGACATGAGCCCAGCGCGCGCTATCCGACCCCCACCATATGCCCGATTGCCGAGACGACCTCGTCTATCTGCTCCTGCGGTGTGGAGGCGCCCGCCGTGACGCCGATGTGCTCGGTTGCGGCAAACCAGGAGGCATCAAGCTCCGAGGAGAGCTCGATGTGGTGCGTCTGGGGACAGAAGCCCTCGCAGATGGAGGCGAGCCTGCCCGTGTTGGCGGAGTTGCGCCCCCCTATGACCACCATGACGTCGGAGTCGCGCGCCAGGCGTGCCGCAGCGGCCTGGCGCAGCGTCGTGGCCTCGCAGATGGTGTCGATGATGCGCAGCTCCTCCACCCTTCCGATGAGGGCGGAGGCAAGCTCCCTGAGCGCCGCGCGCGCCTGCGTGGTCTGCACCACCACGCCAACGCGCCTGGCCACCCCCACGCCCTCGAGGTCGGCGGGACTCGAGATGGTGAGGGCCCCGGGGGCGTGGCCGAGCGTGCCCTCGACCTCGGGATGCCCCGCCTCGCCAAAGACGATGACCTGATAGCCCTCCTCGGTCAAGCGCTCGGCCGCCTTGTGCGCGCGCACGACGAAGGGGCAGGTGGCATCGAGCACCACGTCGTGGGCCCTCCGCGCGACCTGCTCCTCTGCGGGCGTCACGCCATGCGTGCGCAGGAGCAGCGTCCCACCAGGCTCATCCGCCGGATCCTCGATGACGCCCACGCCCGATGCCTCCAGCTGCGAGACGACCGTGGGGTTGTGGATGAGGGGCCCCAGCGTGTGGATGGGTTTCACGGAGTCGCGCGCGGCCTCGCGCACCATCCTCAGCGCACGATCCACGCCGTAGCAGGCGCCCGCCTCATCGGCGACGGTGATGGTGGGGATGGTGGCCATGCCCTCACATCTTTCCCGGATGCTCGCGGCGCAGCTCGTCCCTGAGGCCGTACACGCGCTCCATGACGGCCTTCTCCATGGCGTTTGCCTGCTCCTTGCGCCCCTTGACGCCCAGCTCGTCAAAGCTGATGCAGGCGCCCGCCTTGCAGTGCACCTTCACGAAGCGCTTGAAATGGGTGCCCTGGGGCGTAATGTCCCGTGCACCGACGATGGCCACGGGCTGCACGGGCGCCTTGGCGAGGCGCGCGACCAGGGCGAAGCCCTTGTGGAACTCGATGGGCTGGTCATCCGAGCGCACGCGCGTCCCCTCAGGGAAGATGAGGATGCACTCGCCACGCCTGAGGGCCGCCTCGGAGCGGCGCACGAACTGCATGTCGGCCGCGGAACGCTTGACGGGAATGCCGCCGACATGCGAGAAGAACCAGGTGACGATCCGTGTCTTGCCAAACTCGCTCTTGTAGATGGGGCGCACGGTGATGCCGTGCAGGTAGAGTGAGCAGATCACCACGACGGGATCGAGCATGGACTCGTGGTTCATGACGAGCACGCGGCCACGACGGTCCTTCCACAGAAGCTCGCCATCCTCGAAGTGCCAGCGCCAGAGCAGCTTGGAGACACCCGTGACGATGAGCACCACGATGCAGAACGCGATGCGCTGAGGCAGCGGGAAGTCCCTGACGGCATGCGTGAAGTAGTCATCGGGCGTGTTGCGGTGGAAGGCGCGCAGCTTGCCTGCGTCCCGCGCCGTGCCCGCCTGCTTTCCGCCTGCGCCGGCGGTCGTCTCTGCCATGTCGAACCCTCTCCCGTCGCCAACCATGGCGACAGACACGTCTGCCTACGCTAGCCCATGTAGCCTATCACGGTTTCGACGACCTCGTCGAAGCTGAGCCCGGAGGAATCGAGCACGTGCGCGTCGGCCGCCGCCTTGAGCGGGGACTCCGTGCGTGTGACGTCAAGCTCGTCACGACGTCTGAGATCATCGAGGATCTGCCGCTCCTCGGCCACGCTGACCGAGGCGTCGGCCTTGGCGGTGTCGCCACCCTCGCGTTGCACGGCGCGACGGTGGGCTCGGGCCTCGGCATCGGCCGTGAGGAACACCTTGACGTCGGCATGGGGAAAAACGACGGTTCCCACATCGCGCCCCTCGGCGATGACGTCTCCCTGAGCCCCCATCTCGCGCTGCAGCGCCACCATGCGCTCGCGCACACGAGGCTGCGCCGCCACGATGGAGACGCTCTGGTCGATGCGGGCCGTGCGGATGTCCTCCGTCACGTCAGCACCGTCGAGGCGCACGGTCTGGGAGCCGTCAGCCGCCATGCCGAAGGTGATGGCGATGCCGTGGGCGAGGCGTGCCACGGCATCCTCGTCACGCAGGTTGACGCCGCGATCCAGGCAGGCGAGCGTGACGCAGCGGTACATGGCGCCCGTGTCCAAGAACGTGAGGCCACGCCTCCGGGCGACCTCCTTCGAGACGCTCGACTTGCCGGAGCCTGCGGGCCCATCGATGGCAACTATCATCAGATCACTCGCCCCTCTCCATAGTGACGGTCGTATCCATGCCCAACAGCTCGGGGTGCTCGGCCCTGAGCTTCACCTCCTCGGGCGAGAGCCCCAGCGCCGCCAGCGTATAGCGCCCGCCGTCCCAGGAAAGCACCTGGGAGCTCACGTTGGGTAGCCTGAGGTTCCAGAAGGTCTCCAAGGGAATGTGGAGCGCGGCTCCCACGAGCGCTCGCGTGAAGCCTCCGTGCGTGAGGCACGCCGTACGCCCCGAGAGCTGCGAGAGCTCCCCCAGCACGCCCGTCGCGCGACCCATGAGGTCCTCGAACGACTCTGCGCCCGGTGCGGGCAGGGAGTGCCCCTCCTCGTCACGGGACCAGGGGAAGTCATAGCCCTGCGTACGGAGCTGTGCCACGGTCAGGCCCTGGGCGGAGCCAAACTCGATCTCCGCCAGATCATCCATGATGACGCAGGAGATGCCCAGGCGGTCGGCCGCCTCCTCGCCGATGGCCTTGCAGCGCGCAAGGGGCGACGTCAGGATGCGGTCGGGCCGCCATGCCTCGATGGCATCGATGGCCCGGAACATCTGCCGCTCGCCCTCGGGCGTGAGGTCGACGTTCTTCCTGCCCGAGAGAAAGTGCTGGACATTGGCGACGGTCTGCGGATGACGCATGAAGAGGATGCGATTAACCTCTGCCATGGTCTCCTCCCCCTTCAAGAAGTGCCTCGAGACTCGCCTGCTCTGCGAATGAGAGCCTGCGCAGCTGACCAGGAAGCATCCTGCCGAGCTTGAGCGGACCGAACTCGTCCCGGTGCAGGCGGATGACCTCGTGGCCCACGGCCTTGAGCATACGCTTCACCTGATGCTTCTTGCCCTCATGAATGGTAAGCCCCACCACGGAGCAGCCGTACGGCACCCCCTCGCCCACCACGGGAAGGGCACGCCCGTCGTGTGGGCCGATCCTCTCCACCTGGGCGGGACGTGCCTTGTCCGTGCGCATGGACACGCCTTGCTCGAGCCGACGAACGTCCCCTGCGCCCAGCGTGCCACGCACGAGGGCCACGTAGTGCTTCTCCACATGGTTCGAGGGATGCAGCATCCTATTGGCCACCTCGCCATTAGTGGTGAAGAGCAGGAGGCCCGTCGTGTCCGCATCGAGGCGTCCCACGGGGAAGAGGCCGGGATATGTGTGGGTGGGCACGAGCTCGGCCACGCAGCGCCTGCCCTGGGGGTCGCTCATGGTGGTCAGACAGCCTGCGGGCTTGAAGAGCATGAGGTACACATGATCGTCGGTCAGCGTGCAGGGGACGCCATCCACCGTGACCGCGTCCACGGCGAGATCCACCTTGCTGCCGAGCTCGCTCACGACCTCGCCATTCACCCGCACACGTCCGGCGGTCATGAGGTCCTCGGAACCGCGCCTGCTCGCCACGCCCGCACGGGCGAGGAATCGCTGCAGGCGCATGGTGCGCGGGTGCCCTGACGCAGGCTCACTCATCGCTGGCATCCCCACCATCCCACGCGAAGGCGGACTCGTCCTCGTCATCGGAGACACCGCCATCGTCATCCAGAAGGTCACGCTCGTCATCGATGTCCTCGGACGTCTCCTCGAGCGTACTCGAGAGGGTGCGTCCCGAAAGGCGCTCGCGGATGAAGCGCCTGGACTCCTCGTCGGGGGCAAAGTCCTCGAGCCTGGGCAGCTCGGAGAGGGATCTCAGGCCAAACTGCTCGAGGAAGCGCTGGGTGGTGCCAAAGAGCGTCGCCCCGTTGCGCGCCCCCTCGTGACCCGCCACGCGCACGAGGCCCTTCTCCCTGAGCGAGGCGATGACGCCATCGGAGTTGACGCCGCGCACGCCGCGCACGCCCTCGCGCGAGACGGGCTGATGGTAGGCGATGACGGCGAGCGTCTCGAGCGCCGCCTGGCTCAGCTGGCGGGTGTCCCAGCTCAGGACATAGGACTCCACCTCGTCGTGGAAGGCGGGATGCGTGAAGAGCCGCCATCCCCCCGCCACCTCACGCAGCTGGAAACCGCGGTTGGCATCGGCGTACTCTGCCGCGAGCACGGCCAGGGCCTCGGACACCTCACCGGGTGCGGCCCCCAGGGCCCTCGCAAGGTCCACGGCCGGCACGGCATCGCTTGAGACCAGCAGCAGCGCCTCGAGGCGGGACCGCAGGTCACCATCGTCCAGATGCTCAAGATCCTCCATCAGAGGTCCTCCTCACTGCTCGTGAGCTCGGAGTCGTCCAGCTCGAAGGTGGGGGCACCCTCCATGCGACTGACGCCGATCTCACCAAAGGCGTCCGATTGGGAGAGTGTCACCACCCCGCGCTTGGAGAGCTCGAGGATGGCCAGGAAGGTTGCCACCACGGTCTGCGCGCGCAGGTCGCCATCGAGCAACTCGGAGAAGGTCAGGCGCGGCCTGGCGCGCGTCATGCGGTCGACCGAGGCGACCGTGAGGGCGATGGGAAGTCGCTTGGGGGCCACATGCTCCGCCTCCAGCAGGAACCCCTCACGGCGGCTGTCAAGGTCCGCGCAGATGACGGCAAGCGAGCGCAGGGAGATGCCCTCGAGGTAGTCAGGCATGAGCCCCAGGAACTCGGGGTCGGGGCCAGCCGTACGGGGCAGCATGCGGCCCTCCGCCTCCCTGCGCGCACCCAGTGCGGCGGCGGCATTCCTAAACTGCTTATAGGCGATGAGTCGCTGGACGAGCACCTCGCGCGCCGCCTCGGGCGAGAGGCTGGCGAGCCCCTCGTCCTCGGGGTCGCCCTCGTCCTCCTGGGGACGTGAGGCATCGTGCTCGGGCACGAGTGCCTGGGCCTTGATGTCCAGCAGCGTGGAGGCGACCAGAACGAAGTCGCTCGCCACGTCGAGATCGAGGGTTCCCATGCGCTCCACCTCGGTGAGGTACTGGTCGGTGACCTCGGCGATGGAGATGGAGCCGATGGCCACCTTCTGGCGCCCCACCAACTGAAGAAGCAGGTCGAAGGGTCCGCTGAACACCTTTGTCCGCACGGCAAACGACACGCTATCCCGTCATCCCCAAGAGCAGATCCGTGAGGTTGCCCGCCGTCGCGTCGAGATAGAGACCAAGGATGTCGACGTCGAGCACCATGGGCACGACATACAGCACGACGAGGAGGACGACCATGGAGTAGCGCTGCATCCGATAGTACCTGGCGAGGGCGCGATCCGAGAGAAAGAGCGAGATGACCTTGGAGCCATCGAGCGGTGGCAACGGAATGAGGTTGAAGAAGGCGAGCACAAGATTCACCTGGACGAACACGATCAGGAACCACGCCACCCAAGCGAGGACGGACGAGGGCGTCCCCATGAGGGCGATGGGCGCACCTCGCAGCACGAGCGCATAGAGCAGCGCCCCCACCAGGGCCTGCAGTATGTTGCAGCAGGGCCCGGCAAGGGCGACGAGCACCTCCCCCACGCGGTGGTTCCTGAGATTGTAGGGGTTATAGGGAACGGGCTTGGCATAGGCAAAGATGGGGCCGCCCATGAAGGCCATGAGGAGCGGCAGGATGATCGAGCCGAAGGGGTCGAGATGCGCCGCAGGGTTGAGCGTGAGACGTCCGGCGTTCTTGGCCGTGGGGTCGCCCAGCCGATAGGCGACGTACCCATGGGCGCACTCGTGCAGGATGGACGAGAAGATGACGACGACCACGGACATGACCATCAGGACAAGGCGGTAGGTGGACAGAGAGCTCATGGGGATCCTCCCTAGCTAGCGCATGCGCCAGCGACGTGCCAGACGGCAGAGCATCCAGTCGATGACGAACAGTATGATAGCGGTAAGGGCGAAGTCTCCCCGGAAGGCGCCGCCCAGGGGCGTCTCCACCACGAGCACGCCCAGAAGCGGTCGGGGAATCCACCGACCCACGACGTTCATGAGACCGACCAGATAGAGGCGCATCGACCCCGAGAGGCACGCCGCGGCTATCACCAGCACCGAGAGCACGATGGCACAGATGCGGCAGATGACGGCAACGACGTGGGCGACGGTCCCGAGCGCGGATGCACCCGCCCTCGAGGAGGGGTGTGGTGGCCGCGCCCGCCGCTCGTCCTCGTAGGAGTAGTCATACCCCGTGCGCGAGGGGCTGGGAACCGCCTGCCTGGTGAGTGGGGGTTGCTGCTGGTGGGAGGCCGTGCGGGGCATAGGCGCCGTCGCGTGCGGCCGCGCCCCCACACGCGTGGCGTCACCGGCCCGCTGTGGCGTGCCGGCGGTGTCGCCGGGACGGTCGCTCCTGAGGTGGCTAGGCATTGAGTCCCTCCTCGATCCTCTCGGTCAGTTCGAGCCACTCCTCCTCGAGCGGGGGAATCTTCCTCGAGAGGTCGTTGTACTCCTTCAGGGCCCTGTCGAACGCAGCGGCATCGTTGTAGAGGCCCTCGGAGGCCATGAGGTCCATGAGCTCCTTGTAGCGCTTCTGCGCAGGCCTGAGGGCGGCCTCCACCTGCCTGAGGCGGCGGCGCTCCCCCCGCACGGCCCTGCTCGCGGCATTGCGGCGCTCGGCTTCGGCACGGCGCTGCTCGCGCGTCTTCACCTTGCGCCCCGTCGACCTCTCCCCCTCCATGGGTGTGGGCCGAGCGGACGGCGGTGCCGGCGCCGGCACGGGCCCCGGCACCGCCACATCCGCAAGCTCGGCGCGCTTGAAGAGGTAGTAGTCGTAGTCGCCGTCGTAGAGCGTCACCGTGTGGTCGCGCACGTCCACGACCTTGTTGGCAACGGCACGCACGAGATGCTCGTCGTGGCTGATGAGCACGATGGTGCCCGGGAAGCTTCTCAGGGCCTCCTCAAGCACGTCCACGGAGTCGATGTCCAGATGGTTCGTGGGCTCGTCCAGGCAGATGAGCGGATCGGGTGCCACGAGCATGCGTGCGAGCGCCAGGCGCGCCTTCTCGCCACCGGAGAGCACGCCCACCCGCTTGTCCACGTCGTCCCCATGGAAGAGGAAGGCCCCCAGCAGGCGGCGCTCCTCGGAGGTAGTCCAGCCAGGGGCAGCCGCGTCCATCTCCTGCAGCACGGTGTTGCCCTCGGTGAGGGTCTCGAGCTGATGCTGCGCGTAGTAGGACTGCGTCACGTTCTGGCCCAGCTCGATGGTGCCCGCCGTGGGTGGCTCGTGGTTGTTGATGAGCTTCATGAGCGTGGACTTGCCCGCACCGTTGGGACCCACGAGCGCCACGTGGTCGCCCCGATAGAGCTTGAGGTTGACCCCCTCGTATACGAAGGTGTCACCATAGCTTTTCGCGACGTTCTCGAGCGAGACCACCAGGTCGCCCGTGCGCGGCGGGTCCGGGAAGCGGAAGTGCACCCTCTTGGAGGACTCCGGCAGCACCACCAGCTCGTCCTCGATCTTCTCGATGCGGCGTATGCGCTCCTGCACCTGCTTGGCCTTGGTGGGCTTGTAGCGGAACTTCTCCACGAAGACCCTCATGTGGTTGATGTCACGCTCCTGCGCGGCACGCTTGGCGCGCAGCTGCTCGAGGTTGTCCTCGCGCTGACGCAGGTAGCTCGAATAGTTGCCCACATAGGTGGTGAGGCGCTTGTTCTCGAGCGCAGCCACATGGCTCACGCAGGAGTCCATGAACGAGCGGTCGTGACTCACGAGCAGCACGGCGCCGTCATAGCCGGAGAGGAACGACTCCAGCCAGCTCACGCTCTCGAGGTCGAGATGGTTGGTGGGCTCGTCGAGCAGCAGCAGGTCGGGATGGCGGAGCAGCAGCTTGGAGAGGGCGATGCGCATCTGCCAGCCACCGGAGAACTCCGAGGCGGGCTTGTCGAAGTCCTCCACGGGAAAGCCGAGACCACCCAGGATCTGGCGGGCATGTGCCTCGAGCTCGTAGCCACCCAGTCGCTCGAAGCGGTCCTGGGCGGTACCATACTCCTCCAACAGCGCATATTGCTCGTCCCCCTCGGGCATGGTGGAAATCTGGCGCTCCATGTCCTTGATGCGCGTCTCGAGCTGCCGTATCTCCCGGGCAGATTCGACGACCTCGGCCAGGGCGCTCCTGTCGCCGCCGATGTGGGTCTCCTGCTCGAGGTAGCCCACCGTGGCGCCCTTGGCAAGGCTCACCGTGCCCTCGTCGGCAGACTCCTGTCCCATGAGGATCCTGAGCAGCGTGGTCTTGCCGGCACCGTTGGGGCCGACGAGCCCCCACCGCTCGCCGGCGTTGAGCTGCAAGGTAGCGGCCGAGTACAGAACCCGGCCGCCAAAGGACTTTGATAGCTTGTCCGCAAGAACGATCAAACGGCACTCACTCCCTGGTTCGAGCGACAGGTCTGCTCCAGTATATGCGACAGCGCAGCCGCGTTTGGCCATCCCCCGCCAACATACAGAAACCCACCAGCCGCGCTACCGATCGCAGGTGAGGTGGATGGCAAAGCCCGCAATCTGTCGCTTGAAGTAGATGAGGTGAATGGAGCCATCGGGGTTGAGGGACATCGTCTCGGGGTTCACCTCGAAGCCACGCTGCGCAAACCACTCGATGGCAGCGGGAATGTCGTTGACGTAGAAGCCGATGTGGCCCTTCTCGCCACGTGCGGCCTCGGGCAGCATGACCTCCACGAGCGTGCCGGCAAAGACGGAGACGGGTGCCGTCACGCTGCGTCTGAGCCCTATGAGCACAGAGAGGAGGGCCACGATCTCCTCGGCCTCCTCCTTGCTCGCGGCGTTGATGCCCACATGTGAGATATGCATATCGAACAGCTCCACGGGACCGTCCTGCTGCTCCATGGTTCCCTCCCTGAGTCTGGGGACTTCCAAAAAAGTCCTTGACCGGCACCCTGCGTTTGGTAATATACCTCTTGCACCAGCGCGGGGAATTAGCTCAGTTGGGAGAGCGCATGACTGGCAGTCATGAGGTCAGGGGTTCAAATCCCCTATTCTCCACCATGCCATCGAGGGCGGCGGCTTAGGTCGTCGCCTTTTTCTATCCGGGCCTATGGCGCAACGGTTAGCGCAGGGGACTCATAATCCCTGGGTTGGGGGTTCGAATCCCTCTGGGCCCACCACATGACCAGCCCGCCGCCACAACGTTGGCGGCGGGCTTTCCTCGGCCCGACGGGCGCGCCAGCCGCCACTCGCGGAACAGGATCGCCTCAAGCGCATCGCGAACGCATATAGTAGTATGCATGGTTGCGAAGGGGCCTGGCTGGCTCCCAGTCCTCATCAGGAATCATAGTTCACCACGGTGCGCCTTCGCATAGAGGAGGCGACTGTCATGAGCATAGGGTTTCCCATTCCGTCAAAGGAGCATGAGTCGAGGCGGGCGCTCCTCCCCTCCGACCTTGCCGTCATCGAACGCCCCCAGGACCTTGTGTTCGAGCGGGGCTATGGCGACATCCTGGGAATCACCGACGAACGGTACACGCGTACGGGAGCACGGACGGGCTCGCGCACCGAAGTGTTGGCGTGTGCGAGCATCGTCGACCCCAAGGTGGGCGACGCTGACTACCTTGGCAGCCTGGCACCGGGAACCACCATCTTCGGTTGGGTGCATGCGGCCGAGAACCCCGAGGTCGCCGATGCGCTCACGAAGGGCGGCCTCACGGCCTATGCATGGGAGCACCTGTACGAGGACGGACGGCACGTCTTCTGGCGCAACAATCAGCTTGCGGGAGAGGCGGCCGTGCTGCATGCGTTCCTCTGCCAGGGACGGATGCCCCAGGGGCAACGGGTTGCCGTCATCGGCCGAGGAGACACGGCCTTGGGCGCCATCGGGGTGCTGGAGGGGCTCAGTGCCAACGTCACCGTCTATCAGCGCAGGACCGAGGCGCTGCTGCGCAAGGAGCTCCCCTCGTTCGATGTCGTGGTCAACTGCGTCATGTGGGATCTCACGCGCACGGACCACATCCTGTCGCGCGATGACGTGGCGCGCATGAGGCCTGGCTCCCTCATCATCGACGTGAGCTGCGACGAGGCCGGTGCCATAGAGACGAGCCACCCCACCACCATAGATCACCCCACCTACACGGTCGAGGGGATCCTGCACTACGCGGTCGACCACACGCCCTCGCTCGTGTACGGGACCGCCTCGGAGGCCATCTCGGCAGCCGTGGCACGCTACGTCAACGAACTGAGCCGTGGGAGGCATTCCAAGGCGCTTGAGGGTGGTCTCATCGTCCGCGATGGCGTGCCCGTCCGCCGCCGGACGCCACGGAGCGCGGGCAACTGATGCGGCTCGTGCGTGCGCGGCAGAGGGCAGCGCGACAGAAAGGGCCAGGGCCCGCAGGGACCCTGGCCTTGTGCACGCCATGGTGGGCGATGCTGGATTCGAACCAGCGACCCCTTCCGTGTGAAGGAAGTGCTCTACCCCTGAGCCAATCGCCCGTGCGGAAGAGATACTACCAGAACATTTCCCCACAGCCAACGGGAATTTGGCATTGTGGGCAAGGGGGATGTCTGAGCTGGACGTCACCACCCCACAGCCTCGCGGAACGGACGCCCCGCACACGATCCGCGATTCGCTACACTAGGTACATGTGAGATGACATACCGACGCAAGAAGAGGGATGCCCCATGACGCCGGAGAGCAAACGACTCAAGGTTGGCTGTCTGATTGCCATGACCATAGGCCTTGCCGCCATCATCGTTGGCATTGGGCTCTTGCTCACTGGCTCGCGGGGCGTTCCCCTGGTGCTTGCCACCATCTTTGGCGTGCTCTGCCTCTTTGCGGCCGCCCGTGGATCCATGCTGGCCAATGTGCCCGCGAATGCGGGAAGGGTGTTCGTGCTCTCCCTCGTCATCGCCCTGGCCTGCATCCTCATGGGAGTCGCCATGGCCGTCCTCTTTGCCGCAGAGATGGTCGCCAACGTACTGTTTGCGGCGATGACGCTCATCATGCTCGTCGTTGCTGGCCTCGCGCGCGTCATCGTCAACAAGCTGTCTCGCGTGTAGGGCACATGCACGCAAGAGTGGTGCCTCGGGGCATTCGACAAGGGCCGAGTGCCCCGTCTCATGTCGAACGGTGCGCATGGTTGCCTGATATTGCTATATCAGGGGTAACGGCATCTGCATGAGGGATAGGGACGGCAGGGAGTGGCCTATGGTTGCAGCGCTTAAGAGGCTCTTTGGCTCCGTGCACACGGGGCAGCGGGGCGGTCTCGACATACTCAAGTTCATAGGTCCCGGCCTGCTCGTCACCGTGGGCTTCATCGACCCAGGCAACTGGGCAAGCAACATGGCCGCAGGCTCGACCTTTGGCTACGCGCTACTCTGGGTGGTCACACTCTCCACCATCATGCTCATCGTTCTGCAGCACAACGCCGCACACCTGGGCATCGTGAGCGGCCTCTGCATCTCGGAGGCCACGACCAAGTACCTGCCCGGCTGGCTTGGCCGGGGGCTGCTGACAACGGCACTCGCCGCCGTGGTGGCAACGACGATGGCCGAGGTGCTGGGTGGGGCTATCGCCCTCCAGATGCTCTTCGGGCTCGACCTGCGCCTAGGCAGCGTACTGGTGGCCGGCGTCTCCCTCACGCTGCTGCTCACCAACTCCTACCGGCACATCGAGCGCTGGATCATCGGCTTCGTCTCGCTCATCGGACTCTCCTTCCTGGTGGAGGTCCTCATGGTGCATGTGGAGTGGCCCGCGGCCACCCTAGGCTGGGTCTCTCCCAGCTTCCCTGCGGGTTCGATGCCCGTCGTCATGTCCGTGCTCGGTGCCGTCGTGATGCCGCACAACCTCTTCCTTCACTCCGAGATCATCCAGAGCAGGCGCTTCGATGCACAGGGTGATGACGTCATCCGCGAGCGGCTGGACTACGAGTTCGTCGACACGCTCCTCTCCATGGTCATAGGCTGGGCCATCAATTCCGCCATGGTCATCCTGGCGGCGGCCACCTTCTTCCGGCATGGCATCGCCATCGACGACCTCGCTCAGGCCGCAAGCGTCCTCTCCCCCCTCGTGGGGCCGGCCGCAAGCCTCATCTTCGCGGTGGCGCTCCTGCTTGCGGGTCTCAGCTCCTCGGTGACGGCAGGCATGGCCGCAGGCACCATCACGGCAGGCATGGCGGGCGAGCCATACGACATCCACGACCGCCACTCCTCGCTGGGCATCGTGGCCACGTTCGTGCTGGCCGTGGCGACCGTCTTCTTCGTGGGCGACGCCTTCCAGGGGCTCGTGTGGTCACAGGCGCTGCTCTCGCTCCAGCTGCCCTTCACGATATTCCTGCAGATCTACCTCACGTCGTCCAGGCGCGTCATGGGCGCGTATGCCAACGGCCCGGGCCTCAAGGCACTGCTCGTCCTCATCGGCCTCGTCGTGACGGCACTCAACCTGGCGCTGCTGTTCGGCTAGATGTCACTCCATATCCAAAGGGACCTTATGCGTCGGCGGCGGAAAGGCGTCGTCGAGCAGGGCAAGGTCATCGGAAGTCAGCTCAATCGTGCGGCTCTCCCAGTTTGCCAAGATGTGCCTGACGCTCGAGCTGCGTGGAATGGCAATGACATGCTCGTCATGGAGCGCGAAGGCAAGCAGCACCTGCAGGGGCGTAATGCCATGGTGCGCCGCAACCTGCCTCACGGCCTCGTCCTCGACAAGCCCTTGGCGGAGTCTTCCCGCCTGTGCCAAGGGACAGTATGCCATGAGGGGAACGCCATTCCCGTTCATCCAGGGCAGTAGGTCATATTCAATGCCGCGCGAGCCCAGGTGGTAGAGATCCTGGTTTATAAGACAGTGCTCTCCCCCTTCGACATCCATGAGCTCCTCCATGTCATCGAGGTCGAAGTTAGAGACGCCCCAGCCAAGGACCTTGCCGCTCTCGACGAGCTCCTCCATGCATGATACCGTCTCTTCAAGAGGAATCTGGCCGCGCCAATGGAGCAGGTAGAGGTCGAGGTACTCCGTTCCCAAACGGCTCAGCGTGCCGTCAAGCGCGCGAGACATGCTACGTCGACCCGCATGGCATGGATAGACTTTGGAGACGATGAAGAGGCTCTCGCGGTCGCGTCGGCGGATGGCATCGCCCACCAACTCCTCCGTGGCGCCATCTCCGTACATCTCCGCCGTATCGATAAGCCTGACGCCCGCATCGAGCCCAGCCCGCAGTGCCGATAGCTCCATGGGACGTGGGTGCAGCCCCTCCGCCAGATGCCATGTCCCCATACCAAGACGGGGCATCTCCCGACCATCCTTGAGCATGACCGTTTCCCTGTATGTCATGGCCTCACACGCCTCCCTTCGGTCTCTCTGCTACCACGGCATCCTCCAGGCGGATGCCCATGAAGCGCGCCATGCCTTTGACGGCACGACCTGTGAGACACAGATGATGACCGTATCGCACTCGATTCGTTCACACCCATCGGAACGTGCCGTGACAATGCCCTCGCCATCGAGGATGGACGTACGGAAGATGGGTCCACGCTCATTGATGGACTCGATGGGCTTGCCATACCCGCTCTGGGCGCCATCAAGCTGGGGAAGGTCCGCCTCCTCGATGGTGTGAGGTGCCACCTGCGTCCTCCCCCACGGAACGGCCCAAGGACAAGGGAGCGCAGCCCCTTGTCCTTGGCACGCGACATCCGGTGCACTGCAAAGGTGTTCTCAGGCTATCCCTGCAGCTTGAGGTCGTTGACCATCTCGTACCATTCGGCGATGCCGGAATGGTCGTCCTTCTCGTGGCCGTGTGCCTTGAGCGACTGCATGATCTCCATGGCCAGCGAGGTGAAGGGCGCGACGATGTTGACACCATGGGAGGTGTCGAGCGCGTTCTGGAGGTCCTTGATATGCAGCTCGATGCGGAAGCCCGGATCGAAGTTGCCGTCAAAGATCTTCTGGGACTTCTGGTCCATGACCACCGAGCCCGCAAGGCCGCTACGGATGGCCTCGTAGACGCGGGCGGGGTCGACGCCCGCCTTCTTGGCGAGCGAGTAGGCCTCGGAGATGCCCGCGATGTTGATGGCGACGATCATCTGGTTGGCAAGCTTGGTGATGTTGCCGGCACCCACGCCACCCACAAGGGTGACCGTCGAGGCCATGGTCTTGAGCAGGCCCTCGTACTTGTCAAAGACGCTCTGCTCACCGCCAACCATGACGGCGATGGTTCCGTCGATGGCCTTGGGTTCACCACCGGAGACGGGTGCGTCGAGGAAGTCGACGCCCTTCTCGGCGAGATGAGCGGCGAACTCGCGGGACTTGATGGGGTTGATGGAGCTCATGTCGATGACGGCCTTGCCGACGGAGAGACCCTCGAAGACGCCGCCCCCATCGAAGAGCGCGCTCTCGACGTTGGGTGAGTTCTGCATCATCGTGATGACGACGTCAGACTGCTCGCCGACCTCCCTGCCGCTCGCGGCCGACATGCCACCCGCCGCGACGATGGCATCTATGCGGTCCTGGTGATGGTCGTAGGCGACGACGGTATGGCCTGCCTTCTGGACGTTGAGCGCCATAGGCTTGCCCATGATGCCGAGACCGATGAATCCTACCTTCATGCCGTTCCTTTCTCGAACGCTTGCATATTCGCCCTCCTCAAAGGGCATGAAACCCACCCATCCCCGATGCCTACGGCACTGGGATGGGTGTCCTTCCCAAGAGAAATGCCCGCATGGCACTCTCACCTGCCAGGGGTATGCTCACGGCGACCCGTGCCAGACACTCCTCGAGTGTAGCGGGTTCCGTCGTTGTCGGAATGACAAGGCCGATGCCTTCGCGATAGATAGCGCCAAGGTCATCGGCCCTGCTCCCGACGATGGCCACCACAGGGACGCCATGCTGTCTTGCGATGCGTGCCACACCCACCGGTGCCTTACCGTTAGCGGACTGCGAGTCCATACGACCTTCGCCCGTGACGACAAGGTCGCAGTCTCTCATGTCCTCCTCGATCCCAATGGCATCCAGCACGAAGTCGATACCCGAAACCACACGCGCCTCGCAGAGGGCAATGAGAGCAGCCCCGAGGCCTCCTGCGGCACCGGAGCCAGCCACATCGGCGGCATCGGAGCGGACGTCGCGCTTGAGCAGATAGCCATAGTTCTCCATCCATGCATCCACAATCGGAAGATCATCCTTGGCGATGCCCTTTTGCGGACCATAGACATAGACCGCGCCACGCCTGCCTGCCAACGGATTGAACACATCGGTTAGGGCGATGAACTCCGCCTGGCGCACGCGATCATCCACTCCCGTGATGTCGATGGCATGGAGCTCAGAAAGACCGGCCAAACCATCCGTCACCTCACCGCCATCGGCCGCCAGGAAGCGGACGCCCAAGGCCTTGGCCATGCCCATGCCCCCGTCACTTGTGGCACTGCCCCCCAGGCCCACATACATGTGCTCCGCCCCCCTGTCGAGGGCATCGAGTATCACCTCGCCCACGCCGCGCGTCGATGCGCAGAGGGCATTGATGGCGGTCTGCTCGATGAGAGTTATTCCACTGGCCTCCGCCATCTCAATGACCGCAGTCCGTTCCTCCTCAATGAAGCCGTAATGGGCCGTGACATCAGCGCCCAAGGGTCCTGTCACGCGCACCGAGCACACCCGTCCCCCACGTGCCGAGATGAGTGCATCCATGGTACCCTCCCCGCCATCGGCTATGGGGCACCTCGTAACCCGCGCATCTGGAGTGACGCGCAGGATGCCCTCGGCAATGTAGTCGTTGACACGCCTACTGCTCGCCGACCCCTTGAACGAGTCCGAGGCTACGATCACGTTGAGCGAAGCCATGAGCCACCTCCCTTCAGAGCCTCTGGTATCACACTGCCCACCCGGCTACAGGTATCCGCCATCCCTCATGGCCCTCTTCATGCCCTCGAGCGCGGCACCGGCTGTGGGCTCTGTCGGCAGCACGGAAGGCCCGACGTCCATGCCCATGAGGTTGGCCATGTCCTTGGTTGCCGCCGGGAAGCTTGCGACATCCTGGGAGAGACGGATGGGGTTGAGCCTGAACTGGCATGCCCTTGACCCCTCGTAGTCTCCGGCAACATACTTGTCATAGATGCCACACACAAGCTCGGGGAACATGTTGGCGGTCGAGCACACGGCACCATCGGCGCCACAGCACAGGCCAGGGAACACGATGGTGTCCTTGCCTGAGAACACGGTAAAGGTGACATCGGCAGTCTGGCGTATGAGCTCCTGCAGATCGGTGATGTTGCCCGTGGAATCCTTGATACCCCTGACGTTCCTCAGTCTGTGGGCAAGGGACACGATGGTGGCGATGGGAATCGGATAGCCCGCACGGCCGGGGTTGTTGTAGACGAACATCGCCGTATCAGGGACGGCCTGCGCAATGGCCGCATAGTGGTTGTAGAGGGCTTGATCCGTAGGCCTGATGAACATGGGCTGCAAGACGGAGATGGCGTCTATGTCCAACTCGGCAGCACGCTTCGCGAGCGTGATACATGCGCTCGTGCGGATATGGCCTATGCCAAACATCACCGGCACCCTGTCGGAGGTCTCGTCGAGGATCTCACGGGTGGCATCGATCATCTCGTCATCATCGAACATATAGAACTCTGAGTTCGATCCGAAGGCCAAGATGCCGTCCACCCCATGTTCGATGACATAGTCGACCTGCTTGCGAAGCTTCGCCGAATCGATCCTCCCCTCCTCATCCACGGGTGTGAGGATGGGGACGAAAATACCCTTGAAGCGTTCGTCTTTGATAGGTTTGGACATTGTGTGTGCTCCTCGGATGCGTTGGACTAGCGAACCATCGACGGGCGCTTGGGGTCGAACTTCCAGCCCGGGATGAGATACTGCATGCCAATGGCATCATTTCGCGTTCCCAGGTCGTTCTCAAGGAAGAGCCTATTGGCCCTCATGACGGCGTCACGATCGATCTCGAGACCCAAGCCGGGGACGTCGCGTGGAACGGCCACGCGTCCATCTTCGATCCTGGGCGGCCTCTTGGTGAGTGCCTGGCCGTCCTGCCAGATGTAGTGCGTGTCGCAGGCGTTGTAGAAGCCGGGGGCGGCAGCTGCGGTCTGGGCCACCATCGCCAGCGAGATGTCGAAGTGGTTGTTGGAGTGGACGCCCCAGGTGAGGTCGAGGTCATGGCAGAGCTGGGCCACGCGCGTTGCACCCTCCATCGTCCAGAAGTGCGGGTCGGCCAGGGGGATCGTCACGGAGTCGAGCCTGATGGCGGCCTTCATCTCGCGCCAGTCGGTTGCGATCATGTTGGTGGCCGTGGGAAGGCCCGTGAGCCTGTGGAACTCCGCCATGACCTCACGGCCGGAGAATCGGCCCTCGGCACCGCAGGGGTCCTCGACGTAGGTGAGCGTACCAACCATGTCCTTACATAGGTCGACCGCCTCGGCGAGCGACCAGCAGCCATTGGGGTCGAGGTCGATGCGGGCATGGGGATATGCCTGCTTGAGTGCCCTGATGGCCTTGATCTCCTCCTTGCCCGCGAAGACGCCTCCCTTGAGCTTGTAGTCGACGAAGCCGTAGCGCTCCGTTGCAGCCTTGGCCTGCTCGACGATGGCCTCGGGCGTGAGCGCGGGCTCACGGCGGATGCGGCCCCACGCGTCGGAGTCGTCGTCACCATGGATGTAGGGAAGGTCGGTCTTGCGATAGTCGGCAACGTAGAAGAGATAGCAGAGGAAGCGCACGGAATCGCGCTGCTGGCCCTCGCCCAGAAGGGCGGCAACGGGAACCTCGAGATGCTTGCCCAGGATGTCGAGCATGGCGGCCTCGATGGCCGTCTGCACGTGAACGGTGGTGCGCAGGTCGAACGTCTGGGCACCGCGTCCGCCCTGGTCAAGGCTCGCATACTTGTCATGGATGGAGCGCACGACATTCTTCCACTTAAAGACAGGCTTATCAACAACCAGGTCATCAATCTCGTTCAGGACTTCGGTGATCTTGGTCGATCCTGGCACCTCGCTGATCCCTTCGACGCCCTCCGAATCCGTAAGGATCACAATGTTGCGTGTGAAGTACGGGCCATGCGCGCCCGACAGGTTGAGCAGCATGCTGTCATAGCCTGCGACAGGGTAGACTTCCATCTTCTCGATCTTCGGTACCATGCGATCTCCATTCTCTTGAACGTTCCGCCCATCGCCTGTCTTGTACCTTACGAAGCCAGTGGAACCATTTCTATGGCTTCAATAATGAAAAGGGAAACCTAGAGTAAGGACGTGAGATAGTACATGTAACATACGCTATGGACGCACCATCGCTGGGAGGCTGGCATCATACGACCAGCCCGGAATGTAGAACCTCATGCCTCGCGCGTCGTCGCGCGTGCCACAGCCATTGTCCACATAGAGCCTATGCGCGGCGGCAAGCTTGTCGTGGTCGAGATCGATGCCCAGACCAGCACCATCGCGCGGCACCTGGAGACATCCATCCTCGAAATGGGGGGCCACCCTACCCAGGTGCTGGCCATCCTGCCAGATGTAGTGCGTGTCGCAGGCATTGATGACGCCGGGGGCCGCCGCGGCGGCTTGGGCCACCATCGCCAGCGAGATGTCGAAGTGGTTGTTGGAGTGGACGCCCCAGGTGAGGTCGAGGTCATGGCAGAGCTGGGCCACGCGCACGGACCCCTCCATCGTCCAGAAGTGCGGGTCGGCCAGGGGGATCGTCACGGAGTCCAGGCGGATGGCCGCCTTCATCTCGCGCCAGTCCGTGTCAATCATGTTGGTGGCCGTGGGGAGTCCTGTCAATCGATGGAACTCCGCCATGACCTCGCGCCCGGAGAAGCGGCCCTCGGCGCCGCAGGGGTCCTCGACGTAGGTGAGCGTGCCGACCATGTCACGACAAAGCTCGAGCGATTCCCGCAAGGTCCAACAACCGTTGGGGTCGATGGTTATGCGTGCGTCGGGAAAGCGCGCCTTAAGGGCGCGCACGGCCTCCATCTCCTCACTGCCCGCGAAGACGCCGCCCTTGAGCTTGAAATCGTGGAAGCCAAAGCGCTTCTGGGCAGCTTCGGCCTCATGGACGATGGCGTCTGGCGTGAGGGCGGGCTCACGGCGCACGCGCCCCCACTCGTCTGAGGTGTCGTCATCGTGTAGATAAGGCATGTCTGTCTTGCGATAGTCACCGATGTAGAAGAGATAGCCTAGAAAGCGTACGGAATCGCGTACCTGGCCCTCACCGAGCAGCGCCGCGACGGGAACCTCAAGGTGCTTGCCCAGGATGTCGAGCATGGGCGTCTCCACGCCCGTCAGAACGTTGGTCACCTTCTTGAAGATCTGCGCATGGGCCGTTTCCTGCCCACCTGACCCAGACGCCCCCCTCATCTGGTTCTCAAGCATCTTTCGGCAGCTCAGGACGACGTTCTTCCACTGCGCAATGGAGGCGCCCTCCACCAGGGGAATGCAGGACTCAAGCCTCTTGGTGATGACCTCACCGCCCGGGACCTCCCCCACTCCCTCGACTCCCTCGGAATCATGCATGACCACGATGTTGCGTGTGAAGAACGGCTCGTGCGCACCCGCCTGATTGAGCAGCATGCTGTCATAGCCTGCGACGGGAATGACCGCCATCTTCTCTATGGTGGCAACCATATCAACACCCTCCTGATATCTGCCTTGGCAATGCCTGATGGGCACCCTATGGCGTGTGTCCTTGTGACGAGGATAGACCCATCAGATCCTGACAGACATATTCCGTGAAACCGATAACCTGCATCCAGACATCGTTCACGGATGTCCTCTGTAACACTAATGCGCATGTACATAGAATGAGGACGATTCATCGTTAGGGAGAGAGACGCACATGGACCTGGACCCAAAGATCGCCCACAGCATCGTCACGAGCCTCAAGGACGTCATTAACCACGAGATCAACCTCTTCGACACCATGGGCTACGTCATTGCAAGCACGGACGAAAGCCGCGTGGGCACGCGCCATGAGGCGGCTCGCATCGCCGCCATGACGCAGAAGACGGTTCCTGTTGACAACAGCGAGCAGTTCAGGGGCGCGCGGCACGGCATCAACGTACCCGTCCTCTTCAATGAGGCCGTTGTGGCGGTCGTTGGCATAACGGGAAACCGAGAGGATGTGGAATCGTTTGGCACCATCATCGGCAAGATGACCGAAATCCTCATTCGCGAGAACCATGATCAGGTCGTGAGGTTTGACGAGCTCGAACGCTACGCCAACCTCATGAACCTGCTCGTACTCAAACGACATGACCACGGACTCGTCGATTACCTTGCCTCGGTGCTGGGCATCGACCTCACGGTCCCTCGCCGTGCCCTTGTTGGCAGGCGTACGGACAACGGGGCCCTCAATAAGTCGGGAGACGTCTATCCCATCCTGTATGCTCATTTTGCACAGGAGCCGCTGAGCTTCTTTTCGACGAGCGAGAATGAGGTAAGGATATTTACCGAAAAGTCTGGGAACCGACTCTCGAACTTCGCACGTGACATTCAAAGGGACCTGGAAGAACGGTTGAGGACGGACGTCTGCTTTGGTATTGGCAGCGAGGCGCACGGCGAGAACGAATACTGGCGTAGCTATGACCATGCGCGCAGAGCGCTGGATTGGACGATGTTCACCCACGACGGATCCATGCGGCACTTCCAGAGTCTTGATGCGGGCATCGTCTTCACGGCCATTCCAGACGATGAGTCAACGAATCTCGTGCGTCACGTGTTTGGAGACCTTCCCGACAAGGAGATAGATGACTATCAGCTCGTGTTCGATGCCTATACGCGTCATAACGGCAGCATCAAGCACTGCTCTGAGGAGCTCTTCCTGCATAAGAACACCCTCCAGAACCGCCTCAACAAGATCGCGCGTGTCACAGGGTACAATCCGCGCGAACTTGCCGACTATACGGTGCTCTCCATTGCCTTCACCCTGAGGAGCTACCTACGCTCCAAGACAACGAGACCTTAACGCTGGGATTCACACGAACGGGTGCGCCAATGCCCGGTGGCTCCGCCTTGCGGAGCCACCGGGCAAAACATCGCAAGACGTCCGATGTCGTACCTGCGTTATGGCATGAACACGCCCGTCACGATCCCAAAGAGCACGACGATGACGTTGAGCGCCCACAGCTTAAGGAATGAAAACTTGATATGCCCGTCGATCGTGATGCCGGTCAGGTCGGTAGCAATGTAGAGCTGAGGCTGTGCGACAACGGAGATCATGGAGCCGAAGTTCATGTAGAGGGCAACGATAACGACCTCCGCGGGCACGCCATACTGAGCCGAAAACGCGATGACCAATGGCATGAGCGCATAGAACCAGGTGTCATTCGTGAAAAGCAGCATAAGGGGCGTACTGAAGAGTGCAATGACGAGGTAGAGATAGGGGCCAAGCGCAGAAGGTACGATGGCCATGAGCAGTTGAACCATGGCATCCAGCATACCGCTATCCTGCATGACACCCACGACGACGCCAGAGAGAAGCACGGCCGGCAGCACGGGAAAAAGCGATCCCGCATACTTCTTGAGAAGCTTGTTCTGCTGTTTGAGATCGGGATAGTTCACTTGCAGGGCAATAACAAGGCCGAAGGCAAAGACATAGTACTGGGGAATGTCACCAAAGGCGATGAGACAGAAGATCAGAAAGGCGGTGAACATGAGGTTGAATGCAAAGCGATTGTGGCGAGAAAGCTCGGTGTCCTTGAACTGGGCTAGCAGCTCGGCATGAGAGACCTCTCCCGCCTCCTTGCGATTCCTACGCTCCCTGATGCCGAAGAAGATGGCAACACCAACCAGCATCACGAACATGAACACCTGAATGGGAACCAGCTTAAGGAAGAGGGCGGTTCCCGTGATACCTTGATCGCTCACAAGCGAGGCAGCGCGGAGGATCTTCGGGTTCCACGGCGTGTTGCACATGAGAAGGATGGCGACGCAGATGAGGAAAGGCAGAATCTTCTTATCAACCCCAAACTTCTCATACAAGGGAAGCATGAGCGGCACCGTAATAAGGAAGACGGAGGTGATGGAGCCATCAAGCTCGCAGATGCAGGCCACTATCACGGTCAGGATGCAGATGGCGGGTGCTGACACCCTGACATGTTTCATAATCGCCTTGACGATGTCATCGAACATGCCCGTATCCGCAATCATCATGAAATACGGAAGCGAGAAGAGCATCATCAGCGAAATGGATGTGGTCTTGCTAAAGCCATCCTTGAGCCACGTCCCAAAGGTGCCGGGAATGCTCGTGGCGTCTATGGGACCACCGGCCGCAACGAACAGGGCAATGAAGCCGGCGATCAAGGGGAACACCGTAAAGGCGAGCAGCGTGCTCACCTTGTTCTTGAGCAACACGACCGTAATGACAATCATGGTCGCAAAGCCCAGCAATGCCAATCCGAGATTCACTCCGATCCTCCAATCCCATAACGTCACATGTCCGAAGAGACACATGACAGCTGCCCACATGGATGCGGATACGACCACATCTCACAGAGGAATGGTACGTGTGAGACAAACCGATCAAAAGCACCCCGAGGACAGAAGTCAAAAGGATGGGTTCAACCAAAAGTAGTCTCCATACCAACTTGCCACAAAGATAACAGCAGGAAATAGCTTTTAGAACGTCATGCTTCCGCATGCATTACAGAATTTATGTTCCATAGACCCTTACCGCCCTATGACACGCCGCATAAGCTCAAAGGCGTGCGTTCGCCCAAAGGACTCGAAGGAGGATCCGTGAACAAGCCCATCTACTATGCTCCGGTTTCCCATCCTCGCCTGGGGGACGAGCTTGATTGCCCCCGCCGCCATGCCATAGACGTCTATCGGGTTGCTCCCCATGTTTGGAATGTAGGGGGCAACGATGATGTGTGCTGCTACCTGATCGACTCGGGAGATGGCCTCGTCCTCCTCGATACGGGCTATCGTGCCTCTGTCTACCTGCTGATTGACCACATCTGGCAAGCAGGGTTCGATCCCAGAGGCATTAGGAAGGTGTTGCTTTCGCACTGGCATTGGGACCACGTGAATGGCGCCTCATATATTCAAGGACTTTCGGGATGCGAGATCTGGCTCTCCTCCGTGGATGAGAAGCTTCACCAGAAGTGGAAGGACGACGTGAGCGAACTGCCTATGGCCCCCTATGAGATCACCGACACCTATGAGTTCTCAAGGCCCCTGGAGATTGGCCGCCTTTCTATTGAGACAAGGCTTGTTCCAGGGCACACACCAGGAGCCGTCGCCTTTCTCTTCAGCGACACGGACGAGAGCACAGGCAGGACATATCGATGCGCCATGCATGGCGGCTTGGGTGTGCCCATGATGAGGCCCGAGACCAGAGACAAATGGGACATCACCGAGGCTATGGTCAGGCAATTCGTCTCGAACTGTGAGGAGTTGTCCCGATGGCACGTGGATATCATGCTTCCCAGTCACGTGAATATGGGCAATGTCATTCCCAACATCCCAGCGGACAGGAACGACTATCGAACGTGGATCGCCCCCTATGCGTGGGGTGACGTGCTGAGGGATCGTAAGAATGTCGTCTTGGGATATTATCCCAAGGAATTCTTTGAGAGGGGGAGAGCGCATGAGCGGTAAGTTGGTCGTCAGGGTTGACGAGCGCGATAATGTGGCAATTGCTATTCGCGACTTAGCTGCAGGCGAGGAGGTAGCCCCTGGGATCCGCACACGTGAGGCAATACCGCAGGCGCACAAGGTGACCCTTGTCGATATCCCCAAGGGGGGTGAGGTCATTCGCTACGGCATCGTGCTTGGACATGCGCTTGAGGACAAGCCTGCAGGCTCATGGATCAATGAGCATTCGCTGCAGCTACCCGTTCCACCCCCACTCGAGCAGATGGAATGGGGTGTCGAGATCGGCTGGAATCCTCCTGTCCCTCCCATCACAACGTGGGAGGGCTACCGTAGTCCAGATGGGTTCTATGCGGGAACGCGTAACATTCTGGGTATTCAGACGACCGTCCAGTGCGTGACTGGTGTCGTCAACAAGGCAGTCCAGAAGATCAAGCAGGAGATCCTCCCACGGTACCCCCACGTTGATGATGTTGTCGCGATTAATCATGCGTATGGCTGCGGCGTGGCCATCAAAGCGACCGAAGCATACATTCCACAGAGAATCCTGCGCAATATCGCACGACATCCCAATTTTGGCGGGGAATTCATGCTCGTGAGCCTGGGGTGCGAGAAGTTCTCTCCAGAGCTCTTCTGCCAGGACAGGCCAGGGGACAATACCTCCGACAACGTCATCATCCTCCAAAAGTGCCATGGCTATGAGGATCAGATACGACGGATCTGCGAAATGGCCGAGCGCAAACTCGCCAGGCTCAATGAACGTCACCGCGAGGCATTGCCCCTCTCCGATCTCCTACTGGGTGTTCAATGTGGAGGGTCTGACGCCTTCTCCGGTGTTGCCTCCAATCCAGCCATTGGCTATTGTGTCGACCTGCTCGTGGCAGGCGGCGGCACGGCGATGTTCTCCGAGGTCACCGAGGTGCGCGACGGGGTCTATCTCATCGCCCGACGTTGCGTAGACGAGGCTACCGAGAAGAAGCTTGCACATGAGATGCGTTGGTACGACGAGTATCTCGCCAAGGGCGGAGCTGACCGCAGCGCCAACCCAACGCCTGGTAACAAGCGGGGTGGTCTTTCCAACATCGTTGAGAAGGCCATGGGTTCCATCGCAAAGAGCGGTACCTCCCCCATCGTCGAGGTACTCTCTCCTGGCGAACGCCCGACCAAGCATGGCCTCATCTATGCGGCCACACCGGCAAGCGATATCGTATGTGGTCCCTGTCAGCTCGCCAGCGGCATTGGTGCACAGCTCTTCACCACGGGACGTGGCACCCCCTATGGTCTAGCACAGATTCCCGTCCTCAAGATTTGCTCCCGCAGCGAGGTCAAGCGTATGTGGCCGGACCTCATCGACATAGACGCAGGGCCCATCTCGAGCGGAGAGCGCTCCATCCAGGCCATTGGTAGCGAACTCTTCACGCTACTCATCGATGTCGTCAGCGGTAGGAGACGGTCATATGCCGAGGAACACGGACTCGTCAATGATTTGTGCGTCTTCAATCCGGCACCTATCACGTAAGAGTCACGTATGCCAAGTAACCGCAACAGATAGGAGAACTTATGGTACGTTACGCCACCCTCTCTGATCTCACCGTCTCATACGAGCTCATTGGAACGACCATCGCAGGTGGAGACACGCTCAACAAGGGCATGTTTGCGCGAACCTTTGTTGATCAGCTCAACGAGGAGCGTCACAAGCTGGGTGTCTTCGAGACGGAGGATGGGGAGGTCGTCGGCTTCGTCGGCATCAACTGCACCTGGCAACTCCACGATGGCGTGCGTGTAGCTGAAGTCACAGAGCTTACCGTGGCGGAAGGCTATCGTGATGGTGACATTCGCTTCCAGCTCCTCGAATGGGCAACGGAGGTCGCTTGCGAGGCGGGTTGCGAACGGATGATTCTCTCGAGCCGGCTTGGTCACGATGAGAGTCATGGATTCTATGAGACCTATGGGTTCACCAAGACACACTATCGCTTCGACAAGGACATCTGATCATACGCGACGCCCTTTCCTGAGCCAGACGTCCCATCCCGTATTGAGGTGAGCATCCGTGGTCTGACATCAGGAGGGCGGCTACAGGACCATGTCCCGGCACACCTCGGCGACGCCGAGCGCGCCGCACATGCGCATGGCGTCCTCGAGTTCGTCCCTGAGCTGTGTGAGATAGGCCATGACGCCCGCGGCGCCCGCACCATACACGCAGACCACGAACGGGCGGCACACCAACGTGGCACTGGCACCGAGCGCGAGGGCACGGAACACGTCGATACCCGTGCGAATGCCACCATCCACCAGCACGTCGCACGCCCCGCCCACGGCGTCCACCACCGCAGGGAGCACCTCTGCCGTCGCGGGCACGCCATCGAGGACCCGGCCGCCATGGTTGGAGACCACGATCGCATCGGCACCGGCCTCGAGGGCCTTCTCCGCGCCACGGGAGCTCAGGATGCCCTTGAGCACGAACGGCACGCGTGCCTCATGGCATTGGGCGGCAACCTCTTTGAGCTCGGCCACGCTCTTGGGGCCCGCAGGCGGCTCGAAGTCCCTCAGGAAGGGAAGTCCGGCACCGTCGATGTCCATGGCGATCGCACGGGGGTGCGACGAGAGCGAGAGGGCCACCTTCTCGTGGAGCATGCCCATCGGCCACGGCTTGATGGTGATGATGCCCGCACCACCCAGGGAGCCGATGATCTCGGTGGCCTTCTCCACTATCTGGGGGCGTATGCCATCCCCCGTCCAGGCAACGGTGCCCGCCTGGGCCGCCGCCTCGAGCACGCAGGTGTTGTACTCGACATCGGTGAGCTTGTCCCCGTAGTGGCGCTGCACGTCGCCGACCGGGGCGATCATGACGGGAAGGGTCAGCGTGCGTCCGAAGAGCGAGGTCTCTGTGGAGGGTTGGCCGCCCTCGTAGATGGTGTCCATGAGCAGCCGATGGCCTTCCCACGCGACGCGATTGCGCACGGCGACGGTCCCAGAGCCCTTGGCCCCGGGACCCGGCACATGGGCGCCACAGGCCCTGCCATCGCAATCTGGGCAGGCCTTGCACCAAGGCCCCATCGAACCCCGTGCCTCGGCAGCGATATCCGCGTAGCTCATGACCTCTCCCCAACCTGAATCCCGTGCCATGCCCCCTGGCACGATGGCCTACGCGCGCTCCGAGAGCACCCGTGACGTCAGTAGCTTGCAGACGTCCTCGACGGCAACCTCGCTGCGCTCGCCCGTCGCACGCACCTTGAGTTCCACCTTGCCGTCCCGGGCGGAGCGCTTGCCGCATATAACCTGGTATGGGAAGCCCATGAGGTCGGCATCGTTGAACTTGACGCCTGGGCGCTCCTTGCGGTCGTCCAGGACGACCTCGACGCCGGCCTGGGCAAGACCGTCGGCCACGCGCCGGGCAAGGGGCCACACCAGGTCGTCCCTGGTGTCCAGGGGAATGACCTCCACCTCGTAGGGCGCGACGCAGACGGGCCAGGCGATACCCTGCTCGTCATGATGCTGCTCGACGACGGCCGCGAGCGTGCGCGAGACGCCGATGCCATAGCATCCCATGAGGAGGGGGACCTCCTTGCCGCTCTCGTCGGCGAAGGTGGCACCCATGGCCTGTGAGTACTTGGTACCCAGCTGGAACACCTGCCCGCACTCGATGCCGCGGGCGCCCTCGAGCGGCGTGCCGCAGACGGGACAGAGGTCACCCGGCTGGGCGGCAATCACATCGACCCAGGCGTCGTCCGCGATGGAGAAGTCCCGCCCGAGCTTGGCATGAGCGAAGTGGAAGTCCCGCTCGTTGGCACCGACGAGCCACCACTGCGACCGCTGGAGCGAACGGTCGGCGCAGGCGCGCACCCCCTCGGGCAGGCCCACCGGACCCATGAACCCCTTGACGAGACCGTGCTCCTCGAGCTCCTCCCCACTCATCAGGTGATATGCCCCAAAGGCATGCTCCGCCTTGACGTCGTTCATCTCGTGGTCACCAGGGATGAAGGCAACCGTGGGCCTACCATCGCCATCGATGAGGGCCAGCGCCTTGCGCGTGCCGCTCTCGGGGACACCCAGCAGGCGCGACACGTCGGCGATGCTGCCCGCACCGGGCGTGGGAACCTTCTCGAGCGTGCCCTCCTCCCCCTCAAAGAGGGGTGCCACCACCGTCGCGGCCTCCGTGTCCGCCGCAAAGCCGCAGTCGTCGCAGTAGACGAGCTCGGCCTCGCCCTCCTTGGCGAGCGCCATGAACTCGACGGACGTGTCACCGCCAATCTGGCCGGAGTCGGCCACCACCTGCAGGCAGCACAGGGCGCAGCGCTCGAAGATGCGCGCGTAGGCGGCCTTCTCTGCATCGTAGCACTGCTGCAGGCTCTCCTTGGTCGCGCTGAAGGAGTAGGCGTCCTTCATGATGAACTCGCGGCCGCGCATGAGGCCAAAGCGGGGGCGCAACTCGTCGCGGAACTTGTCCTGGATGTGGTAGAGCGTCACGGGCAGCTGCTTGTAGGAGCGCAGCTCTCCCCGCACGAGGTCGGTGTAGGTCTCCTCGTGGGTGGGACCAAGGGCATACTCGTGCCCGTGGCGGTCCCGGATACGCATGAGCTCGGGACCATAGGCATCCCAGCGGCCACTCTGGTGCCACAGCTCGGCGTCCGTGAGGATGGGCGTGAGCATCTCCTGGGCGCCGATGCCCTCCATCTCGTCACGGATGATGGCCTCGATCTTCAGGAGCGAACGCCATGCGAGCGGGAGGTAGCTGTAGAGGCCGGACGCCTCCTTGCGGATCATGCCCGCACGTAGCAGCAGCCTGTGGCTGGCCACCTCCGCGTCGGCGGGATCCTCCTTGAGCGTGGGGGCATAGAGCTTGGACATCCTCATACAGCTTCTCACGAATGGCTCCTCGTGTCGTCGTTCCTGGTTCCGGTGGGGATGGTACACCCCCAGGGCACGTCACACCCGCCTGGCGACCTCCTCCATGAGCGCATCCACAATGCGGTCCTCGGGCACGTTCCGTATCCTGCGGCCGTTCTCGAACAGCACGCCCTGGCCCCTGCCGCACGCGATGCCCAGGTCGGCGTCGCGTGCCTCGCCCGGCCCGTTGACCACACAGCCCATGACCGCCACCGAGAGCGGGGCATCCACCTCGGACAGGCGCCGCTGAACCTCCTGGGCAATGCCTATGAGATCCACCTGGCACCTACCGCAGGTGGGACAGCTCACGAGCTCCGGATGCAGGCGACGCATGCCCAGGGCGCCCAGGAGATCCCAGGCGACGCGCACCTCCTCCACCGGATCCGCCGTGAGCGAGAGCCGCATGGTGTCGCCGATGCCCTCCTCGAGCAGGATGCCCACAGCGGTGGCATTCTTGACCGTCCCCTGGCGGAGGGTCCCCGCCTCGGTGACGCCCACGTGCAGGGGTACCTGCGGGAGCTCGCACGCGAGGCGCCGGTAGGTCTCGAGCGTCACCGGCACGGAGTGCGCCTTGGCGGAGAGCACCACGTCATCGAAGCCGCGCACGTCGAAGTGGGCAACGAACGAGAGCGCCGAGGCGACGAGCTTCTCGGGAAGGGTGAGGTCCTCGCGATCGGCAACCGCGGGATCGAGCGAGCCGGCGTTCACGCCGATGCGAATGGGGATGCCGACCTCCCCGGCCGCCTCGATGATGGCATCCACGCGCTCGAAGGAGCCGACATTACCGGGGTTGATGCGCAGCGCCGCGGCACCACGCCTGGACGCCTCGATGGCAAGCTTGTAATCGAAGTGAATGTCCGCAACCACGGGCAGGGGGCTCTCGGCACAGATGGCCTCGAAGCCGTCCAGCTCGTGGAAGCTGGGGATGGCCACCCGTATGATCTCGCAGCCCTCGCTGGCCAGGCCACGAATCTGCTTGAGCGTCGTTGCCGGATCCGACGTCTTCGTGGTGCACATGGACTGCACCGAGACGGGGGCGCCGCCCCCCACGGGCACCGTCCCCACCTGCAGTCGATGCGTACGGTCGCGCGCCGGCCGCTGCCGTTCACCTGCCTGCATGGCACCGCTCCTATCTGGCAAGCATCCCCAGGATGTCGTTCCTGAGGGCATAGACGAAGATGACCACAAAGAAGGCGAGGCCCACGTAGCTCACATACCGTTGGGCGCGCACGGAGAGGGGTCGCCTGATGACGGCCTGGACGACCTCGATGAGGACCTTCCCACCATCGAGGGGGGGAATGGGCAGGAGGTTCATGAATCCGAGCGACATGGAGACGGCCGCCACGAAGAGGAGCAGCGTGTTGATGCCCTCGGAGGCGGCCTCGCTTGCCATGGCCGAGATGCCTATGACGGACGAGGCGCCCTGCAGTGTCTCCATGGTGTGCTGGGGCATGATGAGACGCACGGCAAAGTCCGCGACCATCTGGCCATACCGGACGGCATAGCCAGCCGATTCCACCAGGCCCAGCTGCCGATGGCCCACGCTGGCGTCGATGCCCAGCTTGTCCCACACCCCATCGGCGGGAACGTCGATGGTGAGGGTCCTCTCGACGCCATCCTGTCCCACGGCCACGACCTCGAAGTCGCGCCCCTGCGACCGTACCGCACCGAGGGCCTCCGTCAGGCTGCTCCAGCTATCGACATCCGTGCCATCAATGCGCCTGATGGTGTCCCCCGCCTTGAGGCCCGCGGCATCGGCGAGGCTCCCGGCCTCCACGCCGCCAAGCGTGTTGGTGTCCAGAATCGTGTCGACGCCCACGGTGGAGAGGCTGACCGTCACGATGAGGAAGGCCACCACGATGTTGACGAGCGGTCCGGCAAGCAGGGTGATCACACGCCTGAGAAAGCCCTTGCCCAGATAGGTCTGGCTGCGCTCATGGGCGAGGAAGGCCTCGGCATCGCCCTCGATGGGGCGCGGCTCCCCCGCCGCCGTGCTGCCCGGACGCGAGAAGTCATGGCCGCGGTCATACTCCGTGAGCAGGCGGTCGTCACGTGCGAGCGTCTCGAAGGCCTCGGGATAGGTCGCCTGCCCCTCGTACTCCCCCTTATCGGGATTATAGTAGGGCCTGATGGACGCCCAATCGGACAGCGTGGCCAGAAGGTCGAGCGCGTCGTCCACGCTCACGTCCAGGGTGGCGGCCACATCGGATGCGCCCACGCGACCACGGCGTTGCACCAGGGCCAGGCAGGCCGCCAGCTTGTCGGACCGTGTGCCCTCCATGCCGCAGATGCGGGTATAGCCGCCCAGGAGGATGGGTGTGACGCCAAAGCGCGTGCCCCTGCCCTTGGACTTCCAGGACACGTTGTGCCTGAAGGGCATGCCCAGAAAGAACTCGGTCACACGCATGCCGCAGGCGCGGGCAGAGAGGTAGTGGCCACCCTCATGCACGAACACGAGCACCGAGAGAACCACGATGCCCCAGAACAAGGCAGCAAGGACGGGGGCGAGCGCACTCATCGCACACACCTCGAGAGGAAGCGGCCTGCCAGCTCACGACTGCGCATATCGATGTCGACGAGCTGGCCGAGGGACTCGACCGGCACGACCTCGCTGCGCTCCATGACGTGGGCGACGCAGGCCTCGATGTCGAGAAAGCCGCAGCGGTTCTCACGGAACGCCCTGTTGGCGACCTCGTTGGCCGCGCTCATCGCACACGGTAGCGTGCCGCCCCTCCTGCCTGCCTCCCGGGCGAGGGCCAGACATCCGAACGTCTCCTCATCCGGCGCCTCGAAGACGAGGTCGGAGACCGTACGCCAGTCCACACGGGGGGCGGGCGGCTCCCAGCGTTCGGGATAGCTGAACGCGTACTGGATGGGCAGGCGCATGTCGGAGGGACCAAGCTGGGCCTTCACGGAACCGTCGGCGAACTCGACCATGGAGTGGATGTGGCTCTGGGGGTGCACGAGCACGGTGACGTCATCGATGCCCACGTCAAAGAGCTGGGAGGCCTCAAGGACCTCGAGCCCCTTGTTCATGAGCGTCGCGGAGTCGATGGTGATCTTGGGACCCATCCGCCAGGTGGGGTGCCGGAGCGCGTCGGCCGCCGTCACCCTGGCGAGCTGCTCGCGCGTCATACCCCTGAACGGACCACCCGAGCAGGTGAGCCAGATGGCATGGGGCGCACGGCGCTGTTCCCCCACCAGACACTGGTAGATGGCACTGTGCTCGGAGTCAACGGGGATGAGGCGCCCCGGCCGCGCCAAGGGCATGAGCAGGTCGCCGCCCACGACGATGGATTCCTTGTTGGCATAGGTCACCACCTTGTCCGCCCTGAGGGCGGCAAAGCCCGCCTCGATGCCGGCAAAGCCCACCACGGCATTGAGCACGCAGTCCACGTCATCCAGACGCACGAGATCCGTGAGCGCCTCATGCCCAAAGCTGCAGCTGCACCCTGTGGGGAGCTCGGAGAGGATGGGGTCGTCCCGATGTGCCCCGTCCGTGACGGCCACATGGGCCACGCCAAACTCGCGGGCCGCCCTCACGAGCATGTCCGTCGAGGCGTGCACCGAGAGCGCCACGACGCTCAGCCTGTCCGCATGCTGGCGGCAGACGTCCAGCGCCTGCGTGCCGATGGACCCCGAGGCGCCCAGCAGGGCCATGCGCAGTGGCCTCCTCCGTTCGGCACGAGGTGCCGTGTCTTCGAAGATCGTCAAAGAATTCCTCCCAGATGGAGCATGAAGAATGCAACGGTACACCCAAAGAGCAGGGAGTCGGAACGGTCGAGCATGCCACCGTGCCCCGGCATGAAGTCACCGGAGTCCTTAAGCCCCACACCGCGTTTGATGCGCGACTCGAACAGGTCTCCCACCACGCCAAACAGGCCAACGGCGAAGCCCGAGGCCACGGCGAGGGGAAGCGACAGCGCAAAGGCGCCTGACGCCCACAGCACCACCCAGATGAGCATGCAGGCGGCCATACCGCCCACAAGACCCTCGATGCTCTTGTTGGGGGAGATCTTGGGGGCAAGCTTGTGCCTGCCGATGCGTGAGCCCACAAAGAATGCCATCGCATCGTTTGCCCAGATGGAGACTATGACGCCGAAGGCAAGCAGCGCGCCCATGATGCTGCCCTTGTCATACATCCTGATGAGGACGATGGGCGAGAACATGAGCGAGGTGTAGAGCGGACCGAACACCGTGGTGCTCACGTCCCCGATGTTCGCGCGCGGCGTGACCACATACCACCCGGCAGCCGCTACCAACAGGAGCAGCACGAGCACGAGCATGGCGAACAGCGACCTCGTGAGAGGCGCCAGGGCAAACAGCGCCGCCATGGACAGGCCCAAAGGCTCGTTTGCCATACGACCGGCGATGCGCGTCATGTGAAAGAACTCGGAACAGCACTGCCAGGCCATCGCCGTCACGAGCAGGGCCGTGGCCCAGCGCCCCAGGAAGAGGCAGGCAATGACCACGAGGGCGTAGATGGCACCAGATGCCACGCGCGTTATGAGCTTCTCCGTCCAGCCGCGCACGCGCTGCCCACGGAGACTGCCCTCACGGCGCGACTGCTCCTTGGCATCGCGCGCACGTTCGAGGCGGGCGATGCCCGCATCAAGACCACGAGGCCTCGCGGATGGCGAAGTCTCGTGGCCGTCCCCCGTCCCCTTGTCGCCATGGGGTCTCACCGAGCCGCGACACCACCAAAGCGACGGCTTCTACCCTGGTAGGAATGGATGGCACGCAGCAGATCCCAGCGGTCGAAGTCCGGCCAGAGGGTATCGGTGACGTAGAGTTCCGTGTAGGCGAGCTGCCACAGTAGGTAGTTGGAGAGCCGCAGCTCACCTGACGTGCGAATGAGCAGGTCGGGATCGGGCAGGCCATGGGTATAGAGGCAGCGGGGCATGAGCTCGGGCGTGATGTCGTCCACCGCAAGCTTGCCGTCGCGCACCCGTTCGGCGATGATGCGTGCGGCGCGGGCGATCTCGGCACGCGCGCCATAGTTGACGGCCAGGGCAAAGGTCATGCCCGTGTTGTCCTTCGTCTCGTCGAGCCCCCGCTGGAACACCTCGAAGGTCTCCCTGGGGAGCGCCGTGAGGTCACCAAAGAAACGCAGCCGCACGTTCTCCTGGTGGAAGAGGGGCAGCTCCTCGATGAGCGTGGTGGCAAACAGGTGCATGAGCAGGTCGACCTCGTGTTGGGGACGCTTCCAGTTCTCCGTGGAGAAGGCATAGGCCGAGAGCACGTCGATGCCCAGGCGCACGCTGGCCGTGACCGTCTCTTTGAGGGAGTCGACGCCTGCGACGTGGCCGCTCGAACGGTCGAGCCCCCGTGCCTGTGCCCAGCGCCCGTTGCCATCCATGATGATGGACACGTGCGCGGGCATGCGCGCAGCGTCAATGGCCCCCAAGCTCACGTCGCCGGGTGCGTCCGCAAAGTACGCGCGTTGTCGTGTGATGTCCGTCTGCACCTAAATCTCCATGACCTCGGCGGTCTTGGTCTTGAGCATGTCATCGATCCTGGCGACATAGGAATCCGTGAGCTTCTGGATGGCCTTCTTCTCCCGCGCGACGTCATCCTCGGAGAGGTCGGCATCCTTCTGGGCGCGCTCGGCCGCATTGTTGGCATCGCGGCGAGCGTTGCGTACGGCCACCTTGGCCTCCTCGGCATACTTGCCGCACTCCTTGACCAGCTCGCGGCGGCGCTCCTCGGTGGGCTTGGGGAAGGGCAGGCGGATGCAGCTGCCATCGTTACCAGGAGTGATGCCCAGGTCGGACATCTCGATGGCCTTCTCGATGGCCCTGAGGGAGCTCTTGTCCCATGGCTCGACGACCAGCATGGAGGCCTCGGGGACCTTGACGGCCGCCAGCTGCGTGATGGGCGTGGGCTGACCATAGTAGTCCACCTTGATGTCCGCAAGCACCTGGGCACTTGCCCTGCCGGTGCGCACCTTGGCAAAGTTGTGTCTGAGGCCCTCGACGCACCTTTCCATGTGCCGCTTGGCGGAATCGGTGTATTGGCTCATGATTGCTCCTATCCTTCCACGACGGTCGTGCCGACCGCCTCTCCCCTGAGGGCACGTTCGAAGACGTTGTCCCCATCGAGGTCGAAGACCATGATGGGCATGTGGTTGTCGTGGCAGAGGGCCGCCGCCGTGGCATCCATCACCTTGAGCCCCTGGGCGAGCACGTCATGATAGGTGATGGTGTCGAAGCGCTGGGCATCGGGATGCGTCACGGGGTCGGCGTCGTAGATGCCGTCCACCTTGGTGGCCTTCATGAGCACCTCGGCCCCGATCTCGCAGGCGCGCAGGGCCGCCGCGGTGTCCGTAGTGAAGTAGGGGTTGCCCGTGCCGGCTGCGAAGATGGTGATGCGCCCCTTCTCCAGGTGGCGTATGGCACGACGACGGATGTAGGTCTCGGACACCTGGTGCATCTCGATGGCGCTCATGACGCGGCACTGCATGCCATTGTGCTCGAAGGTGTCCTGCAGAGCCAGACTGTTGATGACCGTGGCCAGCATGCCCATGTTGTCGCCCTGGGCGCGATCCATGCCAGCCGCCGCCCCGGAGAGGCCACGGAAGATGTTGCCGCCGCCCACGACCACGGCGATCTGGACGCCCCCCTCATAGGCGGGCTTGAGCTTGTCCGCAATCCGCTGGGGGACATCCGGGTCGATGCCAAACTCCTTGGATCCCATGAGCGCCTCGCCCGAAAGCTTGAGCAACACGCGATGATACCTGTATCCAGACACTACCCACCTCCGATGCGCGCAGGGACGTTGCATACGCCCGAACCAATCGCATTGATTCTACCAGAGGTGTCCTATGTGCCCTGCTCCGTTTTACCGGTAGGCAGAGCCTACAAGAACGAGGGGGCCGACATCCGTCGGCCCCCT
>NZ_AWEZ01000005.1 GCF_000468755.1 Olsenella profusa F0195
GGGGCGAGACCGCCGAGTGCGTGTGCGAGGGGCTCGCGGGCGTCTTCGCGTTCGTGGGCGGCGTGCCCGCGCGCGCGGTGTTCGACAACGCGACGGAGGTCGGCAGGAGGGTGTGCGGGGAGGTGCGCACCAGCGAGCCCTTCAGGCTGTTCGCCGCCCACTACGGGCTCGACCACGCCCTCGCCAACCCCTACTCGGGCAACGAGAAGGGCAACGTCGAGAACAAGGTGGGGTGCCACAGGCGCGACGCCTTCGTCCCGGTCCCGAGCTTCCACGACGTCAGGGCCTTCGACCGGCGCCTGCTCGCGGACTGCCTGGACATGAGCGACAAGCCCCACTACCGCCTCGGCACCCCCGAGCCCGAGCTGTTCGAGGAGGACAGGGCCGCCCTGCGCGAGCTGCCGCCCGCCGCCTTCTCGTGCGCGAGGTGGGAGGTCCGCAGGTGCAGCAAGCAGGGCGTGTTCACGATGGGCGGCGTCCACCGCTACTCCGCGGGCCCCGCCTG
>NZ_AWEZ01000006.1 GCF_000468755.1 Olsenella profusa F0195
TCGCGGGTCAGCACGCCGTCGATGCCGCGCCCGTCGTAGATCATCTCGCCGGGCTCGGCGTCGCGGAGGCGGATCGGGGTGGAGGAGGTGGTAGGCCTCCTCGTCGGAGCTGTCTGCGCCGCCTGCCCATGCGATGTGCCGCTCATCGGCTATCGGACACACCTCGCGGGACGACCCCATCGACACGTGGCGCGTCTTGGCCACCCGTCTCCTCGACATGCCCCGCTCGCGGGGCCGCATCGCCAGCTTCGCCCGTATCCTCCTCGCCATGTCGACCGCCCCTCCCGACTGGACGACATAGCGCGTCCAGCCCACGGGGCGACACGGATGCGGCGGAACGGCCAGGCGCGGAGGTGATGAGGAAAGCGCGAAAGAGGCGTTACGGGAAGCGCGCAATACTCAACCCGGGCGCCACCTGCGCCGTCAGCGGCGCCTCTGCCATGCCCCCATTGCGGCCAGCGCCTTTTCCCAGAAACTAACTCGTCGCGATCTCGGATTCTAAGGTGATGGCCGCTTCGCTTGCCAGCGGGACTTGCCTGCTTGGGCACTTGCGCCAACACTGATTAATAGCAATGCGATTGTCGTGGTCGCTTTGATGGCCGACTGTCAATCGCAAAGGACAGGCCTGCGGCAGTGCATCGACCCACACGCCAACCGTCGTCTTGGAGGCTGACCTGGAAATGGCCTGTCTCGCGCTGTCGGCGGCGCCCCGAAAGTCGGCCATGGCCTCATGGGAGCATGGACGTTACTGGACCCAGGCAGTCCGATTGCACCGCCCCGTCAGCGTTATGTCCGGCTTGCCTCCGGGACGCCGAACCTCCGGAGGGAGCTGCCGTGGGTAACGGCGCCGGGCTCGCCTCCCACCTGCAGGGGCTTGGCTTCAACGCTGCCGAGGCTCTCCAGCTCACACGAGACAAGCGTCGCAGGGGGACAGGCAGGAGCGATGCCGCCGACGCCGAGCTCGCGGCACGACGTGCCGCCGCCGGATGTGGAACGTCGACACCCGAGCCCAGGGATGGCTGGGCCGAGGCCGCTCATGCGTGCCGGGGAGACCTCAGCCGCCACTTCGATGAAGGCCACGAACGCGGTAAGGCCCCTGTTCAGCACGGATCCCGAGGCGATAAGGTCGAAACACTCCCGTATGCCGACCCCGTCGATGATGGTGACGCTCTCGCGTAAGGGGAAGAACTGCGGCGGCATCGTCTGCGATTCGCCCATGGCCTGCCTGCGGGCGCCGGCCAAGACGCGGAGAGAGCAGACGGCCCGGATCCGCGAGCCTGAGGAGCGCGTAGCCTCCCCGGTCAGGGAGAGCGCCCCCGCCCTGCTCGATATCGGCGGCTGCGGGGCCCTGGCCGCCACGGAGCCCGCCGTCGCGGCCGGTGACAATCCGACCCGCATGACATTGGCCACCGCACACATGACATGTTTCAAGGTATTGCCAGGTATCAAGCACATGCATGTCCCACTTGCCAGAAGGCGACAAACCTCCGCTTGAACCGTGGGGCGCATGGCATTGCGTGCAGCGTGATACTACGGGGAAGGGATTTCTTCTATGTGGGGAGAACACCGCCACAGTGCCGGGGCGCTCCTTTGTGAGGGCCCAGAGAGCGAGTCTCGCGAGACGTCCTACCTCGCGTTCGGGGGAGCCGTTAGCCCATCTTGGCGCAGCTTAGGCTCCTGAGGTGGCTAGCTGTTTAGTGCCAAGACGTTGTTTACGTCCGAGTGGTGACAAATAGGGAGGACTCCCGCATGCTGTGAGTCGTCTACGCTTACGGCAGAGGGGTCCCCCCATGTCACAGCATCCTAACGCAAGGCTCACCCCCAAGGGGCGGGAGACGCTCGTCTCCCGCATAGGATCCGGCGTCGGCGTGGCCGAGGCCGCCCGCCAGATGGGGGCCGGCCGGCAGACCGCGAGCAAGTGGCTGGCGCGCAGCCGCCGCGGCGAGGGGGTCTCCGACAGGAGCAGCAGGCCGCGCAGGCTCGCGCGGCTCACCCCGCCCGACGCCGAGGAGCGCGTCGCCGTGGCGAGGTCGTCGATGCTGCTCGCCCCGCTCGCCCTCGCCGCCGTCACGGGCGTTCCCGCCCGCACCTGCGCGAGGATCGTTGCCCGTCGGGGCATGCCCCGCCTGTCCGACGTCGACCGCGTCACCGGCGAGGTGCGCCGCCGCGGCCCCGTCACGCGCGTGCGCTACGAGCGGGAGCGCCCCGGCGAGCTCCTCCACGTCGACGTGAAGAAGGTCGCGCGCATCCCCGACGGCGGCGGGCACCGGGCGCTCGGGCGCGGCTGCGGGTCGTCGCGGGGCGCGGGGCGCTCCTGCCTGCATGTGGCGGTCGACGACTTCAGCCGCGTCGCCTACGCCGAGCTGCTGCCCGACGGGCGCAAGGGCACGTGCACGGCGCTCGTGTCGCGCTGCCTCGGATTCTTCGAGGGGATGGGCGTAGGCGTCGAGCGCGTCATGACCGACAACGGGCCGGGCTATCGCAGCGGCAAGCCCGACGACCTGCTCGGCCCCAGGGGCGTGCGGCACCTGTGCACGAGGCCGTCCGGCCCGTGGCAGAACGGCAAGGTCGAGAGGATGAACCGCACGATCGCGCAGGAGTGGCGGTACGGCCGCGCCTGGGACAGCGAGGCCGGGAGGGCAGACGCCCTCCCGGCCTTCATCGAGCACTACAATTGGGAGCGTCCGCACAGCGCGTGCGGGGGCCTCCCGCCGATGTCCCGCATCGTCGGCGTAAACAACCTGTTGGCACACAACAGCTAGCGCCTGGAGAAGCGGCCCTCTCGACTCAGGGCTCCGAGGCTTGTCGCCGCCGTTGCGTTCGTCGTTGCCTTGCTGGCCGAGGGCGCCCTCGTGTGGTGCGTGATCGTGCGGTACAACGGCTCGATTCTCGGCTGAGGCGCTGCACGTTACCTTCACCGATACGGGGAGCGAAGACAGGGGTCCTGCCATGGCATGGCCTTGTCAGCACTCATGCAATCACACCATCGACAAGCGTGACCACCCGGTCACACTTGGATGCCACACGCTCGTCATGGGTTGCGATGACGGCCCCCGCACCGTTGCGACAGGAGCTTCTCAGCAGTCCCATGACGACATCGATCAGCTGGCCATCGAGGGCGGCCGTGGGCTCATCGGCGAGAATCAACCTTGGGTTGTTGACGAAGGCGCGAGCGATGGCGACACGCTGCTGCTGCCCGCCGGACAGTCTCGATGCGCGGCGGAAGGAGGTGGCCTCGTCAAGACCCACCTTCCCCAATGACTGACGGGCTAGGTCGTGCCTTCGTTGCCGTGGTTGGCGTGGCAGGGCATACTCCAGGGGAATCTCCACGTTGGCGATTCCGCTGATGTCGTCAACCACAACGTACTTCTGGTGGATGGTTCCCAAGAGGGAGTTGCGCAAGCGTGCGCGGTCCCGCTCGTCATCGGGGACGGCCCTGCCCACGAGGCGGACGGTACCCGTCGTGGGGCGCAGCATGAGTCCCGCAATGGACAGGGCCGTGGACTTCCCTGACCCTGACGGGCCTACGAGCGCCACCATCTCTGACTCATGGACCTCTAAGGTGATTCCGCGCAGCGCCTCCACTGGCTCTGGGTTGCTTCGGAAGGTCTTGGTGACGTCCTCGAGCCTTAGAAGGCAGTTCATCCCGATCACTCCTTTCCCGGGGACACCCTGCGCAAGAAGGTGAGGAGGAGCACCGCATAGGTTGGCAGCAGGCTGACCAGTGCGGCGAGGGCTCCCGCGCTCGCCGGCCCACCAACAAGCATCAGGACAAGGCACATCGGCACAGGGAGCGCCAGCACGATCATCGCGAGAAACGACGCCAGGCGGACGGTGAGTGCCAGTCTCGTGGCTCCGCACATGCGTCTGATGGTGAACCCCCTTCTCTCCCGCTCTAGGATCTCCCGTGTGGTGGCCCCAAACGAGAGAAGCTCGAGGAGGAGAAATGCCGCCATCGAGATGACATACAGGCTCGCGCGCACCATCAACGAGGCAAACCTCTGAGGCTGTTCGATGGCAATGCGCTGTGGCACGAGGTAGAGTCCGCCCTTTGCCGCCTCCGCGATGTACTCTGCGATGAAGTCGTCTGACGCATCGAGAAACACTGCACGCAGCACGAGCTCCTCTTTGGCGTATACGTCAAGTTCCGAGAACTCCTCGGGCGTCACCTGCAGAACCTGATGGTCATCGAGCTCGATGCCGGCTGCGGACGGATCGAACCACACCGCGCCGCGGCGCAGCTTGCCCACGATGGGGATCTGCTTGCTCCCCAACCTCACCGATGAGGTCGGCGTGACGTCGGCCCCAACAAAGGCACCAGGGGCAGTGGGAGTCAGGCCGAGGTCCGGAAAGAGGCCGCCTACTCTCCCCCCGGCAACCAGGATGGTCGGTGCGACGAAGTCCTCGGGACTGTCCAGCCCCAGGTTATAGAGTACCGAGGAGTACGCCTCGCCCTTCTCTATCTTCTCGGACAGCATGCCGAGGAGGCGTGGGCTCGTCATGCTCACCGATTCTATGGGGTAGAAGGGGGCGAAGGCGACGGCCCTCTCCCTCCTGATGGCCTCCCCGCCCCGGAGCACTTCCACCTGGGTGATGACATCCCCCAAGACAAGGGACATCGCGAGGCAGACGAGTGAGAATATCAGGGTTGTTCCTACCAGCTCGCGCCAGCGGCGCAATGCCAGGGATGCCCCGCCTATGACTTCGCCAATCATGTGCGGTCCCCGAGCGCGTTTGCTATCGACGAGCGCAAGGCCAGCCAGTTGAGGAACAACAGGGCCGCGGCCGAGAGGCCTGTCGTGAGGCAAAGCCATCCAACGGACCCCTCGGGAGGTGGTGACTGGCTCACCAGTTGCGTGAGCATGCCTGACGCCACCGCCCCCAGCAAGATGCCGACAAGGACGTGTGCGACGCAGCCCGCAAACTCCCTTCTGACCATGGCATGCGCGGAACCGCCCACCATATGGACAAGCCTGAAGTCATCGCTCCGATTGCCCAGAGAAGTCCTCCAGTAGACACCGACGGTCAACAGGCCAAAGGCAAGAAGCAGAGAGGCAATCACAAACATCGGGCTGCTTATCAGCTCGAGCCATACTGGACTTGCACGTAAGGAGGCAATCTCCAGGCCAGAGGAGCGCAGGAAGGGGCGCAGCTCCTCGATGAGCCCCTCGGGCATGGACGAGAACGCATACGTGCCGGGGTCGAGGTGGTCTGCTGCCGCCGGCACGCAAACGGCCTGGAGGATTCCATTGCCACACGAGGAGTCAACGGTCCCGACGACGCGGGAGCCGTTTGGGAGGAGCGTGAGCGACGAGCCATCCTCCCACCTGTCCTCCGAGTAGCTGCCCTCGAACAGGATGGCCTTCGGCCTGTCTTCCGGCACCAGCATTCCTCGATATTGTGACAGCCAGGGGACGATGCCGCTGGGGTCCAGCACCTCCAAGACGGGGTGACCGTCACCGTTGCCATCGATGATGACGGCCACCCCATAGCGCGAGAGTATGTCCGCAAACTGCCCCGCAACGTTGTCGGACGCCGAATCCTCGTCCACTCCAGAGCTCCTCACACCCATCATGACAGGGTTGTCGCCAATTCCATGAGCCCTTGCGCTCCTGTCCTGGAGTGTCCATATGACGGACCAGGCCACGAACGAGGCAAGGACGCTCACAAGGAGGCTGGGAATCAGCGTGTTGCGGTGCATGGCTTCCTCTTACCAATAATAGAAGCCATAGTGATACTTCGTAGTGTATTGATCTCCCCAAAGGGGCGAATCCCAGACGCTGTCCGTACGGCTACGAACTTGCGAGTCATAACGTGAGGATGCCTGAGACGTGTGCATCCTTCCCGTATCGAGAGAAGGTCCAGCTTTCCTGGTGAAACGATGGTAGCCTTGCTTTGCATGTCGTCCACCGTCATTATATGAGGCCTGTATCTGAACATACCCGTTCCAGCGGGCTCCAGCAAGGTCTTCCCAGCATTTAGCATAGTTTTGGCCTCCTGCAAGGGCGGGCGCTGATACCATGACGATAGAGAGAGCCAATCCCGCAAGAATGGCGATAATTTTCCTCATCGCTCCTCCTTAACATAGAACATTCGCTGATCGTGTCATCTGCCCTTGTCTTGCTCCTTACATGAAGCCCTGAAGACGTTTGATCATGCTAAGCCGGAGCCATACGCCCATTGTACCCTCCCTTCTTGAATTACCAGCTATACATGGCAATATTCGAACAGAGGACTGTGGCACCATCTTGTGATTTTGAAAAGTAGTACGAATAGTATCCCGGACCAACATTTGTCCAGACGGTCTCGCTATAGCCATTTCTGCGCACCGAAGAAGAGCCCACAAACGAATTATTCCGGTAGAGACTAATTGTAAATGTTCCATTTATAGGACAACTTGCGGTTAGCTTGATGCCGATGTTGTGACCATCAAAGTACCTTGCGCTGAGCCTATAGCTAATTGCAAAAGAAATTGATGTCCCGTCCCAAGATTGTGTAACGAAGGAAGGAGGACTATCCGCAGAACTCAAATGGATGGCGGTTTCGATCGCGCTTTCGTTTTTCATAGCAGAGTCAGCTGTCGATTCCATTGCGCCTACCCTTTGTGAAGTGAGAAGCTCAAGTGCGAGGACGGGCATAAGTAGTAGGACGAACAGCAGTGGTTTGTTGTGGCTTAGCCTACGAGTTGCCATATGCTTGCCCTCTTCGATGTGAGGAGTGCTTTCGTAGAGGACAATAACAAGGTGAGGTCTTGAAGTCTGTCATCCCAAGGGATGCAATCTGCGTCTAGCCTGTCAAGCCGGCATCATGTTGAAGCAGCTTCCTCAGTTCCCGGACGTTGTGCACGCCAAGCATCTGATAAGTGCGCAACCTATAGGATTTGACCGTTGCCGTCGTCGTCTGACAGGTGGAGCAGATTTCTCGCGTGCTCTGACCTAGGGCGATGCCCAAAGCAACGTTTGCCTGGAGTTCTCCGAGCCCGCGCCCCTCCAGGTATTTCAGGGCTCTTTCGATTTGTCCGTGCGGTGGATGTCTGGGGACACGGGCGGCAAAGACTAGTTCAATGGTGCAGACCAGGCTGATGACGATGGAAGCCAGGCAACCGCATAGGGGGATGTCCGATGGAGGCATGTTGCCTATCTGTACGGAGAAAATGAAACCGAGCCCAACTAGCAGTACCCCATCGACGCCTCTGACAAGAAACGCGTCCATGCCCGCGCACAAGACTTTGGCAGCATGTGTGGTGAGGGGCGAATCCCTCGCCGGCCGCACGATCTCCATCCCAAGGGCAGTGAGACACAGACATAGGCAAGGTACCGTCCAGAACAGATACTCTGGCGACTGGATCCATGACAGATAGACGGTGATTGGAAGCGAAAGTGCACAGAGGGGGAGGACCGCAGAGGCAAACGGCAGACTAGCATCATGTGGCGGGTTCGCATTTCTTGGGGGTCTGGTGCCGAGGGTGCATCCTGAGGCAAGTCTCACGACGGATATCACGACCAAGACGAGTCCTGCCATCCATGCTAGATAACGAGGCATGTCGATGACCGTCGTTCCCCAGATTTCAAGATCGACGGGGGGCCTTAGAAGAATGACCGACAGGAGAGCGAGAACCCATATGATCCTTCGAAGAGTGCTGGTAGGGAAGTCCTCCCTCGACGCCTCATCGGTTTTCTCGGCTGGAGACGGGTGTCTTTCCCCCTGTGCGCCCGCGAGCGATTGGAATTCCCGTTTCCCATCCACGCCAAGCTTTTCATAGCCACGCTTACGGAATGTCGCGACGGTTGATGTAGCGATACCCAGGCGTCCGGCAATCATCCGCGCGGGTTCGTCTGTCAGCGTGTGTGCGAGAACCTCGAACTCCCGATTCGTCAGGGCACCATCGTTATCGATGGTGCGAAGGGTTGCCCTGGCCTTGTCGAAATCATCCGTAGTTGCGCTGCCCATCTCCAGCTCCCCTTTCCGTCTGGCGCGGAATGCAAGATAGGGCAGAGCAGCCAGAACGAGCAAGGAGAGCGGGAGAAGCCATTCAGCAGAGGGTATATAGCTGCAAAAACAGTAGTAGACATCACCTAGGACAAATGACTTGAGCGCAAGAAACGTCAGTTGGCCACAGAGGAGAAGCATGGCCTGAGGGGGGGAGGGCCGCCAGTCTGACGCTGCCCACTGCGAGGTAAGAGCCGCAACCATGCCAAATGTGCCGCACAGGATAAGCGACTCTAGAGCTGAGAAGACACCCATCACTTTCGAAAGCAGGACAGATGCCGCTGGCCACCCAATGCCTATGCAGAACAGCAGTGGTCTGGACGAGCTTGGCGCTCCGCTGTCCTTCGCAGGGGAGGAAAGTGCCCACCCAACAGTAGCGAGGATGAAGCACGAGAACTCAACGAGTGAGAGCGAAGAATTCGCCTTGATGGCAAAGGTCGATTCCAACGGCCCTCTTCCGCGAACGATTGCAATCGTCTCCGCTGCTGCGAGGACGAACATGACGTAGAAGCCCAAAAGAACAACGATACGTCTTGCCCTCTTTAGTCGTGCGGTTCCTTTGGCTGTTGAATGGGCCTCGCATCTGTCCCATAGCACAACACATGCAGCCACGATGCAAAGGGCGAAGACATTGCACTGGCCAGGAATAGCGGGAGCTGAAATGTTTTGTGCGATATAGGGCATGCCGGCCAGTCCCGCAAGCCAGAGGTGCCACTTCCGCTGCGATAGCGCGTGTCTGTCTCTCTGTAACATTGTGGCTCCAACCCCCCCGTGCTCCATTCTCGATTTTCACCGTCGACGCCGATTTTGGTTGACGGGATGCTCATGAACCGACGGGAAAGAGAGGGGCCCTGCAAACCGCCAGACTTGTCCATTAGCGCGACCTTTCTCTTCTGCGCACCTTGAGTGCTCGCAGCGCCCTCCGGGCCCACCCCTCGTCGTGGACCTCGCGGATCGGGATGCCGCGCCTGTCGAGGCCCCTGCGCAGGCGGGCCCTCTCCTCTTCCGTCATCCGCGCGAGCGGGACGGGCACCGCGGGGGTGATGCGGGCGCGTAGCCACGTTCGGTCAGTTGTTGCGAACAACCCTGATCGCCCACCCAGGAGTAGTAGCGCGCGTGTTTCTCCTCAGATGGAACCCGTGACCTCGACAAGCTCGTGACGACCGTCGACTGGCGTGAATTTCCGGTATGAGACAAGGGCCCAGGAGATGATTGATTTTCGGGGCCTCTTGCCGATTGGTGGCCCATACTTGACGAGAGAGACGTCGACGTTGTCATCGCTGACCGACACATCAAGTATGGGATTACTCCCGTGCCACTCCCCGTCGAGGAGGTGGAGCCAAAGCCTCTGAAGGCGTACGGCACCAAGCCAGGTGCAAAAGCTTGCCAGCAGCTCAAACAACAGAATAATCTCTGCGGGTATGAGCAGAATCACCCAAAAGGAGACGAGCGGGTCCTCTGCGACCAGCACGGGCTCTGCGAGCTTGAGGGTCACCCATGGCACGGAGAGCAGCGCGGACACCCCCATGGGGAGCTTGGAGATGGTGAACCTGGCGTAGAACCGCCGGAAGCCCTCGTCGAGGGCGAAGCCGGCCGTGATGGGCTCGCCGCGCATCTAGGTCCCCCTCCCCAGCTTCGAGCTGAGTGCCCGCAGCGCCCTGCGCGCCCATCCCTCGTCGTGGACCTCGCGGATCGGGATGCCACGCTTCTCGAGCGTGCGCCGCAGGCGCTTCCTGTCCGCCTCCTCCATCTGCGCAAGTCCAATGGGTACCGCGGGGGTCACGCGGATCCTTCGGGCATAGCCACCACGACCCCAGGTAATGGGGCACATTGACCAGCCACCCATAAGAATGAGAGCCATGTCCTTTCCCCAGACGGCTTCCGTCATCTCTTCCAATGGGTACGTGTTTGCCAAGGGGGGATAATCTTGAAAATAGTATTTCATTGCCTTGATACGCTTTTTATCTATCACACGAGACGTTTGCAAATTTGTAGCATCTCGAAAATGGTCTACCACAACCGTTGCATGATTGCTCTCTATGGTCACTTTCACAAATGGGTCACCCAAATAGAGCTCGTCTCCTGACAAACGCATCCATATTTGCTGGCGCGATCTTAGGCTCAGCCAGGGGAGAAGCACCATTAGCAACTCGAAAGCAAAATATAACGTGAATAAAATTGAAAGGGGGAAAAGGCATGAGAACGATATCGCTTCCTCAGACAGATGAAAGAGTTCATAGACGATCAAAAGAACCCCGCATGAAAGGCATGTCCCCAGAACGATCATGACCTTCTTTGAGATACTAAATCTCGTATAGAATTGTTGGAAGCTGCTATCGAAAGCAAATTGGGATCTAATGAGGGTATGCATGTGCATGCCGCCCTTTTGGCTGATCATATTTACCCGTCACCCAATCCCTCACAGGACTGCTTGTTACTTTATGTACAGCGTTGCTCCCTCCGAGCGACATTGCAGTACCATAAATGAGGCCAGCACTGGCACCGATAAGGGTTCCTATCCCCGGTGCGAGACAAGTTCCAGCAATTCCAAGTCCAATTGCAAGACCGACACTCGTCCCATCGACCCCAACCCTCTCGAGGCCCTCTGTTGTGGCCTCTATCCTACGCGAGCGCTCATCCAGCCAGAAGTCATCCTCATACTCGTCTGTAGCGGCGAGAAAGGTGTCACCCGCGACAAAGACAGCCGCTATCGCATGTCCTGCAGTACCAAATGCTGCTCCAAGTTTCTCAGAGCATAGCTCAGGTGCCTTATCCGCAAGGTATTCCAATACCCCCTGCTCCCCTCCTACATATGTGCCTGCTGCGGTGAACGCGTTAGACGCATCGCTTCCCTCGTCGTTCTCATCGTATCCCGCAGCCGACAACAGAGCGTTCCAGCTCACCCCCGTGCCATCCAGAATCTCTCCCAACTCATCGCTGCACTGGGGCGTAAGGTAACCGTCCTCGTCCCTCGAGCTGGTCACGAGTCCAGACTGCGCGAGCGCGGCAAGGGCGGCCTTCCGCGCGTCCGGTTCCATCGCCATGATCTCCTCGAGCGCGGCCTCGAGCATCTTCTTTGCGTCCCGGTACTGCTGGGAGTCCTCAGGGAAGGAGCGCATGATGCACATGTCGCGCTGCACCGACTGGGTGTTGACGGTGCCATCCGCGTTCATGGGTTCGCTCGGCTGGGTGTTCTCGGCGACATGATTAAGCTCGTCCGTCCACCCATCATCCCAGTCGTGCCAGGAGCTTGTGGTGGGGTCAAAGGTGCTTCCCGTCAGCGCGGAGACCCCGTGGGCGATGGCGTCCCTGTAGCCAGAGAGCTCGTCCCCCTCGTAGACGTGGTTGGTCTCCTCGCAGTACGAGTAGATCTTCGAGAGCATGGCACCGGCCTTGTCCAGCTTCTCCAGGTTTGTGCCCATGCGCTCGCTGGCATCCTGGAGCTTGGCGGCATTATCGGCGGATGCGTTATTCGGGTCGTATGCGTCGTTGAAGTCTTCCTCTGCGGCGTCATAGAGCGCTTGGGCCTCACTCTGCATCTGCAGCCACTCCTCCTCGTTGGCTGCCTCGAGGCTGCCGAACCGAGAGTTGAGCGCATTGAATACCGTGCTGTCCCCCATGCTGATGAGCCCGTAGGCATAGATGATTGCAGAAAACAGCTTGTCGTAGGCGCCTACGCGCTCCTTGGCCGCTCCCCAGCCCGAGCCCTGGAGCGATGCGTCCTTGACAAAGTTGCGCGCGGCTTCCTGCAGGCGCTCGCACTCTTCGCTGAGGGACTTCATGCTGCTTGTCTTGTCGTTGATCTGCTTCTGAACGGCTGCTGGTCGTATCTGAATCATACAGGCCTCCCCTGCATCCCCAACCATGCGATTGGCTAGTACGAGCCCGCCTGGCTCTCGTCCCACGAGTCGAAGGTGGCGGCAGCCGAGCGAATCGCCTCGGCATCCGCGTTCGCCGCCTCGACGAGCGACCTCATGGCATCTATGAGGTCCCAGGCGGTGGCGTACACACCGCTCTCGGCCAGGGTGTTGTCATCATCGACCCCGGCGAGGTCACTGATCTCAAGCTGCGACTCGAGCGCACTTGCATATGACTCGGCAGTGTCGGAGTTGGACGTGGTCGTGCACATGGGGCACCTCATGCATTCTCTGACGGGCACACACGGAGAGAGCGGTACAGAAGCATTCCCAGCGATGCGGCTCCCATCGCGTGATGCGGTGGGTGGGCCTGCTCCCTATCTTACAACTGAAGTACACAGATGCTTATGTCTTTTTGCGAACGGACGCACCTGGTCCGTGTGGGTGCCAATCGCTGCGTGTGGGTGTCGATCGATCTATGTGGGTGCGATTCTCCCGGATGCAGCCCACAAAACAGCAGGTCGCAGGAAGCTCGCCCGGGAGAAAGACACCCACACGCGGCAAAAGACACCCACACGCAGCGAATCGCACCCACATGCATCCACACGATAGAGGAGGGCGCGGGACGAGTCGCACGAGGCCCATCCCCAGCTACCGCAGGCGGATCCTCTCCACGTGCTGCCAGCAGGCCCTGTGCGCAACCGCCTCCCCTGAGCCGATGGCACCTTTGCTGCCTGGCCTTGCCGGGTCTTGTACGGTCAGGCTCATACCGGGGGTTGGGTGCTCGTTTGAGGAGCGGTTTGCCGGACGGACGGGTCCTCGGAAGCCGTCTTCCGCTTCCTTTGGCAGTTTGCTGGATGGCTCCCCAAGGTCCTCCCTCCTAGAATGCAGGAGGGAGGACATTCCATGGGAGATGGCGCGTGGAAAACGATGGCGTACCTTCTCGGCCACGATGGGGCGACGGCGCATGCCCTCGCGCAGGCCTTGGGTGTGAGCACGCGCACCGTTCGATCGTATGTGCGGCGTGCCAACGAGCTCTTCTCTCCCGTGGCGCGCATATCCTCCCCACACCATCAGGGGTACCGCGTGCAGGTGTATGACCAGGCTGCCTTTTTCGACCTCATCTCCCAGTATCAGTCCCGGCAGGAGGGGGCATGCCCCAGCTCGCCGCGCGATCGCCAGCGTCTGATCGCCCTGCGTCTCGTGGCTGGTGACGACTGGGTCGCCATCGCGGAACTTGCGCAGGCGACGTGCGTCTCCGTGAGGACCCTATCGGCCGACCTGCATGTCGTGGAGTCCATCCTGCGCTCTTGCCGTCTCGCCCTGGACCGCTCGCATGGGACCGTCCGCGCCGTGGGTGGTGAGTTCGACCGGCGCCTCTGCCTGGCCGCCCTGGCGGAAAAGGGGACCCCTGAGGGCATGCTGGACGATGATCCGCTGCGCAGGGTCTGCCGGGCCATGGAGACCCCTGTGCCACCCGCCCCCTCTGACGGCACTCCACCATCCTTTACCACGGATGCCTTGGCCAAGCTCGTCTCCACGGAGCTTGCCCGCGAGGGTATCGTGGCGAGTGCCCTCTCCCTGCGCGCCCTGGCCGTCCATGTGGGCATCGCGGTCCTGCGGGTGCGCGCGGGCCATGCCATCCCGCCCATGCTGAGCTTCCCTGAGCGAAGCTCTGCCATGAAGGAGTACGCCTGTGCAGGTCATATAGCTGCGGCGGTAGGGGAGCGCTATGGCGTGAGGCTCGGTGAGGACGAGGTAGCCTACCTGACCATACACCTCGCATCCAAGGAGACCGTTTGCGAGCATGCCACCCAGGATGAGCCAGCCGGCGCGCTCGTCGTCTCCGACGAGGTCTGGCGGATGGTGGCCCGCATGCTCGAGGTGGTGTGGCACAACTATGCGATCGACCTGCGCCAGGACATCGAGCTGAGGATGAACCTTGCCCGCCATGTGGCGCCGCTCATCGTGCGCCTGCGACACCACATGTCTGCCACGAATCCCCTGATCATCGACATCAAGGACCGCTTCCCGCTTGCCTACCTGATGGCCTTGGATGCCTCCTCGGTGCTGGGGGAGCAGGTGTCCCATGCCCTCACGGATGAGGAGGTGGGCTATCTCGCCCTCGCGTTCGCCCTGGCCCTCGAGCGACGAAAGGCTGGTCGGCCCCGAAAGAACGTCCTGCTTGTCTCGGCCTCCGGTGCGACGGGCGCGAGCCTCCTGGAGCAGCAATGCCGCTCGGCCTTCTCCCCCTACCTGGGCGAGGTCACGAGCTGTGACCTGATGCAGCTCGGCGATATCGATCTGTCGGACGTCGACTACGTCTTCACGACGGTGCCCCTTGGCCGTAGGCTTCCCGTCCCCGTATGCCACGTAGGGGTGTCGCTCACGCAGGACGTCGTCGCGCGGGTGCGCGCCGACCTGGAGTCCGCAGGTGGAGGCAGGGATGCGCCAGACATCTGTGCACCATCGATACTGGACGGAGGGCTCTTCCTCCCTCACCTGGGGGTGCACGACAAACGTGGGGCACTCGATGCGCTCTGTGCCCACCTGCGGCATCACGAGGGACTGGATGAGCGTTTCGATTCCCTCGTCGAGAGGCGTGAGGAGGTCGCGCGCACCACCTTTGGCAGCGGCGTCGCCTTCCCCCATCCCATCACGCCCATAGGTAGCCGCACGGTTGTCTGCGTCGGGCTGCCCGATGAGCCGATCGACTGGAGTGGGGAGGAGGTGCGCGCCATCTTTCTGGTCTCTCCGGCTTCGACGCCGCCGGGCCCGGGGGACGATGGCGCCCGCAGGGCCCTCGTCCGTCTCATCTCGGACCGCCAGGCGATGAACGAGCTGCTGCGTCATCGGGACTACGGGACCTTGGTGCGGCTGTTCGCAGAGCATATCGAGTAAGGACGACGGCGAGGGCCGAACGAGGGGTCTCGCGCACGAGGAGAGGAGAGTGGCCATGCAGGATGACGAGTCGGTGGCAATGGGGCTGATCGTGCATGGGGGCAATGCGCGCAGCGATGCGCTCCAGGCGATCTCCAAGGCACGGGCGGGGGACTTCGAGGCGGCCGACGCCTTGCTTGCCCATGGCGCACGGGAGCTTGCCGTGGCCCACGACATCCAGACCGACCAGCTCTCCGCCGAGGCGCGCGAGCCCGGAGCGACAGAGATGACACTCCTGATGGCCCATGCGCAGGACCACCTCATGAATGCCATGACGGTCCATGACCTGGCGACCCAGATGGTGGAGCTGTGCCGCCAGCTGGTCGGCGGACAGACGCAAGGAAAGGGGAGACGATGAGGAAGGTCTATCTGTTCTGTAGCGCGGGCATGTCCACGAGCATGCTGGCCCAGAGGATGCAGGCGGTTGCCGACGAGCACGAGATCCCCGTCAGGGTCGACGCGTTCTCGGTCAAGCAGGTGGATGACATCTGTGCAAGCGATCACCCCGACGTCATGCTGATAGGGCCTCAGGCGCGGTTCATGTACGACTCCATCCACGAGCGTCACCCCGACATCCCCTGTGCCGTGATCGATCAGGACGACTACGGGAGCCTCAATGGGGATCGTGTCCTTAGGCAAGCGATCTACCTGCTCAAGCATGAAAAGCAAGAAGGAAGGGCATAGGAGGGAGTTCACATGAGTTCGCACACGCGCACGACTTCCGCTGACGGGACGGGAGGCCTCTTGGGGCGAATGGAAAGCTGGCTCATGCCCCTTGCGGAGTCTGTCGGCAAGAACAGGTACCTGCTGACCCTCAGGGACTCGTTCTCGATGATCATGCCGCTTCTGATCATCGGCTCCATGTTCACCCTGGTGGCGAGCTTCCCCATCACGGCTTGGACGGACTTCCTGGCCGCAACGACTGTCGGAGACTACACGCTCAAGACGCTCATCGCCATCCCTGCGAATGCGACCGTCTCGTTGATGTCCATCTTCATCACCTATAACATCGGCCTCAACTTCGCGGGCTATCTCGGCCTCAAGGACCGCCCGTCCGCTGGCATCGTCTCCCTGGCGAGCTGGCTCATCCTGATGCCGCAGATCACCAGCTTCACTCCCGAGGGCGGGGACGAGACCTTCGAGGTGGCGAGCCTCAATCTCGAATGGCTGGGCGCCAAGGGCGTCTTCATCGGCATCATAGCGGGCTTCCTCTCGGTCGCGCTGTACGCCTGGTGCGTCCGGAAGGACTGGACCATCAAGATGCCTGCGGGCGTGCCACCCGTCGTGGCACGCTCGTTCTCCGCGCTGATACCCATGGCCGTCACCTTTGCCGTCGTGTGGGTCGTGCGCGTGGTGTTCGTCCTCACACCCTGGGGGGACGCGTTCACCTTCGTCTATGCGATCCTGCAGCTGCCCCTGCAGCACGTGGGAGGCACCGTCTGGTCGCAGGCGCTCGTGTACCTGTTCGCCCACTTCCTGTGGTTCTTCGGCATCCATGGGACCAACATCACCGATGCCGTCTACAACCCCGTGCTGATCCCGCTCTCGCTCGAGAACGCGTCGGCCCTCCAGGCCGGGATGGCGCTTCCCAACGTGATCAACCAGCAGTTCGAGCAGCTCTTCGCCACCTATGGCGGTGCTGGCTCGACGCTGTCTCTGCTGATCGCCGCCCTCATCATATGCCGCTCCAAGCGCATCCACTCCCTCGCGAAGATGTCGCTCCTGCCGGGCATCTTCGAGATCAACGAACCAGTCATCTTCGGCCTGCCCATCGTCATGAATCCCGTCATGGCCATTCCGTTCCTGCTGGTGCCGATGGTCAACATCTTCGCGACCTACGCCGTGATGGCCGCGGGCCTCGTCCCCATCTGCAACGGGACGCTGCTGCCCTGGACGGTGCCGCCCATCGTCTCGGGCTTCCTCTGCAGCGGGTGGCAGGGGGCCCTCTGGCAGGCGCTGATGGTGGCCGTGGGGGTGCTCATCTACCTGCCCTTCATCGGTGCGCTGGACAGGATGTACCTGAAGGAGGAGGCCGAGGCCGCCAAGGTGGCGTCCCCGCCTGCGCAGGGTGTGGGTGGCTCGCCGGTGGAGGCACACGCCTCGCGCGAGGCCTCTGACATCGATATCGACTCGATCGACCTCGATGCCGCCGACCTCAAGGACCTGTAGGCAACCCGTTGGCGGGCACGAGCGAGGATGAGAGGCCCCGCCCGCACCCGCCTCATGCAGAGGAGGGAGAGGGCTCATGCACCACTTGGGCATCTCCGTGTATCCCGACAAGTCGATCCCGGAGCGGGACGAGTCCTACCTTGCCGTGGCGGAGCGGCAGGGCTTCGACCGGCTCTTCACGAACCTCCTGGGGGTCGCCGAGTCCCCCCAGGAGACGGTTGAGACCTTCACGGCGTTCATGCGCCAGGCCCATGGGCATGGCTTTCGGGTGGCCGTCGACACCAATCCCAGCGTGCTCGCTCAGCTCGGTGCGACGCCCGATGACCTGTCCGTCTTCCATGAGATGGGCATTGACACGCTGCGGCTCGACTGGTCGCTGGGCCCCGAGGGGGACATAGCGGCCACGCGCAACCCCTACGGCATCTCCATCCAGTTCAACGCGAGCTCCATGCTCGCCCTGGACAACCTGATCGCACGTGGCGCGGATCCGCTCAACATGGACGTGTGCCACAACTTCTTCCCAGAGCGCTACACGGGCCTCTCGGAGGAGCGCTTCGGAGAGCTCTCGCGACGTTGGAGGAACATGGGCCTGCGTATCTCGGCATTCGTCTCGAGTGGGGAGCCTGACGCCTTCGGCCCCTGGGAGGTGTCCTGTGGGCTGCCGACCCTGGAGGATGACCGCGAGCGTCCCATAGACCTGCAGCTTCGGCATCTGCTGGCGACTGGCTTGGTGGACGATGTGCTCGTAGGCAACTGCTACGCATCGGAAGGCGAGCTCGCTGCGATGGCAGGGGTCGACCGCACCCAGGTGACCCTGCGGGTGGACGTCGCGCCCGACGCGACTGCCGACGAGAGGGAGGTCATCTGGGGGTATAGGCACGAGACCCGCACGGACGCATCGGCCTACTTGCTTCGCTCCTCACGCCAGCGGGAGCGCTACCGCGACCATCCCCTGCCTGCGCGTGCGGTGTCGGACGGCCTGTTCCACCGGGGGGATGTGCTCGTGGTGAACGACAACCTTGCGCACTACCGCGGGGAGCTTGAGGTGGCTCTGCGCGACATGCCCGACGACGGCACGCGCAACCTCGTGGGATGGGTGCCCCCGAGCGAGCGCTTCCTGCTCGACTACATACGTCCCGGCCATCCCTTCGCCTTTCTGCGGCTCCGGAGCTAGACGGGCGACGGCGGCTAGACGGGCGACGGAGGCCCTGGACTCGGTGTGGCTCGGGGCCACTGTGCCGCTCCCATTACGTGATGCGGTGGGTGGGCCTTCTCTTTTATCCTACCGCTAAGATACACAGATGCTTATGTCTTTTTGCGAACGGATGCGACCTGGTCCGTGTGGGTGCGATTCGCTGCGTGTGGGTGTCAATCGATCCGTGTGGGTGCGATTCTCCCGTAGACGGCCCACAAAACGGCAGGTCGCCGGAGGCTCATCCGGGAGAAAAGCACCCACACGCGGCAAAAGACACCCACACGGGTGGGAAGGGCGTCCACAGGGGAGAAGAGGGGCAGTGCGTGGCAATCACCCGAGCCAAAAGAGAGGGGCGCCGCACCAGCGACGCCCCTCCGGCTCGGCCTCTGTATGGTTGTCTACTTTTTGGCCTTGCCCTGGTTGGCGACGGCCTCGATCTTCTTGGCGATGGTCTCAGGATCGCCGATGTAGTGCTTGTCGACGACGTTCCAGCCCTTGTCGAAGGTGTAGGACAGGGGGACGCCGGTGGGGATGTTGACCTTCAGGATCTCGTCGGGCGTGAGGTGCTCGAACTGCATGTAGAGGGCGCGCAGGCTGTTGCCGTGTGCGGCGATGAGTACCCGCTTGCCCGCCTCGAGCTGGGGCTTGATCTCCTGCTCGAAGTACGGCCAGGCGCGCTTGATGGTGTCGTCGAGGCACTCGCAGTAGGGGAGGTCCTCCTGCGGCACATCGCGGAACATGGCCTGGACGTGCGGATCGCGCTCGTCGCCGGGCGTGAGCGCGGGCGGGCGGACGTCGAAGGAGCGGCGCCAGATGAGCACCTGGTCCTCACCATGCTCGGCGGCGGCATCGGCCTTGTTGAGGCCCTGGAGGGCACCATAGTGACGCTCGTTGAGGCGCCAGGTCTTGTGGACGGGGAGCCATGCGCGGTCGAGCTCGTCGAGCACGATGTTCAGCGTGTGAATGGCGCGCTTGAGCAGGGAGGTGTAGCACACGTCGAAGTCAAAGCCAGCCTCGCGCAGCGCCTTGCCGCCAGCTGTGGCTTCCTTGCGGCCCGTGTCGGTGAGGTCGACGTCGGTCCAACCGGTGAAGAGGTTCTTGAGGTTCCACTCGCTCTCGCCATGGCGCACGATCACCAGGTGCATACGTCCGTCATTCTCAGCCATTGTGGCTCCTTTCGTCGAGGACTGACTCCTTGGGTCCTGCGCTGTGCAAGGACACCATTGCCATCTCTATTACAGCACCTTTTTCGTCGCCTGTGGGTGAGATACTGTAAACCAGTACCCCAGTACCGGGAGCGCCGGCCATGGGGGCTTGGGAGGAGGAACGCACCATGGGGGAGTCCCACCAACGTCTGACCCATCGCGACTATGCCCGCCTTGCCCGGCTTGACGGGCGCGCGCTGGCTGCCCAGTGCTCCGTGGAGACCTTCCACGCCTCCGGCCCCGGCGGTCAGGGCGTCAATACGGCAGACTCCGCCGTGCGCATGCGGCACGTGCCTACGGGCATCGTGGTGGTGAGCCGCGAGCAGCGCTCCCAGCTGCAGAACCGCCAGTCGTGCCTGCGCAAGATCCACGCGGAGCTCAAGCGCCGCGCGCGGCCGCCTACGGTGCGCCGCACGACCAAGCCCACACGCGCGTCGGTACGCCGCCGCCTGGAGGGGAAGCATGCGCGTGCGAGTGTCAAGCGTCTGCGAAGAAGGCCGGGCATGGACGAATGAGCGCATCGTCTACTGGGATCTACCTTCTGCGCCATGTTATCATCCTCAAGGGCTTCCTTGGGGGCTTGGTTCGAGTTCGCAGGGGGCATGGACGCCTGCGGGCTCCTTCGTGCCGGGCTTCCGACAGAGGGACACCTTCGACGTCCGCCGAGCTGCTGTCTAGGGGTGATGTGGGGTGAGCACGTTGTGTCGTTTTGCACAGGGTCGGGCGGCCCTACCCCAATGGGTCCCTGCCCAGTGGGCTATCCTTACGCGCGCACGGGTTTAGTGGGGGGATTCATGGCGCAGCTACGAGATACGGGGTTAGCGGAAGAAGAGGCCTTGTCGGCAGACCCAGCAACGCATGCGAACGAGCTGCTCGCACGAGTCAGGGCCACGGCAGAGGCCACCCCGAATGCGACGGCCTATCGTGCCGCGTGTCGCCCAGAGGTGACGTATGGCCAGCTGTGGGCAGACGCCTGCAAGGTTGCCCGTGCACTCCGGGAGCGTACGGGTGGCCGTGCGCCCGTGATCGTGTACTGCGACAAGTCCGCCCTCGCGGTGGCCAGCTTCCTGGGCTGCCTGCTCTCGGGCCATGCCTTCGTGCCCGTCGACTGCGAGCTGCCCACGATGCGCGTGCACGACATCGCCTCGCAGATCGAGCGGCCCACGCTCCTCGCATGCGTCGATGTTCCCTCCAAACTCTCCGCCGAGCTCTCTGGGAGCACCTTGATCGATGCCCGTGCGGCGGCCCATGCCCCCTGGGAGGCTCCCGTCCCGCCCGAGGGCAGGTGGGTGCGTGGCGAGGATACCAACTACATCATCTTTACCTCTGGCTCGACGGGCCGCCCCAAGGGCATCGAGGTCTCTGCTGCCAATGTCCAGCACTTCATGCACTGGCTGCGCACGTTTCCGGTGGTGCGCGATGGCCACCGTGTCTTTCTGGACCAGGCGCACTACTCCTTTGACCTCTCGGAGTACGAGCTGGTCGGGGCCCTTTCCACGGGTGGCTGCCTGCATGCCGTCTCCGACCACATGTCCGGCGACTACCGTGCCCTCTTTGCGGACCTTGCCGCCTCGGACGTGGAGGTGTGGGTGTCCACGCCCTCGTTCGCGGACTTCTGTCTGGTGGACAGGACCTTTGACGAACACCTTCTGCCCAAGCTCAGGCTCTTCCTCTTCTGTGGGGAGGAGCTCCGCCATGCGACGGCGGCCAAGCTGCGCCAGCGCTTTCCGCACGCCATTGTTGCCAACACCTACGGCCCCACGGAATCCACCGTGGCCGTCACCTATGCGGAGATCGATGATGTGGCGCTCATGGGTGCGGAATCCCTTCCCGTGGGTCATGCGCGCGAAGGCACGGAGCTGCGCATCCTCGACCAGGCGACCGGCGCGCCGCTTGCGCCCGGCGCGACCGGCGAGATCGTGATCATTGGCGACACCGTGGCCAAGGGCTACTATGGCAACCCCGAAAAGACGGCGGAGGCGTTCTTCGATGCCAGGTGCGGGGACGGCACGCCCGTACGCGGCTACCACACGGGTGATGTGGGACACCTGGATGAGAATGGCACGCTCTTCTGCGAGGGGCGCATGGACTCGCTCGTGAAGCTCAATGGCTTCCGCATCGAGCTGGGGGAGATTGAGGGGTGCCTCGAGCAGATGGAGGGTGTGAGCCAGGCCGTGGTCGTTCCCACGCGCCGTTCGGGACGCGTGTATGGTCTGCGCGCCTACGTGGTGCTGGACCAGGGACATCCGTGCCCGAGGGGGAAGGAGGCTGCCCCCACAGCCATCACCGACTTCGCGCGCGCCGTCAAGCGGTACCTGGGCCAGCACCTGCCAGGTTATATGGTTCCCCGTACCGTTCGTGTGCTCGACCAGCTGCCGCTCACTGCCAACGGCAAGGTGGATCGCGCGGCCCTTGCGGCACGCAAGGGGTAGCCATGGTTCTCTTTGGTGTACCTAGCTTCTTCGCCATCCTGGTCGTCGTCGTGCTCGTCGCGGCGGTGTTGGGCCTCACGGGGCGTCCGCTCGCCCCTTGGGGCATGGCTTCCTCCCTTGTGCTGCTCGTCCTGCTGCTGTGGGGCCATCCCGACCAGGCAGTGGCGTTGGCCGTCTTTCTCGTGCTCTCTCTTGGCATGACGCGCTGGCTCATGGCGCGTCCGCAGTCGCAGCCGCGCTTCTATGCGTCCGTGGCACTCGCCTGCGCCCCGCTCGTGACCTACAAGCTCACGGTGTCCCTTACGCCCGCCGGACTCATGGGCTTCGTGGGCATCAGCTATGCCACGTTCAAGTCGATCCAGATTCTCATGGAGACGCACGACGGCCTTGTCACGTCGGATGGCCTCTCCCTTGCCGACCAGCTCTACTTCCTGCTCAACTTCTTCGAGCTTGATTCCGGCCCCATCGACCGCAGCCGTCGCTTCGTGGCCGATGCCCACCGACGCATCCCACGCGACGAGTATGCGGGCATGCTGGCTCGCGGCATCCTGCTCGTCCTGGGTGGCATCGCCTACAAGATGGTGATCGCCGCCTATGTGCACCGCGGCTATGCACTCGTGCCCTGGGGGACGGGCCCTGTATGGCAGGAGCTCTGGCAGCAGGTCGTCATCTGCTACCAGTACGGCCTCTACCTCTTCTTCGACTTTGCAGGCTACACCATGATGGCCATGGGTGTGGGCTACTGCCTGGGCATACGCGTGCCACGCAACTTCCGTGCGCCCTTCCTCGCGAGCGACCCCATGGACTTCTGGAACCGCTGGCACATCACGCTCTCCACCTGGCTGCGCGACTTCGTGTTCATGCGTATCACGCGCGTGCTCATGAGGCATCGTGTGTTCAAGGGCACGAAGGGGCGCCTGCGTACGGCGCAGGTGGGACTCATCGTCAACATGCTGCTCATGGGGTTCTGGCATGGCGTCACGATCGACTACATCGGCTACGGCCTCTACCATGGCGTGCTCATGGCCGTCACCGAGGCCTATCATAGGAGTGCGTTCTTCAAGGCGCATCGGGACGCCGTCTGGCTTACCATGCTGTCATGGTTCGTGACCATGCAGCTGGTGTTCATGGGCTTTGCGCTGTTCTCGGGACAGGTTTCGTTTCTGGTGGGAGGGGCACTCAATGGTTGAGAGGATTTCCGCAGGTGAGCTTGAGGCTCGTATGCTCGACCTCATGGAGGAGGTCTGCGAAGACGCTGCCGTGCGCGACCATCGTGACGACGACCTCTTTGAGAGTGGCATGCTCGACTCCATGGCTGCCGTGGAGCTGCTTGTGGGCATCGAGGACGAGTTTGGCGTCTCCATCGCTCCCACGGAGCTCCCACGCGAGGAGATGAACACAGTCAACAAGATCATCGCCCAGGTAGCAAGCAGGTTGTAGCATGCGAGGGCGTCTGCGCATGCGGCTGGGCGACATGGGCCCTGGCAAGCACCTGCTTGTGGGCGTGTGCGGAGGACTTGTCGTTGCCGCCGTGGCGCTTGTCGTGATGATCGCGGCGCTGCCCGCCATGGGTCCCGCTCCGAGCTGGCGCTTCTATGACTATGTCTATGCCAGTGGCAAGTCCGAGAGCAGCTCGTTCGTCACGAGCAACATGGCCCCCGGCAGCCACCTCGTCTTCGGCTCCTCGGAGCTCTACATCTCCAAGGACACCGTGCCCACCTGCCCGCAGGCGGTGTTCGGGGAGGGTTGTGCAGACATGGGCATGACCTATGTGGGCGAGGCGTTCGACCAGAGCCTGTGGCAGGCCATCGCCGCCGGTGCCTATGCCAACAAGGTGCAGGACAAGAAGGTCATGATCATCGTCTCTCCCCAGTGGTTCTTCCGTGGGTCGGGACAGGAGGGCAAGTTCCCCTCTAAGTTCAGCTATTCGCTCTACCAGGAGTTCTGTGACAATCCCACCATCTCTGACGGAACGAAGGACTACGTGCGGCAGCGCGTGCTCGAGCTGGGCGTGGATGCAGGACAGGTGGCTGCCGCCAACAGGGACACGCCCGCCGATGCGCTCAATGGCCTCCTCTACTATCAGGCCGACCAGCTCTCCTTGCGCGGCAAGCTCGCGAACGTCATCGGCCTGGGCACAGGCAAGAATGCTGACCAACTGGCGGGAAGGGACAACGGCGAGCCTGACTGGCCGACGCTCCTTGCCAAGGGAAGGTCAGAGGGTGCGCAGATGTCCACGACCAATGCGTATGGCATCAATGACTCGTTCTGGCGTCGCAACGCCAACTATGATGCCGAATGGCACCAGACGTTTGACGAGGCGAGCGGCGAATACGACGATCTTGCCTGCTTCCTGCAGGTGTGCCATGAGAGCGGGCTCGATCCGCTCGTGTGCATCGTGCCGCTGCACGGAACGTGGTATGACCATGCGGGTGTGGGCAAGGATGTGCGCCAGTACTACTACCAGCGTATACGCGAGGTCTGCAACGATGCGGGCGTCTCGTACGCGGACTTCTCCAGCTGCGAGTATGAGCCGTACTTCCTCTGTGACACCGTGCATCCCGGTTGGGTGGGCTGGGTACGCATCGAGGAGGCCTTCTATGACTTCATGAAGGGCCGGGACGACGCCTTCCTGGGCGGCGGTGACCGGGGCGTGCCGGCGGGGCTCTCCTCGCCCGACGCGACGCAGCCCGCAGGCGAGGGGGCGTCCTCGTGAGCGGGATCGCCGCGCCGCTGCGGCTCCTCCGAAAGCGGCATCCCCTGTCCGGTGGCAGGGAGCTGGCGCTGGCGTGGTCGGAACGCCACCCCCTGCAGCTGGCTGTGGCCGCTGGCGTGCTCACTGTGGCCCTCGTGCTGATGATCGCATGGTTCCTGCTGTTCTCGGGGCTCAACGGCCCGGTGCAGTTCGTCTACGCGGCGTTCTGACGGGGCACGGGATGCGGGTGCGGCCGTCTTGCCCCCCGTGCCTGGTGCCTCCCCCATTTCCTCCCTCGCCATGCCCGCGGAGTTGGCCCATAATGAGGGGAGGGGAAATGACGCGGTGCCTGTTGGCCCGTGCAAGTGAGAGGACATGCGCCATGCCTGGCACCATGCGGGGGGTCTACACCAACCTTACGAAAATCCGTCGCGATGTGTTTCGCGAGGTATCGAAGGTCTGCTACCAGGCGGGCGAGGACTCGTCCATGACCAATGCCGACATCGACGATGCCTTCGACGAGCTGCCCTTCAAGATCCTTCCTGGCGACGTCGCCACCTACCGCGAGAGCGTCTTCCTGGAGCGTGCCATCATCGGCGAGCGCATTCGCCTGGCCATGGGCCTGCCGCTGCAGGGCGTGGATCGGCCGCAGCGCATCTCGGACGGCTTCAACAACGCGCAGATCGACAACATGTCGTACTACGAGCCACCGCTCATCAACATCATCAAGTTCGCCTGCAATGCCTGCCAGGACAACGTGTACGAGGTCACCAACATGTGCCAGGGCTGTCTCGCGCACCCCTGCCGCGAGGTGTGTCCCAAGCAGGCCATCTCGTTTGTGGACAAACGGGCCCACATAGACCAGGACGCCTGCGTCCACTGTGGCATGTGCGAGCGCACCTGCCCGTATGAGGCCATCCACCATCACGTGCGGCCCTGTGCCGCGGCCTGTGGCATGGGCGCCATCGGCTCCGACGAGCATGGCCGTGCCGACATCGACTACGAGAAGTGCGTGAGCTGTGGTATGTGCCTCGTGAACTGCCCGTTTGGCGCCATTGCCGACAAGAGCCAGATTGCGCAGGTCATCTGGTCCATCCAGCATGGCGAGGAGGTCATCGCCGCCGTGGCGCCGTCGTTCGTGGGGCAGTTTGGCGGCAAGGGCAACGTGGGCAAGTTGCGCGAGGCCTTCAAGCAGCTGGGCTTCTCCGGCGTGGAGGAGGTGGCCCTCGGCGCGGATCTCTGCACCGTGCAGGAGGCCGAGGACTTCCTGGATGAGGTGCCCGACAAGCTTCCCTTCATGGGAACGAGCTGCTGCCCGGCCTGGTCCGTCATGGCCAAGCGGGAGTTCCCCGAGTACGCGGACACCGTCTCCATGGCCCTCACGCCCATGACCCTCACGGCGCGTATGATTCGCACGCAGCACCCCCATGCCAAGATCGTGTTCGTGGGACCCTGCTCGGCCAAGAAGCTCGAGGCCATGCGCAAGAGCGTGCGCTCCGAGGTGGACTTCGTGCTCACCTTCGAGGAGATGGCCGGCATGATGGATGCGCGGGAGATCGACTACCTCGCCCTCGAGGATGACAACAAGAGTGACTTTGACGTCGCGAGTCGTGATGGCCGCGACTTCGCCGTCGCTGGTGGCGTCGCCAACGCCGTGGTCAATGCCATTCACCGTCGCTACCCCGAGCGTGAGGTCAACATCGTCGGCGCGGAGGGGCTCGAGGACTGTCGCAAGATGATGAGGGCTGCGGTCAAGGGCAAGTATCCAGGCTATCTGATGGAGGGCATGGCGTGTCCTGGCGGCTGTGTGGCTGGTGCCGGCACGCTCGTGTCGGTTGTCAAGTCAACGGGCGCGGTGCACCGCTATGCCAAGCGCTCGCCACGCCAGAACTCGACGGAGAACTCCTATCGCATGCTCATTCCCATGCTGGAGCAGGGCTTTACCAAGGACGACGAGGACACCGAGGTGTCCGAGAGCCGCGAGGCCCAGGTGCCCAAGGCATAGGGGACGCCCGTCGTGTGACATACGAACGGCGGGACGTCCGGGGGCGTCCCGCCTGCTCCACTACGTTGCGATTGGGCCCTATGACTCCTTGGCGCCCTTGATTGATTCGTAGAACCTTGCGTGGGAGAACACGTCCTTGATGGTCTGGCCATTCACGAAGGGCAACGCAAGGAACTCGTCTACGGTGTTGACGAGGTCGCTGCAGTCCACGAAGTGGTTCTTGGAGTTGCGCAGGCTGGTGTCCTGTGCGCGCCATGCCTCGTAGTTGGCATCCGTGAGGTAGTAGACATCGCTGTCCACCTGCATGTACACGGAGTGATGGGCGTGCAGGTAGTCGGCCAGATCATCGTAATCGATGTCGAGTGCCTCAGCGGCTTTCTTTCCCATAGCGTGTCCTTTCTCCCAAGGGACTACCTGGATAGATGTGAGGGGAGGAGCCTTTGTGGAGCGAACCCTCGCCTTGAGAGGATTCTACTCCTCCATCCTGCGCGTCCCAGGGCAGGGGAGCAATGGTCTGGCAAGCGTACCGGAGCTTCGGGCGGACGTCTTACGGTTGACAGCGGTGGAGCATGGGGTAAGGGCAACGTGCGAACCACAGGGGCCCTGCCCCACCGCCTGCTTGTATGCCAGCCCCCTGCCGTGCCGCTACATGAGGATGGCCTCGGCCAGCTCCTCCGTGGTGTCGGCAATGAGGGTGGCCCCGTGAGCAACCAGGAAGTCGCGGTCGCGGAAGCCCCACGAGACGGCGGCACACGCACATCCCACGTTGGCGGCCGTCTCGAGGTCGACCTCGGAGTCGCCCACATAGATCACGTCATTCACGCCTACGGAGAGCTTCCTCGTCACGGCCAGTACCGTATCCGGTGCCGGCTTGCGTCGGATGCCCGCGCGCTCGCCCACCACCACGTCGAACATGCGGGGAAAGTACCGCTCCACCAGATCCTGTACGGCAAAGTCACCCTTGTTGGAGACCACGCCGCGGCGCACGCCCTCGCCCGCGAGGATCTCGATGAGCTTCACGACCTGGGGGTAGGGGGCCGTGTGGTCGGCGCTGTGGACGGCATAGTGCTCCTTGAACTCGGCGAGCAACCGTGCCTCCACCTCAGATGAGGTTCCCGCAGGCACGCTCAGGTGCATGAGGGTGCGCATGCCGTTGCCCAAGAACGCCCGCACGTCGTCCCTGCTGCGTTCGGGCATATCGTGCGCACGCAGCGTGTGGTTGACGGAGCCCCAGAGGTCCTCGAGGGTATCGAGTAGGGTACCGTCCAGATCGAAGATGGCTGCCTGGTAGGTCATCATGCCTCCTCTGTGCTGACGCGGGAGATCTGGCTCATGGCAACGCGTGCCGCCTCATCCGGGTCGTCCGTCACGTGAACGAGCTCGATGTCCGCCTGTGAGATGGTCCCGCGCACGGCCATGGTGCCGTGCATCCACCCCAGGAGACCCCGCCAGTAGTCCCTGCCGAACAGCACGATGGGCATGGGTGCCGTCCTGTGCGTCTGCACGAGTGTGAGCAGCTCGAACGTCTCGTCCATGGTGCCAAAGCCACCGGGGAACACCACGGCGCCCTGCGAGTACTTGACGAACATGGTCTTGCGCACGAAGAAGTAGCGAAAGTTCATGCCCAGGTTGACCCAGCGGTTGACGGCCTCCTCGCAGGGCAGCTCGATGGCGAGTCCCACCGAGGTGCCGCCGCGTTCGGCGGCACCTCGGTTGGCCGCCTCCATGATGCCGGGACCGCCGCCTGTGATGACGGCGATGTCGTTGTCTGCAATGAGATTGGCGCAGCGGCGCGCGGCCCGATAGGTTGGGTCATCCGCCTGGGTCCGCGCCGATCCATAGATGGAGACGGCAGGTCCCAGCTGGGCCAGCGCATCGAATCCGTCCACAAACTCCGACTGTATGCGCAGCACGCGCCATGGATCCTCATGGAGCCACCCCATGTCGTCCCCAGAGCGCAGGATGTTCTGGTGCCCGGCGCCCTCTGGAATCATCTTTCCGCGCATGACCACGGAGCCGCTGTGGAACGTTGGGCCTAGCGGCTGCTCGCTTGTGTTGCTGGCTTGCTCGTCCTCGTCACTCATTTCTCGTCCTCCCGTGTGCCGGTGCGGCTCATAGTCTAGAGCCCCTCCCAAAGTGCACACACAACGCATTGTTACACCATCGTGCATACATGCCAACAGGGCAAACGTGACGCGTGGCACATTGCGTGTGCACTTTGTGCGGCGACCCCACATATGGGCTTCCCATTATGTTGCAAATGCGACGTATGGGAGGCCCACGCGCTGGCATGATGGGCAGACCATACGGCGCAAGGGGATGTCGCGCCAGGAGAGGAGCATGATCATGGACCAGAAGATGTTCTGCTACCAGTGTGAGCAGACCGCGCGGGGCGTTGCCTGCACGGGGAACGCCGGCGTCTGCGGCAAGCCCTTTGACGTGGCACTCGACCAGGACGAGCTGACGGGCGCCCTCGTTGGCCTGGCGCGCACCTGCCTTGCCGCAGGCACGCGGAGTTCCCACGCGGACGAGCTCGTGATACGCGGGCTCTTCACCTGCATCACCAACGTCAACTTCTCGCGCGAGGCCGTGCGCGCCCTCACCGACGAGCTCCGTGCCGAGAAGGAACGCCTCGCCGCCCGGGCGGGCATCGACCCCGTCGAGGACCTGCTCCTTGGCCAGGTGTGGGCCGATGATGAGAACACGCGCTCACTCAAGTCGCTCGTCCTCTTTGGCCTGCGGGGCGCGGCGGCCTACGCCTACCACGCCCGCATGCTGGGCAGCGTGAGCGACGAGGCGCAGCAGACCTTCGTGCGGGCCCTTGCGGCGCTCGCCACCGAGAGCGACGGTGCCGCCCTGCTCGACCTCGCCCTCGAGGTGGGCAAGCTCTCCCACGACGTGATGGGCCTGCTCGATGCCGCCAACACCGGGGCCTATGGCAACCCCGAGCCCACGGAGGTCTCGCTCAAGGTCGAGAGGGGTCCCTTCGTCGTCATCTCCGGCCACGACCTGCGCGACCTCAAGCTCCTGCTCGAGCAGACCGAGGGCACGGGCGTGAGCGTCTACACCCATGGCGAGATGCTCCCTGCCAACGCCTACCCCGGGCTCAAGAGGTACCCTCAGCTCAAGGGCAACTTCGGCACCGCCTGGCAGAACCAGCAGAGGGAGTTTGCCAACGTTCCGGCGGCGTTCCTCTTCACCACCAACTGCCTCATGCCGCCCCGTCCCTCCTACGCGGACCGCGTCTTCACCACCGAGGTCGTCTCGTACCCCGAGCTGGTGCACGTCCCCCAGGCAGCCGACGGCACCAAGGACTTCACGCCGGTCATCGAGAAGGCCAGGGAGCTGGGTGGCTACGACCACGACGTACAGCTGACGGGCATCAATGGTGGCACCACCGTCACCACCGGCTTTGCGCATGGCACGGTGCTTTCCATCGCCGACAAGGTCATCGATGCCGTGAGGGCAGGCAAGATCAGGCACTTCTTCCTCGTGGGGGGCTGTGACGGCGCCAAGCCCGGTCGTACCTACTACACCGAGCTCGTGAAGCGGATTCCCGATGACTGCGTCGTGCTCACGCTCGCCTGTGGCAAGTACCGCTTCAACGACCTCGACCTGGGCGATATCGATGGCATCCCCCGCCTGCTCGACGTGGGTCAATGCAACGATGCCTATAGCGCCGTGGAGATCGCCCTCGCCCTGGCCAAGGCCTTTGACTGCGGCGTCAACGAGCTGCCGCTCTCGATCGTGCTCTCATGGTACGAGCAGAAGGCCGTGGCCGACCTGCTGGCCCTGCTGTACCTGGGCATCACGGACATCAAGCTGGGTCCCACGCTGCCTGCGTTCGTGAGTCCGGGCGTGCTTGGCACCCTGGTGGAGAAGTTCGACCTGGCTCCCATTGCCACGCCGGAGGAGGACCTCGCCCAGATGCTCGCGTAGCAATCGGGTCGAGTAGGCAGACAGGGACAGGCGCCCGGGAGGCGGCCCATTGCGCTCGCGAGGATGGGGCGCCTCCCTCAAATGCGCGCACGCTGCCGTGTCACGAGGCGCGGGGCAGGTGGAGGAGCATCACCGGCGGCAGGCGCCCTCCGGCACCCAGGCGGCGTCCGTTGCCACGATGACGTTGTTGTCCTCACAGGTGGGGCTATCGGGACTGCAGGGAATCACCCATACGTGGGCAAAGGCGGTCTCCAGGTTGTGCATGACCTCGTGCAGCGTGCGCGCGTGTGCACCCTCAAGGGCCCCGATGACATTGGCAAGATAGGCGCCAGATGGGTCGAGGAGCCTGTGTATGAGCGCCGCGGCATCCGGCGTCGCGAGCGTACGCAGTGGCTCCTCTGCCGCGAACACGTCGTTGAGGATGAGGTCCCAGCGTGCGGCTGGATTGTCGGGCGCGCCCAGCTCGAGCACGTCATGCGCATCAGCCACCAGCGTGCGCAGCCGTCCTTGCGCATCGCGACCACCGCACGCCTCGTCGAGCCGGTCGAGCAGGAAGTACCGGTGGGCCACCTCCACGATGGCGGGATCTGCCTCTACGACATCCACCTGCACATCGGGCAGCAGCATGAGCAGGTGCTTGGGATAGGCATAGCCGCCACCCCCCAGCATGAGGACGCGCCGGGGGCACAGGTGCCCAAGCGCCACGTCATAGAGCTGGTGGTAGGGGAAGGCGAGGTCTGCCCACCCCTCGTCCAGGTACGTCGCGCTCTGCCAGCTGCCATCGACCTCCAGGATGCGCACGGGCCGACCCGCCTGGGTGGTGTCCACCACACGAACCCTGCCAAAGAGGGTCCTAGGCAGGCGCAGGATGGTGCGCTGCGGCCTCAGCGATCGTCGGAGCGTCGCGAGGTAGCCCTCCACTGCCGTTCTCATGCCAAAGACGTTCACGCTCCAGCCTCCCTCCGACAAACCGATGACGGGACTCCCGTACAATGGGATACCACCGGGAAGGCGTATGAGGGGAGTCGTACCCATGGCTGGCGGTCTGCATTGCTGCGACTGTGTGTTTGCCACACTGTCAAAAAATGAGGAATCGGGCGCATACCAGTGCGCGTGCGGTAAGGGCTACACCCTTGCCAACCCCCATGTACACACCGACCCCGAGCGCTTCTTTGACGAGGATCCCCGCAAGCTCGTTCCCATGGTCGACCCCTTTGGAAAGGAGTTCCTGCGCACCGAGAACGTCTGCAAGTCGTTCCGGCCTCGTGCGGCGGCCATACACGGCCCCAAGGGCCGACGGGCCAACTGGAACTTCTGGGGCAGGCACAAGCGCATGTAGCGCGCGGGGCCGTTAGCGTGCCGTGGCACCACCGGGGATCTCGCCTGCGCAGTGCGGGCAGCGGGTGGCGCCGACCTTGACCTCCTCCAGGCAGTGGGGGCAGAGGGGAGCTGCGGCCTCCTCTTCCTCCTGCCGCTTGTGCGTGAGCCTGGCGGTGGCCTTCTGCAGCCTGTTGATGGCCTTGACCATCATGAACACGATGAGAGCCACGATCAGGAAGTTGATGATCGCGGAGATGAAGTTGGAGAAGCCGATGGTGTTGTTGCCCACGGTGATGTCCATGCCCGTGGCATCGGTGCCACCACCGGAGAGGATGGCGATGAGCGGTTGGATGATGTCGCTGGTGAGTGAGGTGACGATGGCCGTGAACGCGCCGCCGATGATGACACCGACGGCCATGTCCATGACGTTGCCCCGCATGATGAACTCTTTGAACTCGCTCATGAACCTCTTCATCTGTTCCCCCCTGGTCGTGGTGCAATCGTTTGGCATGATCCTGAGCCGCAACTAGAGGGCATGGTAACAAAAGTCTTGCTAGCGGTGGCGTGGGGTCGTGAGCTCGTCAGTGTCCAGGCAGATGGTCACGGGCCCGTCGTTGACGAGCGAGACTTCCATGTGCGCCCCAAAGGTGCCGCGACCCACCTGCGCCACATCCGCCTCGGCAAGGCTGCAGAAGCGCTCGTAGAGCCTGCTGGCCACCGCGGGTTCGGCGGCACCGGCAAAGCTGGGCCGCCGACCGCGTCGGCAGTCCGCATAGAGCGTGAACTGGCTCACCACCAGCACCTCGCCCGACACGTCGAGGAGCGAGCGGTTCATCCGTCCCGTCTCGTCGGCAAATACCCGCAGGTGGGAGACCTTGTCCCAGAGGAGCCGCGCCGTCCTGTCGCTGTCATGGGGCGCCACGCCCAGCAGGATGAGGTAGCCGCTGCCGCAGCGGCCCACCTCCGTGCCATCCACAGAGACGGATGCGCGCCGCACGCGCTGGAGAATCGCTCGCACGATGATCCTACAGCCCGTAGAGGGCCGAGAACTTCTCGGTGAGATAGGCGGTGTAGTAGCGCGCCGAGAAGGGCTCGCCACAGGCTGCCTCGATGAGCTCGCCCGCGTCCCTGGAGCGCCCGAAGCGCCATATGTGCTGCCTGAGCCAGGCGTGGATGGGGGAGAGATCGCCGCTCGCGAGCACGCCATCCCAGTCCATGCCCTCCGCGATCATCCGATGGCGCAGCTGTGCGCCGATGGCACCACCCAGGGCATACGTGGGGAAGTAGCCAAAGAGGCCATCGGCCCAGTGCGTGTCCTGCAGGGCGCCCTGGGCGTCGCTCGGCACCTTGACGCCCAGGTACTCCCGGTACTTGGCGCTCCACAGCGCGGGGACGTCCCTGGCCGCACACTCGCCCGCAAAGAGCATCTGCTCGATCTCATAGCGGACGAGGATGTGCAGGGGATAGGTGAGCTCGTCCGCCTCGGTGCGGACGGGCGTGCCCTCGGCTCGGTTGACGGCCAGGTAGAACTGGTTGGGCGTCACACGGCCCAACTGCCCCTTGAAGTGGCTGGCCATCACGGCGAGCAGCGGCCCGGCAAAGGCGCGCGAGCGGCCCACGTAGTTCTCGAAGAAGCGGGACTGTCCCTCGTGCATGCCCGATGACGTGCCACCCTTGAGGGACGTGTAGTTGTAGGCGGACTCCACGCCCGTCTCGTAGAGGGCATGGCCCCCCTCGTGCAGCATGGTGAACACGTTGGAGCACACGTCATCCTCGCGCACGTGACAGGCGATGAAGCCGTAGTTGGTGGTGAGGGCGTCGCTGTAGGGGTGTTCGGTGGTGGCCAGGAGCATCTTGTTGCCGTCGAGCCCCTCGAGCCTCATGAGGTCGTAGGCGAGTTCCATCTGGCGGCGCTCGTCGAACTTGCCTTCGACGACGGTGCGCGGCGGCTGCCAGCCCTTCTGCCGGATGGCGGAGAGCAGGGGCACCACTGCCTGCTTGACCTCGGCAAAGAAGGCGTCGTAGAAGCCACGGTCGGTGCCATGCTCGAAGTCGTCCAGCCATACGTCGTACGGGGCGGAATCGGGTCTGCGAAGCCTGGCGATGGTGGTGGCCTGCGCCACCAGGCGGTCGAGGTAGGGCTCGAAGGACGCCCAGTCGTCATCCGCCTTGGCCTTGCGCCACACGGCGTCCGCCTCGTTGGTGAGGCGTGCGAAGCCACCCTGTACGTCGGCGGGGACGCCCACGAGGCGCGCCCGGTCGCGCTGGATGATGCGTGCCTGTGCCTCCTGCGTCTCGGTGAGGATGTGCCCCATCTTGGAGAGGCGCTCCAGGAGCTCGCCAGTCTCCTTGGAGCAGAGCAGGGCCTGGTCCTCCTCCTCGAGGATGGACAGCGCCTCGCCGCGGTCCGCCGTGGCGTCCGCGGGATCGAGCGAGGGGCCATAGCACGAGATGCCCGTGCTCGCATAGCGATGCGCGTAGCGGTGGCGCTCGAGGTTGTCGAGGGCGTCTATGTCCGCCTTGGGGTTGCCGATGGCGGCCGGGCTCGTCTTGGGCGGCATGCCGTCCGAGGGCGCCGCATGCGCGGCCTGATGGGTGTTGGGTGCGGTGACGCTCTCGTCTGCCATGGGGTTCCCCGTTTCTCTTGCGTTTGACGGTGTTGTGGACATACGCCCCTAGTCTAGTCCGCACGCCAACCAAATGGAGCGGCTATCGACCTGTGAGGCCCATTTGCGTTCCCGAGCGCGATACTGAAAGGGTCTGTGAGCATGAGTGCCCGATGGTATCGGGCGGGGAGAACGGAGGCCAATCATGGCGGAGGAAACCAGGTGCGTGCTAGGCATCGATGTGGGCGGCACATCCATCAAGGCGGGGCTGCTCTCCCTTGATGGCGAGGTCATTGGCAGGACCAGGATCCCCACGGGCGAGCTGACGAGCACGGCGGCATTTGGGGAGGTCACGGAGGGACTGGACCAGCTCGTCGTGTCGGCGGGACACACGGGGTCCGATGTGGTCGCCATGGGGCTTGACGTGCCTGGCCCCGTGGACGATACGGGCAAGGTGGGCTTCTTCCCCAACGTCGCGCTTGATTCCGAGGGCATGCGCAACGCCCTGCAGGAGGCCTTTCCCGGCTCGCAGCTCGCCTTTGTGAACGACGCCAACGCCGCCGCCCTCGGCGAGCTCTGGAAGGGCACGGCCAAGGGCATCAGCAGCTTTGTGATGATCACGCTCGGCACGGGCGTGGGTGGCGGCGTGGTCATCGGCGGCAGGCTCGTGAGTGGTGCGTTCGGTGCCGGCGGCGAGATAGGCCACATCACCGTCCAGCCCGAGGGCGAGCAGCGCACCTGCGGCTGCGGCCGCCATGGGTGCCTGGAGCAGTATGCCTCCGCCAAGGGGCTGGTATGGCTCTACCGCCGCGAGTGCAAGCGATCTGATGCCGTGCCCGCTCACATCGTGCACGAGACCGACACCATCTCCGTCTTCCGTGCCCTGCAGGAGGGTGACGAGTGCGCAGACATCGCGGTGGACGTCATGTGTGACCGTCTGGGCTTTGCTCTGGCACAGATATCCGCGACCATCGATCCGGCCGCCTATCTCGTCGGCGGTGGCGTGGCGGGGGCATTCGACCTCTTTTCCACGCGCCTGGCGGCGGCGTATCGCTCGCACTGCCTGTCCACCTCGGCGGACGCGCGCATCCTGCCATGCAGCCTGGGCAACGATGCCGGCATGTATGGCGCCGCCTATGCAGGGCTGACGCAAGCGGGGCTGCTGTAGGTCCATGCCCCGCATTTGGTGGTATTCTTGACTCACGTTACTGATGCGGCGTCCAGGGATGCAGCAGGCAGTCCCGAGCCACCGAACGGATCATGGAGGAGAAGTCGATGAGTGATTTTGTCAAGGCAAGCAACGTCTTTCTGGATAACCCCGCCACCACCGTTGATGAGGCACTCGATTTCATCTCGGGCAAGGCTGTGGAGTTGGGCCTTGCCAACGACAAGCAGGCCGTTCTCGAGGCCTTCAAGGCCCGTGAGGGCGAGGGTACCACGGGCATGATGGGGAGCTTCGCCATTCCGCATGCCAAGAGTGCCGCCATCACCGATGCCGCCGTCATCGTGGTTAAGTTTGCGGGTGACGTCGCATGGGAGTCCATGGACAAGAAGCCCATCCGCGTTGCCATCGCCCTGCTCATCCCCGATGCGGAGGCTGGCACCACGCACCTGCAGATACTCTCCAAGGTCGCCATCATGCTGATGGACGAGGAGTTCCGCTCCCAGACCCTGGAGGATGGCGACCCCGCCTCCATCGCCCGGCGCATCAACGCTCGTCTCGACTAGCGCCTTCCCAGGCCCTCCGGGGAGTCCCCGTGCGGACAGCTCCTTAGGCTGTGCGAGGTTTTTTAGCGATCCTTGTCTCGCGTGCGGATTCCAGTCCGCACGCGAGACGTTTTTATCGAGAAAACCTCGCACAACCACAACCGGGATGGAGGCGATCCGGGGGAGGGAAGGGCGAGGGGAGTGGGACATGCCGAGCGGCATGAGCTGACCGTGCCGCCCGCAGCCTGTCCCTCCAGGTGGCCCTGGAGGGACAGGCGAGCCTGCCAAAGCGGACGATCTGTCGCGGACAGCCCTCGCTTTTGGCTAGGCGACGACATCGCCGGTAAGACCGGGCATGTCCCCATGCCATGAGCCGGTGGCGAAGCGTGTGGGGAAGCCTGCCAGGAGCGCATCCTGCCGACCCGTGGGGTGGGCGTGAAGCCTGCGCCAAGGACATCGGCACTTGTGGACGACTTCCCGCGTTCCCGTGTCGGCGTGTAATCTGACGGGACAAGCTACATCGCCAGGGCGGTCTGGGCGGTGTAGGTACGCGTCTGGTATTCGCGGTCTAGGTTGTAGAGTCCCATGGGGTCGGAGCCGAAGAGGTTCATGTTGGTGACCATCTCGGTGGCGTTGGCCTCCTCCTCGCCCTGCTCCTCGACGAACCAATCGAGCATCTTCATGGTGCGCAGATCGCTGACCTTCTGGGCTACGGCGTAGCACTCGCTGATGCTCTTGGTGATGTACTGCTCGTGCTCGAGGGCGGCCGTGAGGGGCGCGAGGTCGTCCGCAAAGGTGAGGTCGGGCTGGGCGATGGCCTCCATCTTGGGGAGGACGTCGTTGTCCAGCAGGTAACGGCGCAGGATCTTTGCATGGTCGACCTCCTCCTTCGACTGGATCACGTACCAGTTGGCGAAGCCCTTGAGGCCACGGTCGTCGTAGTAGTCGGCAAAGGTCATGTAGAGGTAGGCGGAGTAGAGCTCCTTGTTGATCTGTGCGTTGAGAATCTGAGAGACGCTGTTGTCGAGTGCCATGATGGCTTCCTTTCGCTTGTCGGCGATACCGGTGGGCTATGTCGTGCCGCTACCCTCATCTATACCCGTCCATGGTGTGCTATGCACGGAGGAGTGGCATAGTGCTCGCGTAAAAAGTCCGCACGAGTCTCGAGAGCCCGTCGCCATGATACCAGCTACAGCTCGCGCGCCTCGTAGAGGCGTACCGAGAGGAGCGCACTTGCGGCGTAGAGCACAAGGGAGCCTGCGAGGAGCAGGACGGGCGCGGTGGTGCTCAGGGAGCTGCTGAGGGAGCTGCTGAACTCGCCGAGGATGGTGTCACCAAAGGCGCTCAGAAGCAGAGGCGGGAGCATGACGAGGAGCAGGGCGATGACCCTGGCGCCGCGGTTGAGGCCGAGCCATATGACAAGGGGCATGAGAAGCGAGGCGCCTGCGAACAGCGCCGCCATGCCATAGAGCGTCATCATGATAAGGCCTGATGACGGGGGCATCTCGGAGGGGAACAGGCCAAGCGGCTGGGAGGTGGCGATGACACCATATGCGATGAGGGAAAACAGCGCGAAGGCCGCAACGGCGCTGACGAGCACGCTCAGGTAGCGACCGAGCACCACCTGTCTGCGCGTGAGCGGCAGCGCGAGGCGGTACTGACCCCAGCCGTTGTTCTCCTCCATGCTGAAGACACCAAGGAGATACGTGTAGGAGGAGACCATGCCGCACATGATGCACAGCAGGAGGAACACAGTGACGTCTTTGAGGATATAGGCGTTGAACGCTCCGAGGACAACCAGAACGAGGCACATGAGCACGGCGTTCTTGCGCATGGTCACGAGGTCGATCAGGAGCATGGTCTTCATGCGAGGTCCCCCTTCAGCGTGATGGTCATGTACGACTCGATGTCGGCGGCATCGACGGCGATGTTCGGGTGCTCGCGGGCGAACGCGCGGCGGTCCGGCACGAGCAGGTCGCAGGAGTACTCGTGGCGCAGGTAGCGCATGCCGGGCCCGAGGAGGTGCTCGGCCTCTTCGGAGCGCAGGTGCGCGATGCCCGCCTCGTCGCAGATCGCATCGCGCGTGAGGGCAAAGGTGATGCGGCCCTCGTCCAGGCAGACGATGCGGTCGGCGATGTGCTCGAGGTCGGTGGTGATGTGCGTGGCGAGCAGGATGCCACGTCCCTCGCGCTCGGCCATGAAGCCGCGCAGGACGTCGAGCACGTCCTCGCGGGCGAGGGGGTCGAGCCCGGCCGTGGCCTCGTCAAGGACGAGCAGGTCGGGGCGGTGCGCGAGCGCGAAGGCGAGCTGCAGGCGCATGCCCATGCCGCGCGAGAGGTCGCGCACGACCTTCTTGCCGTCGAGGGCGACGTCGTGCACGAGGCCATCGAAGAGCTGGTAGTCCCACATGTCCCCATATGACAGGGAGCCCAGGGTCGCCACATCCCGCACCCTGAGGGTCTGCGGGAACGCGATCGTGTCGAAGACCGTGCCGACATGCCGCTTGACGGCGGCGAGCCGGGGGTTCGTGACGCTCGCCCTCTCGCCGAGCAGCTCTGCGGCGCCGCCGTCGTAGGGGATGAGGCCGAGGAGGCTCTTGATGAGGGTCGTCTTGCCGGCCCCGTTGCGCCCGACGAGGCCCACGACCTCGCTCGGCGCGACGTCGAGCGAGACGCCGTCGAGCGTGAAGCCCTCGTAGCGTTTGGTGAGGTCCTTGATGCGGATGAGGTCTTCCATGGCGTCTCCCCTCAGTCGGACTCGGCGAGCGTGTCGAGCATCTCGTGCAGCTCGGCCGTGGCGATGCCGACGGCCTTGGCCTTGTCCAGCGCCTTGCCGAGCAGCTCCTCCACCTGCCGCATGCGCTCCTCGCGCAGCAGCTCCACGTTGCCACCGGTGACGAAGCTGCCCTTGCCCTGCACGGTGTCGATGAAGCCCTGGGCCTCGAGCTCCGCATAGGCGCGCTTGGTGGTGATGGCCGAGATGCGCAGGTCGTTGGCGAGCGAGCGGATGGAGGGGAGCGCCTCGCCCTGGTCGAGCTCGCCTGTGAGGATGGCGTCCCTCATCTGCGAGACGATCTGCTCGTAGATGGGCTTGTCGCTCGAGTTGGAGATGATGACGTCCACGCGAGCCCTCCCCCGCTGCTCTGTTGCCTTACTGTATATGTACAGTATATACAGTAGATACGGATGTCAAGGGATTTGGGGATTTTACCCACCGGCTGACGTATGTCATATCGCACTGCGAAGGTGCGATTTTGGAAGGCACGATGATACGGATGCCAAGGAAGGCAGGGGAATTTTGGGGCACACATCCTCTAAGTTCCGAGTAGCGCGCAAAAGGTGATGAGCCATTCGCGCATATTCCGTTGCACTAGGGTGCTCAATAGCAGTGCTCGTGGTTCTTCGCGTCTGCTTGGGTGACGTAAGGGTGGGCAGGAGTCAGCTCAGTGCCTCGATGAGACGGGTGCAGTGCCATGGGGCATCATGGTTCGGGTACACGTCTCATGTATGGTGAAGAAGTCGGGCTTCTGTCGGATCTCGGAGTACTCGAACATGATGCCCTGAGAGTCGAAGAAGTGCCCGCGTATGACCCCAACTGCCTGGGGGCCATCGATGCCAAAGATCATCTGGTCATCATCGTTGGGCGCCTCTATGGTGATGGTGCGTTTGCCCGTGGTGATTGCCACGCCCTGTGACTCGAGGTACGCATAGAGCGAGCCTTCCACGTCACGAGGCGTGAGGGCGGGTGCCTCGGTAGCCAGCAGATGGGAGGTCTCGATCGAGACGGGGATGCCATCTGCCGACTTCACACGGTTGATGACGAAGATAGGCGTTCCTGGACTGAAGCCGGTTGCCTGAGAGAGTCGCTCGTCAACAGTGATGCGCTCGAAGGAGCGCACGTATACAGTGCTCTCGAAACCCTGATGCCTTGCACGCTCCGCAAATGACTCAAGGTTATCTGGCGCGCCCCTGTCGTCAGTCTGCGGTCGCCAGATGATGCGAACGCCTTTGCCCTGTATGGGTTGCACATAGCCGTTGAGTGCAAGCTCCGAGAGTGCGCGGCGTACCGTGGAGCGCGAGCATCCGTAGCGGGCGCACAGCTCACTCTCGGACAAGAGCATCGACTGATAGCTATAGAGTCCACGCTCGATGCCGCTCTGGATGTCCCTGTATATGTTCTGAAACAGTGCCCTTGCCAATGCCCATCATCTCCCACCAGGGCGCATGTCATGTCGTTATGCCGCTCAGCCCACATATATGTCCGTTGGTACAAATCTGTTCGAACAAGCTATTCCTGTCCGAACAAGTTGATTAAAAATACTATATAAGTTGTCCGGACAAGTGTGATGTTCCCTTAGGCGCCGAGGAGATGGAGTCTGTTCGGACGATGACGAGGAGTCGTCTCAGGGCGAGCGACTTCACCGGCTCACGGAGAGGATCATGCCTATGATGCAGAAGATTCAAAAGTTTGGTGGTGCGATGTTCACCCCCGTGCTGCTCTTTGCCTTCGCGGGAACGGTCGTTGGGTTGGGCACGCTGTTCACGACCGAGGTCATCTTTGGTAGCCTGGCCGCCAAAGACTCACTGTGGTACCAGTGCTGGAACGTCATCCTTCAGGGTGGCTGGACGGTGTTCAACCAGCTTCCCCTGCTGTTTGCCGTCTCGTTGCCCATCGGCCTGGCGTCAAAACAGAACGCCCGCTGCTGTATGGAAGCGCTGGTGGGATACCTTACCTTTCAGTACTTCGTCAACACGATGCTCACACAGTGGGGAGGTGTTTTTGGTGTCGACATGTCGCTTGATCCGGGTGCAGCCTCGGGCCTGGCCCTCATAGCGAGCATCAAGACGCTCGACATGGGCATGATTGGGGCCCTCTGCATCTCGGGCATCATCATTGCCATTCACAACAGGTTCTTTGATGTCGAGCTACCCGAGTGGCTGGGTGTGTTCAACGGCTCGGTGTTCGTGTACGTCGTCTGCTTCTTCGTCCTTTTGCCTACGGCGCTGTTGACCTGCGTTATCTGGCCTCATGTCCAGGACGGCATCTCGGCCCTTCAGGGCTTCCTGTTGAGTACGGGGTACGTGGGCGTCTGGGTGTTCGTATTTCTGGAGCGCATTCTCATACCATTCGGCCTGCATCACTTGCTCTATTCGCCCCTCTTCTATGACAACATCGTCGTGCATGGCGGCATCTACTCGGCCTGGGCCAACGAGCTGCCCAAGATTGCGGCATCCACCGACTCCCTGGCACAGATTGCGCCTTGGGCGCGCTTTACCAGCACCGGCTGGTCCAAGGTCTTTGGCTGCCTGGGCATAGCGCTTGCCTTCTATAACACTGCGAAACCCGAGCGTAGGGCAGAGCTGTTGGGTCTTCTCATTCCCATCACGCTCACGGCGGCGCTGTGCGGCATCACCGAACCCATCGAGTTCACGTTCCTCTTCATAGCGCCCGTGCTCTTCGTTGTCCATGCCATCTTAGCTGCCTGCCTCTCTACCTGCATGTATCTGGCAGGTGTGGTTGGCGTGTTCTCCGGAGGGCTTATCGAGATGAGTTCCATGGACTTCATTCCCCTCATGGCCTCTCACGGCATGACGTACCTGCTGGCTCTCATCATAGGTCTGGTGTTCACCGGCATCTGGTTCATCGTCTTTAGGACGCTCATCCTGAGGTTTGACTTCAAGACGCCCGGGCGTGAAGATGTCGATGAGTACATCGAATTCAAGTCGAAGAGGGACTACCTCGAATCAAAGGGCGGTACCGTCCAGGGGGAGGGCCCGTCCAAGCGTGCGATTCTTGCCGCCAACGTCATGGACCTGCTTGGTGGCCCTGACAACATCGTTGACGTTACCAACTGTGCGACTCGCCTGCGTGTCAACGTGAGGGATGAGGCGCTTATAGGCGAGGACAAGGACTTCAAGCAGGTGGGCGCCATGGGCATCTCGAAGAAGGGCAAGTCTGCCCAGGTCATCATCGGTCTTTCGGTTCCTTATGTGCGCGAGGAGTTCGAACGGCTGCTCGGTGAGCAAGAGGACTAGGTAATGAAGGGCATGGTACGTCGGGCCGCCGTGCCATGTCCCACAAGGATGAGCGGCCAGTTGGAGGAACCATGTCAAAGAAGAGCTATGCGGTTACCATCGCCGGTGGCGGGTCGACCTTTACCCCGGGCATTGCCCTCATGCTGCTCGAAGAGCATGATCGCTTTCCCGTCGACAAGGTCGTCTTCTACGATAACAACGCAGAGCGTCAGGAGACGGTTGCCAAGGCGTGCGAGATCTACTTCAGGGAGCATGCTCCCGAGCTCGACTTCTCGTATACCACCGACCCAGTCGAGGCGTTCACGGGCATCGACTTCGTGCTCGCTCACATTCGCGTAGGGCTGTATGCCATGCGAGAGCTCGACGAGAAGATTCCACTCAAGCACGGTGTGCTGGGCCAGGAGACGTGCGGGGCCGGCGGCATCGCCTATGGCATGCGCTCCATTGGTGGCGTGATCGAGATTCTCGATTACATGGAGAAGTACTCTCCCAACGCATGGATGCTCAACTACTCGAACCCTGCCGCGATCGTCGCGGAGGCCTGTCGCGTGCTGCGTCCCCACTCCCGCATCATCAACATCTGTGACATGCCCATCGACCTCATGGACAAGATGGCGACCATGTGCCATGTGAAGGGTGGGCGCAGGTCCCTGCAGTACAGCTACTATGGCCTCAATCACTTTGGCTGGTTCACGAAGGTGTACGACAGCGAGGGAAACGATCTCATGCCCGAGATCAAGAGACACATGGCGAAGAACGGCTACCTTGACGGCATCGAGCACGAGGAGGGCAGGGAACAGCACATCGACGAGTCGTGGATTTATACCTTTGGCAAGGCCAAGGACGTCTGGGCCGTCGATCCCGAGACCATCCCCAACACGTACCTCAAGTACTATCTGTTCCCCGACTATGTCGTCGAGACCTCGAATCCAAACTATACGCGTGCCAATGAGGTCATGGATGGACGAGAGAAGCGGGTCTTTGGCGCCTGTCGCGACATCATTGCCAAAGGCACCTCGGAGGGTTGCGGGTTCGAGGCGGATGCCCATGCGACCTACATCGTGGACCTGGCATGTGCGCTTGCCGAGAACACCAAGGAGCGCTTCCTGCTCATCGTTCCCAATGATGGCGCCGTCTCCAACTTCGACGAGACGGCCATGGTGGAGGTTCCCTGCATCGTAGGCGCCAACGGTTACGAGAAGATCTGCCAGGGCAAGGTGCCGCAGTTCCAAAAGGGCATGCTCGAGCAGCAGGTCTCGGTCGAGAAGCTGGTGGTGCAGGCCTGGGTCGAAGGCAGCTACCAGAAGCTGTGGCAGGCGCTGACCCTTTCGGCAACCATCCCGTCGGCTCAGGTCGCCAAGGAGGTCCTCGATGACCTCATCGAGGCCAACAAGGGCTACTGGCCCGAGCTCAAGTAAGTCGGTGCGCCATCTCAGTCTCGATGCTGGCCACGTCCTCATGCAAGCCGTGTGGGGCGTGGCCTGCGAATCGGGCGTACGACATGACGTGGGGGAGGGCACGATGGGCAAGGGGCATAGGAAGTCACAGAGGTCACGGTCTGCGGTGATGGGCACGCGAGCGGATCCGCATCGTGTCGAGCGCGCGTGCCGAGCGGCACGTGCGCATATGCGGGCAGATGCTCCTTGGCTCATCGCACCTCTTGACGCATCGTGCCTTTCAAAGCGCGAACAGCTTACGAGACGGACGTTCACTGTGGTCGAGGTCGTTCTCTGCCTCGATGTCCTCGCCATCATCGTCAGCCTGTCATTCGCCACAGGTGGTCTGACGTCAGATAGCCTGAGGGATCTCTTCAATGGGAGTCCGTCGGCAGCCATCGACCTTGTTGCCGGGTGCGCCCAACTGTTTGTGGCATACCTCCTGCGAATTGCCTACAGGCACTACCGCGTGGGTGACGCAGGCTATGCCCTCGGAAACCTCATCGCCCTTGCCTGCGCGGAGCTCCTGCTGCAGAGCATGGTTGGGTTTATTGCCCTAGTCGTACTCCTGTGGCGTACATATCACCGCTGCTCGTCGGCACTGATCCCCTGGGCTCGCCATCGTCGCCTTGGCGGCGTGCTTGTTGACGTCTCGGGAGCCCTCGTCGTCCTCGTGCTGGCGGCGATCCTGTTCTATGCCCATATGCGGCTTGCCGCGTAGTCGGTGTACCTGCGTCGCGTCGTCATGCGCCCTGGACGATATGCGGGGGTGACCGGGGCCTTGCTCCATGAAGCAGAGGCCATCTATGTGACAGCGTGGGTTAGGCTTCGGTTGTCGTAACCGACATACCATATTCATGGGGGATCCCAGCCATGGCATATCGCACCAGCATCGGGCCCGACGTTCGCGCGCGATCGGTTGCAGCCGCGGCGTTCGTTCCCGGGACCGGGGAGGTCGTCCAGAAATCGTTTCCGTACGACCAGTGGGCGGTGGCGGAGTGGGCCAGGTTCATCCCAGCCCGCAAAATGTGTCTGCGGGTCCGGCTTGACCAGGTTCGGTCTGCAGCGGAAGCTCGGAGAGGCGGGCGTGGAGTGTTGCGTGGGTGCCGTCTTGAGGATGCCGCTCCCCTCGGGCGACCGCGTGAAGTTCGACAAGCGCGACGTCATGTTCCTGTCCCGCATGTTTGTGATGGGGAACGTCATCAAGGTGGCTATGCCCACGTTCGCGAGGACTGTCGGCACGACTGAACCGCCTCCCATCTCTTGGGCATTGAGATAGACATTCGAAAGATGGAAGGATTTGTTGTGCCGATCGACCCGCAATGCAAACGCGATCGATTGCTCAGGGCACGCGCTGCCGAGATGTTCGCCAGACGACTCAGCTACAGATTCGTTACCAAGGAGCCTGACGCCCCCGCGGAGGCCGTGAGAAACTGGCAGCCTAGTGACCACTACGCAGTCGCGCACCCCAAGGTGCCGACCAGACCGACCACCTTACCCCGCTCGATGTCGACTCAGGTTCCGCACCTGTACGACTGACCCCTGCCCTGGAACCATGGTCGCCTCCGAGCCTGTCCTATGGTCTTATCCCGCACCCACAGAGTAGTCCAGGTGCCACTATCGTTTCGCGCGGCCGAGGACGAACGCGGTCGCAACGGGGACGAACGCAAGATGCCGCGATTGAATCAAGTGCCCTGACGGACACCGTATGTTCGGTGAGGTGTGGCATCCCGGCATGCACGCACGGCACGTCACGGCGGTGGCTCGAAGTTTGCCGTCCAGGGTTTAAAACCGACCGTTTGCGAACGAGCCTCATGATCTCCGGAGTCGCTGCCTTCGACTGTCGGCGTCAGGATGACAGCAGTCGGATGGGCAGTGGGCTTCCGACAGTCTGTCTACCAGCAGGTTCTATCATCCTTTTGACAATCTGAAGAGAGTAATTATTTTTACTAATAAATCAATATTACTTAGAGATAAAACGCAAAAAAACAACAAATATATCAGCTTTACCATTCAGAGTATGCCCCAGTGAAAGGGGTTGGCGGTCGGCCGATGACCGAGTGGAATCCCGAATCCATACGGGGCCCGGACCCAATCGGGATTCCGGACAGTGCCAGGAAACATCCGAGAGGAGCTGGTTTTTATGAGTTGGAAGATCACGCGCAGGAACGAGGCCACGTTCTACGAGCCGCCAGCTCACTTTGACGTGCGCTGCACCCGTCTGAACAACGCAGACGAGGTCAATGATGGCAGGGTTGTCTTTGGTCTCTCACACTTCCTGCCTGGCGGTGGCTGTGAGTATGGTTCCAACCCCTGCGAGAGCATCTACTACATCGTCGAGGGCGAGATGGACATCACGACCGACGACGGCAAGACGACGACCCTTCACAAGGGTGACTCGTACCACTGTGGCCCCAACACCGAGAAGGGCATCAAGAACAACGGTCCTGTCACTTGCCAGATGCTGACCATCATCGTTCCTCCCACAGCCAAGTGAGGCCATTCTAGAAAGTTTGGAAGAGTGCCGGCACATGCCTGATACGTGTTGGCCGTCATTCATGAAAGGGGTATTGCAATGACCGACCTATTTGATCTGACGGGCAAGAAGGCCGTTGTCGTCGGTGGCGCTGGTGGCATCGGACAGGCTATCGCCGAGGGGCTTGGCGAGGCGGGTGCTCAGGTTATGATTGCAAGTCGCAAGGAGGACTCCCTCAAGCGCGCCCAGTCCGAGATCAAGGCCAACTCCGGTGTCGATGTCGTGTACCACGTTGCCGACGTTACCGACGAGGATGCGGTCGAGGGGCTGCTCAAGGCTGCGGTCGACGAGATGGGGACGGTGGACATCCTCGTCAACTCTCAGGGCTACAACAAGAAGTTCCCCGGCACCGAATTCCCCGTCGACGAGTGGAACAAGCTCATGGACGTCAACGTCAAGTCCCTGATGCTCACCTGCAAGCACTTCGGGAAGTACTGGAAGGATAACGACAGGCAGGGCAAGATCATCAACGTCGGATCCGTGCGCGGCATCCGCGCCGTGGGCAACGGCGGCATGGGAAACGTCGGCTACTGCTCGACCAAGGGTGCCGTCGAGATGCTCACCAAGGCATACGCTTCCGACCTTGGTCCTAAGATTCAGGTCAACTGCATTGGCCCCACCATCACCTACACCCCAATGATGGTCGGCCTGCTGCCGGATGACGAGACCGCTCGCAATGCCATCGCCAAGGCCATGCCCGCCCAGCGCATCGGCTATCCCGACGACTGTAAGGGCGTGTCGATCTTTCTGGCCTCAAAGGCCTCGGACTTCATCACCGGCTCGTCAATCTATCCCGACGGCGGTCTGAACGCCGTGGGTTAGGCCCACTCGCGTGCGGCGGGGCATCCTGCCCCCACAGCTCTCTGGGTGGACATCACGTACATGAGAGAAGAGACATATGAGCCTCACGTTTGAGAAGAACAAGATATACGAGATGCCGGTCTTCTTCGGACCCTCGCCCGATCCGAAGAACCCCCGCCCGGACGGCACGATCCTCAACAAGCCGGCTGACGTCGAGGCGGCCACGGTCATGTTCGAGACCGATGTCGGCATGCTCGAGGCACTGCTTCCGGATGGCTTCTCGCTGGCGGAACCCGTCCTTTCGGTGGCTCAGTGCGAATTCAAGCACATCGGCAACTTCGCAGGAAACTCCTATACGCTCATCAACATCTCGGTACCTACGAAATTCGATGGCGAGCGCGACCATCTGCGCGGGGATCTCGTGCTTGCCATGTACGAGAATCACGCCGAGCCAATCATCGGCGGTCGCGAGCTTCTCGGCTACAGCAAAATCTACGCAGACATACCCTGCCTTGCCGAGCATGACGGCATCGTGAGGGGCCAGGCCTCCGACTGGGGCTTCAAGTTCCTCGACCTCAGGCTCGACCTGAACAGGCAGCCCGAGGACGGCGAGTACATGAGTCGGATCACGGGCGAATCAGAGGCGAAGTTCAACTACAAGTACATCCAGGCGTGCCCCGAGAAGGGGCAGAAGCCGTGGGAGGCTGCGGTGGACGCGAGCTATCCCGTCGCCAACCCGACGATCGGCTGGGAGGCGCCCGAGGGCTACCCCTACACGCTCGCGGAGCCAAGGAGGCAGCCCTGCGCTGGTACGGTCGAGTTTCATGCCCCTACAGGCGAGGACATGCCCATGTCCTGGTGGATTCCCGCCTACCTTGCCAAGCTCCCTATCAAGCGCTACATCGGTGCCTCGCATACTTTCTATACCGACCCTGCCGACTACACGCGGATCTACCGACTGCGCTAGTCGCGTCCCTACGGGCCGGCGCCCCCAACCGCACCCGTTGCGGTTCCCCTATTGATGAAAGGAACCTTATAACATGTCTGTCGAGCGCAAGGGCTACTGTGTCAACGGCGAGTGGAGGGCGTCCGTGACGGATACCTACACCCCGGTCACTGACTCCAGCACGGGCGAGGTCATCGCGGAGGTGCCTCGCTGCACCGCCGAGGAGGTCGGGGAGGCCATCGCCTCCGCGCAGGCGGCCTTCCCGGCCTGGTCGGCGCTCTCCCTCTCCAGGCGTGTCCAGATGATGTTCAGGTGGCGCGACGTCCTCGTCGACCATCTCGACGAGCTCACCCTCCTGTGCGCAAAGGAGCACGGCAAGAACCTCAACGAGAGCCGAGGCGACATCCTGAAGGCCATCGAGCCCACCGAACTAGCCTGCTCGCTACCCTATGCCATACAGGGCTCGAATGCCGTTCAGGTGACGACGGGCTTCGATTGCTCCACGTTCCGTCAGCCGCTCGGTGTCGTGGCCGGCATCGTGCCCTTTAACTTCCCGGCCATGATTCCCTGGGGCTGGATGGTGCCCCTGGCCATCGCCTGCGGCAACACCGTCGTCCTCAAGGCCGCCACGCCCACTCCGCTCACCTCGATGAGGATCCTGGAGCTGTTCTACGAGGAGGCCCACTTCCCCAAGGGTGTCGTCAACCTCGTCACCTGCACACACAACGAAGCCGACATCCTGCTCACGGACGAGCGGATCAAGGCCGTGACCTTCGTGGGTACCACCGGCGTTGGCAAGCAGGTCACTGCGACGGCGGCTGCGCACGGCAAGCGCGTCCAGGCGCAGTGCGAGGCCAAGAACCACGCCCTTGTGCTGGCGGACTGCGACCTCGAGGCCACGACCAACGCGGTCATCAACTCCGCCTTCGGCTGCGCGGGCGAGCGTTGCATGGCGCTCCCAGTGTGCTGCGTCGAGGAGTCCATCGCTGACGAATTCGTGGCGATGCTCAAGCAAAAGGCGGAGGCCATGGCCATCGGACGCGCCTACGACCCCGAGACCAAGCTTGGTCCGCTCGTCTCCGCCGAGCACAAGGCTCGCGTCGAGGGCTGGATCGCCAAGGGCGTCGAGGAGGGTGCCCAGCTCGTCCTCGATGGGCGAGACCGCGTCATCGAGGGTTCCGAGGGCGGGTTCTACCTCGGCCCCACCATTTTCGACCACGTCGAGCCTGGCATGACCGTCGGCGAGAGGGAGATCTTCGGACCGGTCGTGTGCATCAAACGCGTGCATGGTTACGAAGAGGGCATCAAGGTCATGAACGCCAACCCCTTCGCCAATGGCTCTTCCATCTTCACACAGGACGGCTATTGGGCACGGCGCTTCAAGCTGGAGACCGATGGCGGCATGGTGGGCGTCAACGTCGGCATCCCCGTCCCCACAGCCTATTACCCCTTCAGCGGGAACAAGCAGTCCTTCTTTGGCGACCAGCATGTCCTCGGCCTCGACGGCTACCGCTTCTACACGCGCGCCAAGACCGTCACCGAGCACTGGTTCGACGAGGGAAGCTCCGCGAGGAAGCTCGACAGCTGGGAGGGCACCGTCGAGCGCGAGTAATGCCCCCGATGCAGGGGCCGCGACACTTGTTGCCACGGCCCCTGCGGCCCCCTTCTAACGTGACAGGAGGAGCTGCCACAATGTCAACCCAAGGAAGCGGACACAAATGGCTGGGGTTCGCCATCCTGATGCTTGCCGGCATCACGATCAACATCTCCCAGCTCAAAGTCGTCCCCATCAACAATAACATCGTTACCGCGCTCGGCGTCGATCTTACGAGCGTTGCATGGCTCACAAGCGTCTTTACCATCGCCGGCATCTTCCTCGCGATTCCCGGCTCCGGGATCATGGCACGTATCGGCCTCAAGCGCATGCTGGTTGCCCTTCTGGCGTGCCTGCTGGTCGGCAATCTTCTCGGCATCTTCGGCTTTGCCGTCTCGTCCTACGCCGTCGTCCTCATCTCCCGCATCGTCGAGGGCATCTCGTGTGCCCTGGTCATACCCTGCGGCTTGAGCCTGCTGGCCTTCTGGTTCGGCGGCACGTCGAGTATGGGTCTGGCGACGGGCATGTTCACCATCGCCAATCCCGTCGCCAACTTCGTCGTCATGAACGTGAGCCTGCCTCTCACGATGGCCGCAGGCAGCGTGACGGGGTGCTGGTGGTTCGTCGCCATCCTGGCGCTCGTTAGCCTGGTCGGCTCCGTGGCTCTGATCGATGACGGCACCTCCGCAGGCGAGGGGTCAGATGCGTCCGAGAGGGTCTCCCTCGCCGACGCCACCATCAACAACAGGCCGCTCGTGGTCATCTGCATCGCCATGTTCTTCCTCTCGTTCTGCCTGATGGGCGTCGTGACCGACTATCCCACGATCTTCACGGTCGCTCATGGCCTCGATCAGGCTATGGCGAACTTCTACACGAGTCTCAACGGCCTCGTAGGCATCCCGGCCGCCATCGTCCTAGGTTGGGTCATAGGTAGGACGGGCAAGCCCTTCATGGTGGCCTTCATCGGCGCCGTCGGTACGCTCCTGGTCGACCTCGGCCTCCTGTGGCTGAGCCCGGCGACCTATCTTGTCAACGTAGTTGCCGCGTCCATCTTCACGGGCGGCTTCGCGGTGACGGCGTTCTTTGAGATTACGCCCCAGCTGGCGATGCGCAAGGAGTACGTCCCCTTGGCGTCCGGTGCGCTCAACACCTTCTACTACCTCGGCATCTTCCTCTCTACTCCTTGTCTTACAGCCCTATCCGCGCAGGGCAGCGACTGGACAGTCCCGGCGTTGCTCATGGCCTGTTCGGCCGTAGTTCTCTGCGTGCTGGTCATGGTCGCGAGGCGGCTGGCCGAGGCTGAGGGTGTCGAGGTCCACTAGCGTTCGCTACCGGTTCCTACGTCCCATCCCATTGGTGTCAGAGCGCCTCGCGCGCCTGGAAACATAGGACCGTGCCGTCAGGCACAGACAAACAGAAAGAAGGCAGGTCATGGGTAAGCCACTAGCAGACTATGTCAAGCTCCCACAGCTTGAGGAGTACAAAGAGTGGTTCAAGGACTTCGCGGACCTCTATCGGGAAGATGGCATCCTCCAGGTCACGTGGAAGACCAACGACGGACCGATGTACCATTCCGGCATGAGCCATCGCGCCTGCAGCCAGCTTACGCGCGTGCTCTCCCTCGACTGGAAGAACGAAATCATCATCTTCACCCACATCGGCGACAATTGGATGACCGAGAGCGACCCCAACGGCTGGGACACGTATGCCGAGCTGCCCACCCAGCGCTTCCAGCATCAGTACTTCGATGATACCAATCTCATCAAGAACATGGTGTTCGACCTCGACGTGCCTACCATCGGTGCGATTCCCGGCCCTGGCTTCCACTGGGACTCCGCAATGCTCTGCGACATCACCATCGCTTCGGATGACACGTGGATGGAGGTTCCCCACGCCCACGGTGGGCTTGTTCCTGGCGACGGCATGGGACTCATGGCCCAGCACTTCTTCGGCACCAAGCGTGGCAACTACTACGCCATGACCGCTCGTCAGTGGACTGCCCAGCAGATGCTGGACTGGGGCATGGTGTCCGAAGTCGTCAAGAAAGGCACGGTCATGGACCGCGCGTGGGAAATCGCACGCATGCTCAAGACCATGCCCTACGAGAATCGCACCATCATGTCCAACCTCGCGAAGCGCCCCCTCAAGAAGCTCTTCGTCGAGGACCTCAAGCTGCATACGGTGTCTGAACAATATGCCTCCCTGCTGCGTATCGCTGCAGGTGACCTGGGCGACACTAACGCCGGTCAGCAGGACGAGAAGTACATCAGCCAGACCAACGACTGGCGCTACTGCCATGACTGGATGCAGCAGCCTCCCACTCGTGAGAGCTGGGACGGGTTCCGCACCAAGCCGTTCGAGTGGGCAAAGGGGGTCGAGGAGGGCAAGGAGACCAACCCCTTCACACCGAAGCCGACCGAGCCATACAGGCCCAAGAAGGCATAGGATGATACAGCTCGCCTGATCTCTGGGAGAGGGCTTCGCATCCCCCTCTCCTCGCGCTGCTCTCGGGGCCAAGTCCATCACGGCTATTGAGGGACATATGGAAATCAGACAATTGCGCTACTTCGTGGCGGTCGCGGAGATGCAAAGCTTCACCAAGGCGGCCAAGATGCTCTTCGTCTCCCAGTCCGCGCTCTCTCAGCAGCTGGGCAAGCTCGAGGACGATATCGGCCTGCGCCTGGTGGACAGGACGACGCGTGCCGTGAGCCTGACGGATGCCGGGAGGGAGGTCCTGCCTTCCGTCCGTCACATCCTGCGCGAGGTGGACCATCTCGCCTCCATCGATGAGTCCTCCAGCGACCTCCTGCTGGGCGAGCCACACGAGATTCGGGTTGGCTTCGACCTTCGCGGCATGTACAACCGCGATCTGCGCCATACGGTCACCGACTCCCTCTTCGAGCTGCGCGTGCTGGCACCAGATCTGCACGTGAGCTTTGCGACGTTGAACTACGAGAACCTCGTCAGCGAGTTGGAGGACGGGCGTGTGGATTTGGGCTTCTTCCTTCATCAGGACAAGCGGCTGCATGGTGGTGATGCGCTTGAAGTACGGAACCTCGGCCAGGACGAGATGGTCATCGCAATCCGCTCGACGGGGGACGTCGGGGAAGGTCCCAACGCGGCCAGGGATGTCTTGAGAGAGCACGGCGTCTGTCTGCTCGACCGCGAGAGCATGGGTTCCTACCAGTCGATGAAAATCTTCCAGGAGCTCGGCGTCGAGCCGAGGTTCTATTTCGCCTCGAATCGCGAGAGTATGCTAATGCTGCTTGATAGCGGAGAATATGCGAGCGTGCTGCCTCGCGGGGTCATACTGGGACACGACCGTAGCAACGTTCACGCCATCAGGCTCGGTATGGCCGACGCGCTATTGTACTGGCTTGCCGCCTGGCGCAAAGATGATGACAGTCACATCATTGACATCATCCTTGATGCCATCTCGTGCCGAGAGGGCCTGTTCCTCGCGTAGCCCCACCGCGCCCCTAGTGATGGAACAGCCTCATGCCGGTGAAGGCCATGGCCATGCCGTACCTGTCGGCCGTCTCGATGACGTTGTCGTCGCGGATGGAGCCGCCTGGCTCCACGATGTAGGAGACGCCGCTCTTGTGGGCGCGCTCCACGTTGTCACCGAAGGGGAAGAACGCGTCTGACCCCAGCGTCACACCGGTCTGCGTGGCGATCCAGGCGGCCTTCTCCTCGCAGGTGAGCACCTCGGGGCGTACGGCGAACCACTTCTGCCATTCGCCCTCGGCCAGCACGTCGTCATGCTCGTCAGAGAGGTAGACGTCGATGGCGTTGTCGCGGTTGGCGCGGTGGATGCCCTCCACAAACTCGAGGCCCAGCACCTTGGGATGCTGGCGCAGCCACCAGGTGTCGGCCTTGCTGCCGGCGAGGCGGGTGCAGTGCACGCGGCTCTGCTGGCCGGCGCCCACGCCGATGGCCTGGCCGTCCTTCACATAGCAGACGGAGTTGGACTGCGTGTACTTGAGCGTGATGAGCGAGACGATCATATCGACCTGCGCGGCCTCGGGAATCTCCTTGTTTGTGGTCACGATGTTGGTGAGCAGCGCGCGATCTATCTTGAAGTCATTGTGCCCCTGCTCGAAGGTGATGCCAAAGACATCCTTCTGCTCGATGGGTGCGCATTGGTAGGTGGGGTCGATCTGCACCACGTTGTATCTGCCGCCCTTCTTGGAGCGCAGGATCTCGAGCGCCTCGTCGGTGTAGGCGGGGGCGATGACGCCATCGGAGACCTCGTGCTTGAGGTATTGGGCCGTTCTTGCGTCGCAGGTGTCGGAGAGGGCCGCCCAGTCGCCGTAGGAGCTCATGCGGTCGGCGCCGCGAGCGCGGATGTAGGCGCAGGCGATGGGGGAGAGCTCGCCCTCGTCGTCCACGAAGTAGATCTTCCTGTCCGTCTCGGAGAGGGGGAGTCCCACGGCGGCGCCGGCGGGCGAGACATGCTTGAAGCTTGCCGCGGCAGGCATGCCCGTGGCCTCCTTGAGCTCGCGCACGAGCTGCCACGAGTTGAGGGCGTCGAGGAAGTTGATGTAGCCTGGCTTGCCGGAGAGCACGGTGACGGGGAGGTTCGAGCCGTCCCTCATAAAGATGCGGGAGGGCTTCTGGTTGGGGTTGCAGCCGTACTTGAGTTCCAGCTCGTTCATGGGGGATCCTTTCGGGGGGTGCGTCACATCCTCAGTGCTCAGACATCCTCGCGCACAATGCGCGCCGCGGAACTGCGCCTGAGGATGTGACGCACCCCCGCATGAGGTAAAGATGAGAAAGAACCTATGCCATCGCCTAGTCCCCCAGGTTCTTGTTGAAGAGGGTGACGTGGCCGCCCACATTGACATATAGGGAGACCTTGTTGTCCGCATCGAGCGCGCTCCAGACGTCATGGGGGTCCTCGGGCAGAGTGACCTCGATGGGCTCGCCTGCAAAGCTGGGCAAGGGGCTGCCATCCCCCTGATAGGTGCTGATGAGATAGCCCGTTCCCGCATCTGCGTCCTCGTAGGCAAAGAACTCGCGCAGACAGCGGTTGGAGGCGCCGTCGCTCACGTCGTTGCCTGCCTGGCGCTTGAGGATGGAGAGTGCGAACGAGCCCTCCCTGTGCAGGACGGCGGAGATGCGCGGGGTGAAGTTGGGGCTGTCAGGCTCGTACGTGCGGGCCATGCAGCCAGCATGGAAGCTGCCCTTCTCCACGATGGTGTCGGTCTGGTCGCCATTGGTGACCACGAGGCTGTCCCCCATGGTGCGCACGGGATGGTAGATGACGAGTGTGGGATCCTCGAGCCTGTTGGGGTCATGCGCCTCGGTCTTGATGCCGTCCTCGGTGAGGGTGAAGACGCGGTTGCGACTGTTTATGCTGCGACCCATGATCCAGTAGCATGCGACGCGCTCACCTGTCGCACTCGTACCCACCACGATGCCGCGCCCGGGATAGGGATTGCCCCTCAGAAGCTCACATAGGTCGTGCATGATCGTCCTTCCTGGTGGTCGTATGCCCAAGGAAACAGGTAGGCCCCTCCCTTGCGGAGAGACGTGCCCAGACGGTCGGCGCTCCGTTGCGTGCCACCCCACCGTGGTGCCCCACGAAGCCCCATCAGTCACGGCACGCAACCTGATATGACTGTATCACGTGATGGCGGCCTTGCCACCCTGCGGGTGCCGTGGGAAACGAGATGCACATCAGAGTTCTCCCGCGTCTCGACGCATGCGGCACAGGAGAGCGGGGACGAGGGAGATGTCAGCGTCTACGGAAGAGGGATGTGCCATGGCAGAGCTCAAGGATGTCTACGACTTTCTCAAGCAATCAAGCAGGCAGACACGTATCATCTGGCTACCGTCGCGGGTGACCAGCCGCATGTGTGCCCCTTTGGGACGATTGACCTGTTCGAGGGCGGGTTCTACCTTCACATGGGCAAGGGAAAGGACGTGTTCCAGCAGATTGTGGCCAATCCCACGGTTGAGATCGAGGCGCGCCAGGGAGCCGATTGGCTCCGCGTGAGCAGTGGGCTCACGGTGGATGGTCGCGTGGAGGCAAAGAGGCACATGCTGGACGCCTATCCCAACCTGTGCGGCATTGTATGACGAGCACGATCCCAACGCGGCAGTGCTCTGCTTCAGGCATGGTACGGCCCCGCTTGCCTCACTGGTGCGCATCCCCGGCTGGTCCGTGGCATGGTAGCTCGCGTGCGGGTTTGCGTGTCCATAACCTCTGAGAGCATCTCTCGGCCAATCGTAGGTGAGACATCATAAAGTTTTCCATCTGATGAAACATCGATTCCTGGTGCGCGCGAATGCTCGCCTTGTGGCATGGTAGATGCTGATACAAAAAATTGTGCATAAATAGTGAATAGCATTCGATATATAAGAAAATTGTTCCTCAAACATGAGTTTTCTGCAAGGGGAGATGTCCGGCATGAGTGAGGAAGTCGTCAACATTTGCGTCGTGGGGGCCACGGGCTATGCGGGCGTGGAGGTGGCTCGCCTGGTGCTCGACCATCCCACGCTGCGGCTGGTCATGGTGACGGATCGCAAGATCGCCGGTACGCCCCTTGCCGAGGCGTATCCGTCCCTGAGGGGCATCACGGATCTTGCGTTCTCTCTGCCTGAGCCTGATGCCATCGCGAAGACGGCAGACGTCGCCTTCCTGGCTGTGCCCCATACGGCGTCCCTCTCCCTCACGCCTCAGCTTCTGGCGCGTGGTGTGACGGTCATCGACCTCTCCGCTGACTATCGCCTCAAGGATGCGGCTACCTATGAGGCCTGGTACGGCGTGCCCCACACAAGCCCCTCCCTGCTGGCGGAGGCGGTCTACGGCCTGCCCGAGCTCAATCGGGACAAGCTCACGGACCTTGCCCGGACACGTGCCGCCGGCAGGCCCGTCCTGGTGGCGGCTCCCGGTTGCTATCCCACGGCGACTGCGCTGGCGGCCGCCCCGGCACTTGCGGCGGGACTCACGACCACCTCGCTCGTGATCTCCGATTGCATCTCGGGGGTCTCGGGTGCTGGGCGCGCCCCCTCGGAGCGCACGCACTACTGCCATGCCGCCGAGTCCGTCGAGGCGTATGGCGTAGGCAGGCACCGTCATACGCCCGAGATCGAGCAGACGCTCACGGGCGTGGCGGGCCGTCCGATGGATGTGGTCTTCACGCCGCACCTGGCGCCGCTCACGAGGGGGCTGCTCTCCACGGTGTACCTGGAGGCCGCTTCCGGTGTGACCACTGCGCAGGTTCAGCAGGCCTATGGGGATGCCTATGCCCATGAGGCCCTGGTGACCACCCTGCCTTCCGGCCAGATGCCACGGACGGGCTCGGTCGCCGGATCCGCCCGCGCCCAGGTGGGCGTGGCACTCGACCAGCGACGACGGGGCATGATCGTTGCGTCCTGTGCCATCGACAACCTGGGTAAGGGTGCGGCGAGTCAGGCCGTGCAGTGCGCCAACGTCGTACTGGGCCTCCCCGAGACCTGTGGTCTCGACTTTACCGCCCCCGTACTCTAGCACCCCAAGGAGGTAGCTGTGACTTCCTACCAGCCTTTGGATATTCCCGCATATGGCCACGCGGAGTCCGCCTATGGATTCGCGCCCTGCGATGGTGGCGTGTGTGCCGCCGCGGGCATCAGGGCAGCGGGGTTCTCCGCGGGGTTCCGCCGCAATCCCAACCGCCGCGACCTTGCCCTGGTGGTTGCTGACGAGACCTGCGTATGTGCCGGAACCTTCACCAAGAATCGCTTCTGTGCCGCTCCCGTGCAGGTGTCGCGCGAGCGTGCCGCCGCCGGCCGTGCGCGTGCGGTGGTGCTCAACTCCGGCAACGCCAATGCTGCTACGGGGGATGAGGGGCTCGAGGTGGCCCGTACGTCCGCGCGCCTCGTGGCAGAGGCCGTGGGCTGTTCCGAGGAGGAGGTGCTCGTTGCCTCCACGGGCGTCATCGGCGTGCCCCTGGGCTTGGACAACTTCAGGACGGGCGTTCCTGCCTGCGTAGCACAGCTCGATCGCTCCGCCGCGGCGGCCCACCATGCCGCTCGGGCGGTCATGACCACCGACACCCACTCCAAGCAGGCGGCCGTCGTGGGGCAGCTTCCTGGCAGGGATGGAACGCCTGGCACAACCATCCATGTGGGAGGTTTCTGCAAGGGCTCCGGCATGATACAGCCCAACATGGCAACCATGCTGGCCGTTCTCTCCACCGATGCCTCGCTCACGGCAGCGGCCGCGCATGCCGCCCTGCTCTCGTCGGTCAAGCGCACCTTCAACAAGGTGACGGTGGACTCCGACACCTCCACCAACGACACCTGCGTCCTGCTGGCCACAGGCAGGGCCACCGTCGACCCCATCGACGAGGCGTCTCCCGCCTTCCCGGTGGTCGCCGCTGCCGTGCGGGCGGTGTGCGAGTCGCTGGCCCGCCAGATTGCGGCTGACGGGGAGGGCTCCACCAAGCTCGTGACCGTGGACGTGCTGGGCGCCGCCACGGACGAGGATGCCGATGTCGTGGCGCGCTCCATCGCCAATTCGCCCCTCGTGAAGACGGCCGTCTTTGGTCACGATGCCAACTGGGGCAGGGTCGCCATGGCGGCCGGCAAGTGCGGGGTCGCGTTCGACCAGCGCAGGGTGGACATCGACCTTTTGGGCGTGCCCGTGTGCCGCGGCGGGCTCACGGTACCCATGGACGAGGAGGACATGCTCCGCCGCTTCGAGGCCCCCGAGGTCTCCATCGCCATCGACCTGGGCATGGGCACGTGCCACACGCGCATCTGGACCTGCGACCTCACGCACGACTACGTGACCATCAATGGGGACTATCGCACCTAATGTCCCGGCGCGGGGATGGTGCAACTCCAACGGGAGGGACAGGCTATGGCGATACGCAGGGGACAGCCCTCACGGGCGTCACAGGAGCAGGCGGAGGTGCTCATCGAGGCGCTGCCTTGGATCAATGCGTGGTCGGGCAGCACCTTTGTGGTGAAGTACGGTGGCTCGGCCATGGAGAGGCCCGAGCTGCGGGCCAAGGTCATCGAGGACGTGCTCATGCTCAAGCTCATGGGCGTGCGCGTGGTGCTCGTGCACGGTGGCGGCAAGGCCATCTCTGCACTGAGCGACCAACTCGATCTCAGCGTGCAGTTCAAGGACGGGCTGCGCGTGACCGATGACGCCACCATGGACGTGGTGCAGATGGTGCTCGTGGGCAAGGTGAACGCCCAGCTCGTGGGTGCCATCAACAGCTATGGCAACTACGCCCTGGGCATCACGGGTGCCGATGGCCGCACGCTGATGGCCGCCCAGCAGGACCCCAGCCTGGGCCGGGTGGGCAAGGTGACCGAGGTCAACGTCGACCTCATCGACAAGATCCTGGAGGATGGCTACATCCCCGTACTGGCGGGCGTGGGCTTTGGCGAGGATGGTGGCTCCTACAACGTGAACGCCGACCTCGCAGCGAGTAGGGTCGCCGCTGCCCTCAAGGCCGACAAGCTCTTCTTCCTCACCGACGTCGATGGCCTCTACGCCGACTTCGACGACAGGGACAGCCTCATCGCAGGCATGAGCGTCGCCGAGGCGCGCAAACTCGTGGATGCGGGTACGCTCACGCATGGCATGATCCCCAAGATCGAGAGCGCCATCGACGCCATCGATGCGGGGGTGGGGCAGGTCACCATCCTCAATGGGACCGTGCCCCACTCGATGATCATCGAGACCTTCACCGATGCCGGCATCGGCACCGAGATCTCCGAACACTACGAGGCACCCGAGGAGGACTAGCCATGTACGAGTTTGACAGGCACGCCGAGTTCATCGGTCAGGACGACACCTATCTCATGCATACGTACGGACGCCTGCCCGTGGAGTTCGTCTCGGGCAGGGGTGCCGTGCTCACGGACAGCGAGGGTCGAGAGTACCTGGACTTCCTGGGGGGCATCGGCTCGGTGAGCCTGGGTCACTGCCATCCCGCGCTGGTCGCGGCCGTGCAGGAGCAGGCGGGCAGGCTCTGGCAGGTGGGCAACTACTACTACGTGGAGAATCGCAACGAGCTCGCGCGTGACCTCTCGGATATCCTGAGTGCCACGACAGATGAGGCGGGGCACATCACGGGATCCACGGGGGAGACGTGGAAGACCTTCTTCGCCAACTCCGGGGCCGAGGCCAACGAGGGTGCCATCAAGCTGGCACGCAGGTGGGGTGAGCGCACGCTGGGCGGTGCCACGGGCATCATCACGGCCAAGAAGAGCTTCCATGGCCGCACGCTGGCCACGCTCTCGGCAACCGGTCAGGAGGCCTTCCATCAGAGCTTCTTGCCCCTGCCTGCCGGCTTCGAGGCGGTGCCGCTCAACGATCTGGCGGCGCTTGAGGAGGCCGTCGCACACCCCTCCGACCAGTGCGGCCCCGTGTGCGCGGTCATGCTCGAGTGCGTGCAGGGCGAGGGGGGCGTGTGGCCGGTGACCAAGGAGTACCTGCAGGGCGTCTCCCGGCTGTGCCACGAGAGGGGCCTCGTGCTCGTGGTGGACGAGGTGCAGGCGGGCATCTTCCGCTGCGGTGCGCCCTTTGCCTATCAGCTCTTTGACGTCGTGCCCGATATCGTGAGCATGGCCAAGGGCATTGGCGGTGGCTTCCCCATGGGGGCCTTCGCCGCGCGCGACGAGGTGGCCGCCCTGTTTGGGCCGGGCGACCACGGCTCCACCTTTGGCGGCAACGCCCTGGCGTCCGTCGTGGGGCGCGCGGTCATCGAGACCCTCGTGGGCGAGCATGTGGGCGGGCATGTGATTGCCACCGGTGCACATCTTACCCAGGCCTTGGCAACCCTGCCTCACGTGAGCGAGGTGCGTGGCCGCGGCCTCATGCGGGCAGCCCAGTTTGACGCGCCCATCGCCACCGAGCTGGTGGAACAGGGCCTCTCTGCCGGTCTGGTGCTCAACCACATCGGTGACTCCATCCTGCGCTTCCTGCCGCCACTGGTGGTGACCGACGAGCAGGTGGATGCCATGGCCAGCCGCCTGCGCGGGCTCATCGAGGGGTTGGCCTAGGTTCATGCGCCCCTTGCCGGGATGGGGCCGCGTGCCTGCATGGCCGCGATCCCCTTTGCATAGATGAACCACCTGTATGAATGGCGGTACATGGCGAGTGCGTTCAAAGTGTACATTTCTGTCATCTTGCGTGATGTTTGCCCAGGATCGCAATTCTGGAAGTTACGCATGCGTACAGTTTGGGGGCTACCCGTCAGGTGCGGAGAGCATAGACTCACCCGGAGTATCAGGTGCCAGACATTCGGAGGACCTCCATGCCCCACAAGCGACTCGTCAAGGTCATCCTGCTCACCGGTTACCTCGGTGCGGGCAAGACCACGCTGCTCAACCATATCCTCGCCAACGACGAGGGCATCCATGCCGCCGTCATCGTCAACGACATCGGCGAGGTCAACGTGGACGCCACCCTCATCGCCGATGGGGGCCTGTCCGAGACGGACGACCTCATCCCCATGACCAACGGCTGCATCTGCTGCACGCTGTCAAGCGACCTCACCGACCAGCTGCAGTCCATCGCCGACTCCGGTACGTTCGACTACATCATCATCGAGGCATCGGGCATCTGCGAGCCCATCCCCATCGCCTATACCATCAGCGCCTTCTGCGACCAGGAGCGGGCGGGTGGCCAGGCGCCGCTTGCGCTCGACAACATCGTGGCGGTGGTGGACTGCAAGCGCATGTACGACGAGTTCAATGGTGGCCATGCGCTCTTGGGCGACGACATCGACGAGGACGACATCGAGAACCTGCTCATCCAGCAGATCGAGTTCTGCTCCACGCTCATCCTCAACAAGTGCGACCTCGTGAGCCCCAACCAGATCGCCGAGCTCAAGGCCCTCATCCGCAGCCTGCAGAGGGATGCCGTCATCGTGGAGGCCGAGCGCGGGGAGATCCCGATGGGCGAGCTGCTCGACACGGGACGCTTCGACTTCGACAGGGCATACAATTCGGCGGCGTGGATGGATGCCATGGAGCATCCCGAGGAGCATGATGACCCCGAGGTGCTGGAGTACGACATCACCACATTCGTGTACGAGCGCCGCCACCCCTTTGACGTCGACGCCTTCGCCGCCTACGTCAAGACCTGGCCCGACAGCGTCATTCGCGCCAAGGGCATGCTGTGGGCCAACCAGGATCCGGACATGTGCTACGTGTTCGAGACGGCTGGGCGCCAGGCAAACATGCAGGCGAATGGCCTCTTCGTGGCCTCGGCTCCCGAGGACGAGATGCGGCGGATCGTCGAGGCCAACCCCGAGGTGCTCAAGGACTGGGATCCCGTGCTGGGCGACCGCATGACCAAGCTATGCTTCATTGGCAGGCACATGGATCGCGCGGCGTTGGAGCGAGGCCTGGACGAGTGCCTGGTGGCGTGGGATCCGGGGCGTGCCCGCGCCTAGCGTGAGGGATCCCTCGGCCGGGGCGTGCCGACTTGGTATACACTGCCTGAAGTCGTGTCGGAGGGCGCGGGAGGGACTCTCGGCGTCCGCACTCATGAATGGAAGCCGTCTGTGATCAGGGAACTCTGCAAGGACGAGAAGGTGCTCTCCATCCGCTGCGAGAGGGCAATGCCGGAGGATGCGCCCATTGCGCAGGATCTCATTGACACCATCGAGTCCATCGAGGACGGTGCCTGTCTGGCGGCCAACCAGATTGGTGTCACCAAGCAGGTTGTGGCCTACCTGGACGAGGATAAGGGGCCTCACGTGCTCTACAACCCCCGCGTGGTGATGGGCCTGGGCGCCCAGCGCGTGGAGGAGGGCTGCCTCACGCGTGACGGGACCTCCAAGGTCACGCGCTACGCCAAGGTGAAGGTGACCTTCGATGACCTTGTGGATGGTGCCTTCAAGCGGCGCACCTACGACTTCGAGGGCTGGACGGCGCAGATGGTCCAGCATATGGTCGACCACTGCCAGGGCAAGCTGGTGTAGCGAGGCGCCCGCGGCGCCAACGGCGGGGAGTCCGGCACGAGCGCGCGGACAAGGAATAGAATCAGGGCAGCCACTGCTGGCGCGATGAAGGAGGACCCTATGCTTGTCAAGGACTACACCCTGCATGGTGAGGGAGCCAACCGCGACTTTGACCTGGTGGTGTATGGCTCCAAGGGTCAGCCGGTGATCGCCTTCCCCGAGGCCGATGCCTCATGCGTGTGCTGGGAGAACAACGGCATGGTCGCGGCGCTCGCCGACCTCATCGAGGCCGGCACCATCCAGCTCTTCTGCGTCGACTCCCTCGATGACGAGAGCTGGCATGCGACGGGGGCGCTCGACGAGTATCGCCGTCAGAACCTTGCCGATTGGTTCGACTTCATAGAGCATGAGCTGCTTGCCTTCGTGGGCACGACGTCCACCTCTCGTAGGAGGCCCCTTCTCGTGGGGGCGGGCATGGGTGCCATGAACGTTACGGTCGCCCTGCTACGCAAGCCCGCCGCCTACGCGGGGCTGCTTGCCCTTTCCGGGACCTATGACGTCCGCGCCTTGGTGGGCGACTGGGCGGTGCCTGAGTGGCTTGCCTTCTCGCCGGTGGACCTTGTCGCCAACCTCGATCCCGCATCCGATGTCGTCAAGGCGCTCAAGGACGGCCAGCTTGCCTTCGTAAGTGGCCAGGAAGGCAGCGAGACGGGGGCGTGGAGCCAGAGCCTCCTTGAGGAGCGCATGGCTGCGCTTGGCATAGACGCCACCTTCGAGCTGTGGGGCTACGACGTGAGTCACGACTGGTGCTGGTGGCAGGAGATGTGCCGCCAGCTCCTGCCGTGCCTGCTCAAGCGCAATGGCCTCGAGCAGCGCAGGCTCACGGCGCGGGTCTCCCGCGCCGAGGTCGAGGCCCAGCACGCCGAGGAGGTGCTGGCCGCGCGCGAGGCGGAGCTTGCGGTCGTCGAGGCTTCCCTCAGCCAGACCAAGGGCGAGGTAAAGGTCACCGCTGCCCGTCAGGAGGCGGAGGAGCACGTGGTGCTCGAGCACGAAAGGGAGCTCAAGCGCCTTGCCGACCTCGCCACCGAGGCGTGGGCCGAGCGCGATCGCATCGCCCAGCTCCTCGCCCATGCCAACGATGCGGGCAACGAGGCACAGGCCAAGGCTGATGCTGCCGCCGAGGCGCTCTCCGAGGCCGAGTGGATTGCCGGCGAGGCCAAGGGGGCCGCCGAACGTGCCGCGGCCGAACATGCTGCCGCGAAGGAACGGGTGAGGGAGGCTCGCACGGCGGCCCAGGCCGCCAAGAAGGCCAAGGCCGCTGCCGACAAAGCCTTGGTGGACGTGCAGGCGGAGCTCAAGGCCAAGAAGGAGGCACACACGGCGGCCAAGCCAAAGGCTCGCAAGGCGTCCGCCAAGGCCACGAAGAAGCCCACGGCGAAGAAGATGGCTGCCAAGCGGTCTGCCGATGCGCCCGCCACGTAGGGCCACATCACCGGAAAGGGGCACAGGCCATTCGGATGCCGCGCCTATGCCTCCACGTCGTAGCGCACGGCATACTGCGTGAAGATGCGATCGAAGAAGTAGGTGACGCCAAACGTGGCGTAGATGCGGTGGAGCGGCCCGCCCTCGATGGCGTGCTGTCCCAGTTGAAAGACCTCGTCAAAGGTCCGTCTCGTCCCCTCGTCCTCGCTGGCCGTGACCACCACCTTGTGGGCGCCGCTGCGTGCGATGACGTCGTGCTGGCGCTGGGCGAAGGCATTGGACGTGGTGACCACGACCAGAAGGTCGCCCGCACCGAGCGCCCTGATGCCATTGATGTCCGGGGAGTTCTCGCTCACCATGCGAACGAATCGGCTCTCGGCGTGCATGGCCTGCTGGAACTCCCTCAGGGAGAGCGTGGATGCCTCGGTGGCAAAGAGCACCACGTGGGATGCATCGTGCAGCATGCTCACGAGCCGCGCCACCTGGTCGGTGAGGAGCACCCTGTCGATCTGCGTGTAGATGGCATCGAGGTCCGCATGGAGGTTGCGGTGCTGACTGCGCTCGGCGCGCACATAGGCAAGGTAGTGCGCACGGAGTTCCTGCTGCTCCTCCTTGCTCAGGACGCGGTTCTGGGTGATGGAAAAGCCGATCTCGCTCATGGAGGCCTCCTTGTGCGGTGCCGTGTTGCACCTTGTCGCCGATCCCATTGTAGGAGTTGTGCACCTGTCGCAGCGAGGCTATCCTGAGGAAGAGTCGCACGTGAGAAAGGTATGGTATGGCCACGCAACCCATCCGTGACGTCGCCGCCCGCATGAGGCTCGAGAGTCCCGCCATGGCGGCCTCTCCCGTCGAGACGCGCAATGCCGCGCTTGTCCGCATCAAGCAGGCGCTCCTGGCCTCCCAGGACGACGTCTTTGCCGCCAATGCCCATGACCTCGAGCGTGCCCGGCGGGGCGCTGTCGCCCCCGCCGTCATCAAACGCCTGCGCTTCGGTGAGCACAAGCTGGCGGACGTGGTCGCTGGGCTTGACAGCCTGAGGGGGCTGCCCGATCCGCTCGGGCGCACGCTGCTCTCCCGTGAGCTGGACGAGGGTCTCACGCTCACGCGCGTGAGCTGTCCCATCGGCGTGATCGGCGTCATGTTCGAGGCGCGGCCCGACGCGCTCGTGCAGATTGCCTCGCTCTGCATCAAGAGCGGCAACGTGGCCATCCTCAAGGGCGGATCCGAGACGGCCGAGACCAACCGTGTGATCTTCGGCCTCGTGCATGCGGCGGCGGTCGGGGCGGGCCTCCCCGCAAGCTGTCTCTTCCAGGCCGAGGCCCACAGCGAGATCGACGAGCTGCTCGCTTGCTATGGCCTCGTTGACCTGCTCATCCCACGCGGCTCCAACGCCTTCGTGCGCCACATCATGGACAACACCAAGATTCCCGTGATGGGCCATGCCGATGGCATCTGCCACATCTACGTGGATGCGGCAGCGGACGTGGAGCGTGCCGTGCCCCTGTGCGTGGACGCCAAGTGCCAATACACCGCGGCCTGCAACGCGGTGGAGACCCTCCTCGTGCATGCCGACGCTGCCGAGCGCTTCCTGCCCGCCCTCGCCGCGGCCTACGATGCGGCGGGCGTGGAGATGCGCGGCGACGAGCGCACGCGAGCCCTCATCCCCTGCGCGCCCGCCACGAGCGAGGACTGGGACAGCGAGTACCTGGCGCCCATCATCTCCATCAAGGTGGTGGACTCGCTGGACGAGGCCATCGCCCACATCAACCGTCATGGCTCCCATCACACGGACGCCATCCTCACCGAGGACGCGGTGGCGGCCGGGCGCTTCATGGATCTGGTGGATTCCGCCGGCGTGTACCAGAACGCCTCCACGCGCTTTGCCGACGGCTTCCGCTACGGCTTTGGCGCCGAGGTGGGCATCTCCACGAGCAAGCTGCATGCGCGTGGTCCCGTGGGGCTGGATGGTCTCGTGACCTACAAGTACAGGCTGCGCGGCCATGGCCAAGTCGTGGGCGACTATGCCGAGGGCAGACGTCAGTTCCACTTCAGGGACCTGGCGTAGGGACGCCGCGGCCCCACGTGCGGGACTATCGGGTCAGGCGCTCGCGCACCTCCTCGAGGAGCCTGCGGTAGTCGGAGAGGCGTGCCTGCGGGAACGCCCGCAGCACGCGCCGTTCCTGGTCGCTCAGCATCCCGGCGAACGTCCTGGCGAGCTCGTCAAGCGAGGGCAGGCTGGGCCATCTGGCTGCCTCGCGCAGGCTGGGGAGCGGGGAGAGCTGCCGTGTGGTGGCGTGCACCCGGGCGGCGGCGCCCTCCACATAGGCGCGGATGCGTCCCCTGATCAGCTCGTCCATGTCCGGCGTGGTGAGCGCGGGCAGGCCCTCGCGCAGGCTCGCCAGTCTTAGCAGGCTCTCCTCGCGCAGGTAGTCCATCTTCTGGCGCAGCCCCGCCATGCCCGTCACGGTGATGGCGGCATCCGTGGCAAAGAGGGCCAGGCTTGCCGCGCCCACCAGCTTGAGCAGGGGATGCGGCAGGCCCTCGAGGGCGTCCAGCAGGTATGGGTTGACCAGCACCACGGCCACGCAGCAGGCACCGAACTCGGCGAAGCCGCCGATCCAGACGCGCCCGTTGATGTTGAGGGGCTTGTCGGAGTAGTCCCACCAGCGCGCATGGTAGGCGCGCTCCATGGCCCAGGACGTCACGTACTCCAGCCCGCAGCTCGCGAGGCCACCAGCACAGAACACCATTCCCAACCTGTCCAGCCCGGAGAGCCCGAGGGCCGCGATCATGGCCCCACAGCCGTAGATGGGGATGTAGGGCCCGTTGAGGAAGCCACGATTGATGGGGCGACCGACGTGGAGGGAGCAGTAGGTGCTCTCGATGACCCAGCCGCACATGCTGTAGGCAAGGAAGAGCAGCCAGAGGAGGTCAGGCTGCGTCAGAGGGCTGCCGTCCGGCACGGCGTGCGTCCCCTCTCCCACGAAGGCGCCGCACGAGGCCCCGCGCCGTCTCGCGGGTGGCGACGTACTTGTCCGCCATGCAGAGCAGCCAGGCCTCGCGACAGGTGGGTGGCACCGGCGTGAGCGGGAACATGTGGCGCAGGATCATGTTCCCCTCGATGGCCGTGAGGGCAAAGTCGCGTCGCGCGTTCTCATAGGCGGTGCGAGGATGCCTGAAGCCATGCAGGCGGTGCGCGGGGTCGCTCTCATGCCAGTCGTAGAGGAAGTAGTCGTGCAGGAGCGCCCCACGCAGGAGGTCGCGCTCGTGCACGGGGACGCGCAGGCGGCATGCCAGGGAGACGCAGGCGTGCGTGACGGCGACGGAATGCCTGAAGACCGAGGTGGTGCCATGCTGCATGCAGCGACGCTCGATGGCGATGCCCTCGGAGGCGAGGATGTCCATGCAGTGGCGCTCCATCAGGCCTTGGATGGAGCGACCAGCTGCAAGAGGCGTCCTGCGAGGAATTGGCATGGGCGTGGGCCTCCTGTGGCCCTGCGGGCTAGGCCCTCAGGCGCTCCGCGATGGCCAGGATGAACTCCTCGGTGCCCAGCGTCTGGGGGCGGGGGAGCGTGGTGATGCGCGCGAGGTCGCCCGTCATCCGTCCGGCCTCGATCGTGGCGATCGTGGCGGCCTCGAGACGGTCGGCAAAGTCCACGAGCTCGGGCGTCCCGTCCAGCTCGCCGCGCTTGCGGAGCGCTCCCGACCAGGCGAAGATCGTGGCGACGGAGTTGGTGGAGGTTGGCTCGCCCTTGAGGTGGCGGTAGTAGTGGCGCTGCACCGTGCCGTGGGCCGCCTCGTACTCGTAGTAGCCATGGGGTGAGACCAGCACCGACGTCATCATGGCGAGGCTGCCGAAGGCGGAGGAGAGCATGTCGCTCATCACATCGCCATCGTAGTTCTTGCAGGCCCAGATGAAGCCGCCCTCGCTGCGCATGACGCGGGCCACGGCGTCGTCGATGAGGGTGTAGAAGTACTCGATGCCCGCCTGATCGAAGCGTGCCTGGTAGTCCGTTGCATAGACGTCCGCAAAGATGTCCTTGAAGCGGTGGTCGTAGGTCTTGGAGATGGTGTCCTTGGTGGCAAACCAGAGGTCCTGCCCGGTGGAGAGGGCGTACTCGAAGCAGCTGCGCGCGAAGCTCTCGATGGAGGCATCGAGGTTGTGCATGCCCTGGATGACGCCGGGCCCCTCGAAGCGGTGGATGAGCTCGCGGGTCTCGCTGCCGTCCTCGGCCGTGAACACGAGCTCGGCCGTGCCGGCTCTGGGTATGCGCATCTCGCTGTTGCGATACACGTCGCCGTAGGCGTGGCGCGCGATGGTGATGGGCCGCCTCCAGCTGCGTACCTGTGGCTCGATGCCCCTGACCTGGATGGGTGCGCGGAACACGGTGCCGTCGAGCAGGGCGCGGATGGTGCCGTTGGGGCTCTTCCACATCCTCTTGAGGCCGTACTCGCTCACGCGCGCGGCATTGGGCGTGATGGTGGCGCACTTCACGGCCACGCCCAGGCGTCGCGTCGCCTCGGCGGAGTCGATGGTCACCTGGTCATCCGTCTCGTCGCGATGCTTGAGGCCCAGATCGAAGTACTCGGTCCTGAGATCGACGAAGGGGCAGATGAGGTCGTCCTTTATCATCTGCCAGATGATCCGGGTCATCTCGTCGCCGTCCATCTCAACGAGCGCGGTCTTCATCTGGACTTTGGGTTCTGCCATGCATGCCTCCCTGATGATACGTGTACCCCCATGATACTTGAGGAACCCGCCCCCGCCTCATGTGGATACGCCTTGGCAACGAAGGGGGCATCGGCGTCTCAAGCGCCGATGTATGCATAGTGGGGGTCGGCTCTACGAAAGGCGCTCGCCTACAGGGTGCGTTTCCGTCACATTCGACGAGGCAATCCTGGGCAGATGTCGGCGCGCGGAACGCAGGCGTACACCTTGGATTGCCCACCAACGCATGGCTATGCATGCGCGCATTGCTAGAATGGGAGACAGGGTAATCCTCGCGAGGAAGGCAGCTCCCATGATTTACACGGTTACGCTCAACCCGGCACTCGACAAGACGGCAACGGTCGAGAACCTCCGTCTCGACTTCGTCAATCGCATCAGCGAGCTGCGCGTCGATCCAGGTGGCAAGGGCATCAACGTCTCCAAGGTCGTCAAGGAGCTGGGTGGCACCTCGGTTGCCTATGCGCTCCTGGCGGGCAACACGGGTGCGACCATCAAGAACATGCTTGACGAGCTTGGCGTCAGCTGCGAGGTGCTCGAGGTCCCGGGAGAGACGCGCGCCAACCTCAAGATCAAGGATCCCATCAACAAGACGAACACGGATATCAACGAGCCCGGTCCGGAGGTGACGGACGAGCAGCTGAACGGCATGCTTGAGCGGCTCGCCGCCAAGGTTGGCACGGGCGACATCGTGGTGCTCTCGGGCTCGCTGCCGCGCGGTGCCGCCACGGGCACCTACAGGACGTGGGTCACGGCCCTCAAGGCCGCAGGTGCCAGGGTCTACCTGGATGCCGATGGCGACAAGCTCGCGGCAGGCATCGAGGCCAAGCCCGACCTCATCAAGCCCAACGAGATCGAGCTCGGTGCCATGTTCGGCCGCACGCTCGATGCGGACGGGGAGGTCGCGTCCGCCGCCCGCGAGCTCATCGACGGGGGGCTTGATCGCGTGATGGTCTCCATGGGCGGTGCCGGGGCCCTCTATGTGACCAAGGACGTGACGGTGAAGGCCAGTCCCGTGAAGGTGAGGGTGGGCTCCACCGTCGGTGCGGGCGACTCCGTGGTGGCGGCGCTTGCCTATGCGGAGGATACGGGCTTGGGCCTGGAGGAGACCATGAGGCTCGCCATGGCCACGGGCGCCGCCAACGTGATGCAGTCCGGGACGCAGGCCGCCCCGCGCGACCTGATCGACTCCCTCGTGGACAAGGTGCAGGTCACGCAGCTGTAGGTGCCTGAGAGTCCCCACCTGCGGGAGGGGTGGGAATCGATGCCCTGACGGGGCGCCTGCGCCTGGCGCGCGCCGACAAGCCAGGCGGGTCGCCCGGGAGCGACCACAGCCTCGGTGGCGGCCAGCGCGGCAAGCCCTCCGAGGCAGGAGGCCCATGGGCCAATGACTGCGTGACGCACGAGCCCTCATCCAAGGTTTCGAGAGAGGGCTCGTCCCTGCGGAGCACCTCCCGCCGGAAGTCCTGGGGAAGGTCCTGCGGCAGGTGCCCTGCCGCCCCGAGCTCCTAGGAGAGCAGCCGATAGAAGTACAGGCGGTCTTCTGGTGTGATATGCGGCACGGGCTATCGGGTCTCCTGCACGCCGGCGTGGATGATGCTGGCAATCTGCCGGACGGCATTCCGTGCCTCCGGGATGAGGGCAAGCGGCCACTCGTGCGAGAGGCCCTCTCCCGTGACGAGGCGGTGTGTCACGCCGGCCTTCTCCAGCAGCTGGTCCCATGTGGCGCAGTCGGGGTAGAGGATCTCGCGCGCGCCCACAAAGGTGGTCACGTTGCGCAGGACGGAGACGTCACCGTTGATGGGGCTCAGGCGTGGCGAGGAGATGTCGTCCCCGTCGGCCCAGAGGTCCCCTGCCTGTGCCAGTCCCCAGGGGGCCAGCGATGGGTCGCGGTCAAAGTAGTCGCTGATTGCGTCGTTGCGCAGGGAGAGGTCAAGCTCCGGCGAGATCAACACGAGCTGGCCAGGCTGGGGCAGCTGGTAGTGCTTGAGCGCCTCCACGATGCCCGCGGCAAGCCCGCCGCCCGACGAGCTGCCCACCAGGGAGAGATCGTCCGCCCCGTAGCGGTTGACCATACCCTCGTACAAGTCTATGAGCAGCGAGTACGCCTCATCGTAGTCGTGCGCTGGCGCCAGGGGATAGATGGGCACGCACACCTCCGCGCCGCTGAGGCGGCAGAGCCTATCGGCAAAGAGCCAATCGATGGGGCGCATCTGGGTGAGATAGTCACCGCCATGCAGGAAGAGCACGGCCCGCGTGTTCTTGCCGGTGGTTCCCAGGTGGTACGTCCTCATGCCATCGCGCGTCTCCTCGAAGACGAGCGACTTGATGGGCAGCCACGAGGGGATGGCATATTCCTGCTCGTTCCGGACGCGGTTGCGCGCGACGTAGTCCTCGAAGCGCTCCAGGTCGTCACCGAGGAGGTTCTTGCGGGAGCCCGTGGCCCGCCGACCGACCTCCCACAGGCTCGCGACGCCGGTGCGGTGCCATCTGAGACGCGAGAGCGCCTCGAACCCCACTACCGTGCCCGTGGCGATGACCGCAGCGGCTGCGGCTTTGATGAGAGACCTTGTCGACCTGTCCATGGTGCCTCCATTCCCGTGACGCGGTCGCGTCGCACGTATTCCCTCCAGTCTACTCTGAGTGGGGCACGCCAACCTCCTCAACCACCCTGTGGTGGCAGATGGATGTCATGTCGCAGGTCCCTGGCGGGGCGAGCGTCCGCGTGGGGCTGTCCGTGCGTCGCGGCCCTGAGGCGCTGGTTGCGTAGGTTGGTGACGGTGCCCCGCATGCCGTGGGGCACGTAGGTGGCGGCCATGGCATCGAGGTCTGCGGGCAGGTAGTCGACGAGGCTCATCGATCCCCTCTGCCCCACGCAGGCTGGGATGGGAGTGGTCTGGGGCGTGGCCTCCACGGCGTAGACCGTGGCGCCCTGAGCGGAGAGGCGTCTTTCGTACCAGCTCATGACATCGTCCGACCGCTCGGCGCGCGCGTCCTCGCTCTGCCAGAGCACGTCGTAGCCGGCCAGATCGAGCTGGTCGAGCGAGAAGCGCCAGAGCGGATAGCTGTCCGTCTTCAGGAGCAGGCGCGCGTCGGGCGCCAGGAGCCTGCGGTATTCCAGCAGGCGGTCCGCATGCGTGAGGCGCAGGTGAGCCTCCTTGCGCCTAGGGAAGGGCGTCGGGAAGTTGAGGTAGATGCCGTCGAGCTCACCGGGGGCAAAGGCGTCTGAGAGACGGTCCGCCGAGCGCGGTACGAGCACCATGTTGTGAAGATGCCGTCTGACGGCCTTCTCCGCTGCGTAGGCCATGCAGACGGGCTCGAAGTCCACGCCCACGAAGAGGGTCGTGGGGTCGCGCTTGGCCATGTCCGCCGTGAAGCCACCCTTGCCACAGCCCAGGTCAAGCCACAGCCCTTGGTAGGCGTGCGGCCCGTCTTGGCCCTCCCTGAGGGGATGGCAGGCCTCGCGCCAGCGCCCGGCGTAGCTCTGGGGCCGCACCTCGATGGCATCCGCATACCGCTCGAGGCGCTCCTCGAGCACGAAGTGCTTGGGAAGTCTGGTGCGGATTGCATGCATGTGGCCTCCTATCTTCCATTTGTTGCATTTGGGAGCTGAGTATCGAATGCCTCCAGGTGCAATGCAGATCGTGTCGAGAAAGTAGGTGCCCCCAGGTAGGGAAACGGCCACTGCCTCTCGTCGCATCCATTGTCTCGCAACTGCGAACTCTAAGGCGGCGGCCGTTGCCCTACCTGGGGGCACCTACACCAGAGACTCCGATGTGATCCCCACTCCTTGGCAAAGGCAATGGGAATATGGGATCAAACCAATGTAAGTACAGTTTAAAATTGTCATCACGCCAACTGGCGTCGATCGCGAGTGGCTGTCACCCAGCGACTTGGTCGTGATCGACCTTGACGGCCACGTCGTTGAGAATCTCTCGTGACTCAGGCCTACGAGCGAGGCGACGATGCACAGGACATGTCCGAGGCATATCTCAAGGCCCCATACGTGGAAGAGGTGGCACATCTCTATTACAATGCGCTGAGTATTTCGGATGGTACGGAGATGCATGGCCCTTCTCAGGAGGAGCTGGATGCGTGGAGATATCCTTCGGGGGCTATCACAGAGGGGATAGCACATGACGAGGGCAAACTCGGATACAGGGCAAGGGAAGTGGAAAGGGCGAGGCAGGATGTCACGTTTTACCAAGTATTTTGAGATGAGTCCAGATGATGTTGTGGAGTATGCGCTTGAGAAGACACCAGAGATAGGGTGGGATCGCGCATCCATCAAGGCGGTCGTGCCTCCTGAGCATGGAAACCTGAATTACGTCTTCCGCGTGACGGATGACGTCGGTCACTCGCTCTACATTAAGCAGGCTGGGATGGAGACGCGCATCTCGAAGGACATGAAGCCCTCGACTGATAGAAACCGCATCGAATCTGAGATCCTTGAGGTGGAGGGCAAGCTGGCACCTGGCATGGTTCCACACGTATATTTCTATGACACCATCATGTGCGCCTGTGGGCTCGAGGATTGCAGTGACTTCGAAGTCATGAGGGATGCGATGCTCAGGCATGAGACGTTTCCACACTTTGCGGAGGCCATCTCGACGTTCATGGTCGACACGCTTCTGCTGAGTAGTGATGTCGTCATGAACCATCAGGAGAAGAAACGCCTCGTACAGAGGTTCGTCTCTCCAGACTTGTGTGACATTACCGAGAAGCTCGTGCTGATGGAACCATATGGTGACCATGAGGGACGTAACAACGTTTTTCCTCCCAACAGGCAGTTCGTTGAGGAACAGCTTTATGCGGATCAGAGGTTGCATCTGGAGGTCGCGAAACTCAAGTTCAAGTTTATGACAGACGCCCAAGCCCTTCTGCACGGTGACTTGCATACAGGATCGATCTTCATCGCACCAGACGCTATGAAGGTGTTCGATTCGGAATTTGGTACCTATGCACCGATGGGATATGACACGGGCAATGTCGTCGCAAACCTCATTTTTGCCTATGACAATGGACTGGCGACAGAGGATGAGCCATTCTGCACATGGGTACTCGATACCATCGAACAGACGGTCGACAAATTCGTCACAAAGTTCAACAAGAGGTTCGACGAACGTGTGACCGAGCCGATGGCCCAGGTACCTGGCTTCAAGGAATGGTACCTCGAAAGCATACTTGATGATACGGCTGGTTATGCGGGCACAGAACTCCACCGCCGGACCGTGGGCCTTGCCAATGTTGCTGACGTTACAAGCATCAAGGATGAAAAGAGACGCCTATTGGCGGAACGCATCAATATCCTTGCCGGAAAGGACTACATACTGCATCAACGTGCATTTCGCTCGGGCAAGGACTTCGTCGGTGCGGTCAGGCGCGCCGAGGACGCTGCCATGAGGACCCTGTAACAGCCAGTGGGAACGCAAGAGGAGCTTAGTCATGAACGTTGAGGAATTCTTTAACAAGGTCGTTACCGTTCGCATGAGCCCTGATGAGAGCGCACTCGACATCATAGACCAGACGCTTCTTCCCGGCACCATCAAGCGCATTGAGATATCAAGCAGGGTGGAGATCTGGGACGCCATCAAGCGGCTGCGCGTGCGTGGTGCACCTGCAATTGGTGTTGCGGCTGCATATGGCATCGCGCTTCTGGCGTCTCGTATCGAGTCGAACGGCCTTGATGACTTCTATGCCAAGTTTACAGAGGAAAAAGACTATCTTGCCTCCTCTCGTCCTACGGCAGTGAATCTGTTCTGGGCGCTCGATCGCATGGACCGTGTCGTCAAGAACCATGCGGATGATTCTCCTGATGACATCAAAGAGGCGCTCTTTGCCGAGGCTGACGCCATTCGAGAAGAGGATGTGCAGATAAGCCGTGCGATTGGCGAGATTGGCTTTGGGCTGCTCAGGGATCTCAAGAGGAACGGCCAAGCGGTTGGGATTCTGACGCACTGCAATGCCGGTACGCTTGCCACTGCAAAGTATGGTACGGCCACCGCACCTATGTACCTGGCTCTCGAACACGGGTGGGCTGGAACGGACATGCATGTGTACTGCGATGAGACGAGGCCGCTGTTGCAAGGTGCACGCCTGACATCCTTTGAGCTTTACCATGCGGGAATCACTACTACGCTGCAGTGTGACAACATGGCCTCCATCCTCATGAGATCCGGCAAGATCGACGTCATCTTCGTTGGGTGCGATCGTGTGGCAAGGAATGGTGACACGGCAAACAAAATTGGAACATCCGGGGTAGCGATTCTTGCCCACCATTACGGGATTCCATTCTATGTCTGTGCGCCAAGCTCGACCATTGACATGGACACACCAACAGGAGAGCAGATTCCCATCGAGATGCGCAATCCCGACGAAGTGACGGAGATGTGGTATCGAGAGCGTATGGCCCCTGAGGGCGTTGACGTCTTCAATCCGGCTTTTGACGTGACGGATCACGGCCTCATCACGGGCGTCATTACGGAAAAGGGTCTGTGCCACACCCCTTATGACGAGGCTTTCCTCGACCTTGGCATGGGTCCATAGGGGGTCACCTACCTGAGGTGCACGAGGCGGAGGCACGGATCCGCCTCGTTGCCCCGGCTGATTCGTTCCCCTCGCCTCCGTCCCTGCATGCCGTACGATGACCAGTGACCGTCACACGCCATTGGAAGGATAGCCCATGGATCGCCAGCAGTCGCACTTCTCGGCGATACTCTCACGCCTCAGGTACATCGATCGCTGGGCGCTCATGCGCAACGCGCGCACGGAGAACCTCAGCGAGCACTCGCTGGAGGTGGCCATGATCGCGCACCTGCTGTGTGTGATCGGCAACGTGCGCCATGCCCGGAGGCTCGACGCCAACCGTGCCGCGCTTGTGGGCATGTACCATGATGTGGCGGAGATCATCACCGGCGACATGCCCACGCCGGTCAAGTATGCCAACGGGCATATCCGTGATGCCTACAGGGACGTGGAGGCAGCGGCCGAGGAGCGCCTCCTGGACACGCTGCCTGCCGACCTACGGCCCACCTTCGTGGAGACGCTCGCGACGGGGGAGGGCGAGGCGGACCAGTACCTCGCACGCCTGGTGAAGGCGGCCGACAAGCTCTCCGCGCTCATCAAGTGCCTCGAGGAGCGCGCGGCAGGCAACACCGAGTTTGCGACGGCAGAGGCCGCCACCCGCGCCAAGCTCGACGAGATGGCGGCGGAGCTTCCCGAGGTGGCCGACTTCATGGAGGAGTTCCTGCCATCGTATGGCAGCACGCTCGACCAGCTGCTGTGACGGTCGTTCGGGTCTGCGGGACGACGCAGGCCGTACCCACCGCCCCGTGGCGCCCAGGCGGTGGGTCGGTCGGGGGGATCTGTGGCTACTCCTTCTGGTAGTCCTGCAGCGTCGCCATGAGTGCGGGGATGACCTGCTTCTTGCGGCTCACGACGCCCGGTAGCATGGCGACGCCATCGACGGGTTCCACGTCGAACGCCTGCCTGACGATGCGCTCGGCGTTGGTGCCAAAGTAGAGCATCTCACTCGAGGCGTGCTTGACATCGGTGAACAGGTAGAACACCATCGGCAGCTCATCGGCGGCGGCACCCTCCTCGAGGTAGGGACCCACGAGCGCCTCGGCGGCCTTGCGGCTCCGCTCGGTCATGAAGCTGCCCTGGCCCACGCCAAAGCGTGCGGAGCCGCGGGAGAACACCTTGAAGTCCTGGTGGAAGACCTCCTCGGCGGTGCGGCCGTCGAGCGCGGCCCCGGCATCGAACATGTCATCGGCGTAGGCGTCGATGTCCTCGCCACAGATCCGGGCCAGCTCGCGGGCCGCATGCTCGTCGCGCGGGGTGCAGGTGGGGGAGCGGAACGCCAGCGTGTCGGACAGGATGGCGCTCATCATGAGGCCCGCGATGTCGTGCGGAATCTCCACGCCCTGCTCGTGGTACATGCTGAAGAGGATCGTGCAGGTGCATCCCACGGGTTCGTTGCGGAAGAGGGCGGGTGACTCCGTCTCTATCGTGCCGATGCGGTGGTGGTCGATGATCTCCATGATGACGGCCTGCTCCAGGCCATCGACCGCCTGCGAGCGCTCGTTGTGGTCCACGAGGATGACGTGCTTCTTGTTGACGCTGAGCAGGTTGGGCGTGGAGACCAGGCCGCTGTAGTGACCGTCCTCGTCAATTACGGGGAAGAAGCGGTGGCGCGACTGCGTGATGGTCCTGCGCGCCTCGTCCACGGTGGTGTTGACGGAGAAGCGCAGGACGTCCGCCGCATCGAGCATCCTGGCGCGCACGGGGACGGACATGCTGATGAGACGCGCGGCAGAGAAGGTGTCGTAGGGTGTGACGATGACGGTGCAGCCCCTGTCCCTGGCGGCGTCGAGCACCACGTTGGAGATGCGCGCGTCATTGCAGACCACGAGGCAGCTCGCGCCGGACTCGACGGCAAAGCGTTGCGTCTCGTAGCGGTTGGTCACCAGGACGGTATCGCCCTCCTGGATGTTGCCCTCCATCATCTCGGGCGTCGTGCCCACGACGACCTTGCCGACGGCGACCTTGTCCACGAGGTCCCCCAGGAGCAGCTCGCCCTTGAGCGTGGAGACGATGTTGGAGTAGAGCGTGTGCGCCTCGGAGAGGGCCGTCTTGTCGAAGACGTCCATGTTGGCGTTGGCGATGTCCTTCACGGCGATGAGGCCCTTGAGGTCACCCGTGGGATCGGTGATGCAGAGCGTGTCGGTCTTGCTCTCGCCCATGAGATTCCAGGCGGAGAACAGGCTCATCTCGGGATCGATGCCTCGCATGTCCTGGATCTGGATGTCCTTGATCTGCGGACGCACCGACGTGATGAGGGCGGGCTCCTTAAAGCCGAAGTGCTTGAGCACGAAGGAGGTCTCGCGGTTGATGGTGCCGGCGCGTCGTGGCTCGTATTCGGTGTCGTCCGTCTGGCCCTTGAGGTAGGCCAGCGAGATGGCCGAGCAGATGCTGTCGGTGTCGGGATGCAGGTGGCCGATGACGTTGACCTTGCGAATGGATTCGGACACGGTGTCCTCCTTTGTGCAGTGCCTCCGGTTTCGGATGCTACCATCGCCGTCGATTGTACACGTCTGCGGTGCAGCCATGATGGTCGGGCTGGTAGAAGGGGTAAGACGTTCCGTCGGGGCCTGGTGCCGGACGCCAGTGCCCCAGGCCGACGACGGGGGATGCGTCCCATGGCGTCTTGGGGCTATACGCGGGTGGGCCTGAGGCCCCGTTCCTCTTGGCGCAGCTCGCGCAGCACCTGCCAGGCAAGCGGCAGGGCGATGAGGCCCGTGATGACGTCGGTGACGGGCTGTGCCAGCTGCACGCCCAGAAGTCCCCAAAGGTGGGGGAGCACGAGCACGACCGGCCCCAGCACGAGGCCCAGCCGACAGGCGCCCAGGATGGTGGCGCGCCACATGCGTCCCGTGGTCTGCAGCAGGAAGTTGGTGATCATGGCCACGCCGGTGATGGCCATGGTGAAGCTCTCCACGCGCAGGCTCAGCGTGGCTATCTGGATCGCCTCGGCGTCGGGGGTGAAGGCGGAGACCAGCTGGGGTGCGAACGTGCAGGTGAGAATGCCCACCATCAGCACCGATACCACGGCGGCCCCAACGGAGAAGAAGTAGCCCCTGCGGATGCGCGAGAACTTGCGCGCGCCGTAGTTGTAGCCCACCACGGGCTGATAGCCCTGACCGATGCCGATCTGGATGTAGTTGCCAAAGGCACAGATGCGCTGCACGATGGCCAGGCCGGCGATGGCGGGGTCGCCAAAGGGACGGGCGGCATCGTTGAGCAGCGTGGTGGCGATGCCCAGCATCACCTGGCGCACGAACGAGGGAACGCCGCCATTGTTTATCTCGCGCAGCATGGCGGCGCTGGGTGGCTGCAGCCATGCGGGCGAGAGGGTGGTGATGCCCGTGCGCTGGAGCTGTATGACCAGGATGACGAAGCTGATGGCCTGGCAGATGATGGTGGAGAGGGCGCTGCCGGCGATGCCCATGCCCAGGACGTAGATGAAGAGCGGTTCCAGGCCGATGTTGAGGATGGCACCCGTCATGATGGCGACCATGGCGTAGAACGCCTCGCCTTCGAAGCGCATGAGCGTGTTGAGCATGAGCGCTCCGCACATGAAGGGGGCACCCAGCAGCGTGAGGCCGATGAACGTGCGCGCGTAGGGCAGGATGGTCTTCGTGGAGCCGGCAAGCCGACAGAGCGGGTCGATGAACACGTTGCCGACGATGGCGATGAGCACGCCCATCATGAGGGTGTAGGCCAGGCCATTCGTCGCGAGGCGGCAGGCGTGCTCCGTCTCCTGCTTGCCGAGGCCACGCGAGGCGGCGTTGCCTATGCCCTGTCCAAAGTAGAAGCCCACGGCCTGGATGGCGGTCATGGCGACGAACGAGATGCCGATGGCACCCGATGCCTCAACGCCCAGGCTTCCCACGAAGAAGGTGTCCGAGAGGTTGTAGATGCTGGTGACCAGGTTGGAAAGGATGGACGGTGCCGCAAGGGTGAGGATGAGCCGCCGCACGGGCGACTCCGTCATCTGCCGGAACTTCTCCTCTTGGGAGCCCTCTTCTGACTTCATGGTATCCCTATGTCGCATTCCTATGCCTCGTATCGGTTCTCTTGATAGTGTCACAAACGATGCCGGCTCGCACACGTTGGCTTTCCGACATGGTTGAGCATGGGGGCATGCCACAATGAAGGTGACAGGTACGGGGTCTGAGGGAGAGTGGCACATGAGCGAGGGGCTATCTTTGCCTGCCATGGCACGACGGATGGGGTGGCATACCATCGCGACCTGGTGTCCGTGGCATAGGCACTGGCGTCAGCGTGCTAGCGGCCGCTGCGTTCGGTAGTGACGATGGCCGATGCCCGGGAGTTTCCACGACGGGCGCCGACTCCTGCTGGCCTACACTGGCCTCGGGGACGCGGAGGTACCATGCGATGGCACCAGGGGGGGAGGCCCATGCTGGACAGACGAGCCTTCGTTGCGGCGGCGCTGTGCGCTGCGGGTGGCCTTGTGGGCTGCTCGGGCGCGGGCGGCGCACAGGGGCAGGATGGTGCCCCTGAGCAGGGCAGTGCCACGGAGCCGCAGAACGTGGTGGCACTCATGCGCTCGCTTGCGGACATGTGGCTGCTTGCGGGCGGCACGCTCGTGGGTGTGACCGAGGATGCCACGGACCTCGACGGCGTGGGCTCTGCGACCACGGTGGGAACCGATGCCAAGCCCAGCCTCGAGGCCATCGTGGGCCTCGATCCCGGCCTCGTGCTGCTCTCGAGGGAGATACCCGCGCAGGTGGAGCTCAGGGACTCCCTGGACGGACAGGGCGTCACCACCCAGGCGGTCACGATCGAGTCCTTTGGGGACTATGCTAGCGTCATGGCGCAGCTCTGTGCCATGACGGGGCGCGGCGACCTCTACGACCAGAACGTCACCACCGTACAGGCGGACATCGATGAGGTCAGGAACCAGGCGGGCAAGCTCCCTCAGGCGAGCTACCTGGCATTGCGTACCTCCGCTGCCAAGAGCAAGGTGCTCAAGGACGACCACTTCGCCTGCGAGATCCTCGATGACCTCGCCCTGGCCAACGTCGCCGAGGGCACCTCGAGCCTGGACGACCTCTCGCTCGAGGCCATCGCGGCGGCTGACCCAGACAACGTGTTCGTCATCTATCAGGGCAGGGAGGACGAGGCGGCATCCGCCTTCGAGGAGGGCTTCTCCAGCCAGCCCATGTGGCAGGATCTCTCGGCGACCAAGACAGGTCATGTGTACGTGCTGCCCAAGGACCTCTTCCAGTACAAGCCCAACGCTCGCTGGGCCGAGGCCTATCGCTACATCCTCGATCTCAGGGAGCAGGGGTAGTGTCGATGTCCTCCCCACGTGGCGTGCGCCAGCGCCCAGCCGCGGCCTCGGCGCTCGGCGCGCTCGTGCTCGCCTGCGCGCTCGTCGCCTCTGCGGTGGTGGGCACCGACGCCCTGGGCACCGGTGACGCCCTGGGGGCGCTGCTGCGTCCGGACGTCGCGTCGCGTGTGGCCGTGACCATCGTGTGGCAGCTGCGCCTGCCCCGTGCGCTGGGCGGCGTCGTGTGTGGCGCCGCCCTCGCCGTGTCGGGCCTCCTGCTGCAGGCGGTGCTCGACAACCGGCTCGCGGCGCCAAGCGTGATGGGCATCAATGCCGGTGCCGGCCTCGCCGTGCTCGTCTGCGGGCTCGCGCTTCCGTTCGTGCCCCTGGCGCGGCAGCTGTCCGCCTTGGCGGGGGCCCTCGTCGCAACGCTTGCCGTCATGCTCGTGGCGCGCCGGGCGGGGGTCTCGCGCACCACGCTGGTGCTTGCCGGCGTCGCCGTGGCCTCGCTCTTCTCTGCCGGGTCCGACGCGCTGGTGACCGCCCGTCCCGACCTGGTGGCCGACAGGGTCGCCTTCCAGCTGGGTGGATTGGCGGGCGTCTCCTGGCAGCAGCTCCAGGTGGCCGCGGCCATCACGCTGGTGGGAATCGTGGCGGCCTATGCCCTGGGTCCAGGGGTCGACCTGCTTGCCCTGGGCGACCAGACCGCATTTGGCCTGGGACTCGACGCACGTCTCCATCGCGCGTGCGCCGTGGTGATTGCGGCGGCGCTTGCCTCGGCCGCCGTCTCGGTGGCAGGTCTCGTGGGCTTCGTGGGGCTCATCGTCCCCAACCTCGTGCGCATGGTGGCGCGGGGCGGCTTTCGTGAGGAGGCCGTGGCCTGCGCCATCTGGGGCGCGTGCCTGCTCGTGGGCTGCGACCTGGTCGGTCGGCTCGTGCTCTATCCCTACGAGCTGCCGGTGGGGCTGGTGCTCTCGCTGCTGGGTGCGCCCTTCTTCCTAGCGATGCTCATGCGGGGGCGAGGGGGGATGCGCCGATGATCGAGCTCTCCCATGTCACCTGCGGCTATGGTGGCAGAGCGGTCGTGAGCGTGGATGACCTGTGCTTTGGGGACGGTGAGCTCACCTGTGTGGTGGGGACCAACGGCAGCGGCAAGTCCACGCTGCTCAAGGCCATCGCCGGCGCACTGCCGCACGAGGGCTCGATACGTGTGGACGGTCTGGACGTGAGGGGCCTCTCGCACCGTGAGCGCGCGCATCATCTGGGCTTCCTGCCGCAGCGCCTCGCCGTGCCCGCGATGAGCGTCCGCACGCTTGTGGGGCATGGGCGCTTCTCGCGTATGGGCGTCTCCAAGGTGCTCGGCGAGGGGGATCGTGCCGTCGTACGTGAGGCCCTCGAGCTCTGCGAGCTGGAGGGTCTTGAGGAGCGGCAGCTGGAGAGCCTCTCGGGAGGGGAGCTGCAGCGGGCCTACCTGGCCATGGCCATTGCACAGGAGCCGGGAGCGCTGCTGCTGGACGAGCCGTGCGCCAGCATGGACGTACGGCATCGCCGGTGGGCAACCGACATGCTCTCCCGTCTCGCGCACGAGCGGGGCATGGCGGTGGTGGAGTGCACGCACGACCTCGTGGAGTGCTTCTCCACGGCGGATGACGTGGTACTCATCGATGGGGGGTGGGTACGCGCGGCAGGGACGCCAGCGGAGCTGGCCCGGATGCCCCGGCCCCTGTATGAGTCGTTTGGCGTCAGCGTTAGAAAAACGACAGACAATGATGCCGTCTTCCCGTACGTTCTCGTGGACGAGTCATAGGCCGCTTACGGCATGCCGGCCGTGACGTGAGGGCGTCACGGCCGGGGAGGGGGAGACATGGGCTACGTGCTGAGCGCCGCGGGCTTCTCGCGCGCCATGGGACGTCTGGGAGAGGATCGCCTGATCTATGCGCCCCAGCTCAAAAGGGGCGAGGGCCGCTTTGCCGACGTGGATGTCGTGCGCTACGACTTCACGGCCGACGTCAGTGCCATGGAGCTGGAGAGACGCTCTGACTACCCCTTCAAGGAGGTGCTCACGCCACTCTCTCAGACGCTGTTCTTCTTTACGGAGGATGACGTCAAGGTGGCGGACGCGGACGAGCGCGAGGTCGTGGTGGTGCTGAGGGCCTGTGACCTCAATGCCGTGCGCCGCCTGGACGCCCTGTACCTCGAGAATGGCCGTCCCGACCCCTTCTACCAGCGCCTGCGCTCCAGGATGCGCTTTGCCCTCCTAGGCTGCGACCACAGCCAGGAGGACTGCTTCTGCGTGAGCATGGGCACGAACGTGGCCACGGGGTACGACCTCTCGTTTGACCGCCCCGCCGATGGCGGTGGGTATCGCGTGGACGTGAAGGCGGACGACCTGCGCCCCTACTTTGTCGCCGAGGCCACGGGCGAGGAGGACGTGACGCCCACCCATGTGGCGTCAAACGACGTCTCCGTGCGCGTGCCCGAGGCCGTTCCCAACGCCATCTACGGGCACGATATGTGGAACGAGTACACCGAACGCTGCATCACCTGCGGTCGCTGCAACCTGGTGTGCCCGACCTGCACCTGCTTCACCATGCAGGATGCCTACTACACGGACAACGGCCGCGTGGGCGAGCGTCGGCGCGTCATGGCCAGCTGCATGATCGATGGCTACACCGACGTCGCCGGTGGTGGCTCGTACCGCAAGGCCGCTGGCGATCGCATGCGCTTCAAGGTGCTGCACAAGGTGTACGACTTCCGTCGGCGTTTCGGCTTTGACATGTGTGTGGGCTGTGGCCGCTGCGACACGGTGTGCCCGGAGTACATCTCGTTCTCGGGCTGCATCAACAAGCTCGCGGATGCCGTCGACGGGCTTGCCCGGGACGCCTCCCAGGGGGTGGCCACCAATGCCTAGCAGTGCCACAGCTGCCGTCACGCTCGATGCGGCGACCAATCCCTACGTTCCCTTCCCATCCACGATCCTCGAGGTCATCCGCCATACCAAGAGGGAGTACACCTTCCGCATGGCCTTCGCGGGCGACGTGCGGCCCGGACAGTTCTTCGAGGTCTCCCTCCCCAAGTTCGGCGAGGCACCCATCAGCGTGTCGGGCATCGTACCGGGCGTGTCGGTGGATCTCACCATCCGCCGCGTGGGCGTGGTCACCAATGAGGTGTTCGAGCATTACGAGGGTCAGATCCTCCTGCTGCGCGGACCCTATGGCAACGGCTTCGACACCTCGCTCTTTGAGCGAGGTGAGGTCGTGGTGGTGGCCGGCGGCACGGGCGTGAGTCCGGTGCGCGGTGTCGTCGACTTCCTCTCACGGTGCGTCGACGCCGCGGACAAGCACGTGATCGTGGGCTTCCGCAGCCCTGACGACCTGCTCTTCCGTGATGACCTCACACGGTGGGACAAGGCGCTCGACCTCACGCTCACCGTGGACGCGGCTCCCGAGGGCTATGGGGGCAACATCGGCCTGGTGACCAAGTACATCCCCGACCTGTCACTGCGGGACCCTGCGACGGTGCAGGCCGTCGTCGTGGGACCACCCCCCATGATGCGCTTCACCATCAGGGGGCTGCTCGGGCGCGGCCTTGCGGAGGGAAACGTCTGGGTCTCCCAGGAGCGCCGCATGTGCTGCGGCCTTGGCAAGTGCGGCCACTGCCGCATCGGTGACACGTACGTGTGCCTGGACGGCCCGGTGTTCAACTACACCGAGTCCAAGGACCTGTTGGACTAGGGGGCAGCTCGTTATGACCATGGACGTCAACGTCAAGAGGCTTAAGAGGAACGCCTTCCGCCAGTCCAAGGTGCGCGGCGAGACGGCCAGTCGCGTGCGTGTGCCGGGTGGTCTCGTGAGTGCCAGGAGCATGGCGCGCATCGTGGGGATCGCGGAGGAGTTTGGCAACGGCGAGATCTTCCTCACCAACCGCCAGGGCGTGGAGATCCCCGGCATCAGGCTGGAGGACATGCCCCAGGTGAATGCACGGCTCAAGGCCATCATCGAGGACACGCGCATCAACCAGGAGGACACCGACCACGGCTATCTGGCGAGCGGCACGCGCAACGTCGTGGCGTGTCCCGGCAAGCGCCTGTGCCCCTTTGGCTGCTATGACACCACGGCCTTTGCCCGGCGCATGGATCAGGCGATCTTCCCCAATAACCGCCACGTGAAGGTGGCCTTCACGGGCTGTTCCAATGACTGCGCGCACGTGGCGCTCAATGACTTTGGCATCATCGGCATGACGGAGCCGCAGTACGATCCCACCCGCTGCATCGGCTGCGGCCAGTGCGTGGACTGGTGCCGGCGTCGTTCCGTGAGCGCGCTCAAGCTGGTGGGTGGCAAGGTCGTGCGCAGCGAGGATCGCTGCATCGGCTGCGGCGTGTGCGTGGTGTACTGCCCCACGCGCGCCTGGACCCGTTCCCGGGAGCACTACTTCCGCGTCAAGATCCTCGGGCGCACGGGCAAGCAGAACCCACGCCTGGCCGAGGACTGGCTGCGCTGGGCGGACGAGGACTCCATCGTCAGGATCGTGCAGAACACGTACGCCTTCATCGAGGAGCACATCGACCCCCATGCCCCGGAGGGCAAGGAGCACATCGGCTACATCGTGGATCGCGTGGGCTTCGACGAGTTCGTGAGGTACGCGCTTGACGGCGTGGAGCTGGGCGAGAAGTGCCAGCGTGCGAGCCATGTGTACTGGGGTGGCAAGCGCTATGATCGAGACAACGACCTGAGGTAAGCGCCTGGATCGGGCGGTGCTACGGCCTGCGGAGGTCCCATGTTTCGTCCCATGCGTAGATTCAGGCAGGAGCTTCCTCGCGAGGAGTGCGACGAAGTGCTCCTGGATGGCATGCGTGGTGTCATGGCCTTGCTCGGCGACGACGACTATCCCTATGCCGTGCCGCTCGACTACCTGTACGAGCCCTCCGAGGGGCGCATCTACTTCCACGGTGCCCGCGAGGGCCACAAGGTGGACGCCCTGCGCGCCCATGAGAAGGCCAGCTTCTGCGTCATGAGCGAGGGCGTGCCGGCGCAGGGCAGGCTTGGACTCGATGTGAGGAGCGTCATCTGCTTTGGCCGCCTGCATGAGATGGAGCCGGGCGCCGCCACCATCGAGGCCGTGCGTGCGCTGGGTTTGCGCTACGTCCATAGGGTCTATCCCGACGTGGCTGCCGTCGATGAGGAGGTGCGGCAGGCAGGCAAGCGGGTGCTCTGCTACTACCTGGACATCGAGCACATGACGGGCAAGCTCGTCAATGAGTCGTAGGAACGACCGCGATGCCCGACCCCGCCCGTTCAGTAATTCAGTAATATGGTTATCCTGACGGACCCTATGATTCATACTATGGTTCCCTGTGGGGTATGGATGCCCCGTGCCAGAGAGGCCTCAAAAGAAAGGGCGTTATGGGGAGCATGAAGAAGTACGTTGCCGAGTTCATTGGAACGTGTGTCCTGGTGACCTTTGGCTGCGGTACCGCCGCCGCACTTGGCTGCAATGGTGCGGAGCCCAATGGCGCCTATCTTGCGACGGCACTGGCATTCGGCCTGTCCGTCGTGGCCATGGCCTACTCCATTGGTAACGTCTCGGGCTGCCACGTCAACCCTGCCGTCTCGCTGGGCGTGTGGATGCGTGGCAACATGGACACGGCGAAGTTCGTCGGCTACCTGGTCTCGCAGTTCCTTGGTGGCCTTCTCGGTGCCGCCTTCGTGGGCCTCTTTGCCGGGTTTGGCAGCAGCATGGGCACCAATGCCCTCTACCAGGGTAACGTTGGCCTCTCGCTGCTCATCGAGATCATTTTGACCTTTGTATTCGTGCTCGTGGTGCTTGGCGTCACCGACAAGGTGGAAAACGGGGCGGTCGCCGGTCTCGTGATAGGCCTGTCGCTGACCTTCGTGCACATCCTGGGCATCCACTTTACGGGTACGTCCGTTAACCCCGCCCGCAGTCTTGGCCCCGCGCTCCTCAAGGGCGGCGAGGCACTCGGGTGCGCCTGGGTCTTCATTGTGGCTCCGCTCATTGGCGGTGCGTTGGCGGCCGCGGTGTACAACTACCTGGCTCCCAAGAATCACTAGGTCTCCCGTTCTCAGAGTCCGATGGTGTCCTGAGGGGCATCCGGTCGCACAGCCGCCCCAAGCTTGGCGTTGGGGCGGCTTTTGTTGACGAGCCCTGTCACCGGGCCGAGGCGTGTGTCAGTTTTTTGGTGGTATGGGGCGACGCACTGTACATCTGATGACAGCACAAGCGCACTTTCGCGCTCATACCGCCATCAGATGTACGATTCATAAGATGGTTGGTCACGGGAACCTCAGATTCTCCATCTGCCACTGCAGGGGCGCATAGCTGACCCCACTATGTGAGTTTGTGCGTTTGAGCAGATAAACAGTTGTGTCTGTGTCCACGTTCTGCCCATATTGATAGATTTCTGCCAGTTTGCTACACGTAAGGCATAGAAAATCCGTCCACCAGGGCCCAAGGACTCCCATCATGGGGGCATGGATATCTGGATTGGCGGACATAGCGCGGTCGAACTGCTGCGCATGGCGCGAAGCGGCCGGTGGCCGCGCCTGCACGAGTCCAACAGTCATATCGTTGGGCACTCCTCTGCAGGCGTTGGCAGGACATGGCGGGAGGCGGTGAGCGAGCTCGGACAATACCTGGACGTCTTCCCATCGCATCCATTGATGGTGCGCGTTGCGGACGGGGCGCATAGGATACGGAGTTCGGTGGTTGATTGCAAGGTGAATGCCTCCGTGCTTCCCAGCGGGTCGTTCCTGATAGCCGAGCTTGACGCCTTTGGCACGTCCGTCCATATCGACGCCCCGGAGCACCAGCTGCTCTCCCTTGCCCGTCACCTGAGCCCCCTTGTCTCCATGGGGCGCATGGATCGTCCGGTTGCCCTGGCCGTGCTGGCGGAGTTTGGCATGGAGCTCTGCGGAACCTATGCCCGCAATCCCAGGAATCCCTATGGCGAGGACTGCCACTACGGGACGAATCCCGTCACAGATCCGAATCGGCTGAGTCTATGGCTGAATGGGGTCTCCCATGTTAAGGGCGCACGACTTGCCAAGGCGTCCGTGCGTCACATCCGCGCCAGCTCCGCCTCGCCCGTGGAGTCGACCCACGCCATCCTGCTGGGGTTTCCGGTGCGTTGGGGTGGAATCGCCCTTGGAGACTTCCAGCTGAATGCCCAGCTGGTGATGAGCCGTAAGGACATGAGCATGCTCGGGCGGACGTCGTTTCGTCCGGACCTGTACTTTCCGAGGCATCGGCTTGCCATAGAGCACTATGGGGCGGAGTGGCACGGTGGGATTGATCGCATGGCGGAGGACGCCACGAGGACCCAATTGCTATGCCGCCCTAGGCATCAGGGTGTATCCAACCACTGCGCGCGACTGCGGAACCGCTGTGGCATACGAATCGTTTCTCAGGAAGCTGGCGGAGGGGTTGGGGCATGACCTTGGCGAGCGTCACCGCAGGATGATCCTTGGCCGCCTCGAGGACTTCGATGGCTCGCGCATGCGCGCCGCGATCATTGACGAGCTGGCGCACGGTGCCAGCGTGCGTTCCTATTGACGGTCGAGGGTTCCTGGGCGCGAGGACTACATGCGAAAGTGCGCATCTGATGGCATTCGCAGCCAAAATCTGGGTTCAGGATGTCATCAGATGTACACTCGCACGGGTATGGCTGGGCTGCCCATGACGAATACGACGCTTGCTCACGAGGGCCTTCCTGGGCGGCGGCACGTCCGGGCCCTTGGAAGCGGAGGGCCTTCCTGGCGCAGCCCATGCGGCATGGGTGGACGGCGTATCCTTCCTGCGGCGTGACTTGTGAAAGGCCTGCGGAAGCGCCGGGGCTCCCGTAGAATGGCGGGGACGGCACGACGGCTGCGTGGGCAGCCATACGCAGGGAACGGCATATGGCAGAGTTCATCTACCAGATGGAGAAGGTTCGCAAGGCCTTTGATGGCAAGGTCGTCCTGGATGACGTGACGATGGGATTCTTGCCGGGCGCCAAGATCGGCGTGGTGGGGCCCAACGGCATGGGCAAGTCCACCCTGCTCAAGATCATGGCAGGCAGGGAGGGCATCTCCAATGGCGAGGCCAGGCTCTCACCCGGTTACAGCGTGGGCCTGCTCGAGCAGGAACCGCCTTTGGACGAGGCCAAGACCGTGGGGGAGGACATCCGCCTGGCCTTTGGGGACCTTCTGGCCAAGGTCGAGCGCTTCAACAGGATTGGCGAGGAGATGGCGGATCCTGACGCCGACTGCGATGCCCTCATGGCGGAGATGGGGACGCTGCAGGACGAGATTGACGCCGCGGGTGGCTGGGACATCGACTCCCAGCTCTCGCAGGCCATGGATGCCCTGCAGTGCCCCGATCCCGACGAGGGCGTGAGCCACCTCTCAGGCGGCGAGCGCCGTCGCGTGGCCCTCTGCAGGCTGTTGCTTGAGGCACCGGACCTGCTGCTGCTGGACGAGCCCACCAACCACCTTGACGCCGAGAGCGTCCTGTGGCTGGAGCAGTTCCTCAAGAGCTACCAGGGCGCCGTCCTGGCCGTCACGCACGACCGCTACTTCCTGGACAACGTGGCCGAGTGGATCTGCGAGGTGGACCGCGGCACGCTCTATCCCTACAGGGGGAACTACTCCACCTACCTGGAGACCAAAGCCGCGCGCATGGAGATGGAGTCCAAGCAGAACGCCAGGCGCGCCAAGCGAATGCAGGACGAGCTCGCGTGGGCGCGCAGCTCGCAGAAGGCACGTCAGGCCAAGAGCAAGGCCCGTCTGGCCGCCTACGAGCAGATGGAGGCCGAGGCCCGTCGCGCCACCAAGACGGACTTCATGGACATCCACATTCCCGTGGGCCCGCGCCTGGGTGCCAAGGTGCTCGAGGTGGAGCATCTGCACAAGGCCTTCGGCGATCGCACGCTCATCGACGACCTCTCCTTCACCCTGCCGCGCAACGGCATCGTGGGCGTCATCGGCCCCAATGGCGTGGGCAAGTCCACGCTGTTCAAGATGATCGTGGGCCGGGAGCGGCCCACATCGGGCACCCTCGAGCTGGGCGAGACGGTACGGCTCTCCTACGTGGACCAGGGACGCGAGGGCCTGGACGCCCAGAGGAGCGTGTGGGAGGTCGTGTCGGACGGCAACGACTACATCCAGGTGGGCGATGCCGTGATCCCGAGTCGCGCCTATGTGGGCGCCTTTGGCTTCAAGGGTTCCGACCAGCAGAAGCGTGCGGGCGTGCTCTCCGGGGGCGAGCGCAACCGCCTGAACCTGGCTGTCACGTTGCGCCAGGGCGGCAACCTCCTGCTGCTTGACGAGCCCACCAACGATCTCGACACCGAGACCCTGTCCTCCCTCGAAGAGGCGCTCCTGGCGTTCCCGGGCTGTGCCGTGATCACGAGCCACGACCGCTGGTTCATGGATCGCGTGGCCACGCACATCCTGGCCTGGGAGGGCACGGACGAGAACCCCGGCAGCTGGCACTGGTTCGAGGGCAACTTCGAGGACTACCAGAAGGATCGCGAGCGGCGCCTGGGACCCGACCTCTCTCGCCCGCACCGCCTGCACCGCAAGCTCACGCGCGACTAGCCTGGCGCTGAGGGCGATGAGGGCACAGGCATCACAGCCGCAGCGCCGCCTGGCATGGCTCACCACGAGTCGTGAGACGGCGCGGCAGTATGTACGATGGACGGCGGGCCTGCGCGCGCACCCTGGGGCGCGCGCGGCTCTGTTGGGGGCAAACCGCTGGCTCAAGGTACTGTGCTACGTGCTCTACCCGCTGTTGCTGGTGCTCACCTGGTTCGGCGTGGGATGTGAGACGGCAGGGGCATCCTTCTGGCACGCACTGCTGGCTCCCGTCGTGGGCTTTGTCTTGGAGACGGCCCTGCGCGCCTGGCTTGACGCACCGCGTCCCTACGAGGTCTTGGCCATCGACCCGCTCATCCGCAAGAAGACGCGCGGCAAGTCGTTCCCCAGCAGGCATGTCTTCTCGGCCTTCGTGATCGCCACCAGCTGGCTTTCCTATAGCGTGCCGGTGGGGTGTGCGCTCCTTGCCGTCGGCGTGATGCTGGCGGTGGTGCGTGTGCTCGGTGGCGCGCACTTCCCACGTGACGTGGTGGCGGGAGCGCTTTTGGGCATCCTGATCGGGATTATCTAGCGGTCGCTCGCGGCAGGGCTATCCGAGGCCCTTCGCAGACGCCAGGAGCCCGCCCACATCGTCATTGCCCGTGGCCTAGGAGCATGAGGCGGATAACCTTCTCGCCCGAGGGCGGCGTGACAAAGGTCCCGGCACCCGCGGTCCGTCCGAACGCCTGTGCCATCGTTGGTGAGACCACAAAGAGCCACCGGTTGGTGGGGGGTCTGGACAGGGATGGAGGCCCGGTTCCACCATGCCCTGACGGGGGCGCCGGGCATGGTCCCTCCTTGGCGTCCCGGTACTGACAAGACACATGACTTTACAGTTACCTCATCTCCTGTCATACTGTCACGCCAACCGGCGGTTGTCCCTAAGGGATCCGAGGTGGGGAGGGGCACATGGGCGACTATGTCATGACGCCGTTGGAGCGGCAGAGCCTCGAGCGGGCGCTGCGACGCCTCCACGAGGATGGCGGCCCCGTCCCGCAGGACTTCGGATCGGGGTTCGGGGCGCTCCGTGAGCGCGTGGAGCGGCTCAAGCGCGAGCGCGATGCGGTGGTGCTCGCGCACTACTACGTGCCGGCCGAGACGCAGGCGCTGGCCGACCACGTGGGCGACTCGTTCTACCTCGCGCGCCTGGCGAAGACGCTGACGGCCGAGACCATCGTGCTCTGCGGCGTCTCGTTCATGGCCGAGAGCGTCAAGCTCCTCAACCCTGACCGCCGCGTGCTCATGCCTGTCCCCGCGGCCGATTGCCCCATGGCGCACATGGTGCGCGAGGCCGACGTGGACAGGGTGCGCACCCAGTACGACGACCTTGCCATCGTGGCCTACGTGAACACGACGGCCCGCATCAAGCGCTGGGCGGACGTGTGCGTGACGTCCTCGAACGCCCTCAAGGTGGTGCGTGCCCTGCCGCAGCACAACATCCTCTTCCTGCCCGACATGAACCTGGGCCGCTACGTGGCGCACCAGCTTCCCGAGAAGAACGTCATCCTCAACCGTGGCTATTGTCCCACGCACATGCGCATCGCGCTGGCGGAGGTGGAGGCGTTGGAGCTGGCATATCCCGATGCCGAGGTGCTGGCTCACCCCGAGTGCAGCGAGGAGGTGCTTGCCGAGGCGGACTTCATCGGCTCCACCAAGCAGATCATCGAGCACATCGCGGCGAGCAGCCGGAAGGAGTTCATCGTGCTCACCGTCATGGGTGTCTCGTACGAGATAGAGCGGCAGACGCAGGGCCAACACAAGCGTGTCCACTATCCGGCGACGCCACCCATCTGTCCCAACATGGCCATGGTCACGCCGCAGAGCCTGCTCGCCTGCCTTGAGGACCGCTCGGGCGAGATGCAGCTTCCCGAGGACGCGGATCGTGCCAACGCGCCCCTTGAGCGCATGCTCGAGCTGGCGGCGCTCTGATGGCGGGCGAGGCGCAGGACATGCGCGCGGACGTGACGATCGTGGGCTGTGGCGTCGCGGGCCTCTATGCGGCCCTCAACCTGCCGCGGGCTCTCTCGGTGGCCATGCTCTGCAAGGAGGATGTGGCCAGCTGCGACTCCATGCTGGCGCAGGGTGGCATCTGCGTGATGCGTGACTATGACGACTACGCCCCCTGGTTTGACGACACGCTGCGCGCCGGTCACGGCGAGAACCGCATCGCGAGCGTTGACGTCATGATCTGGGAGAGCCGTGGCATCATCCGCGACCTCACATGCCTGGGCGTGTCGTTCGACCGCACGCCGACGGGCGACCTGGACTACACGCGCGAGGGCGCCCATTCGCGACCGCGCATCGTGCACCATGCGGACGTCACGGGCAGGGAGATCACCACCACGCTTCTGGCGCGCGTGCGTGAGTTGTCCAACGTGCGCATCCTCGAGGGACACCCGATGGTGGACCTCCTTGAGGGGGACGGTGCCTGCACGGGCGTCGTCTGCGAGCGGCCTGGCGGCGGGCACCTTGCCATCCGTGCCACGGACACCCTCATGGCCACGGGGGGCGTGGGCGGGCTCTATGAGCGCTCCACCAACTTCCGCAGCCTGACGGGGGATGGCTGCCGCATCTGCGCCGCGCATGGGGTCGAGCTGGAGCACATGGACTACGTGCAGCTGCATCCCACCTCGCTCTATACCACGCGACCGGGGCGCGCCTTTCTCATCAGCGAGTCGTGTCGTGGGGAGGGGGCCATCCTCCTGGATGCGAGGGGCGAGCGCTTCGTGGACGAGCTGCTGCCCCGTGACATGGTCTCCGAGGCCATTCGGGCGCAGATGTGCGAGGATGGCATGCCGTACGTGCGCCTCTCGTTCGAACGGGTGGCACCGGAGGTCATAACGGGACACTTTGCCAATATCTACCAGCGCTGTCGCGACGAGGGCTACGATATCCTGCGCGAGCCCATTCCCGTGGTTCCCGCCCAACACTACCTCATGGGCGGCATCCATGTGGACCAGGACTCCCGTACCACCCTGCCGCATCTCTATGCGGCGGGGGAGACCAGCTGCAATGGCGTGCATGGCAGGAACCGCCTTGCGAGCAACTCGCTTTTGGAAAGCCTGGTATTCTCACGGTTGGCGGCGCGGGACATCGTGCGAAGGAGGCATGCCCATGCGTGAGACGACCCTACGGCTGCAGGCGGAGCCGCTCATCCGCTCCGCCCTGCGCGAGGACATCACGAACGAGGACGTCTCGACCATCTCGGTGGTGGATGGCACGGAGCGTGGCCGGGTGCATCTGCTGGCCAAGGAGGATGGTGTCATCTGCGGCCTGGACGTGTTCGAGCGCACCTTCCAGCTGCTTGACCCCACGGCCCGTCTTAAGGCCGCCGTGCGTGAGGGCGATGACGTGACCGTCGGCGAGGAGCTGGGCGTCGTGCATGGGCATGTGGAGGCCCTGCTCTCGGGCGAGCGCGTGGCGCTCAACTTCCTGCAGCGCATGAGCGGCATCGCCACGCTCACGCGCGCCATGGCCCGCGAGCTTGCGGGCACCAGGACACGTCTGGTGGACACGCGCAAGACCACGCCCAACATGCGCGTCTTCGAGAGGGAGGCCGTGCGCGTGGGCGGTGGCGCCAACCATCGCTACAACCTCTCGGACGGCGTGATGCTCAAGGACAACCACATCGATGCGGCGGGTGGCATCTCCCAGGCCGTGGCCGCGGCGCGTGCCCGTGCGCCCTTCGTGCGCAAGGTCGAGGTGGAGGTCGAGAACCTCGTCCAGCTTCGCGAGGCCTTGGCCGCTGGCGCGGACATCGTGATGCTTGACAACATGGACCTTGCCACCATGCGCACGGCCGTGGGCATGGTGGATGGCAGGGCAGAGGTCGAGGTCTCGGGCAACGTGACGTTGGGGCGCCTGCACGACCTTGCCGAACTGGGAGTCGACGTCATCTCGTGCGGGGCGCTCACGCATTCGGCACCCATACTGGACCTTTCCCTCAAGCATCTCGTCGTCACGGGGCGGCGCGCATCATGACGGGCGAGGAGCGCAGGAGTCGGGCGCTGACTCTGCTGGAGCGGAGTGTGGCCCCCCTGACGGGGACGGAGCTCGCGCGTCGCCTTGGCGTGAGTCGTCAGGTGATCGTGCAGGACATCGCCCTGCTCAAGGCGCAGGGGGCGGACGTCGTCTCGACCAGTCGCGGCTATCGTCTCATGCCGGCCACCAGTCGTCCGATGCGGCTCCTCAAGGTGTTCCATGGGCCCGGGCGCGTGGGCGAGGAGCTGCGGCTCATCGTCGATCTGGGTGGGACGGTGGAGGACACGCTGGTGAGCCACCGCGCCTACGGGCGCCTGAGCGCCCCTTTGGGCATCTCCAGCCGGAGTGACGTGACGCACTTCGAGCACGAGCTGGCAAGCAGCAAGTCGGGGCTGCTCAGCGAGGTCACCTCGGGCTATCACTTCCATCATGTGAGCGCCCGTGACGAGGCAACGCTCGACGCCATCGAGGAGGCCCTGGGGTCGGCGGGGTTTTTGGCCGAGCGCAGCGATTGGGAGCGTACGGAGCTGGGCTAGGCCCCAGCGGACGGTCGCACGCTCGCAAGGATGTTTCAGGCATATCTCGTGCGTTTGGGTTTGACGTGGCAGATGGTGTATGCGCGTACACTCTAGGGCAGGCACTACAGGGTGTCGTCACCAGTGGAGGAAAGCATGGAGAAGAAGGATCTGGACTGGGGCAAGCTCAGCTTTGCCTACATGCACACGGACTACAGCTACGTGTCCGACTATAGGGATGGCGCGTGGGATGCGGGCACGCTGACCACCGACCACTCCCTGCACCTCTCCGAATGCGCGGGCATCTTCCACTACTGCCAGGAGGTCTTCGAGGGCCTCAAGGCCTACACCACCAAGGGTGGTGACATCGTCTGCTTCCGTCCCGACCAGAACGCCCGGCGCATGCACGATTCCGCCAAGCGCCTGATCATGCCGCCCTTCCCCGAGGACCGCTTCGTGGACGCCGTCGAGCAGGTCGTGAGAGCCAACGCTGCCTGGGTGCCGCCCTTCGGATCCGGTGCCACGCTCTATATCCGCCCGTTCATGGTGGCCACGGGCGACGTCATTGGCGTCGCCCCTGCCGACGAGTACCAGTTCCGCATCCTCGTGACCCCGGTGGGTCCGTACTACGCAGGTGGCATCAAGCCTGTCAAGCTGCAGGTCTCCAAGTACGACCGCGCCGCGCCCCATGGCACCGGCAACATCAAGGCCGGCCTCAACTATGCCATGAGTCTGCTTCCCTCCGTCGAGGCGCACGCGGCAGGCTATGCGGACAACATGTTCCTCGATCCCGAGACCCGTACGTACGTGGAGGAGTCCGGCGGCGCCAACATCCTCTTCGTCACCAAGGATGGCAGGCTCGTCGTGCCGCAGTCGCACACGGACTCCATCCTGCCCTCCGTCACGCGTCGCTCCCTGGTGGACGTGGCTCAGAGGATGCTGGGCATGGAGGTCGAGCAGCGCCCCGTCACGTTTGCGGAGATCGACCAGTTCGTCGAGTGCGGCATGTGCGGCACCGCGGCCGTCATCTCGCCGGTGGGCGAGGTCGACGCCGACGGGCGGAAGGTCGTCTACGGCATGGACCATGTGGGTCCCGTGATGGCAAAGCTGCGTGAGACCCTCGTGGGCATCCAGTCGGGCGAGATCGAGGACCGGTTCGGCTGGGTCCACAGGATCGACGTGGGGTAGATCCTGACCCCTCGCCCCTTGCTTTACAAACTACGGTCGGACCGCAGCAACGAGGTAACGGTCCGACCGCTTTGTTTGTCGAATGGCCAGTATGCCCACACCGGCGTGGTTCAGAGGCCTACGGCAATGTCTGCCCATCTATATTGCATACAGGACATGGCTCCTGAGGCATGGCTACTCATCCACCGGGACAAAGTTGCGTAAGTACCTTGCTGCAAGCTGCACGGCGCGCTTCGCCTCTTCGAGGCTGCCCTCAAAGGCCTTGTCCTCGATTTCGATACAGGTGTAGCCGTTGTAGCCAATGTCCGTGAGCGCGGAGACGAACGCGCCCCAGTCGATGTCCCCTAGGCCAGGGATCTTGGGGGACATGTACTCGAGTGGATAGGCCATCACACCAACATCGTGTAACTTGTCGGTAAGCAGCTTGATGTCCTTGTAGTGGGCGTGGAAGATTCTGTCCCTGAACTCATAGAGAGGCTTGATGTAGTCAATCTGCTGCCATACAAAGTGGGACGGGTCATAGTTGATGCCAAGGTTGTCATAGGGGAGCACCTCAAAGATCTTGCGCCAGTTGGAAGGTGAGGTCATGAGGTTCTGCCCGCCAGGCCACTCGTCCTTGGTGAAGAGCATGGGGCAGTTCTCAATGGCAATTCTGACATTCTTTGCCTGTGCATACTCGAGGATGGGAGGCCAAACCATCCTGACTTCCTCAAGATTGTCCTCTAGATTCTTGGTGGGGATACGGCCTATGAACGTAGAGACCATGTTGACGCCCAGCATATGGGAGGCATCGATGAGCGCATAGAGGTGCTTGACATACTCCTCGCGCCTTGCAAGGTCGGGTTCGAGGGTGTTGGGGTAGTAGCCGAGGGAGGAAATCTCGACGTGCCTCTTGGCACAGTACTCGTTGATCTGGCGGGCACGCTCCAAGGTGAGCGCCTCGGCATCGATATGGCAGACGCCGGCGTAACGGCGCTTCGCGCCGCCCGCATTGGGCCAGCAGGCGACCTCAAGGCACCGTAGGCCATTCTCGGAGGCAAAGTCGACGGCCTTCTCGAAGGTTGTGCCTTCCAGGATAGAAGTAAGCAGGCCAAACTTCATGATGGAGTCCTTTCTCGCGTATCACTCGAAGTCGATGGACTTGCCGGTGCGCCCAGACTCCCGGATGGCGTCCATGAGGCGCAGCACGCGGCGAACCTCGGGAATCTTGACAAAGAGTTTCTCCTTGCCATGACGTGCTCTGACATAGTGCTCAAAGTAGTTGCGATGGCAGGTGTTGACCGTGGGCAGGGGCTCGGTGACGAGAGTCCCCTCGGGGGCCGGCCCAAACGAGCGTGTGGGACCGGCGGCTGTCATGGTTCTGTGGCCGGGGACATTCGTGAGCAGATGCGTGGTTCGTACAATCTTGCCAGTGGGCTCGAAGCCATCAACATAGGCGCTGCCCCTGTCGCCGGCAACAAACCAGTGACGTTCGAACCACTTCTCGTCGGCCTTGTCGGCAAGATAGTATGTGCCAAGCTCCACAGTCGTCGTAACACCGTTGTCAAAGCGCAGCATGATTTGGAAGTAGTCGTCGACCTCCTTGTTGATGACGCTGCGGATGTCGGCAAACACTGACCTGAGCTTGGCGCCTGGGAACATCCAGCACACCTGGTCGAGCAGGTGGACGCCCCAGTCATAGAGCATGCCACCGCCCTCGCTCGCAAAGACGTGCCAGTCATGCATGGTGCCGTTGAAGCCGTAGAGCTGGTTCTTGATGGCATACACGTTGCCGAGCGTGCCGGAGTCGCAGACGGCCTTCGCGATACGGAAGTCGGGGTCAAAGCGACGTTGCTGGTGCACGGTAAACGTGACGCCGCACCCCTTGCAGACCGCCTCCATCTCGTCGAGTTCCCTGAGGCTCATCGCCGCGGGCTTCTCGCAGATGACGTGCTTGCCGGCACGCGCCGCCTGGATGACGAGATCATGATGTTGGTTGTTGTTGGCTGCGATGATGACCGTATCTACACTGGGGTCCGCTAGGAGCTCCTCGTTGCTGCCATAGCGCTTGAGGCCATCGCGGACATCTACGAGCTGCTCGGGATCCTTGTCGGCAAAGCCTGTGAGGGTGATGCCGGGAAAGTCAGAGAGCATCTTCTCATGTTCGTGGCCCATGAAGCCGTGCCCGATGATTGCCATGCGAATGTCATCTGCCATCTCTACCTCCAAGATAGACCGAGCAAAAGGGATCTGCCCTCTATATGAGTCTATGGAGGAGGACTGTCCTGCGTTTGCCTTCCGGCATTAGATATCGAACGGTATTTGCAGTACTTGAGGCGAGCAACCTAGCGATTACAACAAACATCATGCATTTCTTGCATTGCTGGTTATGAACGGTCGCAAAGGCCCGCTTACGGATTTTTTGATGAGCTATCGTGCGCCTTGCAGTAATTGTTTGGTGCGACAACCGCTTATCTACGTACAAGCTTCCTCAACGATTATTGAGTAAAAATAGGATGGTTATTGTATGTTTTTGCAGAATCTCGATTTTTCCATCGTACGGGCGAAGACAGGTGTCTCCTATGCCCAGACAAATCTCTTCGTCTTCTTCGTGCTCGAGGGCAGGATGACCGTGCGCTATCGGGAGGAAGACATCAGTCTGGCAAAGGATGACGTGCTGCTTGTGGCCCCTGGCATGGGCTGCATGATACGGAAGTCTCAAGACGCCCTGTACGGGGTCGCGAGCTTTCCAATGGAGCTCATACATGCCGTCATAGGATCTCAGCATATCGTCCTGTACGCAAACTCGGTGAGGGATGCTTCCCATGCCTATGCAGATTTGCGTGAGGTCTTCAATGATTTGATAGCGGAGTATACGTCCGACACCAATCGGACCCATGCCCTACGGGATAGTCTCCTGCTGAAGTTACTCAACACCCTCATAGAGAACTATCAGCTCAGCTTTGCGAACGTAGGAGAAGTTGGTGATGACGCCAGCAATGACGCCCGCATGGAAGAGGCCATACGATATGTGCTCAATAATCTGACGACCAACATAACGCTCTCGAGGCTTGCCCGAAGCATGTACATCTCGCCATCGACGCTTTCACGGCTGTTCAAGCATGGCACGGGCATAAACTTTACGGAGTACGTGTCACGGCTTCGCGTGCAGATGTCCCTCGAACTTCTCGAGTCGTCCGATAAGAACCTCACGGAGATTGCGTTGGCCTGCGGCTTCTCATCCCCTGTGACCTTTAACCGGGCCTTTCACAAGGTTATGGGAACGAGTCCCTCCGGGTTTCGCAAGACCAATCGGCAGAATGCCAAGCAGCTCAAGCAGCAGCGACAGAAGGACGAGCGGGAGGTTCGTCGTGAGCTTGTCGAAAAGGGCTACAGGGCCCCTCAATCCAGGCACCAGGAAGACTTATTGTTGGATATCGAGCGCACGCACATCGAGAGACATGCCTGCCTAGGTATCATAAATATGGGTAATATTGCTGATATTATGCAGATACAGCAGCATGTCCTGCACCTGCACAAGAACCTTCACTTCCGGTATTTCAGAATATGGAACATCTTCTCTCGGAGTCTCAAGGTGTCGGACGGCATGACGTTTGGCAGCTATAACTTCTATGAACTCGACACTGTGCTGGACTTTTTCGTTACCAACAACCTCAAGCCATACATCTGCCTTGGAAGGCGTCCCAACATGGCTCTGAAATCGCTTGGGAACAACGTGTTCTATATGGACGACTGCGTGCAGTTCGTCTCGAAGCGCATATGGGCAGACTGCCTCTCGAGCCTGCTTGATGAGATGGTAAATCGCTATGGGCTCACGGAGGTGTCAACGTGGATCTTCGAGTTTGATCGTGACTATGACCATGATGACAGCATGGAGTCCTATGCGGGCGACCCCTTCGACTTCTTTGATGCGTGGAAGACCGCCTATCGTATTGTCCATGAGAAGGTTCCCGGTGCTCTCTTTGGGGGCATTTCGGGTGAGGTTGTGGAGAACTACAGCTTTCTCAAGCGCTTCTACCAGCGCTGTATTGCCGAACACTGCGCTCCAGACTTCGCATCATTCCTCTTGTTTCCCTATTTCTCAGGCAGCGGAGACAAACAGCGTAGGAGGATCTGTCCAGATGTGTCGTTTGTCAAGCTGCTTGTAGAGAAGATGCGCTCCCTTATGGACGAATCGGGCATGGGCGGCAGAAGGCTCTTCATTTCCGAGTTCAATAGCTCAATCTCCAACAGAAACTACCTCAATGACAGCTGCATGCGTGCCGCGTGGACCATAGAGGCGATCCGGCATGTTGACACACAGGTTGACTGCGTATGCTTGATGGCCGGATCGGACTGGATCAGCAATTACTCGGACGCCAGCTGCATCATCGAAGGAAAGATCGGACTCCTCTCTCAGGATGGAATCCGCAAGCCCGTCTACTTTGCCATCGACTTTCTCAATCAGCTTGGGGAGAGGCTCATCGCCCAGGGGGACAACTATGTCGCTACCCTGCAGGATAACGGTGACATCTATATCCTGTGCTTCTATTATGCCTACCCACAGGCCATAAGAAATCTGACCAACGAGAACATTGGTCTTAACGAGTGCATCTCATACCATGCCGTTGGTGCACTGCCCCTTACGCTCAACTTTGCCATTGAGCACCTGTGCCTCCCGGGTGAGTATTGCGTGAAGAAGAGGGTCATTGACACGAGCCATGGCGACGTGGTGGGGGAGTGGCGAAAATTCCAGTTTGAGAGGCACCTCACTACTCGTGATGTGGATTATCTGCGAGCCGTGTGCTGCCCATGCATCAGCATTGACAGAAAGACCGTTGATTCCCGCAAGAGGCTTTGGGTTCAAACGACACTGAAGCCCAACTCGATCGTCTCCCTGCACATCTATCGACACAAGAAATAGGCGTGACGTCTCAAAGCGCACGTAACCTATCACTGCCACCATCACACATGAATGATGGCGTGCGACCGCTGCCGTCGCCCTCTGTTGGCGTGCCTTTTGGTGTAGGCCCCTCCTACACACCTTCGTGTTCAAGAAAAGGATGCTATTTCTTGCAGCCCACGTCTCATGTCGCGGGAAGGCGCAAGAATCACGCCATCTTTGCGACTGATGTGGGTCGATGCCGTGCATGGCCCCCCTCTAGACTTGATTTCAAGAGATGACGCAGGTGGTGTCACTCAAGGGCGAATCGATTCCCCCATTTTTTCGTTTCTTCGAACACTCAGAGATAGGGGAGGGAAATGGAAGCGGATGGCATTAAAAAGCATATGGCCACACGCGCGGCAGTCATTTGCTATGGCTTTGGTGACCTGGCTTCGCAGTTTGTCTGGACATTTGTCGGCTCGTATCTAACCATCTACTATACCGACGTGGTGGGGATAGCGCCCTTTGCCGTTTCGGTCATCATGCTGGCGGCACGTGCCTGGGATGCCCTTAACGACCCAATGATGGGCGCTATCGCAGAACGTACTCGTTCGAGGTGGGGACGCTTCCGCCCATACATTGCCTTTGGATGCCCGTTCCTGGCGATTTTTTCCATCCTCACGTTTACCAATCCCTTTGGGGGAAGCACGACAGCGGGAGTGATTTGGGCAGCCGTCATCTACACGGTGGCCGGGATGTGCTACACACTGGTCAATATTCCCTATGGTGCCATGGCTGCGGTCATGTCAGAGGATGCGGATCAGCGCAACAAGATCAATACCTCGCGCAACGTTGGCATGAACATCGGTATGACAATCGTCAATGCCGTGTCTCCCATACTGTTGCTTCATTTTTCAGCCCAAGGTTCCAGCACAGCTGATGCCCAGGGATACCTGGTGGTAGCGATTGTCTACGCGATCATATCAATCCCACTCTTCCTGATCGTGTTCTTCACCGCACGGGAAAACGTGCAGCCTCTCAAGGCCACGATGACCCGTAAGTTCTCGTTTAAAGAGACTGTCAAGAATCTTGTTACCAACAGATACCTCATGATTATCAGCGCTGTCATGCTCGTCCAGATGACGGCGTTCATGGGACGCATTGCGGTCTGTGCCTTCTGGGTCATCTATGACTTAGGCTCATTCACGATGATTGCCCTCATCATGACGCTTCCGACGCTGCTGGGCGTTGTGGGATCCTTGTTTGTTCCAGCCTGTGCGAAGAGGCTCGGCAAGCGAAACGTACTGATGGGCTCCATGCTCATACAGGCCATCGGGTTGCTTGTGATGTTCCTTGCCCCCTATGACAACATGGCGATGGTCATTGCGGGCGATGTGATCTTCGGCATTTTCAACGTCGGGTTTCCCATGTCCCTGTCGATGGTTGCAGACTCGGTCGACTACATGGAGGACAAGACGGGCGTGCGTACCGATGGCACCGCCTATGCTACCTACGGCCTGGCCACCAAGATCGGAAATGCCATCGGTGGCGCATTCGGAGTCACCATCATGTCAGTGTTTGGCTATGTCCCCAATGTGGCCCAGACCTCGTTTGCCCAGATGGGCATAAATTTTACGGTCAATCTCGTTCCCGCAATCCTGTTCATCCTCGCCGCACTTCTGTGCCTGCTCTGGAAGATGACGGATGCTGACGCGGATGCCATTCGCACGAGGCTTAGGAAACGTCACGAGGAAGAGCAGAGAAGCCTTGAGGCCGCCACGGCCGAGTAGGAAATCATGTCAGGTCAAATGCCTGGAATGGGGCTGGGGTTCCATACATGTGGGCAAGAGGTGCTCGCATGGTGACGATAGGAGGTAACGATGAGCAAGGTGCGCATAGGCATCGTAGGCTGCGGAGGCATTGCCAACCAAAAGCACATGCCTGCCATGAGGAAGAACGGCACCCTGTGCGAGATCGTAGCCACGTGCGACATCATCAAGGAGCGTGCGCAGAAGGCTGCCGAAGAGTACGGTGCAACGGGGTGCAAGGTCTACGAGGATTATCATGATCTGCTGGCTAATCCCAACGTGGAGGTCGTACACGTTTGCACACCGAACGTGTCTCATTCCGAGATCACGATTGCTGCCTTTGAGGCAGGCAAGCACGTGTATTGTGAGAAGCCTATGTCTCACAGCACCGAGGAGGCACAGAAGATGCTGGATGCCTGGCGTACGTCAGGAATGCAGTTTACGATTGGCTATCAAAACCGGTGCCGCGCAGAGGTGCAGAACCTACATGCCGCCTGTGAGGCAGGCGATCTGGGCGACATCTACTATGCCCAGGCTTGGGCCATCCGTCGGCGCGCCGTTCCTACGTGGGGCGTGTTCCCCAATAAGGCCCTTCAGGGTGGTGGACCCCTCATTGATATCGGGACTCATGCCCTGGACATCACCCTATGGTGCATGAACAACTATGATGTCGAGTCTATCTCGGGCTCCGTGTTCTACAAGCTAGGCGGCCTGCAACAGGCAACCGAAGGCAACCTCTTTGGCCCCTGGGATCCCAAGACCTATGAGGTCGAGGACTCAGCATTTGGCTTCATCAAGATGAAGAACGGCGCGGCCATCAACCTGTTCGCCTCATGGGCCCTCAACCTACTTGATTCGAGGGAGGCCTCCACGACGCTGTGCGGTACCAAGGAGGGCGCCGAGATTCACTCTGGCATGAGCTATCCACAGAACGAGCTCATCTATAACCGTGGCCGCAACGGTCAGCTTATGGAGGAACGCCTGACGCCGCAGGGTGACGTCGCCTACTTTGGCGGTGGCGGTGACGTCGAGGGCGTCATCGACAACCGGCAGTGGCTCGAGGCCATCCAGAAGGGTACCGAGCCCCTCGTCAAGCCAGAGCAGGCCTTTGTGATTACCAAGGTCCTGGACAATATCTACAAGGCCGCACGTGAGAACAGAGAGATTCGTTTCGACTAGACGTGTCAGTAGGTAGGGAGACGGCAAACATGTATCAGTATGATCGAAGGGGACCAAAGCGTGGCGTCGCCATTTACAGCTATTCTGCCGATTTTGGCCTGACCAAGAACCTTGAGGACTGCTTCGAGGACGTGCACGACATGGACGCCCATGGTATCGAGATTCTGGCAAACACGCACATCGAGAACTATCCGTTCCCAACGGACGAGTGGGTGGACAGGTGGTTCCGCCTGTGTGACAAGTACGAGATCGTTCCGGTGGAGTATGGCAACTGGATTGACTCCCATGTCATGCGCAGCGTTCGCGAGCTGACGACGGAGGAGTCCGTGGCAATGCTCAAACGGGACATCAGGATTGCCCATCGCCTGGGCTTTACGGTCATGCGCACCAAGATGCCCGTCATTGCGGACTTCGGCCCCAATCAGTCGCCAGTCAAGAACTGGCGTGACATCATCCTCGGAGCTCTGCCCCTGGCGGAGGAGCTCGGTATCAAGATGTGCCCAGAGATTCATAATCCGGTTAATCTGGCCAGCCCAATCGTCCAGGATTACGTTGACTTCATCGATAGGACGGGGACAAGGAACTTCGGGCTGAACATCGATTTCAGCGTGTTCAAGAATCATTTCGACCCAGGCGAATGGGTTGATCCGGCATTCACGACCAGCAAGCCCGAGGAGATCATTCCCCTGCTTCCGTACCTTTACTGTTGCCATGCCAAGTTCTTCCATATCAACGATGACTTTGAGGAGACAACGGTTCCGTATCCCGAGATCATCCAGATTCTGAAGGACCATGACTGGGATGGTTACCTCCTCAGCGAGTACGAGGGCGCCGACAAATATGACGAGGGTTATGAAGTCGGTCAGACCCTGCGCAAACATCACATTCTGATGAAGCGCTGTATCGGCGACTAGGAGGGACGAAAGATGGAACGTGAAGTAATACAGTCTGTTGGCTTTAGGAATGTCAAGGACGAGTCCGGAGAGGTTACCGGCTTTCAGCTCAAGGTTCGCCTGCCCTATTATCGCGGTGTGTTTCTGAGCCAGATCATGCCTGGAACGCTGTATGTCGATGGTGAGAAGTTCGATAAGGATCAGATCCTCTGGCGTATCAAGGGCGAGGACTATACGGCCGAGGAAATGAGGTACGACATGACGACGCAGTGGGATGTCACTGCCCCTGCCGTCCTTAAGGTCAAGAAACCGGGTGGCCTCGCCCAGGGATTCCATGACCTCACGTATGGCTTCTGCTTCACCTCGTCGTACATGCCACCCATCATTCAAGATCACCTCGATCCTGACAAGGAGAACGAGATCTTCATGCCTGAGTTCGGCCACCACGTGAACAGGCGCCGCTTGCTTATCGTGTAGCCTTCGACGTTCTTGCAAGAAGCCCTCTTGGCCCCCTGTGTCGCATCTGCGCGCAGGGGGTCTCGCATACTGGCGGCGCGCATAATATGATGGGGCAACGTATCGGTGACGCTTGCGATGAGCCTCGCATCATCGGCGGGCTTCCTCTGGATGAGTTCGCACGTTCGATGTGGAAGAGGGGCGCACGACCGTCGCGGGCGGCTGTCCCTTTTGAGCTTGTTACAAGTCTGATCTGCGGCGGGACGTTCTGCTCGGTGGCGTCGTATGTGTAGCCACCGTTCTCGCTGGCAACGGCCACCGCTCTGTGGGTGCTCTTCTCCACCTGTGTGGGTGCCAATCGGTCCGTGTGGGTGCGTATCTCCTGGGGTCGGCTCACGGAACCCCAGGTCGGCGGAGGCTGTCGCGGGAGAAAGGCACCCACACGCAGCAAAAGGCACCCACATGCAAATGAAAAGCGCCCACAGGGGAGAGGGCCAGGCGGCTGTTCTCCTTGATTTATCGAAAAACAATAAATTTATATTGATAAACGATAGATTTACGACTATAGTGTCCACACACACCACCTCGTGAGGGGGAGACGCCTATGCCAAAGAGGGGGATGGTCATCCTACTTGTGATCATGGACCTGGTGGCGGTGGTAGCCTGCCTGCTCATCGCCTTCGTGATCATGCCCGGTGCAGAGGGGGCGGGCCTTGTGCCACCCTACTCGTCCGTTCTGTTCATCGTGGGGTCGGTACCACTGCTCGTGCTGGCCGTCGTGGCGCTGAGGCTTTTTGGTGCCATCGGCAGGGGAGAGGTGTTCACTGTCGCCAACGTGCGCACGCTCAAGGCGATGGGCTGGCTCTGTGGCGTGGATACGCTGATCTGGCTGGGCGAGTTCGTGGCGTATGCGCTCGTGGCTCAGCCGGTGCGCTTCTCGGTTGCCGCGGCACTCGCCGTTGCAGCGGCCTTCTCGTTCTCGCTGACCATCGTGAGCGCGACGCTTGCCGCCTTCACACGGTCGGCGGCCGAGCTCAAAGACGACAACGACCTGGTGGTGTAGAGATGCCGGAGCAACCGCAGGGAGAGATTCGCGTGAACCTGGACGTCATGCTCGCCCGCCGCAGGATGACGCTCACGGAGCTCTCGGAGCGTGTGGGTGTGACCATCGCGAACCTCTCCATCCTCAAGAACGGGAAGGCTCGTGCCATACGCTTCACCACGCTTGCCGCGATCTGTCGCGAGCTGGAATGCCAGCCCGGTGACGTGCTTGAGTACGTTCCACACCAGACGTAACGACGAAAGGAACAACCTATGGCTACGTATGAAGGGGCCGGGATCCCTCCCGTGCCCGAGGGCTACCATACCCAAAACGCAGATGCCGCCGCTGGACATGCCGGCGGGGAACGGCCCCCCATGACCAGGGGAGACGTGCCAGTCCTCCTGCTTGCCCTGGCCTTCTCGCTCCTGTGGACGTGGGCATCCGATGCCGCGCAGTACTCCCTGTGGTTCCTCTTCTCGGGCGGCGCGACGCTTTCCGTGGGCGTCGTGAGCTTTCTGGCCTGTGCCATCATCGTGCGCAGGGGCCTCATGAATATTACGCGCCAATCGGTGCATGATTCCATGAGCCGCCGGTGTGCCGTTCCATAGCGCGTCGGTGCGCACCGACACTTTCATCCAAGCCCGGCATCGCCGGGCTTTTCCTTTCTAGAATCGATTGCGGGGACGCAAGGGGCGTCCCGTGGCCATCGAGAGAAAGGAAGCAGAATGGTCAAGTACAGAGAGATTCTGCGTTTGAGGGCAATGGGGGTGAGCCAGCAGAACACAGCCCACTCTTGCGGTTGCGCGGCATCGACTGTGCAGGAGGTCGAGAAGCGCGCGAGGGCCGTCGGGCTGGAATGGCCGCTGCCCCAGGAGATGGACGACGCCGCGATACGCGCGAGGCTGTACCCGAAGGCGCAATCGCGGTCCGCAAAGTTCCCGATTGACCACGAGAAGGTCGACGCCGAGCTGATGCGGCGCGGCATGACGCTCGCGCTGTGCTGGAACGAGTACTGCGAGGAGGCTGTCGCCTCGGGCGGCGAGCCGTACCAGTACTCGGCCTTCTGTCAGCGGCACCGCAAGTGGGCCGAGGCGAACGCGTTCACCATGCGCGTCGGTTGCAAGTGCGGCGAGAAGACCGAGGTCGACTGGGCGGGCGACCCCATGGAGTACTTCGATCCGGACACGGGCCTTGCCGCGAAGGCGTGGGTGTCCGTCGCGTGCCTGCCGTGGTCGCAGTACACGTTCGCCGACGCCTTCCCCGACATGGGCGAGGAGTCGTGGATTGCCGCCCACGTGCACGCGTTCTCGTTCTTCGGCGGCTCCACGCCGATCCTGGTCCCGGACAACTGCAAGACGGGCGTGACCAGGAACACCGTGGACGAGCTGATCGTCAACGAGCGGTACCGCCGCATGGCCGGGCACTACGGCTGCGCCGTCGTCCCGGCGCGTCCGAGGCGCCCGCGCGACAAGGGGTCGGTCGAGGCGGCCGTCGGGCTGGTGGAGCGCCAGGCGATGGCGCCTTTGCGCGACCGCACCTTCCTGTCGCTCGCCGAGCTGAGCGCGGCGCTCGCCGCCAAGGTCGGCGTCATAAACGCCCGCCCGTTCCAGAAGCGCGAGGGCAGCAGGGAGAGCGAGTATCTCGGCCAGGAGAAGGGCTCGCTCATCCCGCTGCCGGCGCACCCGTACAGGATAGTCGTGCACAAGTCCGTCACCATACAGTTTAACTACCACGTCGCCTTCGAGGGCATGTTCTACTCGGTGCCGTTCACGTGCCTGCGCAAGAAGGCCGACATAGCGGCCACAGCCACCGCGCTCGCCATCGCCGTCGACGGCGAGCGCGTGGCGACGCACCCCCGCCTGCACGGCGCCAAGGGCCAGTACTCCACCAACCCCGAGCACATGCCCGACGCGCACCGCGACTACGCCGAGTGGAACGGCGACCGCTTCCGCCGCTGGGCAGTCGAGAAAGGCGCCCCGGTCGCGGCCGCCGTCGACGCGATGCTGCGGTCGCGCACCGTCGAGCAGCAAGCCTACCGGACATGCCGGGCATTGCTCGACCTGGGGCGACGCCACGGTGACGACGTGCTGGAGGAAGCCTGCTCGAAGGCGCTCGGATACTCGCGCAACCCCAGCTACAAGACCGTGAAGACAATCGCCGCCAAGCTCGCGTCCGACAAGCCCGGAGAGCCGGACGGCCACGCGTACCTGCGCGGCAGCGAGTACTACGACGGCGCGGGTACGGACGGCGGAGGCGAAGAAGCCGACGGAAACGACGAGGAGGAATAGCCATGGCGGCAATGCAATCGACGATGGACAAGCTGTTCGAGATGAGGATGACGACGATGGCGAGGGCCTACCGCGACCTGGGCGACGCCCCCGGCGCGGCGGAGATGGACTTCGACGAGCTCCTGGCGATGATCGTGGACGCCGAGTGGGACGCGCGGCGCGTGAACAAGCGGATGCGCCTGCTGCGGCAGGCGGCGTTCTCCGCGCCCGACGCCAACGTCGCCGGCGTGCGTTACGACCCAGACCGCAAGCTCGACCGCGAGCGCATCGTCGACCTCGCCGGCTGCGGTTGGATACGCGACGTCCGCAACGTCGTCATCACCGGCGCAACCGGGTCCGGGAAGACCTGGATCGGCTGCGCGCTGGGCGTGGCCGCGTGCAACGCGTTCTTCAGCGTGCGCTACGTGCGGCTGCCCGAGATGCTCGACGACCTGTGCGTCAAGAAGGACGAAGAATGGGCGAAGGTCAAGAAGAAGTACGTGAGGTGCGACCTGCTGATAGTCGACGACTGGATGCTCGAGCCGCTCAAGGACGGCGAGGCCCGCGAGGTGCTCGAGATCGTCGAGGCCCGCAACACGCGCGGATCGCTCATGCTCTGCTCGCAGTTCGGAGCGGGCGGCTGGGCGAAGAAGCTCGGCGGCGACGCCATCGCCGAGGCGATCGCCGACCGCATCGTGCACAACTCCTACGTCATCCACATCGAGGGCGACGAGTCGATGCGCAAGCGCATGGGCGGCATCGGCTAGGCGTGCGCTAAGATAGCGGCACCGCGGGTGCGGGCGCGGTCATGTGGCCCGCCCGCACCGACTCTGCGCGCAGGCGCGCACCGACGCGCCGTGGAACGGCGCACCGATGAGCTGCGGAACACCACGCCGAGATAAACGTAATAAGCAGCCTCAGGGACCTTGTGCCCTACGAGTGGTTCCTGCTCGTGGCAACCGTTGCCCTTGCCATTGTTCCAGCGCTTTCGGCGAATGCGGTGGTTCGCGAGCTCAATGCCGTCGTGTTGGCGGCGGCCAGCATGCTCGCCTTCCTGGTTCTTGCGGGCGGACCGGAGAGCCTGGCACTGTCCATGGGTGGCATTTCCGCCGCACTGGGCGCATTCGTGGGCGGCCTGGTGCGCAACGTGCCCGTCCTGAGGCCCACGCACGCCATGACCGCGCAGGGTAGGCGCACGCTGGCGTCCGTGCTGTGGGGCGTCCTTGCCGCGGGTGCCGTGCTGGTTGTTGTCGTCCCGCTCCTGCTGCATGCCGACAGGAACTTTGGGTCGGCGCTCGATCACCTCTTTGGCTGGCTCGATGACGAGTGGTGGGTCTGGCGCGTCGTGCGGTTCCTCGTGGTTGCGCTGGCGACGTTCTCGCTGCTCTACGGTGTCGCACACGCCCAGGAGGCGCACCGTGTGACGGAGGGCGCGCACGTGCCGAGGCCCGCCAACACCGTCGCGCTCACCACGATGCTCGCGGCTCTCGATGCCGTGTACCTCATCTTCGTGGTCGTGCAGTTCCAGGAGCTGTTTGGCGGCTCTTCGATAGTGGATGCCACCGGTGCCTATGCGAGCTATGCGCGTCAGGGGTTCTTCGAGTTGGTGGGCGTTTCCGCCATCAACCTCGCGGTGGCCCTGGCATGCGTGTGGCGGCTCCACACTGGCAAACGTCCCATCATCCTGCTCGTGCTGCAGTGCGGGCTGCTCGCCGCCATCGCGGTCATGCTGGCCTCCTCGGCGCTGAGGATGGGGCTGTACGTCGAGCGCTATGGCCTCACGATGCTGCGCGCCCTCACGTACGTGGGTATGGCGTCCATCCTCATGCTGGGCATCCTTACGGCCGTGCGCCTGTTCCGGCCGCGGTTCCGCCTGTACAGGTGGTCCCTGGCAGCCCTGCTCGTCATCTGGCTGGCCTTTGGGCTCTCCGTGCCCGCCGCTCGCATTGCGGAGTTCGACGTCAATGGCTACCTCAATGGCTCCATCGAGGAGATTGACGTCGACTACCTGTATGACCTCGGCTCCGACGCAGCTGATGCCCTCGACCACCTTGCCGAGGAGCGGCCGGGGCAGACCGCCTTCGATGCGGCGACCTAGGGGAGTCCCACATCCGGGGGCATCGGGATGCGTCTGCCCCTTCGTGTGGGTGCGATTCTCCACCCCTGTGGGTGCCAGTCGGTTCGTGTGGGTGCGATTCTCCCGCATGCGGCTCACAAAATAGCAGGTCGCCAGAGGCTCGTTCGGGAGAAAAGCACCCACAGGCAGCAAAAGGCACCCACAGGTAGGGCACGGCGCACGCGCGATGCCTGTGGACGGTCGTTCGCTGTCGCCCGTATTGGGTAGACTGGATGGGCATACAGCGGGCGCCGCCCGGTGGCGCCCCCACTCGGAATTCCGTCACAAGAGGTACCCATGGCATCAGAGTCCATCGTCATCCGCGGCGCACGCGAGCACAACCTGCGTGACGTCGACGTCACCATCCCGCGCGACAGGCTCGTCGTCATCACGGGGCTCTCGGGCTCGGGCAAGTCGAGCCTGGCCTTCGACACCATCTACGCCGAGGGCCAACGCCGCTACGTGGAGAGCCTCTCCTCCTATGCCCGCATGTTCCTGGGCCAGATGGACAAGCCCGACCTCGACAGCATCGACGGCCTCTCCCCGGCCGTCTCCATCGACCAGAAGACCACGAGCAAGAACCCCCGCTCCACCGTGGGCACCGTGACGGAGGTCTATGACTACCTGCGTCTGCTCTTCGCGCGCATCGGCGTGCCCCACTGTCCGGAGTGCGGGCGGCCCATCGAGCGCCAGACCACCGATCAGGTGGCGGACAAGGTCCTGGCCCATGCGCAGGGCAGGCGTGCCCTCGTGCTCGCGCCGGTGGTGCTGGGCCGCAAGGGCGAGTTCTCCAAGCTCTTCGAGGACCTCGCCAAGGAGGGCTTCTCGCGTGTCCGCGTGGATGGTGACGTGCGCGAGCTGGGCACAGGCGAGATCAGGCTCGACAAGAAGTTCAAGCACACCATAGAGGTCGTGGTCGACCGCATCGTGGTGCGCGAGAACAGCCTGGGTCGCATCGCCGAGGCCGTGGAGACGGCCACGCGCATCGCCGAGGGCCGGGTGGCCTTCTACCTGCTGCCCGATCGTGACGCCCCCGAGGGCACGGAGGGCGAGCTGCTCTCCTACTCGCTGGCGCTGGCCTGCCCCGAGCACGGACACTCCATCGACGACCTCCAGCCGCGCGACTTCTCGTTCAACGCCCCGTACGGCGCCTGCCCCGACTGCGACGGCATCGGCACCCGCCGCATCGTGGACGCCGAGGCGCTCATCGAGGATCCCACGCTCTCCGTGACGGGTGGCGTCTTTGGCGCCATCTTCGGCCACTCCAACTACTATCCGCAGATCCTTGCCGCCGTCTGCAGGCATCTGGGCGAGAGCCCCGACACCCCCTGGCAGGACCTCAGGAAGAGGACCCAGCGGGCCCTGCTCGACGGCCTGGGTGACGCCAAGGTCCGCGTCGACTACCACACGCGGGACGGGCGTGACACCCACTGGTTCACCAAGTTCTCCGGCGTGCGCTCCGTGCTCTTCGAGAAGTACCAGGAGACCACGAGCGAGACCATGAGGACGCACCTCGAGCGCTACATCCGCGTGGTGCCCTGCCCCAGCTGCCACGGGGCGCGCCTCAAACCCGAATACCTGGCCGTCACCGTGGGAGACAAGAACATCCAGGAGGTCTGCGACCTCTCCTGCGCCGATGCGCTCGCCTTCTTCAACGGCCTCGTGCTCACGGAGCGCCAGCAGCTCATCGGTGCCGCCATCGTCAAGGAGATCGTCGCCCGCCTGCGCTTCATGGTCAACGTGGGCCTCGACTACCTCACGCTCAGCCGTGCGGCCGCCACGCTCTCGGGCGGCGAGGCACAGCGCATCCGCCTGGCCACGCAGATCGGCGCCGGCCTCATGGGCGTGCTCTACATCCTGGACGAGCCCTCCATCGGCCTGCACCAGCGTGACAACGACCGCCTCATCGAGACGCTGGGGCGCCTGCGCGACCAGGGCAACACCGTGATCGTGGTGGAGCACGACGAGGACACCATCCGCTCGGCGGACTACGTGATCGACATGGGGCCGGGTGCGGGCGAGCTGGGCGGCGACATCGTGGCCGCCGGCACGCCGGAGGAGATCATGGCCAACCCCGACTCCCTCACGGGCGCCTACCTCACGGGCAGGCGCATGATCGAGCTGCCCGAGCGGCGCCGCACCCCGCGTCGTGGCTCCGTCAGGCTGACGGGGGCGCGGGCAAACAACCTCAAGAACGTCTCCATCAAGGTGGAGCTGGGCACCCTCACCGTGGTCACGGGCGTCTCGGGCTCGGGCAAGAGCTCGCTCGTCACGGACACGCTGGCGCCCGCCCTCACCAACGCCGTGCACCACTCCAAGCGCGTCGTGGGCCCCTATCGCAAGCTCAAGGGGCTCCAGGACGGGGACGGGCACAAGATCGTGGACAAGGTCATCGACATCGACCAGAGCCCCATCGGCCGCACGCCGCGCTCCAACCCGGCCACCTACATCGGCCTATGGGACGACCTGCGCAGCCTCTTCGCCTCCGTGCCCGAGAGCCGCGCGCGCGGCTACAGCCCGGGACGCTTCTCGTTCAACGTGCCGGGTGGCCGCTGCGAGGCCTGCAAGGGCGACGGCCAGATCAAGATCGAGATGAACTTCCTGCCCGACATCTACGTGCCGTGCGAGGTGTGCGGCGGCAAGCGCTACAACCGCGAGACCCTGGAGGTCACCTACCATGGCAGATCCATCTCGGACGTGCTGGACATGACGGTCACGGAGGCGCTCGCGTTCTTTGGGAGCATCCCGCGCATCAAGAACAAGCTGCAGACCCTCTACGACGTGGGCTTGGGCTACATCCATCTGGGCCAGAGCGCCACGACGCTCTCGGGCGGCGAGGCCCAGCGCGTGAAGCTCGCCAAGGAGCTGCACCGCCAGCAGACGGGCAGGACCTTCTACATCCTGGACGAGCCCACCACCGGGCTGCACTTCGAGGACGTGCGCCTGCTCGTGCAGGTGCTCGAGAAGCTCGTGGACGCGGGCAACACCGTGCTCGTGATCGAGCACAACCTCGACGTCATCAAGATGGCCGACCGCATCATCGACCTCGGTCCCGAGGGCGGCGAGGGCGGCGGCACCGTCGTGGCCTACGGCACGCCCGAGAAGGTCGCCCAGGTGGCGGAGAGCTACACCGGCCGCTACCTGGCGCCCATCCTCGCGCGCGACCGTGCGCGGCAGGGGAGGGGCTAGCCCATGCCCAGGAGGGAGAGGATAGCCAAGACCAACGCCATGCGCGAGCTGGAGCGCGGTGGCGTTGCCTACACGGCCCACGAGCATGAGGAGGGCGACCTCTCGCGCGGCCTGGGACTGCGCATGGCCGAGGAGGCGGGCGAGGATCCCGCAAGCCAGTTCAAGACGCTCGTGTGTGTGGCCCCGAACGGCGACCACGTGGTGTGCTGCCTGCCCGTGGGCGAGGAGCTCGACTTCAAGAAGGCCGCGGCGGCGGCAGGGGAGAAGGCGCTCTCGATGCTACCCACCAGGGAGCTGGAGCCCCTCACGGGCTACGTGCGGGGCGGCTGCACGTCCGTGGGCATGAGGAGGCGGTTTCCCACCCTCATCGACGAGACTGCGCAGCTCTTCGACCGCATCGGCATATCGGGCGGCAGGCGCGGCCTGGGCCTGCGCGTGAATCCGGAGGAGCTGGCGGCTCTCATCGGCGCGACGTTTGCGGACATCTGCCGGTAGCGAGACCTTCTTAGAGGTAAGGTGTGCTAGAGATGTTCATATGGGCTACAACTTGGAATCTCCCCGCTGTTTGAGAGCGGCAATGAGATAGAGGGTTACATTGAGAGCGAGCAGCCCGATGACGATTGCCATGTCTGGTAGCGCTCCCGGAGTACCAGACAGATAGCGATCAACGCTGTTTTTTACCAGTACAAAGTTCATGGGCAGCGTGCAAAGGGGTTGGTCTGTACGATAGGGAATCGCATCCTGATACCAAGAGATACTTCCGCATGTAAGTCAAGCGACCTGGCAGCGAGTATATGGAATGACTCATGCACGGCAATAATTATCCAGGAGAGTACCGTCAAAATAAGCAAGTTCACGGCGCTGCTCTGGGTTACTAAGACGGTATCATATGTAGGAAAAGGAATGATCCCGAGCATATACGATCCGATGGCCATGACTAGAAGGGCTATAAAAAGAATATAGGCAGGTGCGCAAAAAGGAATGCCTGCATAGTTGCTTTGGATATGATCGAACATGTTATTCTTCACCTGTGGCCGATCAAGAATTTGCGCACTTCTCAGAGTCTTGAGGAACGCTTCTATATCTATGTCTGCATCGAATCTCTCGAGCGTAAGGTCATGAATCTCCGGGATGCTCCGTGTGCCGTCCATCATGGAGATAACCTGGATGCCAATCTCTGGTACCTGTACGAACTTCTGGCCATTCCCAAGGAGGAATATTCCATTCTCTTCTTCAGTGATGATGAGAGATTTCAGGTTAGGATATGTCATTAACTCATCATCTTGCGTCATATCTGTTCACCCACAAACGCCCGAATGATGCCGTCAGCGACGCGCTCCACGTCCGATGTACCAATCGTGCTCACAGCGGGCGCGAGATGGGCCAGTTCGGCGAAGCACTGTGCGCTGCCACCAATCTCTCTTCCGAGAGCGCGCGCCATCTGGGCATATTGAGTTGCTATCGAGAATACGAGTCCGAAATAGCGATCAACCGCCTCGTCTCTGGGCCACTCTTGCATTTGATTGCAAACCGAATGTACGTAGGCGCTATCGCTTGTGCGTCGTTCCCAGAATTCTCTAGGTGACGAAAGGAGCAGGTCAGTGGTTGTACCAGCATTCTTGCGCGGGAAAACTGTGCAGAGATCGTCTTCGAAGTGAGACCATAGAATTTTTAGACGCACTGCGAACTCATCCGGCGTACCGGGGACAAGGGCGGCGTCAAGCGAAAAGAGTGGCAACTCGAGCACGAGTGATCGGCAGGACTTACCCATGTATTCAAAACTCGCAGCTCCATTTGTGTAGTCCGAGCCGAAGTCACCCGCACTCTTGAGGAAATCAATCTCATGCTCGGCGAGGGGTAAGCTGAACACACCTTTGGCGAGGCTGTTACAGTAGGGAACGGGTGTATGTCGTAGGACCTCAAGGCCGGAGTCAGCAAGGACTCCGGCAATAGCCAGTGCGAGGGATGCGTCAGGACCACCTGCATAGGCGTAGGCTGCCCCGACGGTTCCGTTGTGCAATGAGATGAGTCCGTCCGGATGGATACGGTCGATGAGCCGAGCCACGGCAGCCGTTTCCGGTAGCACCGTCTCATGCTCATAGTCGTTGTAAGAGAGGGGAAAGTCCCATTCCACCTGGTACCTCGTTGCCGCCCTGAACCAGCCTTCGACCATGCCAGTAAGCGTTAGACCATTTGGTTGTGACCACCAAAGCTCGTTCATGTGCGCGCCGTCAACATCCCAGACTGGCACCAACCACCAAGTGTCCCTGCCTGTTCCAGTCATTAGTGCTGCTCGTTCGAGTAAATGGAGGATCACAACCTGCGAGAGCGGCTCATTGGGATGTGGGAAGCCGAGAATCAACAGCTTTCTGGGCAGGCCATCGATAGCATATGCAACGACTTCCCGTCCTTGAGAGCTCGTGCCGATTCGCACTCTTCGTATGTCTAGCCCGAAGCCAGCGGCAGTTCTCTCTATACCCGCCAGGTAATCATCGACTGTTTCGAGTCGCATCCTTCTCCTCCCTTGACGAGCAGACGGGGCATGTGTCCATCCGTTGCCATCTCTGTCGAGTTGTCGTATACGTGGCCATATCAAGCATGAGTGACGTACCCATGAGAGAGCATGGAGCATATCCTGACACGTACCTGATGACTTCGTCGCTCGTGATGGCTCCGATCGAAAGGCATAGAGGTCCATAGGACGGAATCTTGCGACCTGCATTCATTGCTATATCATCGACCTCACCGATTTGCTCAAGGATACATTGGTAGCAAGCGGTTTCCCCCGGTACGACAAGAGGGCCTGCGATGCCGACATGTTCGCTGAAACCAGCGAAGATGAATGACGTGCCCGTGCTGACGCACAAGCGATTGACCATCTCCCTAGCGCTTCGTACCGGTCGATCTATTGTGGAGACAACAATATCAGAATCATGAACCGTTTCGGCCAAGAAGCCATCCGTCTTGACTGTTGTCATCAATGCTGAGATGGTAATGGATGGGTTAATGCGCTTCAGCGCATCAGTAGCAGCCTCGACCTTAGGCCTGTCGATATCTGCGTAGGAAAAGAGAGTTTGCTGAATGAGGTTACTTTCCTCAACTTGGTCGTCATCTATAATTGTCGGTCTTCCGACCCCAGCGCGAGCAAGCGTCTCTGCGATAATTGATCCGATGCCTCCAATCCCAAGGATAGTGACATGTGAATGCATGATGGCGCTTAGCATATTTGGTACTCGCAGATAATTGCCCTGCATCGCGAAGTAAAGCGCCTCACGCATAAGCCGACTATTATCGAGAACTCGCGAAGCGGCATCCGCATCGATAAGGTACCCAACATCAAGTAGTTGTTGGATAAGCGACTCTACATTGTCTACGGGCATTCCAAAAGTACTACTCAGGGTAGATGCAACAGCTTTCCTGTCGGCAGGTATCAAGAAATGCGAAAGAATGCCAAGTACTTGAAAGGGCGCATTCTCTATCTTCGTGCCCGTTCCAGGATGATTGCCCAATCGGATATCGTTCGTTTTAGAATTCAGATAGAGTGGTCTAAACTGGTTTATCACACATCTCATTTTCGTTATCCCATAGTAAGAAGCCCGGGATTCC
>NZ_AWEZ01000007.1 GCF_000468755.1 Olsenella profusa F0195
TGTGGAACTTATCATCATACCCGTCGTTGCCATCTCGCATCACCGCACGTTCGTCTGGTAGAATCTCTTCGGGCATATTTGGGGCATCGTCCAGTGGTCAGGACACGGGTTTTTGGTGCCTGGAACCTAGGTTCGAATCCTAGTGCCCCAGCCACGAAGGAGAAGGGGCGGCTGGCACAAGGCCGGTCGCCCCTGAGTTTCCTGCTCCACCCGTGTGGGTGCCAATCGGTTCGTGTGGGTGCCTTTCTCCCGTGGGGGGCTCACAAAACAGCAGATCGCCGAAAGTTCGTCCGGGAGAAAGGCACCCACACGCAACAAAGGGCACCCACAGACAGGGAGGGCCGCACCCACCGGACAGCTGGCCATGGAGGCTCGGCCCGCCTCACGCGAGGGTCATCAAATGAGTCCGAAATGCTCGAGGCCCGTGGCGACCCCATCTGCGGACACGGAGTCGGTGACATAGGTGGCCCGGCGCTTCACCTCGGGAATCGCATTGCCCATGGCGACGGCAACATCGACCTCGCCAAAGAGTGCCAGGTCGTTCTCGGAATCACCGAAGCCGTAGGTGGTGCCGGCACGCTCGCCCAATGCCGCGAGGGCACACGCGATGCCCACCCGCTTCGTATTGCAGGCAAGCCCCACCTCGGAGTTGCCCATCTCGAGCCTGCTGGCCGTGAGACGGGCTCCCAACAGTGGGTCCTTCATGAGCTCATCTGCGGCGGTGGTGCGCACCACGAGCTTGTATGCGCGGCCGTCCGGAATATGCCCGAGCGCCTCGGGCATAGTCTGGGGAGTCCCCTCGCGCTTGCCCAAGGCACCGCCACGCACCTCGACGGCACCGAGCACCGACTCGATCAAGGCGCCGTACCCACCCGCTGCCAGGTGCCGGTCAACCGCCTCAAGCAGATCCATGGGGAAGGGCTCGTCGCGCAGGACCTCCCCTCCCATCCGCACATATCCGCCCGCGAGGCACACCATGCCACTGAACGGCAACGCGGCCAGGTCGGGATGGATGCCCTCGGGGGAGCGGCCCGTGCAGAGGAAGGCATGGTGTCCCTTACCCACCAGGGCACGGATGGCATTCGCCACGCGGGGGCTGGGCGTGGGCGAGAGGCCCCGTTCCCACTCGGGCAGGGCATCCCGCCTGGCGGGATCGGTCCATCCCAGCGTACCGTCTATGTCGAAGAAGACCGTTGCCTGTTCCGATGGGGACATTGCCCCTCCCTTCTTGCGTGGTGTCATGGAACCGCCTGCCACCAGGGGCAGGATGCCTGCCACCGCACCCGACGGCAGGCGTCGGGTCCACGCGAACCACAAGCCTATCGTAGCTACTCGTTGCCGACCAACCTGTCGAACCGCTCGCGCACCTGGGTGACGGTAAGCCCGATGATGACCTGCATGGCCTTGCCGTTCTTGGAGATGCCCATGGTACCGATGGACTTGAAGTCCTTGTCATCGGCAACCTTGGTCTCGTCCTTGACGTTGACACGCAGGCGAGTCACGCAGTTGGTGACATCCACGATGTTGTCCACGCCACCCAGGAGGTCGAGGATGTTCGCCGCGAGAACCATCTTCTCGTCGCTCGTGTCAAGCGCGGGCGCGTCATCCGGATCCTCGGACCCGACGGACTGCGCCATGCCGTGCGCCTTGCGGAACTCCTTCTTCGAACCAAACTTGATCTCCTCGTCATCCTCGCGGCCCGGGGTCTTGAAGTCGAACCTGAGGATGAGGAAGCGGAAGACGAAGAAGTAGATGGCCGTAAACGCCAGGCCGATGGGAATGATGGCCAGGTAGGTCATGCCGTGCGAGGCACCCAGCGGAATGAAGTTAAACGATGACATCTCGATGAGCCCACCGGAGAAGACGCCCACGACGCCCACAAGGTTCATGCAGGTGGAGAGCAGCGCCGCAAGGAACGCATGCACGACGAACAGGGGCGGCGCTATGAACAGGAAGGTGAACTCGATGGGCTCGGTCACGCCACACAGGATGGCCGTGATGGTGATCGGGATCAGGAGGGCAAGGAGCTTCTTGCGGTTCTTGGGCTTGGCGGTAGCGTAGAAGGCGCCGGCGATGCCGGGCACGCCAAAGATCTTCGACCAGCCCGTCGCGGTGATGGCGCCCCAAGGGGCCAGGGTCTTGAGCGCATCAGTGGAGGCCGCGAGCTGCGGGAGGTCCTTGGCCCAGGCGGCATAGATGCCACCGTTCACGACGACGTTGTCATAATAGAATGGGGCATAGAGCAGGTGATGCAGGCCAAAGGGGATGAGCAGGCGCTCGAGGAACACGAAGACGGTCACTCCCGCCGTGCCGGCGGAGATGATGAGGCCCTGGAAGACGTGCATGCCCATCTGGACCTTGGGCCAGACGAGCACGGAGAGAACCGCGCAGGGAATCATGACGAGGAACGCAACCATGTACACGAAGGTGGATCCGGAGAACACGCCGAGCCACTCGGGAAGCTCGGTGTCAAAGAACCTGTTGTGCAGGGCGATGACGACGCCGGAGATGATGAGGGCGCCCACCATGCCCATGTCGAGCGTCTTGATGCCACCGATCATGGCGAGGCCGGAGGCATTGCCAACCTCGGCCGTGAAATCGACACCAAGCTGCGGGCCCCATGCCGTGAGGATCGCGTTGATGAAGTAGTTGAAGGTCAGGTAGGAGACGAGTACTTCCATGCAGCAGCGCCCACTCTGCTTCTTGGCAAGGCCGATGGGCAACGCCACCGCAAACAGGAGTGGCAACTGGTTGAAGACGGTCCACCCACCCGCGAGTATGACACTCCAGACGTTGTGCCAGGCAGTGCCTTCCGCGGCGATGGGCCCCATGATCACCTCGGTGGTACATAGGGTCCCGATGCCAACGATCACACCCGCAAACGCAAAGAGGAGCACGGGCGTGAACATCGCACCACCAAACTTCTGAATCTTCTGCATCATGGCGCTATCCCTTTCACTTGGACCGCAGATTCGAAGCAACACAAAAAGAGGCCTCAGTCTCCAATCTTGTTTAAACAAGTATAGCATATAGTTCTCATCTTGTTCAAACAAGATGAGACTCTTTTTTTGCGGAAGGGGCCGAGTCTGGATTTGATGCAGATTAGGGAAGGCATCGGATGCTTGGGCCTATGGGACGCCCCTCTCATGACACAATGCCTTGCAAGGACATGGATGACGAGGGCACCCGCGCGGCTTGCTGCGTCACGTTGGGCAGGCTGGGTAGGAGGACTCATGCCAAGGGCACTATTCGACGGCATCTATCATGACCTGCGATCGAAGGTCGAAAGCGGGCTGTATGCCTATCAGTCGTTCCTACCCTCGGAGAGCGACCTCGTGGGCGTGTACGGCTGCTCCCGCAACACCATCAGGCGTGCCCTGAGGATGCTCTCTGACGAGGGCTTCGTGCAGCCCCTGCATGGCAAGGGCGTGCGCGTCATCTGGCGCACATCCCCCCGCGATGTCATTGGCTCGCTCGACGGGCTCCAGTCCTTTGCTGAGTATGCGCACCACAACAGGATGGAGCCCACGACGGTGGTGCGAACGTTCGAGCACGTCACCTGCGACGAGACACTGGCCCGCTACTCGGGGTTTGCCGTCGGTACGCGGCTTATCCACATGGTGCGCACCCGCAGCCTTGATGGCTTCCCCTGCCAGGTCGATCGTGACTACCTCCTGGAGGAGGTGGCCGAGGGACTGACCAGGGAGATCGCGGAGAGCTCGACGTACCGTTACCTCGAGGAGATACGGGGCATGAGAATCCTGACCAGCAGGCGCCAGGTCACCGTGGAGCTCGCATCCGAGGAGGATCGGCGCTACCTGCGCCTTGATCCCTACAACTGCGTCGCCGTCATCGAGAGTCACACCTTCAATTCCGATGGGCTCATGTTCGAGTTCTCACGCGTGGAGAACCATCCCGACACGTTCCGCTACTGCGCGATATCGAAGCGCTAGCCATGTGCACGCCCCCACTGGGGCGGGAGGAGCTGGGAGAGGTCCTTGAATGGTGGGAGTGATAGCCCAAACGGTGCCATTCGAGGGTCATGCACCAGGGTCAGGGTGGGGCACACCGAGGCCGACAGCTACGCGACCCATGGGGCGCATGACGCCCCATGGGTCAGTGCAGGGGCGCCCGGGCTATCTCCCGGCACCGATCCTCTCGTAGACGTCGATGAGGTCCTCGGTGATGATGCGGAATGACTCGGCCTGCATGAGCTGGTCCTCCGCGTGGACAAGGATGAGTGAGAAGGTCACGTTCCCATTGTCGATGGCAGACTGTTGGAGAAGCGACAGGTGCGCGGCATGGCCGTCGTCGAAGTCCTTGGTGCCGCTTTCGACGAGCGCCTTGGCACCCTCGATGTCGCCCTCCTTGGCCTTCTGGATGGCCTCGATGTACTGGGACTTTGCCGAACCCACGGTGGCAATGATCTGGAACGCCGCCTCCTGGGTTGTCTCGAGGCTCTTTTCTTCGGTGGCCATTCTGTCCCTTTCTGCGCACTGCCGCGCCTGTTGGTCATCGTGGGGTTGTCGTGCCTTGGCGTCCTCTCCTGGCGCCGGGCCCTACTCGCCCATAAGCTTCATGGCGTCATCGAGGATCTTCTTGGCGTTCATTCGTCCGTAGTCAGCCATCGCGATAACGAAGACGGGCGTGTCGCCGGCGGCCTTGACGGCCTCCTTTTGCGCATAGGCGATCTGGGGACCGAGAAGCAGGCAGTCGGCCTGGTCGACCATCTCGAGCGCCTTGTTCAGCGGGTTGGCCTTGATCTGGACGTCCAGGCCCTGTGCCTGGGCCTCCCTCTGCATCTTCTGGACGAGCAGGCTGGTGGACATGCCGGCGTTGCAAGCGAGCAGAATGGTCCTCATGGTTGGTCTCCCTCCTTGTTTGGCCCCGCCGCCCTCGCAACGGGGCAACTTCCCTGTTACTCTCGGTGGAGCGCCATGCCCTGCGGCGGTGTTCGGCACTCCCCGTGCGCCTCACCTTCAAGCGCAATGCGTGAGGCTCGGTGCTCCGGCGGCCGGCGCGAGCCATGGTACGACCCCGCACCGGCCGGGAGCGTCATGGCAGGACGTAGCCCCTCGCTAGGCCTCGGCGTTGGCGAGCTCGGCCTGTCTGGCCTGGGCGCGCTCGGAGACCCTCATGAACGGCAGATAGATGAGCATGCCGAGCACAAACTCGATGACCTGCCAGATGACGGCGGCCACGCCGGCGACACCACCACCCACGGCAAGGAAGCCGGAGATGAAGACCGGGGTGGTCCAGGGGACCATGACCACGCAGGGGGCAAGGACGCCCAGGGTGGTGAGCAGGTAGGTCAGGCCGATGAACAGATCGGGGACGAGCACGAACGGGATCATGAGGGGCAGGTTGTACACGACGGGGTAACCGTAGATGACGGGCTCGTTGATGTTGAAGATGCCAGGCAGGACGGCAAGCTTTGCGATGTCCTTCGATGCCTTGCTCCTGGAGAACAGAAAGGTGTCGGCAAGGAGCATGAGCGTGCAGCCAGAGCCGCCGATGAGGGCGAAGGTGTTGACGATCTGCATGTTCATGTAGTGGTCCGGGGGGATGGCCTCGCCGGCGGCGAACAGAGCCATGTTCTCGGTGATGATGATGGTGAGGATGGGCTCGGCAAGCACGCCTGAGATCGTGGACTGGTGGATGCCGAGGCAGAAAAGCAGGTTGGCAAGGGTGTAGACCAGGATGATGAACCAGGGGCCCGCGTTCACGAAGCCCTTGAGTGGGGCGGCGACGCAGGTGTTGACAAGCGTCATGAGGTCGGTCGCCCAGAGGCCGTGGAGCAGGGCTGCGGCAAGGCCAAAGATCGCAAGCGTGATGAGCATGGGGATCATGGTGTTGAAGGAGTCCGCGACCGCGGGCGGGATCCCCTCGCCCAGGCTCACGCGGAGCCTCTCGTTCTGGGAGAACTTGATGAGCACGGTAGTGGCCATGAGGCCGATGACAATGGCGCCAAACAGGCCGTTGGTACCAGTGTAGGTCTTGGTGAACACGTTGGACACGCTGCTGGAGCCAACGGAGGAGACCTCGTAGCCCTCGGGGATGGCAAGGCCCTTCTCGACATCCTCGCGGCTCACGGTGTAGGGATCGGCCTTGGCGTCGGTCACGCTCTTGTAGGTGAGCTCGGTGAAGTCCTGGATGGATGCTGCGGCACCGCTGACGGTCTGCGGCATCATGATGCACAGGGCGGCGATGCCGATGACCACGCAGGCGATGGCATTCTCGAAACGCTTGTTCTTGGCGAGGCAGTACCCTATGATGCCCGCAAGCACCACGGTTGCCACGCCGAGTGTGCCCTGGGTGATGGCGTTGCCCCAGTACTGGGCAGTTGCAAGCGCGTCGCCCGCAAGGAACAGCGGGAACGCCACGTTGTTGATGAGCACCGCAATGCCGGCCAGGATGTAGATGGGCATGACGGTCGCAAACGCGTCGCGCAGACTCCTCAGATGGACCTGGTTGCCAACCCTGGCAGAGAACTCCGCGAAGCCGTCGAGGAACGATTTCCTCTCGCCTTGGACGCCGTCTTCTGTCATTGCGCTCCCCTTTCCTCGTTTTGCGTTACCGAGAAGTGCCTAGCCGACCACGTGGGTCGTCGCCACCTTCCTAAGCCAGGCGGCAGACTTCTTGAGCCGCCTCCTATACCCGTCCTCGAGGTCCACCTCGACGAAGCCATAGCGGTTCTTGAAGGCGTTCGCCCATGACCAGTTGTCTATCACGGCCCAGTAGTGGTAGCCGCGGCACTTGGCCCCATCTTGGATCGCGCGGGCGGCCCACCCCAGGTGGCGGCGGACGAAGTCGACGCGGTAGTCGTCCTGGATGACACCGCTCTCGTCCTTCTCGAGGTCCTCGCGCTCGATGCCAATGCCGTTCTCGGAGACGAACCACTCGAGGCTTGGGTACTCGTCGCGGGCCTTCATGGCAAAGTCATAGAGGCCCTTGGGATAGATCTCCCAGCCACGGCTCCTGTTCATCTCGGCCTCTGGCCAGACATAGGGATCCGCGAACCTGGGAACGCCATTCTCGTAGGTGCCCTGGGCGGGAGCCTGCACGCGTTCGGGATGGTAGTAGTTGCATCCCAGCCAGTCGACCTTGCCATCGGCGAGGATGAGTTTGTCCTCCGGGCGAGCAGGCAGCTCGACGCTGCGGGAGGAAAGCGTCCGGATGACGTCCTCGGGCAGCTCGCCCTTGGTCACGAGGTCGAGCCACCAGCGATTGCACACGCCGTCCGTCATGCGAACGGCCTCGAGGTCCGCCTTGCTGGGGTTCTCGCGCGTGTAAGGCGGCGTGAAGCAGCTGATGAGCCCGATCCGCGAGCCATCGAGAAGGCAGCCTTCGGCCTTGGCCGCGCGGTACTCGCGGACGGCAAGTGCATGTGCCAGCGAGATGTTGTACTGGACCGCACGGGCGCGGGCGTAGTTCCTGATGAACGGGTACCACGCACCGTTGGTGTAGCGCTGGTCGGGCTCGACGATGGGCTCGTTGAGTGTAAACCAGTAGCGGATCTCCCTGCCAAAGGCACGGAACGCCTTGCCCGCGTAGCGCGCGTAGGCCTCGGTCACCTCGCGGTTCTCCCATCCTCCGCGCCTGAACAGGTACGTGGGCATGTCGAAATGGTAGAGGTTCACGAACATCTCGATGCCCACCGCGCGGGCGTCCGCGAAGAGCTCATGGTAGTACTTCTCGCCCTCGGGGTTGATGTTGCCGTCCGCGTCGAGCAGGCGACTCCACTGGATGGACGTACGGACCGAGGTGAGCCCCAGGGACTTGAGGAGCACCAGATCCTCGTGGCGGCGGTTCGTGAAGTCATTCCCCGCGTAGGATCCCACACGGTTGTGGAAGTCCTCAATCCTGAGGTCGGACCAGGTGTCCCATAGGTTCTCGAGCTTGCCGCCGTCGCGCCAGTGCCCCTCAGTCTGCGGGCCGGACATTGCAGCGCCAAAGAAGAAGTCGTCAGGTAACTTGTAGGCCTGCCGTTCCACTGTTCGCCCCCTCCCTTCCGGCTCTGACCGAACATCGATCCCATTTCTTACATGTACTGTAATTAATCTCACATGTCAGAATATATCTTCATACCTGTCCTATATGTTAGATATATAGGCTTACCTTAAACGGTAGGTATTTAGCGATGTGCGGCTCTCCAGGACACCCGGAACGGGTACCCGGTCTACAGTTGGCGCAGCTGCTATCGAGAGGGGCAAGAGCGTGCTCAAGTATCAGACTGTCATCGACGACCTGCACCTGGCCATAAGGAATGGGACGTACCCGGCCTATTCCCAGCTCCCCTCGGTAAGCAGGCTGTGCGAGCGGTACGGGGTGAGCAAGATCACCATCAACAAGGCCTTGGGCGCACTCGAGGCCCAAGGGCTCATATCGCGCCGGCGGGGATCCGGCTCATTCGTGAAGAAGATAGAGGCCTCCAGCGGCACCCCCGACACAAGCGACACATCCGGCCAGATGATGGGCTTCCTCACCGAGCACCGGGCACGCGGCGAGTCCGTGAGAACCGAGGTTTACGACTTCTCCGTAGTGCGCCCACCGCACCACGTGGCGGAGGCGCTTGACGTGGACGACGACTCATTCACCTACCACGTATGCCGCATGAGGTGCGCAAACGACAAGCCACTCGTCATCGAGTACACCTATATGCCCATCGACGTGATCACAGACCTCAGGCTCAGGAACGTGCAGGCCTCCATCTACACGTTCATCGAGCAGGACCTTGGCCTCAAGATTGCCAGCGCGCACCGCACCATCCGCGCCGTGATGCCCTCGGCCGAGGAACGCAGGTGGCTGGGCATCCCCGAAGGCGAGCCACTCCTCGAGGTCGAGCAGGTAGGCTACCTCGATGACGGTAGACCGTTCGAGTACTCCATCTCACGCCACACCCACGACTACGAGTTCCACTCTATCTCGACGAGATAGGGCACACGCAGCGGGGCGATCTAGCCCAGATGCCAGATGTCGCCATTGTACTGGGCGATGGTGCGGTCCGACGAGAACGTGCCGGCATGGGCAATGTTGACAAGCTCCTTCCTCGCCCAGGCCCCGCGGTCCTCGAAGTCGCGGTAGACGGCCTCCTTGACCTGGATGTACTCCTCGAGGTCAAGGAGGGCCATGAACCAGTCCTTGCCTGCCACGTCATCATGCAGGCGCCGCAGACGCTCGGCAGATCCCATCGCTATGAAGTGGGGGTTGGTCATGAAGTCAACGAGGAGCTTGATGCCTGGGCGACGATAGTAGGACCTGGCATCGTAGGAGCCCTCGGCATAGAGGCGCTCGACCTCCTCGCTCGAGGCACCAAAGGTGTAGATGTTCCCCTCGCCCACGAGGTCGGCGATCTCGACGTTCGCCCCATCGAGGGTGCACAGCGTGACGGCACCATTGAGCATGAACTTCATGTTGGAGGTGCCGCTGGCCTCCTTGGATGCCAGCGAGATCTGCTCCGAGATGTCCGCGGCCGGGATGAGGTGCTCGGCCGCAGTGACGTTGTAGTTCTCGACCATGAGGACCTGCAGATGGGGGGCGACGTCGGGATCGTTGGCAATCCACGTCGAGAGCGTCAGGATCAGATGGATGATGTCCTGCGCAATGGTGTACGCAGGGGCCGCCTTGCCACCAAACACGATGGTAATGGGACGTGGGGGCACGTTGCCATTCTTGATGTCGAGGTACTTCCATATGATGTAGAGTGCGAGCATCTGCTGGCGCTTATATTCGTGGATGCGCTTGACCTGCACGTCAATGATGGCATCCTCGGGTATGTGCGCCCCCTGGTTCTCCAGCATGAACGCGCGCATACGGCCCTTGGCATCGGCCTTGACGTCAGCCAAGGCCGACAGCACGTCCTGGTCATCGGCGTGGTCGAGGAGTCCCGTCAGGTCACCGGTCGTGCGCCATTCGCTGCCCAGCGTCGTATCGAGAAGATGCGCAAGGGGAGGGTTGCACCCCATGACCCAGCGGCGGAAGGTGATGCCGTTGGTCTTGTTGTTGAACTTCTCGGGGTAGATCCTATAGAAGCTGGAGAGCTCGGACTCCTCGAGAATCTTGGTGTGCAGGGCAGCGACGCCGTTGACGCTGATGCCGTAGTGGATGGCAAGGTGTGCCATGTGGACGACGCCATCCTGGATGATCTGGACCGCAGGGTCGTCGTAGTTCTTGGCGATGCGCGCATCAAGCTTGCGGATGATTGCGGCAATCTGTGGCGAGACGCGTTCGATGAAGGCAAGGGGCCACTTCTCGAGCGCCTCGGCCAGGATGGTGTGGTTGGTGTAGGCGACCATCCTCGACACGATGTTCACGGCCTCGTCGAACGCCATGTCGTGCTCCTCCTCGAGGAGCCTGATGAGCTCGGGGATGACCATGGTGGGATGCGTGTCGTTGATCTGCACGACGGCATAGTCCGCCAGATCGTGCAGGTTGCTGCCCCGCTCGACGGCCTCAGCCAGGATGAGCTGGGCGGCGTTGCTCACCATGAAGTACTGCTGATAGACGCGCAGCAGGCGCCCGTCCTCGTCAGAGTCGTCGGGATAGAGGAACAGCGTGAGGTTGCGCCTCACCTCCCGCTTGTCGAACTCGATGGAGTCGTGGGGCACAAGCGTATCGTCCACGCCGACCAGGTCAAAGAGGCGCAGGCGGTTCTTGGTCTTTCGCCCATAGCCCAGGACATCGATGGTGTAGAGCTTGGACGTGACGGTGAAGTCAGCGAACGGGACCTGGAAGGCCTCCCTGCCGCCGACGAGGACGTCCTCCTCGCCCAACCATGCGTCGGGAAGCGCTAGCTGTTGGTTCTGCACGAACTTCTGGCGGAACAGCCCGAAGTGATAGTTGAGGCCTATGCCGTCTCCGGGCAGACCAAGGGTTGCAATCGAGTCGAGGAAGCATGCCGCAAGCCTGCCCAGGCCACCGTTGCCCAAGGAGGGCTCGACCTCACACTCCTCCACCTCGCTCAGGCTGAGTCCCGCATCCTCGAGCTGGGCCTTGACGTCCTCGTACAGCCCGAGGTTGATGAGGTTGTTCGTCAGCAGCTTGCCAAGCAGGAACTCGGCGGAGATGTAGTACAGGCGCCTCTTGCCCGCGGTGGGGGCAAGCGCGGCGGAGCGCTCCTTGACGAGGTCCTGGAGCATGCTGCAGGCCTGTTGGTTGCTCAGATCGGCGAGTGGCCTACCGTAGGCGGACAGGGCGAGATCGTTGAGGCGTGTCATGTTCTCTCTCTTTCCTCTCGTATGGGTGCCTGTGCGAGCATGGGCGGACAGTCCGTCTACTGCGGCAGCACGGGAGCGGGCGCGCCGGGGACCCTGAAGTACGTCTGGGTCATGCGTACGAGACCCTCCTCGATCTCGCGCGTGATGGCCCCCTCCCGCATGCGCCATTCCCAGTTGCCCCCTAGGACCGACGGGATGTTCGTGCGTGCCTCGTCACCAAGGTCAAGCAGGTCCTGCATGGTATAGATGCACGTGTCGCTCACAGAGGCAGCGATCGCACGGTCCATGGCCGCGCCCACGGACTCGCCGGGCATGCGGTGCGTGTAACGGTCAGCCTGCTCGCGTTGGCGGGCGGTTGCCGTACCCTCATACCAGCCACGGGCGGTCTGGTTGTCATGCGTGCCCACATAGGCCACCGTGTTGGGTGCGTAGTGGTGGGGCAGGTAGTACGAGTCGTTATGACCGTCAAAGGCAAATTGGAGGATCTTCATGCCTGGAAAGCCCGTCGCATCGCGCAGCGCAATGACCTCGGGCGTGAGGAAGCCCAGGTCCTCCGCAATGATGGGCAGGTCGCCCAGGCGCCCCTTGAGCTCGTCGAAGAGGGCGATGCCGGGACCCTTTTCCCAGGAGCCCGAGGTGGCGGTGGGAGACCCGAAGGGCACGCTCCAGTAGGACTCGAAGCCCCGAAAGTGATCTAGGCGGACGACATCGTACATCCTCAGGCTCGCGCCCATGCGCTCGACCCACCAGGAGTAGTGATCGCGCGCCATGCCCTCCCAGTCATAGATGGGGTTGCCCCAGTACTGTCCGGTTGGTGAGAACGTGTCGGGCGGGGTTCCCGCCACGCTGAGGGGGTCACCCGCGGCGTCAAGGCTGAAGAGCTGTGGTTCGGACCACATCTCGACGGAATCGCGTGCGACGTAGATGGGCAGGTCACCAATGATGAGGACGCCATGCTCGTTGGCGTACCTCTTGAGCCTGTCCCACTGCCTGAAGAAGAGGTACTGGGTCATCTCATGATAGTGATAGCGCTCGGGCCGCTGCCCGGCAAGCTGGGCAGACGCCGCGCCCCGCAGACGGTACTCCTTGGGCCACTCGTAGCACGGGGCGAGACCGAACTCCTCCTTGACGGTCATGAACTCGCAGTATGCGGGCAGCCACGAGTCATGCCGCGAGACAAAGGACGCGTAGTCAGACGGGGGGTTCTCGACAAACCCCCTCACGGCATGCTCGAGCACGTCCCGGCGCACCGAGAAGAGCCGCGCATAGTCGATGCGCCCAGGATCATCGCCGCAGTCGATGCCATCGACGTCCCTGCGCGCGAGGTAGCCAAGGTCCACCAGCTCGTCGAGGTCGATGAAGTAGGGATTGCCCGCATAGGCGCTGAACGACTGGTAGGGGGAGTCCCCATAGCCTGTGGTGGTAAGCGGAAGGATCTGCCAGTACCTCTGCGAGCAGCGCCCCAAGAAGTCGACGAACTCATACGCAGAAGGTCCGAAGGAACCGATCCCATGGGCACCGGGCAAGGCCGACACGGGCATCAACACTCCACTCGCACGCACAGCATCCTCCTCATCGGTTGTCGGACGAGGGCCCACCGCCCTCTGCCGCGGGTCCTGTCCCCTCTGAAGGATAGCACACTTTCCAACTTGTTTATACAAGTCGGAAAGGTTTGTCACACCCGCGCCCTTCGCTCGTGCCCCACTGGGACGGTGGCACGGACAGGACGTAGGTACCATGCATTCGGAACCCCGCGGGGGTCACGGAGCGCTATCATGCATAGTATCTGGGTGGCCCATCAGGGATACATCCGAGACGCCGGCGATGCTTGGAGGCACCATGTCACTCACCGCGATCGTCCTCGCCGCTGGCGAGGGAACGCGCATGAAGTCCCACCACCCCAAAGTCATGCATAAGGTTCTTGATCGCCCACTGGTCTGGTGGGCGATTCGCTCTGCACGCGAGGCAGGGGCAACCCGCATCGTCCTGGTGGTAGGCAGCGGTGCCGCGGAGGTGCGCTCCTACTTCGGGGATGACGCGGACATCGAGTTCGTGGAACAGACGGAGCGCCTGGGCACGGGGCATGCCGTCCGGGTGGTCAAAGACGCCCTCGGGGGCTTCACCGGTCCCGTGGTCGTGCTCAACGGCGACCTGCCGCTCGTGCGCCCAAAGACCATCTCCGCCCTGGTCGACGCCACGCGCGCCAGCCACAGCGCCTGTGCCGTCCTTACGATGACGCCGCCCGACACCACGGGCTACGGTCGCGTCGTTATCGAGGAAGGCCAGGTCAAGGCCATCATCGAGCACAAGGACTGCACGCCTGCGCAGCGCGAGGGGCTCAGGGAGTGCAACGCCGGCGCCTACTGCTTCTGCGGCGGGAGGCTCACCGACAACATAGACCGGATCGGCAACGACAACGTCCAGGGCGAGTACTACCTCACGGACATGGTCGGCATCTACGTGAGCATGGGCGAGCCCGTCTCGGCCGTCCACTGCGAGGACTATGCAGAGCTCTTGGGCGTGAACGACCGCGTCCAGCTCGCCCAGGTCACCAAGGTCATGCAACGGCGCATCAACGAGGGCCTCATGCACGCAGGCGTCGCGATGCTCGACCCCGACCAGGTGTGGGTGGGGCCAGACGCCACGATCGGCCGTGACTGCGTCCTGCTCCCCCAGACCATCATCTGGGGGAGGACGACGGTGGGCGAGGCATGCACCATCGGCCCCAACAGCCGCCTCGTGAGCGCCCGCGTGGGCGAGCGCTGTCTGGTCGACGAGAGCATCATCGTGGACTCCGCCATCGACGACGATGTCAGCTGCGGGCCGCGCGCCTACCTGCGTGGTGGCACGCACTTCCACGACGGCTCCAAGGCCGGCACCCACGTGGAGATCAAGGGATCCGAGGTCGGCGAGGGCTCCAAGGTGCCGCACCTCTCCTACATCGGCGACGCCCGCATGGGTCGCGGCGTCAACATCGGTGGTGGGTCGATAACCTGCAACTACGATGGCAAGCACAAGAGCCACACGGAGATCGGCGACCACGTGTTCGTGGGCTCCGACACCATGCTCGTGGCTCCCGTCACCATTGGCGACAACGCGCTCATTGGCGCAAGCTCGTGCATCACCAGAGACGTCCCGGCGGGAGCCCTCGCGCTGGAACGTTCCCGGCAGTTCGTCCAAGAGGGATGGGCCGACGCGTACTGGCAGAGGCTAGAGGAAGAGGATTAGGCCATATGTTCGAGAACCTGAGCAAGCCCCGTACCTACCAGAAGGAAATCAAGCTCTACACCGGCACCAGCAACCCCGCCCTCGCACAGCGCATCGCCGACATCCTCCACCTCGAGCTGCAGGGCCTCAAGCTCGAGAAGTTCGCCAACGGCGAGATCTATGCCCGCTTCCTGGAGTCCGTCCGCGGTGACGAGGTGTTCTTCATCCAGTCCATCGTGGGCCAGAACATCAACGACGCCCTCATGGAGACCCTCATCGTGGCCGACGCCGCCAATCGTGCCTCCGCCGAGCGCTTCACCGCCGTCATCCCCCACTACGGGTACGCACGCCAGGATCGCAAGGCATCCTCCCGCGAGCCCATCACCGCGCGTCTCGTGGCCAACCTCCTCGAGGCCGCCGGTGTCGACCGTGTGATCACGCTCGACCTCCACTCCGGCCAGATCCAGGGCTTCTTCGACATCCCCGTCACGCACCTCACGGCCCTCTACCAGTTTGGCGACTACTTCAAGCAGAAGCCCTTCGACTGGGGCAACACCGTGGTGGTCTCGCCCGACATGGGGCGCGCCAAGGTGGCCAAGAAGCTCAGCGACTATCTGGGCTGCGAGGTCGCCATCGCGCACAAGAGCCGTCCCAAGCACAATGCCGCCGAGGTCATGGGCATCATCGGCGACATCGTGGGCAAGACCTGCATCATCAACGACGACATGATCGACACCGCCGGCACACTCGTGGGCTCCATCACCAAGCTCAAGGAGATGGGCGCCGGTAACATCTATGTCTCGGCCACGCATGGCATCTTCTCGGGCGAAGCCATCCAGCGCCTGGAGAGCTCTCCCATCGTGGAGTGTGTGGTCACCGATGCCATCCCCTGCGAGGTCGCCAACACGCCCGGATCAAAGATCAAGCAGATCTCCATCGCCGGGGCGCTCGCCCTCTGCATCTACAACGTGTACACCGACCACCCCGTCTCCGAGAGTTCCTACGGCAACTCGGAGATGTAGCCCCGTGGGCCTCGCCGGGGCATGAGGTGCCGACGGCGAGGCGCGCCCCATCCACGCTGGTCCCAGACGATCCGTGACACCGTGGCGATGGGCGCGTTCGCCTCATCTCGTCAAGCCCCTCCGTCATTGCCACAAGCACGTAGGGGTGTGCCCCGTAGACCTAGGGCGGCAGTCACCTCCTGAGCGTGCTGCCCTGGCAGACACCTGGAGCCATCAGAGGCCCTGTGCCCCACGATCGTTGGCCCAGCGACGGCCAAGGCCACGCCTACGCCCGCTGCCAGGACGAGGACCCAGTGCCGACGCCCCTGTCTCCGCCCCGGCCGCCTGTCCTTAGCCACCCATCACTCCGATACGATAGAATCATGGCCACTCATACGGTACCGTATGGTCCCACGCGAGATCAGCCGATCCCATCCGAAGGTGTGCACATGACTGCTGCAAGGTTCTGCCCAAACTGCGGAGAGCCCATCGAACCCGGGGCAAAGTTCTGCATCAGCTGTGGCATGTCCGTCGCCGACATGAGTGGAGAGCCCAAGGGCGAGATCGAAGGTACGCCCACGGATGCCGATGAGGCGCAGGCCATGCCCCCTGCCCAAGACACGGGGCCGCAGGAGGTGCCTCCCGTCGGGGCGGACGATGCCAATGGGGCCGGGGGCGAGCACACCGACCCCTCCGAGGACACCGTCGTGTTCCCCCCGCAGGAAGGTGCGCCGGACGTCACACAGCGCATCCCGGTGGCGATAGACGCCCCCGAGGGCGTTCCGCATGCCGCGTTCGACAGCACGGCGGCGGCCTCGCCGATCCCCGCACGGCCCACCATCGGCTCGAGTGCCGATCCACGCACGCCCACCGGTGGCCAAGAGCCCCGGCACTCCAGCACCATCGCCTTTTCCGTCATCATCACCGCGGCGCTCGTCATCGTGGGCTGCCTTGTGTACCTGCTTGTCGCGGCACCACGGCAGCGTGCCGCCCAACAGGCGCAGAGCGAGCGGCAGACCAGCGACGCTTCCTCGGGCAACGACACATCGAACCAGACCACCAAGGGCGATGACGGGAGGAGCGCCGAACGGGAGCAGAAGTTCCACGACGCCCTGGTGGGCTACTACAACGACCTGCCCAACTACGACTCCCGCATCAAGAGCGTTGCCAGCACCTTCAACAGCGACTACCTCTCGGCAAGCATGAGCACGCGCCGCAATGACGCAAAGGCCTGCCGCGACCTCAAGGACGAGATCCAGAGCAAGGTCAGGGAGGTCACCAACCTCGACCAACCCGATGGCACTGCCTACAAGGAGCAATACGACCTCATCCTGCGCTGCTACCGCGACCACCTAGAACGTGTGAGCTGCATTGACAAGGCCTGGGGCATCGACCTCGGCTATGCCAATCCCAGCGACCACAGGGACGAGATCACACGGCCCATCGATGAGGCCAACATGCCCGGCACCGACAAGAACGCGGCCATGGACGATTACCAGAGGACCTACCCCCAAATCTCATTGTAGCCGGCACGGCATGCGATGTGGGTACCTGCGGCTGTGGGTAAAAGGCCCCGCCCGAGGATGTCCTCGGACGGGGCCTTACGGTCGTTCCGCTGGCATATGGGGGTGTCTCTCGCAGCCACCAGCTGCTGCGGACCCCTAGACAAGCGCGGACTCGTCTCCCGTGAGGAAGAGTCCGACGCCTACGCTTTTGGTGGAGGTGCGGAGAATCGAACTCCGGTCCAAAGCAGATCCCTGGCAGGTGTCTCCAAGCTCAGTCACGTGTCCCATCTCGAACGCATCGTGTCCCGTGACCCACAGTCAGCGTCCCAGCTGGTTCAGTCTTGACGCGCGGCATACCAGCCACGTCCGTGCGCGCATCCCCCTCGGATGACGTCACCCCGGAAGCGGGAGAGACCCCCGGTTAGACGGCCGCTACAGTAAGTTAAGCGGCAAGAGCCAGCTGAGGCTCATAAGAATCAGTGTCGTCAATTCAGTTTGACGGTACCCCTGTTTAACGTGGCGAGGAGACCACGGCTTGCTGCCCGCCTCAGACCTACCCTGTCGAAACCAGTCACCCCCCTGAGGCATGTGGGGCTCTATCACCATGCGACTGTCAAACAACACGCCAGCCATGCCACCGGCAAGGGGATTCTACCCTATCGCCGCGCCTTGATACGTCGCGCTGCAATCTTCCTGTCCTCTCGCCCACGCTTCTCTCGGTCGACGAACATGATGCCAAAGGCCACCGCAAGCAGCACCGGGCTCACGAGAATCATCCGTGGGCCCAAAGGCGCAATGAGCCAGTTGCCCAGCACGGCGCCCAGCACGAAGCTCACGATCACAAAGTAGTAGAGCAGGCCTGTCTCCAGATGGCGTCGCTCGCGCGTGTGCGCATAGGTCACCATGGACTGCATGCCGCTCCGTAGGTTGCCGATGCACATGGTGGTGGCAAAGGCGTTGCCGTGGAGCTTGCGGAACGACTGCACCTGCATGCCACAAGCCAGCGAGGTCAGGCTGTTAGCCAACAGGTTGAGGCTCTCGGGCAGGGCGGCCACAATGCAGAGCAGCGCAATCTCCACGGCTAGAGCGACCTGACGCCAGTGCAGGTGGCGCGGCCGAAAGATGAGCTTGGTGTTGTGCGCCAGCACGATGCCCAACGCAAAGAACAGCACGGGAAACAGGTAATGGATGCACCGTCCCCAGTCGCCCTGCGAGAGGTTGACGCCCAAAAGCAGCATGTTGCCGGTCTGCGCGTTGGCGAAGACCTTGCCACGCACCAGATAGGAGTACGCATCCATCACACCGCCAGACAGTGACAGGAAGAGGGCGAGCTCTACCGACTCCGATGCCTGTGTGGCGCGGTTCATAGGGAACTCCTGTTGTCTCGGGAACAAAGACTCTGCCATTGTAGGCATAAGTGATAACGTGCGTACGAGGGGGCATGGTCTGGAGGGCAGCGTCTCATGGCGTCCCCGCGATTGGCTACGTGGCCGACCGCCGCCCCTCCCCGGGCAAAGATCCCCAGTGCCGACTGCTGGGCCACACCTACCTCAATCGGTGAGCACCCAAGGACAAGGGCGGGCATGTCTCTCGCCTAGGCACCTGATGGGAGGAGCCAGCACGGGGCGCAGGTCGTCGGGGCCGTCGACATCAACCCCAAGGTGATCGGCATGAACGCGCGCGTCACTAATGAGATCTGTCTGGGAGATCCTTGCAAGACATCTGCCAATAGGCTCAAGACCGTGGCGCGCCATCCGGTGAGGAGGTCGCAAGGGCGCAAGTCTCAAGGAGGACATGCCAGGAATCTGGCACCAGGGAAAGGGCATGTGACAGGGGTGCATCCGGGCGTTGTGATGGCTTCTGTCAGCATGACCGCATTCTACGCCCTCGCCTCTCCTGTCAGGAGGCAGAAAGAACGCGGGCCCACTTTTCGACGACGCTGACGGTAGTCTAACGGGGGGCCCTCTTGGAAGCCGCTCGTGGCGGGTTATGGGGGAACGGCACGACCTCAAGCTCCCCATCCACGAACTCCCCGAGGAAGACCTGCTTCGCCGAAGAATACCCTTGCTCTTTCAGTTGCCGATCAATCCAGGTGCCGTCCCTGCCTGCAAGCCTCAGTCCGTCTTCCACCAGACGGCCGTCGGTGATGAGTGGGAGGAGAGACCCCCGGCTCTGGGTGTCGTGCGTCCTGACGGTCAGCTTGCCATTGGTCTCCATTATGGCAGCCTCCACATCGCGGATGCCAGCGATATCTTCCTCGCGCAGACGTCGACTGAGCTGCTCGGCCGTAAGGCCTACCTTCGCGCAGCGCGAGACGTCAAGCTGGCCTGCGGAGACGATGAGCTCTGGCCGGCTGGCGATGACCTTCCTGAAGACCTTGCTGCTTTCCGCAAGGACTTTCACCACTATGACCACCAATGACCAGGTGAGCAGAATGATCAAGAACTGAAGAACGGTGATGGACTGGTTGTAGATGACCCCACCGATGATGCCTCCGAGCACGTAATTCTGAATCTGGTTGAGTGGGGTGTTGAGAGAGAACTCGTACTTTCCGAGGATGTTGATCTGAAGGATCATCACGAGCATGCCGAGTGCAAACTTGACGGCCGTCAGCACGTAGAAGCTCATCTCAGCGCCCACCATTCACATAGACGTTATGGTCAATGATATGCGTTCGTTCCAGAGTGTATGAGTTGTTGTCCACGTTCAGGTGGACGAGGTAGTCCTCCTCGTTGAAGCGCACGATGATGCCATCCCTCAGAGAGGTCGAGTTGACCAGCACCTCGCTCGGTGCGACCCCCTGATCTATGGCGACACCCTTGATAAAGCTCACGAGGAGTTGTGACTGAGACATCTGGTTGCTTATCTGCAGGTATTGCTCTGTCTGGACCCCTATCAGGACCAACGAGAGAACGAGGGCCCCTATGCCCACGTCTCGCCAGCGTGTCCTCATCCTGTTGCGCATGTATAGGAAGCTGAAGACAAGGCCACACGACAACAACGCAAGAATCAGCACCACGCGAATGATGGAATCCATCGACTGATGGGAGGTAATGTAGTCAATGGTGTAGAAGTTCACTTGGGCTCCTGATCGTTGGCAGATATGAGACGCCCAGCATATCACTCAAGTGCACTGCTGCATACGGGAGGCATTCGCGAGGCTCTGACGATGATCACTTAAGAGGAGGCCGCCTGTGTACCCCTCGTGGTGGCCATGTGCTGCCCTTCCCCCACGGCTCCCCGAGGGGGCGAGGCCTCAGTATCGCGGCACCTCCCTGGCCGACAACGAGCATCGTTTTTGGCCCGCATGGATGATCGCCTGATCCACGGTGGGACCGTCTCCGCTATCACCCCTGCGCCCTGTCGGCCGACCGCGTCCTCGTCGCTGATGACATCGCCGCAGCCGACATGCCCAACGCCCGTGCGCTCAATGCGGCACTCCCCCTGGCTTCACCCTGATCCAGGGCCACCACCACGGCCCCTTTGCTCAGGACTCCTTAACAAGACACGCCAAAACAGGCAGGGGCCACGGCGAATGCCAGGGCCCCTGCCTGTGCCATGCTGCAAAATGGGAGGTGACTAGTCCTCCACGAGTTCGAACTGGTCGGGACCCACGCCGCACACGGGACATACGAAGTCCTCGGGAAGCTCGGGCGTATCCACCTCGACCTCATAGCCGCAAACGGTGCACCGGAACTTGTACGTCTTCTTATCAGCCATGGTACTTCCTCTCTCTGGATTCATGCGGACCTGTGGCCCGACGCAGCGCCTCACCCCCTGTGAGGTCTGACCAAATGATACCCTGCCAACTACACTTTATTGCAGACCGTCCGGAGAATCCTTCTCAAAACGAGCGACTGCGCTCCTTCAGCGCACGCTGAATCTCGCGGTCGGAATCCCGCTTGGCCATGTCACGCCGCTTATCGTAGAGCTTCTTGCCCTTGCCGAGGCCCACGCACAGCTTCACGCGGTTGTGCTCGTCAAAGTACAGCTCGAGCGGCACGAGGGCGTTGCCCTTGGTACGCAGCCTCTGGTCTATGAGGGCGATCTGGCGCCGGTGCATGAGCAGCCTGCGGCGTCGGTCGGGATCGACGTTCCACACGCCACCGTTGGAGTAGGGATGGATGTGCATGCCCACCAGATAGACCTGTCCCTGGCGGATGATGCAGAACGAGTCGCTGATCTGACAGGGGCGCTCTCGGATGCTCTTGACCTCGGTTCCGGTCAGCTCGATGCCAGCCTCCCAGGTCTCGCCGATCTCATAGTCGTGCCGCGCCACCCGGTTCTTCGAGATGGTCCTCTTCTGGCGTCCGCCCTGCCTACCCTGCCGCGCCATCCGGATCCCCCTCCATATCCTCGTCCTCGCTGCGGATGAGCTGCATGAGGGCGAGGGCCGCCTCCTCGCCCACGAGGTCGCGCGCACGCATGGTGAGCGTGGTGGCAAGGTTGCGGTCGCCCGCCTGGGCAGCGTCGGTCGCGCACATCAACAGGCAGATGGCGATCTCCGCATTGGCGCCATCGGGCAGGCCCTCTGCCCCCAGAAGGTCACGCGCCTCCTCGTCGCTCACCAGGTCCGGATCGTGATCGGTACCAGCGGCCTGGTCGAGGGCGGCCCCTAGGCGGGAGTCCTCAGCATCCAGCCGCCGTGCCATGCGCAGGGCGGACGCGGCAACCTTGGGCTTCTCGCAGGCTGTGAAGTACTCGGCAAAGGTGAGGAAGGCACGCACCAGGTGTTCCGGCCTGCTCGCACGCTCGAACACCGTGAACGTGAGGGCCAGGTACTCCTGCATGTCCCCTGCGCGACGGTAGAGCTCCGCCAGGTTCAGACGGTGCTCACACGCCATGGGGTTCCACCGAATGGCCTGCTTGAGCGCCTCGATGGCGGTGTCGTAGTCGCCCTCGTGCGTACAGGCGAGGGCGAGGTCGCCATACAGTCGCGAGATGGGCTCCCCCACGTCCCGCAGCTCACGGGGATCGTCCTCCACGCGACGATAGGCCAGGCGGTCAAAGATGGTGGGAAAGCTGAACCACTGCACCTCATCGGTGGTGGGACAGTTGCGGTCGACGTACTCCTCGACATCCTCTGCCAGCCGTGCGAGAAGGGCCCGTGCGGCACCCGCCTCGCCCTGCAGGAGGTACCCCTCGGCCCGCATGATCTCCTCGTGCATGTCCGACTGTCCCACGCGCACTCCCTTGTGCGGCACCAAGCGCTTCCATCCTCCTTAGCTTACCCGCTTGGGGCGCTTTGCAGCCCCGTGCGCGAGCGTGAAGTCTATCTGTCCGCGCAGGGGAGTCGCCCCCGTTACGGTGACGGCGATGTGCCTGCCCACACGCCATGTATGACCGCTCTCCTCGCCTGTCAGCGTCAGGCGGGCCTCGTCATAGGCAAAGTACTCGTCGCCCAGATCGCGCACAGGCACCAGTCCCTCGGCGCAGCTGTCATCCAGCATGACGAAGAGCCCATAGCGCTCGCACCCCGTGACCACCCCCGAGAAGCTCTCCCCCACCCTGCGCGCGAAGAGCTCGGCCATCTTGACCTTCTGGGAGTCACGCTCCGCCGCGTCGGCCACGCGCTCTCGCTCGGAACTCGTGCGGCACAGCTGGGGAAGCTCGCGCACGATCGCCCGAGCCACCCTGCCGCCCAGGGCCCCGTCCATGAGGGAGCCCAGGGTGCGATGCACCAGCACGTCAGGGTAGCGTCTGATGGGCGACGTGAAGTGGCAGTACGCCTGTGCCGCCAGGGCATAGTGCCCCTCGTTATGTGGCAGATAGACTGCCCGCTTCTGTGCACGAAGCAGCAGCGAGTTCACCAACACCTCGGCAGGGGTGCCCGCCGCCTCCGCAAGCACGCGCTGGAGGGCCTGGGGATCGCCCGTCACAAGCTCCCGCCCCGCCTCCCCCGGCAGGCCCAGTTCCTGCAGGATGGGCACGGCAGCCTTCAGATGATCCGGCGATGGCCGCTCGTGCACGCGGTAGGCACAGGGTATGTCGCGGTCGGCCAGCATCCGGGCAACGCTCTCGTTGGCCATGAGCATGGCCTCCTCGATGAGGGCCGTGGCGCGGGTGCGCTCACGCACCACCACACCCGTGGGGTGTCCCGCATCGTCGAGCGTCACCTTGGCCTCGCGCGTGGCAAAGTCGATGGCACCGCGATCGTGACGGATGCGCTGACGCAGGCGTGCCACCTCGTCCAGCACGCGGATGGCGTCGGCAACCCCTTGCGCCCAGGCACGCTCACAGGGCAGGGCGCCCACCTCCAGCGTCCCCGCCAGCAGGGCGTCGGCCTGGTCGTAGGAGAGCCGCGCCTTCGACCTGATGAGCGATCGGCAGGGGTCGGCGCTCAGGATGGCACCCTGGGCATCCAGGCGCAGCAGCACGCCCATGGTCAGGCGATCCTCGCCCGGACGCAGCGAGCACACGTCGTTGCACAGGCGCTCGGGCAGCATGGGGATCACGCGATCCGCCAGGTATACGGAGCAGCCCCGACGTTTGGCCTCGTCGTCTATCGGGCTGCCCCAGGCCACATAGTGGCTCACGTCGGCGATGTGCACCTCGACCTCGTAGCCGCCATGCTCCAGCCGACGTGCCGCCACGGCGTCGTCGAAGTCGCGGGCATCGGCGGGATCGATCGTCAGCACACAGCGCTCGCGCAGGTCGCGACGGTGCGCATCGGCAAGGGCCGCGGGCACGTCCACGCACAGCGTCTCCGCCTGCGCGAGCGCCGCCTCGGGGAATGCCAGGGGCAGGTCGTGACTGGCCATGACGGTCTCCATCGCCAGATCGATGCCGGCCCCCGAGCCCAGACGACGCTCGATGGTCACGATGCCGGCGCTTCCCCGTGCGGGATACTCCAGAATGCGGGCCAGCACCACGTCTCCCGTGACCACGCCCCTATCCCGCGCGCTGGTGTCCTCGGGCAGCACGAAGAAGTCCCTGCGGATGCGCGCGTCCAGGGGCACCACCACGCCCAGGGGGTCCGCAACGTCATAGGTTCCCAGAAAGGTGGTCGTCGCATGCTGCAGCACGCCCTGCACGACGGCAAGGCGGGCGCCCCCATGACGCGTGACGAGGCTCACCTGCACCTCGTCTCCGTTCATGGCCTGGCGGACGCCGCCACGCGCCACGACAAAGCTGCCCTCGGGCGTGCTCACGGTGGCGGTTCCCGACGTACGCATGCGTATGGTGCCCGTCAGCAGCGTCCTGCGCCTACGGACCCCGCCGGTGCCCTTCCTCCTTGTGGAGCCATGCGGCCTTCGCGCGCGCCCCATACGTGCCTCCCTGCTGGCGCACCCATCCCCGTGGGATGTGCAGCCCTGACCAAGGGGGCGGCGCAGCCGTGAACTGCGCCGCCCCCTTCCCTGCCCTGTGAGGATCCCTATACCTTGAGATAGCGCCTCATGGCGATGGCCGAGCCAAACAGGCCCAGCACCAAGCCCACCACAAGCAGGGCAACGTACGTCCCGACAAGCGTGAGGATGGGGATCTCGAACGAGAGGAACGAGAGGCTCTCCTGCAGGCGTGGCAGGAAGACGCTCACGCCCACCTGAAGCACGATGATGGAAAGCACCGCTCCGATGATAGCCTCGAGCATGCCCTCGGCCAGGAAGGGACCGCGTATGAAGCCGTTGGAGGCGCCCACCAGACGCATGATGGCAATCTCGCGACGGCGTGCCGAGATGGCAAGGCGAATCGTGTTGTTGATGAACACGAACGCGATGAAGGCGAGCAGCACGACGAGCACCACGGTGCCCACACGCACGAAGGACGTGAGGTTGAGGAGCTTCTTGACCGTGTCGCGGCTGTACTGGATGGACTGCGTCACGTCGGCCTTGTCGGCGATCTGCTGGAAATCGGCATCCTCCGCAAGCTGGTTGGCGACACCCTCCACCTGGTTGGGATTGGAGAGACTGATGACCAGCGACGCCGGTAGGGGATTGTTGCCGTCGAGGGCGCTCACGACGCCGTCGACCGTCTGGTCGCCCATCTTCTGGCGATAGCTCTCGAGCGCCTGGTCCTTGCTCTTGAAATCGACGCTCTGCACATTGTCCCATCCCGAGATCTTCTCCCTCAGGGCATCGATGTCCGCCTGCGAGGCGTCATCGGAGAGGAAGGCCTGGATGGTCACCTGATCCTCCACGTCGCTCACCTGGCGGGCCAGGATGACGGACGCGAGGGAGAACAGGCCGATCACGAACAGGGACAGGAAGATGGTGACGATGGCACCCAGGACGGTCGACCAGTTGCGGTGGAAATGACGCCCCGCTTCGCGCATGGAGTAGCCGAAGTTAGAGAACACCATAGTTGCCGTAGCCTCCCCTCTCTTGGTCACGCACGATGTGGCCGGCCTCGAGGGCAATGACGCGCTTGCGCATGGAGTCGACCATCTCGCGGTCGTGCGTCGCCATGACCACGGTGGTGCCCGTACGGTTGATGCGATCCAGGAGCTTCATGATGCCCAGGGAGATGGCAGGGTCCAGGTTGCCGGTGGGCTCGTCGCACACCAAAAGCGGCGGGCGGTTGACCATGGCACGGGCAACGGAGACGCGCTGCTGCTCGCCGCCGGAGAGCTGGTCTGGGTAGTTGTCCATCTTCTCGGCCAGGCCCACGAGGCGTAGCACCTCGGGCACCTGGGCCTTGATGACGGAGCGGGGCTTGCCGATGCACTCGAGGGCGAAGGACACGTTCTCGTAGACCGTCTTGTCTGGCAGGAGCTTGAAGTCCTGATAGACGGTACCGATCTGACGACGCAGATAGGGAACCTTGCGGTTGCGGAGTCGTGTGAGCTCCTGGCCCGCCACCATCACCTTGCCGCTGGTCGCGCGCAGCTCGCGCGTGAGCAGCCTGAGGAAGGTGGACTTGCCGGAACCCGAGTGACCGACGACGAAGACGAACTCGCCGGGGTAGATGTCGAGGCTCACGTCCTCGAGCGCGGGCTTGTTGGGCTGGGCTGGGTAGATGTGTGTTACGTTTCTGAGCGAAATGGTGGGGGTGCCGCTGCGATCCACCGCAGGCGCGTCACTGTTGGCCAAAGGCGCAAAGACGCTCGTGAAGCCAGGCTGTGCCGTGATGTCATCCGAATCGTCGGCAACGGCAAGGTCGGTGCCGTCGGCGTCTGATTCCTCATCCTGGGTGGACGTTGCGTCCACGGGCTCGTCCGCGGTACTCAGCCTGTTGGCAGCAGAGCTCGCCTTCCACCTCGCCGCAGAGGGGAGGTCGGCCATGGCGGCCTCTACCTCTGCATCCGACACGTCGACGGCATCGGCCTTGGAGGTGGCCTCATCCTGCTGGCTCGGCTCCTCGTCCTGCTGTCGAGCCTCTGCCTGCTGGCTTGGCTTCTCGTCCCCCTGTCGCTCGCTGCTGCGAAAGTGGTTAGCCACACGTGCTCCTTTTCTCCGTAGCGAAAACTGACAGATACGATTCTTATTGTATCAAAGCAGCTGTAAGGCTCTACGGCCTGCACGTCAACCACAGAATGCCCCCAGGATCGGCCCTTGCTCCTGGGGAAGTCGGGTTCACCCATCCTGCCGGTGTCGCGGCACCCAGACACGAGAAGGCCTGCCCGCGCATGACTATCCCCCAGGCCCTTCGATTGCCCCTAACTCAACTCGCATCCGCGAAGGACAAGCCAGGACCCCCCTAGCAGAGAGACGACCCAAAACGCAGCGAACCCCTCGCCCAAAGCTACGTCTGCATAGGACAGGCTGCGCTCAGAGAGCCATCTCATGAACACTATTGGATGTGCCATGGCCAGCGGACACGAAGCTCCCCCCTGCACGAGCGTCATCATGATCGCGACAAGAGAGAAGAGCACCATTATCATGGTGATAGTTGCCTTGGCAGGCTCTTGTGCGAGCAACGCGATGAAGACGACAAGGAAAACGAAAACCGCAAGCGGAATGGCACAGGCCAGGATGTCACCAAAGATGTCCCATCCAGACCCTATGGTCTCATTGTAAGGGCCCATCACGCTCTCGCAGACGCGACAACCAAGCACACAGAGGGCAATCGACTCGAAGACAAATACGGCGCTCACGAGTACCAGCGAAGCATATATGTTGGCTCGGCTGCGTCCGGCACAAACCGCCGATCCAATTATTCTGGTTGAGAAACGATCGCTTACGCATGCCGTGGACATCAACACTCCGACGGAGACAGGAACGATGCCAATACCCGAGGCAAGACCGGACACCATGGGCGACCCAACGGTCTGTGGAAGGCGTATGGCCGCAATGACGCCAACGGCCATCGACGACACCGCACAGACAAGGAGAGACAATCCGTACTCTTTGACCGCAATGCGGCCCCATGTGCTCATGACATCCCTCCAAAAAAAACAGTGAGCGCCCACACCCTCCGTGACACCATCTCCTCTCATCAGACACCAGGCGCAGGCCGTACATCACTCTCTCCTCCTCACGGCAGCCATGGATCCCGCCATGCAGGCGCACAGCCACACGACGCCGACAAGGCATGAGAGGGTCTCGGGCACCTGTCCCGAACTGGCCCAATCAAGTGCCATGAGGGGTAGCCACGACAGGGCGGGCGTAGCCACGAGACCCCCCATGGACAATAGCCACTGAGTCCCGATTATTCCGCCAACGCAGGCCAGGGTGGCCCTCACCCGCCCCGTGAGGACCGCGACAAGCCCCGACACCGAGGCACACGCGAGCACCGACGACACGACCGCCAACGCATAGGGCAGAAAGGAGGAGGCGTCAAACTGCCTGCCACCCCACCCAACCGAACCCCACCCGCCATTGAGTAGGCAGCAGAGCAACGCATAGGCTACGGGAAAGGCCAGCGTGAGAACGAGCTCCATCAGATAGAGCACGACGAGCTTGGCGAGGAGCATCTGGGAGCGTGAGGCCCCGCTGACGACATAGGACTGGAAGGTCCGCCGCTCAAGGTCCCGCGCGAGAGAGGAGCCGCCAGACAGCGCGACGACCAGGACGACGCAGCCCACCCTCACAGCAACCGATGCCTTGACCAAGGCATCAAAACCCTTGAGGGAGTAGTAGTCTCCCCCCATATACATGAACTGGAAGAGGGCCACGATAATCGCAAGCACCAACAAGAACTGCCGCTCGTGGACAACCCTATACAGCTCCGCCCTCACCAGGCGTCCCACGACGCCCATCAGCCCCGCACCCCCGTGACTCGAGACAGGCAATAGTCCTCCAGGGATTCACGGGAACCACACATCTGCGTAAGCTCATCGTGGGTGTGCTCCTCCAGCACCCTGCCACCATCCATGAGCACGAAGTCATCCGCCAACTGGTGCAGTTCGGAGAGTATGTGGCTGGAGACGAGCAGGGTCACCCCGTGCTGGTCACAGAGCGCGCGCAACAGGGCCCGCACGTCCACCATGCCGACCGGGTCAAGGCCATTGGTGGGTTCGTCGAGAATGAGCAGGCGCGGGTTGCCCACGAGGGCCAGGGCTATGCCCAGTCGTTGGCGGGTTCCCAGGGAGAGGTGACGCGCGCGCCTGTCGCGGACGTCGGAAAGGCCAACCAGCTCGAGGCATCGGAGAATCTCGTCCCTGTCATAGCAGCCCTTCTGCAGCGCCCTCATGGTCATGTTCTCGATGACCGTCAGCCGTGCGTACACGGCTGGGCCCTCGATGAGGCACCCCATCCTCGCACGGCACCGGCAGAGTTCCGCCTCGCCGGTCTGCCCAAAGAGGGACACGGACCCCAACGTGGGATGGGACATGCCGCATATGATGCGCATGAGCGTGGTCTTGCCCGCGCCGTTCCGCCCGATGAGGCCATAGACCTTCCCCCGCTCAAGGCCGAGGCTCACATGGTCGAGCACCTGGATGTCGCGGAAGCGCTTCGAGACGTCCCTCACCTCAAGAACCAGCTCGCCCATGAATGCCCCTTCCCGAAAGGCCTGAGGACTACGTGTCCTCGCCGTGCGGGCTCACCTTCGTCTCGCTCTGCACGGCCCCGTTGTAGTGCTGCGTCGACACGAGTCGCCCACGCTGGTATGACGCCACCCCCAGAAAGACTGAAACCGCCAAGAGAATCCAAGTCAGTCCCGAAAGTGGCCACCAGAGGCTTGGCATCCAATCGCCCGCATACGAGCATACGAATGCCGCGCAGAACATAACAAAGGAAATTGAGTAGGTGATCGTCTGGCCAATATGTGCCTCATGCCTTTGCTCCAAGGTATGGAACTCAGCAATCTGACCATGGGATTCCATCATTTCATGGCGCTCGAGATGTGCCATGCGAAGCAGCAGCCCAGCGGCGGCCACCGTCAGCATCCACAGCACGAACGCGAGCGCCCTGGAGACGCCAAGTCCAACGCACAGGAAGGCCACGCCAAGGCCCAGGACGGGCACCGCACATCCAGACGCCAGAAGCAGGCAACGCCTTGTGGCATAGCGCTCATAGGCACGGGCCGCCGTGCCTTGGTAACTCGTGTCCTCGATGCTCCCCCACTCAGACGAACCCGCCTCTCCATCACCAGCAGGCACGTCGGGAGGGGGCTCAAGACACCTTGGCCGAACAGTCGCGGAGGCGCTGCCATATACCAGCTCGTCCATCGTGCAGCCAAACAGGTCGCACAGGCGAGCCATCCTCTCCAGGTCGGGGCGACTCTTGCCCGACTCCCACTTGGCGACGGACTGGCGACTGATGCCGAGCTCCTCGGCAAGCGCGGCCTGGCTCAGTCCTCGCACGGCCCTTCTCGCTTGGATGTTGTCCCCTATCGCGCCCATATCCCTCTCTAAGCCCGTTGTGCCACGATCTCTTCTTGCCTCTCCAATGTGGTCAGACATGCTCCCGTCCATCTCCCTGATGAGTCTTGGCCTCTTGAGCCACTCCCGCAACCAACCATGGGTTGCTTTTTTGGGCTCTTTACGGTTTCTAGTGGGTAGCGGTCGAGACGGCCAGCTGGGCCGAGAAGTCCAGGCGACCGAGCCTGAGGAATATCATCGTCTCGAAGTACCCGGTGTTCCTGAAGCCCCTCGCGGCCCTCTCGATGGACTGGACGATTGAGTTGAGCCCCTCCAGGATCGCGTTCGTCGAGCCCCTCCGCCACCAGTCGGGGATGCCCTCCCGCTCCTTGCGGAGCGTCCCCGCGACCACCTTCATCTCCGGGACGTTCGAGTGCATCATCCAGGAGCAGAGCCGGTCGAGCGCCCGCGCCGCGGACTCGCA
>NZ_AWEZ01000008.1 GCF_000468755.1 Olsenella profusa F0195
AATGTATATAAATAATTTGAGAAACAGTAAATCGAATGGTTTGCTGTTTTTTGTTACTCAAGGGGATGCGGACAAAAAGTTGGACCTTGGAAGGTCCGGATTGGAGTTCGCACGGATCGCGTCGTGAAAGTTGGTGTAACAGCGCCTCTGGGGCTGTGATGGTCTTCGCCTCGTCCGCCCTCGATGATACGAAGGCCCAGGTGCATGGACGGGTGAGGCTTACCTCTGTGGCATGTCGCCGTGCCTGCCCACAAGGCGTGAGACAAGGCCCTTGATGCCACCCGCAATGCTGCTCGACATGCTCGGTGCCCTCACGAGGCGCTCGGCCCCGATATGCTCCCGAATCGCCCGCAGCGTGCGCTTGTTGTCGCGCGTGGAGAAGGCGAACTCGCCGCTCGCACGCGTCATGACGGTAAAGCGGGGAAGGTACCTGCCCTTGAACATGACGGGCGCGGACACGCGATCGACCTCTGCCCAGGGAATCTGGATGTAGTCTCGCTTGTTGGCGTCAGAGACGTACTCTATGCCACCTGAGCCCACCGTAAGCTCGCCATAGGAGCCGATGCCCAGAAAGGACGTGGCCTTGCTCCGAAGCTCGATCTGCCTGTTGAGCGGCGTATAGTCCATCTTTGCGGCTGTATGCGGGCGCAAGGGCATGGTTCCCTCCTTGGATGTGCCAACACCACGTGAAAGAGTATAGGAGTATGGCCACACGACAGGGCCGCACCCATCGGATGCGGCCCTGTCGCACGAGTGCGGTCGCTGCCTTACATGAACTGGAAGAAGCGTCCGATCACACCGATGACGAAGAGCGCCAGGATGATGACGATGGGCGAGACGTTCTTCCTGAGGAGCTTGCAGCAGAGCAGCGTGAGACCAACCGCCGCCAGGCCGGGAATGAGCTGGTCGAGATTCTGCTGGAGCGTAGTGACCTTGTTGGCGTCGAGGCCAGTGGGTCCCAGCGTGGAGTACTGCGTGAGCGCCTGCTTGATGCCCTCGGCACCGGAAGGCAGGTTGGCCCAGTCGATATAGGCACCCTCCTGCTGTGGGATCGTGGAGACGACCGGGGTGAAGGATATGGAGACCCAGCGCTCCACCAGGGCACCAATGATGAACATGCCCAGTATGGAGGCTCCCTCGGTGATCTGACCGAGCATGCCGCCCGAGAGGTCCTTGGCAATGGAGGTGCCCACGTTATAGCCGAACTCCTGGGTGTACCACAGGAAGGCGAGGCGAATGACGTTCCACGCCACAAAGAACAGGATGGGGCCCACGATGGAGCCGCTCAGCGCGAGCGAGGCGCCAAGGGCGCCTAGGATCGGGCGGATCGTGAACCAGAAGACGGGATCGCCCACGCCGGCGAGCGGACCCATCATGCCAACCTTGACGCCCTGAATGGCGGTGTCATCGACGGGTGCGCCATTGGCACGCTCCTCCTCGAGGGCGAGGGTGACACCGATGATTGGTGCGGAGACGTACGGATGCGTGTTGTAGAACTCGAGGTGACGCTTGAGGGCCGCCGCTCGCTGATCCTTGTCGGAATAGAGCTTCTTGATGGCCGGGATCATTGCATAGCACCAGCCACCGTTCTGCATGCGCTCGTAGTTCCACGAGCCCTGCAGGAACTGGTGACGCCATGCGACCTTGCGCCGGTCAGTCTTGGTAAGCTTGATGTCTGCCATGTGTGCTCACACTCCCCTTCCTACTCGTAGTCGTTGATGATGTCCCCCAGCGGATCACCGGAACCGGTGCCGCCACCACCACCCTGCTTGGCCAGGCCCTTGAGGGTGAGGTAGATGAGGGCGAACACGACGCCGATGATACCGAGGGCGATGAGCGTGAGCTCCTTGATGGCCGCAATGACGAAGCCAAGGGCAAAGAAGGGCCAGGTCTCCTTGGTGGCCATCATGTTGACGACCATGGAGTAGCCGACTGCGGCAACCATGCCACCGCCAACGGCCATGCCCCCGGAGAGCCAGGGGGGCATCATGTTGAGCGTGCTGGTGACTGCCTCGGCAGGGATGAAGCACAGGGCGGCTGCCGGCACGGCGATGCGGATGCCCTGAAGGCAGATGGCAAAGACCTGCCACCCCTCGATAGCGGCAAAATTGGCATGATCGGCCGCGGCATCCATGGCATGGACCAGTGCCGTCGCAATGGTGCGCACGATCATCGTGAGGAAGAGGCCGGCCACGGAAAGGGGCACGGCAACGGCGATGGACGTGGCGATAGCGTCCTGCGAGCTGGCGCTTCCTCCACTGAGCGCGAGCATCATGATGATGGACGAGGCCACGGAGGCGAGGGCTGCGTCAGGTGCGACGGCGGCACCGATGTTGGCCCAGCCCAAGGCGATCATCTGCAGTGAGCCACCCAGAATGATGCCCTCGACGGGATGGCCACAGACGAGGCCGATGAGCGTACAGGCGACCAGGGGCTGGTGGAATTGCCACTCGTCCAGGATGCCCTCCATGCCTGCCAAGAAAGCCACGAGAATGACAAGCACGATGGTGATTGGGTTCATGTTCCCTCCCTTTCTCTATGCGTTCTGAGCGGCGAGCTCGGACTTTGCCTTCTTCAGCATGCCGTCGAAGGACTCTGGCGCATCGGCGGGCACCTTGCGCACGTCGAACGTCACGCCCTTGTCCTTGAGGGCCTCGAGGGTCTTCACGTCGTCCTCACCCATGGCGATGGCATTGGTGACCACGACCTTGCCTGCGGAGTGGGCCATGGAGCCAAGGTTGACCTTCTTGATGTCCACACCGCCCTCGAGGGCGCGCAGCAGATCCTGTGGCGTCTCGAAGAGGAGCATCACCTTGGTGGCACCGAAGCGCGGATCCTTGGCAATCTGGATGATCTTGGAGATGGGCACCACATGGGCCTTGACCCCGGGAGGTGCCGCCTGCTCGATCATGGACTTGCGCAGCTCGTCGTGGGCGACGGCATCGGAGCACACGATGATGCGATCGGGACCGGTCATCTTGGTCCAGGTGGTTGCCACCTGGCCGTGCAGCAGGCGCGTGTCCACACGGGCAAGCACGATCTTGAGGTGGCCGTCGCCAAGGACCGTGCCCTCTGGGATGGAGCCCGTCGGTGTCGTGGCCACCACCGCGGCTGCGGCGGCAGGGGCGGCCTCGACAGGCTGCAGGCTCTCGGGCTTGACCTTGACGCCATCACGCGCCTCGGCATAGATCTCCTTGGCGACGTCTGCGGCCGTCTCGGCGCCCATGCGCGCTCCATAGGCCGAGACGAGCATGGGCAGGCTCAGACCCGTGACAGCCACCCAGTCCTCGTGGTCTCCCCCATCGACGATGCGAGACACCTGGTTGAACGGGGTGCCGCCCCACAGATCGACCAAGAACAGCACATGCTCCTGATCGTCGAAGGTGGCGACGGCGTCGTGCAGCTTCTGGTACATGTCATCAGGCCCCATGTCGGGGGTGAGGACTGCCGTGGCCACGTTCTCCTGGGGGCCAAAGATCATCTGACCAGACTCTTTGATTCCCTCGGCAAACGCACCGTGGCTCGCTAGGACAATACCGACCATCCAACTTCCTCCTTACTTGCTTCATCTGCCAACAGATACGGATGCATTGCATGATGAATCACGATTTGTACGCAATCGCTCCATGAATGCTACACACATCCTGCAGTATACGACAAGGGAATGTTTGCATCAGTCACAACATGATGGAAATCCGTCAAAGGGATGGTCGACCGTCCCTCTGTGCCTCATTGGAAGGGTGCGGATGCTACCCCACTCTGAGCAGGTCGTGGGCGGAGCGGCCGAAGGGATGGTAGCCGTCCTCGGCCATGTGGCCACAGTCCTCAAGGCGGATGCCAAACCTGCCAGGCAGATAGATGCCTGGTTCGATGGTAATCACGGACCCCACCGGCACCTCATCGCCATAGAGGCGGCTGAGGTGCGGGCTCTCATGGATCTCGATGCCCACACCATGGCCAAGGCCATGGCCGAAGTACGGTCCATAGCCCGCGTCCGAGATGACCTTCGCGGCCAGATCATGGATATCCCGACCGATGCAGCCCGGCTTGGCGGCGGCCTCGCAGGCCTCGTTGGCCTCGCGCACCACATCGTACACGTGGCGTTGCTCCTCGGAGGGCTCCCCCACGCAGACCGTTCGCGTCATGTCGGCATGATAGTCGTGGTAGGCGGCGCCGTAGTCCATCACGATCAGGTCGCCCTCGCGCACCACGTAGTCGCTGGGCTTGGCATGGGGGTTGGCACCATTGGGGCCCGCGGCGACGATGGTGTCAAACGAGAGGGCATCCGCACCATGCATGAGCATGTAGTGCTCGAGTTCGGCACGAATCTGCCGCTCGGTGAGGCCCGCCTTGATGTAGCCACGGATATGGTCGAAGGCGTCATCGGTAACCTCCTGCGCCCTGGCGAGCAGGCCAAGCTCCTCCCGGTCCTTGACGATGCGCAGGCGTACAAGATCCCCGTGCAGGCGCGGCAGCAGACAGCTCATGGAGCGGGCGGCAAGCTCCGCCTGCAGACCGTCAAAGAACGAGAGGGGGCAGGTGTCCTCGACGGCCGCCACGCGGGCGCGCGCCTTGAGGACGCGCCCGGCAGCCCAGGCCACGGCATCGACGGCATCCCCGTCGAGCTGCCAGACGCCGTCCGTACCCATGCGTTCGACGAAGCTGTTGTAGTAGCGGGAGTCCGTGTGAAGCCAGAGGCCATCCTGCGTGAGGAAGGCAGTGTGCGCCTGCTCGGAGTCGAACACCCGCTCCACACCGGTCAGCCAGCGCAGATCGGGGTTGTTGCGCAGGATGACGGCATCGTACCCGCGCTCCTCCATGAGTGCGCGAAAGCGCGCCACCCTCTGTGCGCACAGGGATGCGACTGTCATGCGACCACTCCTTCCGGTCATGCGACCATGGTACCGTGACGGGCGTCCTGGTCCCTACCGACCTCGCGCGGCACACCAGGCGTCAAGGTGCTCCTCAAGCAGCGCGTCATCCACGTTGGACAGGCGCACGCGGCCGATCCTCTGTGGGAGGGCCAGCTGGAAGCGGTTGCTGTGCAGGAACGCGTCCGCCTTGAGGCGCTCGAGCAGGGCGGCGGCATCCACCTGCGCGACCGCCAGAGGCAGGCCAAGCCGCTCGAGCAGCTCGTCCTGCGCAAGGACGTCATCCACACCCAGGACGCCCAGGCCCGCCGAGACGCGGGCCGAGAAGCGCAGCCCCTCGGCAAGGCGCGTGGATAGGGGCAGCTCCGTGAGGGCGCCCAGCGCATACGCCAACTCCCGTCCGTAACGCAGGCCCTGGCGCACGGCCAGGGCGGAGGACGACGCGATCCTCCCACGCGTCTTGAGCGTGTCGGCCGCCTGCTCCGCAAGCGTGTCGGAGGCAACGTCGACAGCAGCATCGATCTCGGCATCCACGTCGGAGTCCGCCTCCGCGGCGTCGGGACCCTGCGCCACCTCGAGGCTCCTGTCCCAGAGGCGTGAGAAGGACTGCTCGGAGTCCACCATGGCCGCCTGCGCCATGAGGGCGCGCGCGCAAAGCGTCGTCTCACCCGTAGGCGACACGTCCATAAGGTCGAGGTCGGCCACCAGGTAGCGGCAAGCGGGACGTGGCGAGAGCACCTGGGCATGCGCGGCGAGGTCGATGCCCCGCGGCGCGGGTGCCACCTCCACGAGCGCCGTGAGGTCCAGGGGGATGGCAGCCATCTGCACGCCGCCACACCAGGCGACGCAGACGTTGGAGGCAACCGAGAGCACATCGGCGTCGCCGATGGCCACGACGAGGTCGTCTGCGGTCACATGGTGGGCGTCGAGCCTCCCCACAAGGCGAGACGCTTCCTGGAGCTGACGCGCCGTGGAACCTGAGGGCACCTCCGTCCGCTCGACCACGAAGCCCGCGGACGTCAACTCGCGGCGCACGAGCTCCTCGGTCATCTCGTTTGTCCCGCTGCCAACCATAAGCTCGGCCCGTTGGGGCGTGCCCACGGCACCCTTGAACACGGCCTCGCACTCCGCGATGGTGCCGTGGCCGATGCGCGCCTCGCAGGCTCCTCCCAACGCAGGCACCCACTGCCTGACCGTCTGCATGGCCCTGCTCATAGCAGGCCCTCCTCCCAGAGCACGCACCCCGCAAGGGAGCAGACCTGCTCGAACGACTTTCCCCTGATATCTATCGTAATGTCGGCGGCGCCCTGATAGAGGGGACGACGTGCCTGGTACAGCTTGCGCGCATCCTCGACGCAGCCAAAGTCAGGCCGTAGCTCAGGATGACGGATCTGGCGCAGGGAGTCCACGAGATCCCCATCAAGAAAGACGACCTTGCCCATCTCGTGCATGATGGCACAGGAGCGGCCGTCCTCCACGATGCCTCCGCCGCAGCTCACCAGCAGCGACTTGCGGCTCCGAAGCTTACCGAGCGCCTCGACCTCATAGTCGCGAAAGCGCCGCTCACCGTCGCACTCGAAGATCTGGCAGACGCTCATGTGACGCGCGCGCTCCACGAGCTTGTCCGTGTCCACAAAGTCACGGTTGAAGAGGCCACCGAGGTTGCGCGCAAGCGTCGACTTGCCCGCCCCCAGGAAGCCCACAAAGAAGATATGGTCGCAGCCCTTATGGACCACGTAGCCCGTGTCCTGTTCGCTCATGTGGTTGATGACCCCGTGCGTCTCTTGATGCTTATCGGCCTTGATTCTAGCAAACGGGAATGGATGGCCCCGAGTCGTTCGCAATTCTCTCCGCTTCCCCACCGAGTCGTATGCAATTTATCGGGCGAACTGACTGCCATACAATGATGAGATAACATTTTTATCTGCGGTTTTGTCGGTGGCGAGTCGTTCGCAATTGCGAACGACTCGGAAGAGCCCTGCGCAGAATTGCATACGACTCGGAGAGGGACGCTATTCGCCCTCGAAGGGACGCTCCCCAATGACGCGGTGCTCGAGGAGGCGCACCAGTCGCATGTGTGGGAGGTCGCACGCGGACTGTGGCCGCACGAGGATGGTGCGCACGCCCGCGAGATTGCCCGCGAGGACGTCAGTGAACACCTGGTCGCCCACCATGACGGCCTCCGCCGCCGAGACGCCCATGCGTCTGAGGGCAGCTCGCACGGCACAGGGAAGGGGCTTGAGCGCATGGTGCACCACCAGGCTCGCAAGCTCCCGTGCCGAGTCCTCGACCGCCCGCGTATGAATGTTGTTGGACACCATGCACGTGGAGATCCCCGCCTCGTGCACCCGACGGAACCAGGCGGCCACCGCGGGCGGCGCCTGCCTTGTATCGCGTGGCACGCAGGTGTTGTCACGGTCAAAGAGCACGCACCGTACGCCATCGCGCACGAGGTCGTCCACGCCGAGGAGGTCGATGGAGGCCACGCAGCGGCTGGGATGCAGGATGCTCATGACACGCTCCTAGCTGCCCTGGGCCTGCTGGTGCTGCTCGAACGTCTCGGAGAACACGGTCTCGGAGCCATTCCAATACCAATAGAGGTAATTCGTGCTGGCAGGTGCCATGGCGGCCTTGATGCTCGCCATGCTGGGACTACAGATGGGTGTGGGCGGCAACCCCTGGCTGACGTAGGTGTTGTAGGGGCTCTGCGAGGCGAGGTCGTCCTTCGTCGGCTCTCGGCCCGTCACATACATGATGGTCACATCGCTCTGCAGGCGCATGCCAGCCTTCATGCGGTTGCACATCACCGAGGCCATCTTGGGTCGATCATCGTCGCTGTGCGCCTCCTTCTCGATGATGGAGGCCATGTTGATGATGTCATAGTCGCTCATCGTGATGCCGTAGGCACTCTCGATGCCCGTCTCGGCACTGGCGAGGTCAAGGGACATCACCTCGCTCTGATACTGGTCAAGCATGGCGCGGATGACCGCGTCGGCCGAGCCGTCCGTGGCGCTGAGGTCATAGGTCTTGGGATAGAGGAAGCCCTCGAGCGAGTCGTTCTGCGCAGAGGACAGGAAGGGGTAGTCATCCACATAGTTGGACGCCTTTGCCTGGGCCAGGAAGTCATCGGTCGAGATGCCTAGGGCCGTCTGCACCGCCGTGGCCGTTTGCGACACGGTGAGCCCCTCGGGCACGGTGAGCTTCTTGGCGTTGGAGTTGGGGCCGGAGACCAGCAGGCGCACGATATCGGCGACGTTGGCGCCCGTCACGATGTCGTACGTGCCGCTCTTCATGCTGGCACCGGCATCCTGACGCTTGACCTCGCCCGTGAAGTCGCTCCGCTTGGCAATGATGCCACCCTCAAAGAGGATATTGGCGATATCCTGCGTGCCTGAGCCATCGGGGATGGTCACCGTGACCACCTGGCCCGGCGTGACGTCGCCGACCTCCTCGGGCGGGAAGAGCCGCTGCCACGCCTGGCAGCCGCCAACGCCCACGAGGGCGAGCGCCACCAGGACGAGGATGAGCTTGGGCAGAGGCGACCTCGTGCGGCGCTCGCGCCGGGCGCGATGCGTGCGTGCGCGTGCCACGCGGGGAGACGGTGCCGTACCCAAAGGACGCCTTGTCCGGGTATGTGCGCTGGACCTCATGTGCTTGGTTGCCATAACCCTACCTTTGCTGATCGTCGGTTCGTGCGTCGAGCCAGGTCTGAAGAAAGAGCGAGGCGGCCACCATGTCAACGCGCCCGCGCATCTTCCGTTCGCTCAGGCCTTCCGCACGCAGGATGCGCTTGGCTTCGGCAGAGCTCAGGCGTTCGTCCACAAACTCCACGGGCAGCCCCGCCCGCTCGGCGATGGCGCGTCCCTGCTCCATGGCCTTCCGAGCCTGGGGGCCATCCTCACCCGAGAGCGTCCGAGGCCGGCCGCACACGAGGACGTCGGGCTCGACGTCCTCAAGGATGCGCCGGAAGCTCGCGGCATGGGAGAGCACCTCGGCGGCAGGCAGCACCTTCACGGGCGAGGCGACCGTGCCGCCCGCGTCCGTGGCGGCAATCCCGATGCGCGCATCCCCTATGTCGAGCGCCAACGCCCTCATGGGACCTCAGGCGCCCAGAAGCTCGCGGGCGGCGGCGAGGGCGGCGTCGATGCCGGAGGCGTCTGCACCGCCGGCCTGCGCCATGGTGGGCCTGCCACCGCCGCGACCATCGACCTTGTCGGCGATGTACCTGATGACGTCACCGGCATGGAAGCCCGCCGAGACGGCCGCATCGGTTGCGGCCGCGAGCAGCGCGACCTTGCCATCGGGCGTGGAGGAGGCCACCACGCAGGCCACCGGCCCTTCGCCCGCGCCGTCGCGGATGGCGTCCCACACGCTCCTGAGCTCCTTGCCCGAGGGACCCTTGAGCTTGGCAAAGACGCAGCGATAGCCCTCGAGCTGGGAGGCATGGGCAAGGGCGTCGGCAAGCTGGCCCGTGGAAGCGCCCGTCGTGACGTCCTCGAGCTGTCGCCTGGTGTCGCGCAGCTCCTGCTCGAGCGCAGCCACGCGGGCGGCGACATCGGCAGGGCGACACTTGAGGCTCTGGGCCACCCCAGCAAGCAGGCCCAGGCGCTCGTCCACGTACTGCAGGGCGCCCGCCGAGGTGACGGCATCGATGCGGCGGGCGTTGGAGCCCACGGATCCCTCCGAGACGATCTTGAAGAACCCGAGCTCGGCGGTGTTATGCGCATGGGTGCCGCCACAGAGCTCGCGCGAGAAGGGCGCATCCGCGTCTCCCGTGGAGACGACGCGCACCATGTCGCCATACTTCTCGCCAAAGAGGGCCACGGCACCGGATGCCTTGGCCTCATCGATGCCCATGACCTGGGTCACGATTGGCTCGGCGGCGAAGACCTCCGCGTTCACGAGCCCCTCGACGCGCTCGATCTCCTCGGGCGTCATGGCCTCGAAGTGCGTGAAGTCGAAGCGCAGGTGGTCGGGGGCGACCAGGGAGCCCGCCTGGCTCACGTGCTCCCCCAGGACCTGCTTGAGGGCTGCGTCCAGCAGGTGCGTGGCGGTATGGTTGCGGCGGATGAGCTCGCGGCGGCCGTGGTCCACCACGCAGCGCACCATGTCACCCACCATGAGCTCGCCAGCCGTGACCTCGGCCACATGGGCCACCAGCCCGCCCTCGTGGTGCCTGGTGTCGCTCACGGCGAGGGTCACGGCATCGCCCACGAGCTTGCCGGTGTCACCCACCTGGCCACCCATCTCGCCGTAGAAGCTCGTGCGGTCGAGCACCACGTCCACCCTATCGCCCACATGGGCGACCGAGACCTCCTGGCCGTTGGCGTCCACGATGGCCAGTACATGCGCACCCGCGAGCTCGTCGGAGTCGTACCCCTCGAACTGCGTCTCGGGCACACGATCGGAGAGGGCCACCCACACGCTGGCGGCCTTTCCCCAGGCGTCACGGTTGGCGCTCGCGCGGGCGCGCTCCTTCTGGGCCTCCATCCGGGCATCAAAGGCGGCCATGTCCACGCCGTGGCCCGCGCCCTGGGCGATCTCGCAGGTGAGGTCGATGGGGAAGCCATAGGTGTCATGCAGCTTGAAGGCCATGTCACCGGAGAGGGCCTCACCCGTGCCCAGGCGGCTGAGTTCCTCGGTAAGGCTGGCCTCGCCCGCATCGAGCGTGGCGCCGAAGCGCTCCTCCTCGGCGGTGATGATGCCTTCGATGAGCGCCCTGTTCTCGGTGAGCGCCGGGTACACGTCGGCCATGAGGCGCATGACCTCGGCGGAGTAGGTGGTGAGGAAGCCGCCCCTGATGCCCATGAGGCGGCCATGGTACACCGCGCGGCGCAGCAGACGGCGCAGCACGTAGCCGCGGCCCTCGTTGGAGGGCAGGATGCCGTCGCCGATCATGAAGGTGACGGCACGGGAGTGGTCGGCCAGGATGCGCAGGCTCCTGTCCGTGGCGGCGGAGTCGTGGTAGCGCACGTCCGCGAGCCCCTCTCCCACGGCGATGAGCGAGCGCAGGATGTCACCCTCGTAGTTGGAGGCCTGATGCTGCATGATGGCGGCGATGCGCTCCAGCCCCATGCCCGTGTCGATGTTGCGGTGGGGCAGCTCCTGCAGGGAGCCGTCCTCCTGGCGATCGTACTGCGTGAACACGAGGTTCCAGAACTCCAGGAAGCGCGGACCATCGTCGCCAGGTCGCTCCCCCGCAAACTCTGGCCCCAGGTCGAAGTAGATCTCGGAGCAGGGGCCGCAGGGGCCGCAGGGGCCCGCGGCCCAGAAGTTGTCGTCGGCACCCAGACGGGATATGTGGTCGTACGCCACGCCCTGGGCATGCCAGAGCTCCACGGCCTCGTCATCATCCTCGAAGACGGTCATGTACAGGCGGTCCTTGGGCAGGCCCAGATGTTCGGGGCTCGAGATGAACTCCCAGGCCCAGGCGATGGCATCGGCCTTGGTGTAGCCGCCGAACGAGAAGTTGCCCAACATCTCAAAGAAGGAGAGGTGGCTGGCGTCACCGATGTTCTCGATGTCGTTGGTGCGCAGGCACTTCTGGCAGGAGGTGGCCCCGATCTCCCGCATGGTCCTGAGGCCCTGGTAGTATTCCTTGAACTGGTTCATGCCGGCGTTGGCGAGCAGGAGCGACGGATCCTCGGGGACGAGCGAGGAGGAGGGATAGAGCCTGCAGCCCTTGCCCTCGAAGAACGCGAGGAAGTCCTCGCGGACCTCAGCTGTGGTCATGGTCTTGTAGTCAGCGCTGGTCATGGTTCTCCTCGCGTGCCGTCCCGTGCGTTCAAACGCCATAAGGATAGACTCCCGCGAGGAAAAAGGAAGCTCACGGCGCAGGGGGAGGCGGCGCCTGCTCTGAATCACCATGGGTGTCGCCGCCCTTGGGACCACCGTGGCGCCGTGCGGCAGCCACCAGGTCCGCGAGGTGCTCGCCCAGCGAGCGATGCGTGCCGTGCGGCCGCTCCGCAGCCACGGCCACCGGTGGCTTGTCGGGATTGACCAAAAGCGTCGACTCGAAGAACTTGTCGTCGTCGAGCGCATCGAAGGAGGGCTGGATGGCGCCGTGGTCATCCCGGAAGGGCGTGGACTGGAAGAGCGCGCCGTCGTAGCTCACGAGCTGGCGGTTCGTGTGCCGCTCGAAGTAGTACACGAACAGCGACCTCACGGCGGCTGTGAGCGGTATGGCAAGCATCATGCCCAGGACGCCGCCGACCGCGCTGCCGATCACGATGCCGAGCAACGAGAGCACCGGATGGATCTTGACGGCCGAGCGCATGACGAGCGGCGAGATGAGATTGTCCGTCACGTTGAGCACGACGACCGACACCAGGATGGAGGCGAGGGACAGCAGCGGCGACACGAAGAGCGCCAGCAGGGCGGTGAGGGCCGCGGCGACCCAGGGACCGATGACCGGGATGAAGTGGAGCACCCCCATGGTGATGCCCATGAGGCTCGCGTAGGGATGTCCGATGGCGGCAAAGCCCAGGAAGGACAGCACGCCCGCAATGGCGGACGTGATGACGATGCCGCGCATGTAGCCGCCCATCGCACGGCTCATGACGGCCAGCATCACGGAGAGCTCGCCCTCGTGCCTTGGCCCCGCAATGACAGAGAGCTCACGGGCGATGGTGGGATAGTCCTTGGCCAGCCAGTAGGCCACCACGAGACCCAGAAAGAACGTGAAGATGTTGTTCGCCGTGACGATGACGTTGTTCACGATGCCATTGGTGATGCCCTCCGCCAGGCTCGAGGCGGCGGTGGTGCCCGCGCCCGCAAAGGTGTTGAGGTACTGGCTGAGGCCCTGCTGGAGGTTGGCCGTCTCGGACGTGCCGTGCTGCCGCCAGAAGTCGTTGAAGGCGCTGCGGAACTGCCCCACGTAGGCGGGCACATGCTGGAGCACCTCGATGAGCTGGCTCACGAAGGGCGGGAAGATGAGCACGGCTGCGGCCACAAGCACGACCAGGAACACCAGCAGCGCTATGAAGGCGCCCAGCGCACGGCCGACGCCCCGTCGCTCCAGCGCGTTGGTGATGGGACTGCAGACAAACCCAATGACCACGCCCACCAGCAGCAGCTCGAGGGCGGGGACGATGCGCCCCAGCACCAGCAGGGCGACGCCGATGAGGCCGCAGCAGCCCAGGGCCGCCCATGTGCGCATGCCCACCAGGCGCGCCCGCCCCAAGCGCTCGTCTCCCTCTGTGTCGTTCACGTCTCCCCTCTCCCGTGCCGCATGAGGGCACGACGAAGCGGCGGCGCTGCTAGGACGTGACGCCGCCCACGATCTCTGGGTCAATCCTCTCCTGCAGCTTCTTGAGCGTGCGCCTCAGCAGGCGCGATACCTGCACCTGCGAGATGCCCAACTTATCGGCGATCTCCACCTGGGTGAGTCCCTCGATGAAGCGCATGCGGATGATGTCCTGCTCGCGTGGGGAGAAGTCCCGCACGGCCTCCTCGATGGCCATGCGGTCGTCGGAGGCGGCAAGGTCCCTGTCCTCGGAGACGTAGCGGTCGAGTATCGAGGGCGCCTCGTCATCGGCGGCGCCACCCGCCTCGAGCGGCACGGAGCTGTAGGCGCTCGAGGATTCCATGGCCTCCAGCACCTCGTCCACCGAGGTGTCGAGCTCCTGGGCGATCTCCTCCACGGTGGGGCTGCGCTGCAGGCGCTTCGTCAGCTCGTCCGTCATCTGGTTGACCTTGGCCGAGAGCTCCTGCAGCCGACGCGGCACGCGCACCGACCAGCCCTTGTCGCGGAAGTGGCGACGGATCTCACCCATGATGGTGGGCGTGGCAAAGGTGGTGAACTCCAGGCCACGCGAGATGTCGAAGCGGTCGATGGCCTTGATGAGGCCGATGGTGCCCACCTGGATGAGGTCGTCGAGCGACTCCCCCCTGTTCTTGAACTTGGAGGCAAGGAAGCGGACGAGGTTGAGGTGGCTCACGATGAGCTGCTGGCGTGCGTCCTCGTCTCCCTCCTCCTTGTAGCGGCGGAAGAGCTCGTGCGTGCGCCCCTTGTCCCAGGCGAGCTTGCCCTTGGGCACCCGGCGTGTGAGGCTGCGCCGCCGCGCGCGCTCCGCGCGCGCGGACTCCTCGCCAGCGGTGGACGCATCCACCGTTGTCTGTTCCCACTCGTTAGGCATGGGCGGCGCCTACCGTCTTCTCAAGGTGAAGCACGCCCCCGCCTGTGACGGCAAAGTCGTCGCACACGGCCTGCAGCAGGAGCTCCGCGAGGGTGAGGTCCACACCGGCGGCCTCGATGACCTCCGGCTCGGCATCACCCAGGGCAAAGTCCATGGCAACGGAGCCCTCTGACAGCGTGAACGTGATGTCACAGACCGCGGGGGCCGTGGCGCAGCTGTAGACGAAGCCCTCCTCCGCGGCCATGCGCACATCCTCCACGTCATCCACACTCATGCAGCAGACGACGGCCAGGTTGGACGCCATCATACGGACGGCGCGCGCATATCCCGCCTCTGCAGGGACCGAGAGGCGAACGGTCTTCTCTTGCATTGGTACAGCTCCTTATGCTTGGCTCTTGGTTGGGTCCGCGGACGCGTCCGTGTCGCTCGATGCGGCGGCATGAGGGGCCTGGCCGCCCGTGTCCTGTCCGTAGGTAACGTATCGCACGGTATGGGCAGGCTGGCCGCCACCGCCCTGCGCGTCCACATCCTCCACAGACGCGCCCTCGCCCCTCAGCCGGGCGGCATGCCTGCCCGCGCCGCCATCCTTGCCAGAGATGCGGTTGATGACGTTGGTCACACCGGCGGCGGCACTGGTCGCCACGCCGTTCACCATGTCCGTGACATCCGCGGCCGTGCTCGAGACGCTCGAGACGTCACCTAGGATGCCATTCACCCTCCCCAGGCTCTCGTTGGCACTGTCCACGGCGTCGCCAACACGCTCGACCAGGGGGTCGACCTGCTTGATGGCGGGCTGGAGGTCATCCATGACACCGTCGAGCTTGGCGATCACGGGTTGGACCTGCTCGATGGTCTCGTTGGCCGTACGGGTGACCTCATCCACGGAGGCGCGCGCATGCCGCAGGGTAAGCGCAAGCTCCACCACCGCCCAGACGGCCGCAAGCACGAGAACGACAAGTACTATCTGCAGAGGATCGAGCTGCATGATGTCCCCATTTCCGCCGCGTCATGCGGCTGTCTGACTTGCTGGCGCAAGCGCCTCTGTGCCCATTCTACCCAAGCGGGAGTCTCTAGGATGCCGGCGGGGGAGTATCCAAGGCAGTCACCTCATCGGACCGGCCGTCCGACGGGATGGCGCCACCACGCTCGCCGGCAGGCTCATCGGCTCGGTCACGCGCCGTCGCATCGATGCGCCATGATTCCCAGCCACGTGGGCTCGCATGGTAGAACGCACCCCTCTCCAGACCGTCCGGCAGGTACTGCTGGGGCACCCACCCCTCGGGATAGTCGTGCGGATAGAGATAGGTGCCATAGGCTTCGGAGCCGGGACGATGACGGTCGCGCAGGTGGTTGGGAACCTCGCGGCGAGGTCCCTCGCGCACCTCCTGGAGGGCCGCGTCGATGCCCGCCTCGGCGGCATTGGACTTGGGCGCGAGGGCCACGTAGAGAGCGGCCTGCGCCAGGTTGATGCGGCACTCCGGGTAGCCGATGACCTCAGCCGCCCGAAAGGCGGCCTCCGCCACAAGCAGCGCCTGCGGGTCGGCATTGCCCACGTCCTCGGATGCCTGGATGAGGATGCGCCGGGCGATGAACTTGGGGTCCTCCCCCGCATCGATCATGCGGGCCAGCCAGTAGAGCACGGCGTCCGGATCGCTGCCCCGCATGGACTTGATGAAGGCGGAGATGACGTCGTAGTGCATGTCGCCGGCCCTGTCGTACGAGAGGCCACGACGGGGGTTGGCCTCGTGCACATGCTCGAGCCCGATGGCGACGGGTGACTCAGGACTGGCAGCATCGACGTTGCCGCCCGGAGCGGCCATCTGGCTGGCAAGCTCCAGGGACGTGAGGGCGGCGCGCGCGTCTCCCCCGGCCAGGATGATGACCTCGTCCAGGGCCTCGTCCGTGATGGTGAAGGCGCCCTTGAGGCCAAGCTCGTCGGCGAGGGCCCGGCGCACCAGCGTGCGGAGCGACCCGTCGTCGAGGGGGACCAGCTCCACCACGCGCGAGCGGCTGATGAGGGCCGAGTTGACCTCGAAGTAGGGGTTCTCGGTGGTCGCCCCGACGAGCACCACGGTGCGATCCTCCACGGCATGCAGCAGGGCATCCTGCTGCGAGCGGTTGAAGCGGTGGATCTCGTCCACGAAGAGTATCGTGCGCCGACCCTGCATGAGCAGTCGCTGCTCGGCGGCGTCCACCTCGCGTCGGAGGTCCTTGACCGTACCCGTGACGGCCGAGACCTCCACGAACTCCGCATGCGTGGTGTTGGCAATGATGCGCGCAAGCGTGGTCTTGCCCGTGCCGGCCGGCCCGTAGAGGATGACGGACGAGAGCGTGTCGTGCTCGATGGCGCGACGCAGCCACGAACCCTCGCCAACGGCCTGTGCCTGGCCCACGTAGCCATCGAGGGTCTGGGGGCGCATGCGCGCGGCCAGCGGCGCATTGGCGGTGCGCCTGTGGCGCTCGACGCTTGAGAAGAGAGTGTCCATGCCTGTCATTGTACCCGCCACTGACATCCCTCATGGTCTCCTCCCGCAGCCACTTTTCACAGCCATCACGCCACGGGCCCCTCGCGCGGTCGGCTCGTATGGCGGCGTGAGGGTGCCTTGCGTAGGTACCCTTCGTGACACCGTGTGGATGGGGAGCCGCACCCACTTGCAGCAGAAGGCACCCACACGATGGTCGCACGCGGGAGAAAGGCGCCCACAGGAGGGGTAGGCGCCCGCGACCTATGGAAGGGGACGCCCAAAGGGGCTATAACGTGGGGTGGAGCCATACCCCTCGCATGACCTGCAACGTTCGGCCTCACACCAAAGGCGGCTCTCATGGACCTACACGGCTTCTATATGGGCACGGAATTCCAGGCACAGGACTTCCTGGGGGCGCATCTCACGCCCACGGGCGTCGTCTTCAGGACCTTTGCGCCCGCAGCCTCGCGCATCCAGCTGCTCCTGGACGGCGGTGGAGGCGTGCGCGAGATCGATCTGCACAAGGCCCATGACAGCAACTTCTGGGAGGTGGAGGTTGCGGGCGCCCATGAGGGCGACCACTACGAGTTCCGCATCCATCACGGCGGCAGCCTCACGGATCACGCCGACCCCTATGGCCGCCAGATGGAGCTGCGTCCCGCCCACCGCTCCATCATCTGCAATCCCTCATATGCCTGGAGCGACCAGGCATGGATGGCCGCACGCACGGATCGCCGCGACCGACCCCTGAACATCTACGAGCTCAACCTGGGCTCATGGCGCAAGCGCTCAGGCGACCAGCCCTCCGATGACCCCGCCGACTGGTATCGCTACGACGAGGTAGCCCAACCCCTGGCCAGCTACGTACGTGACATGGGTTACACCCATGTGGAGTTCATGCCCCTGAACGAGCATCCCTTTGATGGCTCGTGGGGCTATCAGCCCACCGGCTACTTTGCCCCCACGAGCCGCTTTGGCACTCCCGACCAGCTCATGTTCCTCATAGACACGCTTCACCAGGCGGGCATCGGCTGCATCCTGGACATCGTTCCCGTGCACTTTGCCACGGATGCCTATGGCCTGGCCGACTACGACGGCACGCCGCTCTTCGAGTACCCTAACGATGCCGTGGGCGTCTCCGAGTGGGGCAGCCACAACTTCATGTACTCCCGTGGCGAGAGCTGCAGCTTCATGCAATCGAGCGCCAACATGTGGCTTGCCGACTACCACTTCGACGGCCTGCGCATGGACGCCATCAGCCGCATCATCTACTGGCAGGGAGATGAGAGCCGCGGGGTCAACGGCAACGCCCTCGACTTCCTCAAGCGCATGAACGGTGGCCTCAAACGGCGCCATCCCGGCTGCCTCCTCGTTGCCGAGGACTCCACGGACTTCAGGGGCACCACAGCCAGCACGAGCGTTGGTGGCCTGGGCTTTGACTACAAGTGGGACATGGGTTGGATGCATGACACGCTGGAGCTCTTCCAGATGGATCCGCTCTTCCGTGGTGGGAGCTACCATAAGCTGAGCTTCTCGATGATGTACTTCGCAACCGAGCGCTACCTCCTGCCGCTCAGCCACGACGAGGTGGTGCATGGCAAGGGCACCATCCTGCAGAAGATGTGGGGCGAGCTCGACGACAAGTTCCCCCAGGCGCGCACCCTCTACCTCTACCAGCTGGCACATCCCGGCAAGAAGCTCTCCTTCATGGGCTCGGAGGTGGGACAGCTGCGCGAGTGGGACGAGCGTCGCGAGCAGGACTGGTTCATGCGAGATATCCCCACGCATGAGGCCTACTGGCACTTCTGTCGTGACCTCAACCATGTCTACCTTGATCACCCCGCCCTGTGGCGGCATGACTACGCAGATGATGGCTTCGTGTGGCGCGACGTCTCGAGCATGGAGCGCAGCTGCTATGCCTTCGAGCGGACGGACGGAGCGAACGAGCGCGTGCTCTGCCTGCTCAACCTCTCGGGCATCGACCAGGACGACTACGAGGTGAGGGTGCCGGACGTCTCGAGCTTTCGTGTGCTCATGCATACCGACTGGCAGCGCTACGGTGGCTCCACCCCCGAGGGCTCCGAGGAGCTCTACTATGACGGTTCGACGCAGACGCTCACGGCGCGCCGCCTCCCGACCTTCTCGGGCCTGCTCGTGATGCTCCTGTAGCCAGCGGGGACCATGGTGCCCGTTGTGGGATAATCGCCCCCAGGCCCATCCCAGCATGCACATGAAGGATCGCACATGGCACCAGACATCACGAACCGCCCCCACTTCCCCCGCCGCGCCGTTGTCACCGGCGGCATGCCCTACGGCAACAAGAGCCTGCACTTTGGCCATGTCGGTGGCGTCTTCGTACCAGCGGACTTCTTCGCGCGCTTCCTGCGCGACCGCATCGGGGCCGAGAACGTGCTCTTCGTCTCGGGCACGGACTGCTACGGCTCCCCCATCATGGAGGGTTACCGCAAGCGCTGCGAGGGCAGGGGCTACACCGGCACCATCACCGACTACGTGCGCGAGAACCACGACCTTCAGAAGGGGGCCCTCGACGCCTATGGCATCAGCCTGGACCTCTTTGCCGGCTCGGGCCTGGAGCCCGCGCGCGACTTTCACGCGCGACTCTCCGCAGCGCTCGTCATGCGCCTGTACGAGCGGGGCTACCTGCACAGGATGAGCACCCGCCAGTTCTATGACGTCGCAGCCGGGCAGTTCCTCAACGGGCGCCAGGTCATCGGCCGCTGCCCCGTGCGCGGCTGCAGGAGCGAGAAGGCCTATGCCGACGAGTGCGAATTGGGTCACCAGTTCGACCCCGAGGAGCTCATCGCCCCCGTCTCGCAGCTCACCGGCACCACGCCCGAGCTGCGCCCGGTGGACAACTGGTACTTCGACCTGCCCGCCTTCGAGTGCACCCTCAAGGCCCTCATGGACGAGTGGGACGTGAACCCACAGGTGAGACCCATCGTCACCAAGACCGTGCGCGAGTCGCTCGTGGCGCCGGTCATCTACATCCAAAGCAAGTTCCGCACGGACTTCGAGGCCATAGAGGGGAAGCTTCCCGTCCACACCCTGCATGAGGCCGAGGGCAACCAGCAATCCTTCTCCGTGGAGTTCGGGAACTGGCGAGATCGCGATGAGGCGCGCGGGACGCTGGAGGCGGCAGGCGTGCGCTTCCGCACGGGCAAGACGCTGCTGCCCCTGCGCATCACGGGCAACATCGATTGGGGTGTGCCCGCACCAAAGCTCGAAGGCACGAGCGGCCTTACGGTATGGTGCTGGCCCGAGAGCCTATGGGCGCCCATCTCCTTTACGCAGGTCGTGCTCGCCACGGCCGAGGACGGCCGCTATTCCAGCAACGACTGGCGCGACTGGTGGTGCGCCGACGATGCCGAAGTCTACCAGTTCATTGGCCAAGACAACATCTACTTCTACTGCGTGGCGCAACCCGCGCTCTGGAAGGCGCTCGACTGGGGGCTCAGCCAGGACATTCCCGTGGCCAACCATCACATCCTGTTCATGAGCAAGAAGGCATCCAGCTCGGGCGCCACGCAGCCGCCCCTGGCCGCCGAGCTGCTGGGGCACTACACCGCCGAGCAGCTGCGCTGCCACTGGCTCAACCTGGCGCTCGACCAGAAGGCCGTCTCGTTCGCGCCCAAGCCCTATGACACGAGCGTGAGCCACACGGACAAGAGGACCGGCAGGGAGGTGCTGGTGAGGGATGACCCGCGCGTCGCGGACCCAGCGCTCAAGGAGTCGGCCTTCCTCACGAACATCTTCAACCGGCTGGCCCGCAGCTGCTTCTATGGCGCACAGAACGTGTGCGAGGGGCACCTGCCCACCGTCGAGGCGGACGAGGAGGTCGTGGACGCCTGCGCCGAGGCCACGCTCGACTTCGAGCGCCGCGCGTACGGCTTTGACGCCCATGGCGCCCTTGCCGTGGCGGAGGCCTTCTGCCGCGCTGCCAACCGGCGCTGGACGGACGAGTCCAAGGCTGCCAAGGGCAACGATGCCGCCTACGAGCATGCGCTCGCCAATGTCTTCGCCGCCCTGCGCACCGTGACGCTGCTCATGCATGCCGCCGCACCATGGGGCTGCGAGCGGATCTGCGACCACCTTGCCTTCCCACACGAGGCGTTCTTCAGCTGGGAGAACGCCTTCAGGACGCCCCTGCGGCTGGCCGAGGCCCTAGGCGAGACGGCCGCAGGCCATGCCCTCGTGGAACTCCCGCCCCGCACGGACTTCTTCGCCAAGTCCATATAGGGAGGGACGCATGTCGAATCATCGCATCCACGGCAATGTTCTGCAGCCTCAGCTCACGTTCTTCTGCCATGTCGATCGGCATGAGCTTATGGAACGTCTCGTTGACGCCTTCAGTGTGAGGGGCGGCTCCCACCCATGTGCCCATGAGATCGCGCTCGATGTGGATGACCAGTCTCGCGTCAGCGTCGGCACATTCTGCCTCCTGCTGCCACAGTACAACGCCCTGCCATATCGAATGGAAACGAGAGACGACTGCGTCGCAACCATACGCGCAAGTGAGACGGATGCCTATACGATCGTGAGGGCATCCACAACCACCAACTCCACAACCGGCCTCAAGAGCACCCGGCATTATGCCCTGAGCGCCATTCGCTCCATCATATGCAGTGTCGACCCTAATGCACAGGCGTGGACTGCCCAACAGGGGCTCATGCAGCCACGCCTCAAGGACTGAGGGGAGGCTCATGCCCACACCTGCCACGAGCATGCCTCCCGTCCCACCACAGCCGCACTTCCCCGGCTCGTACCAGCGACCGCAGACGACGCCGACGGCCGCGCGCCTCGTGCGCAGGCCCGACGGCGCAGGCGTCGCCGCCTTCGTCTATGGCACCTGCTCGGGCGCACGGACGCCCACGCTCTTCCTCCACGGCAATGGCGAGGAGCACGGCATCTTTGGTCCCCAGATCGATGCCGTGGTCGCCTCCGGACACGTTGCCATCGCCATCGACTCGCGCGCGCAGGGAAAGTCAACCCGCGGCACGGCACCGCTCACCTACGAGCTCATGGCTGCCGATGCCCTCGCCTGCCTGGATGCGCTCGGCATCGAGCGAGCCCATCTCGTGGGCTTCTCCGACGGCGCCATCGAGGCGCTCCTCATCGCCCGCGACCACCCAAGGACAGCGGCGTCGCTCCTCTCCATAGGTGCCAACCTCACGCCCGAGGGCGTCATGGAGGAGGACGGGTGGGACATCAGGGGCACCATCGCCACGCGGCGCGCCTGGGCGAGGTGGGCGCAGGAGCTTCCTGCAGACGGCATCCTTGACCCCGCACTCCTGACCCCCACGGCAGGCGAGGCACAGATGACAGCCGACCTGCTGCAACTCATGCTGGACGAGCCCCATGTCGATGCCGTCTCGCTCGCAGCCATCGTCTGCCCCACCACCGTGATGGTCGGCGAGTTCGACTGCATCGTCCCCGCAGAGACCGATGCCATCGTGTGCGGTGTGCGTGCGGGTGGGGCACGTGTCCGCAAGATGGTCGTGCCCGATGCCGGCCACAGCCTTCCCAAGGAGGCGCCGGAGGCGGTGACCTCGGAGCTCCTCGAACTCATCGGGTGCGCGGAGCACGACGAGGTAGCCCGTCCGCACCCGGGCGGGCTACGCGACGATGATGGCACCGAGCAGCGCTGCCCGCCCAGCGATGTTCACCGGCTGCTCGGCCCAGTTGCTGGCAGCGTCGCGCTGACGTGCTCGCACCGCGAGAGCCCCCATCGCGACCATGCAGGCAAGCCGCGCCACCAGCAGCGCCCATGACGCCACGGAAAGCCTTGCCGCCACGGCGACGGACCTGTCGCCCGCTGCGAGGACGCCGGCCGTCATGAGCAGGAAGCCGATGGGCATGGTGACGTGCATCCGTCACGAAAGCAGGGGCACGTTCTCCCTGGCACAGGCAGTCGCGAACTTCCAGGCGACCTTGCCCACCCCACCCACTGCCACCAGCACGGCACCCAGCACGAAGGCGACGCTGCCCACATGGCCCACAAGCGCGAGGGGGCTGCCGCAGAACAACAGCACAGGCACGGCATCAACGACGGCAAGCCCCACGATGAGCCCTGGGGGAAGGTCCCCCCTGTCATCCATCCTTGTGGTTCTCCCCCATCCTCACGGTATATTTGGCTCATTGAGTGATGGCCAAAACTGGCTACGCTACGGAGGTTGCCAACGGGAATGGAACGATCGGGAGGCCTCATGGGCGTCGCGACACTCGTCATCCTGAGCCTGGTGGTCAGCTCCATCGGCTTTCATAGGTTCGTGTGGTTCATCTCGCTGGGATATGGCCTCTCCATTGCCGCAGGGTGCATGCTCCTGCTGGCATGGTTCCATGCGTCCCTCGGCCCCGCCAGCGTCCTCATGTGTCTGCTGCTGATGGCCTATGGGCCGCGTCTAGCCATCTACCTGCTCGTGCGCGAACGTCGCTCGGCAGCGTACCGCCACGTGGCGGCCACGCAGGTCAATGATGGCTCGGATCTGGGACTGCCCATCCAGATGGTCATCTGGGTCGCGTGTGCCGTCATGTGTGCCTGCCAGGCATCGCCCGTGCTCTCCAGGCTCCAGGCGGGCTCTCCCGCGGATGCCCCCTCCCTCGTTGGCCTGGCGCTCATGTGTGGGGGCATCGTACTTGAGAGCATCGCCGACCTGCAGAAGTCCGTACAGAAGCGCACGAGGCCGGGGCGCTTCTGTGACCGTGGGCTGTACTCCTTCGTGCGCTGTCCCAACTACCTGGGCGAGGTGCTCATGTGGACGGGGGTGTTCGTCTCGGGCGCCGCAGTGTATGCGGACGTCTCCCAGTGGGCCTGCGCGCTCGTGGGATATGTCGCCATCGTCTATGTCATGTTTGGCGGCGCGCGTCGCCTGGAGCTCAGGCAGGGCAGGAGCTATGGTGGCGACCCCGCCTGCCAGGCCTACGTGCGCTCGACGCCCATCCTGCTGCCCTTCGTGCCGCTCTACAGCGTGAGGGGCGCCACCGGGCTCAAGGGCTAGGAAACCGGTAGCTGGGCACTCGGGGAGTCACTTCCCCGACCCCCAAGGATCCTCCATCTCCTGATGGCGCAGGAGGGCGTTGCGAGCATCCCTGCGCAGTGACGAGCCCACATAGAGCAGGGCCACGCCACCCAGCAGGAGCACCACGACCAGCATCAGCACGAGGATGTGTGCCAAGTCGCCCGTGGCACAGACGAAGATCCCGACACCCATGAGCAGCAGGCCTGCGAGCGTGAGGCCCCACGACCCGCGGGCGTTCTCCTGGACGTCGCGGTAGTCCCTCTCGTCCCTAAACGTGCGTGCCATGCCCTCTCCCATTCCACGTGCATCGGATGCAATGGTTACGATTATCCCCACCCAAGCTGTGCCGAGGCCCCTTTGCGCAAAAGAAGCATCAGGAGGCAGAGCCTTCCAGCCGCTCCAGTTCCGCGATGTCCCCAAAGGCCATGTGCGTCCCCGCCACCCAGAGGCAGGCGTCCGCCTCGCTGACCTTTGTCACCAGGCCCCGCATCCACTCGTAGCGGTCACGCGCATAGTGCCGTACGAGCACCATGTCGCCAGGGGCAAGCTGGCGGATCGTAGCGGACAGCCGCTCGCGTCGCTCCTGCGAAAGATCCTCGCGCGGCATGGTGGCCGCACGACGCTCCCGCTCCGCAAGCGCGGCACGAAAGCCCCTGAGCGGCTCGAAGGGGATGAAGATCTTGGCGCGCAGGGAGAGATCCATGCGCGGATGACGTGTATAGAAGTCATCGGACGGTCGCTCCACTGCGATGGCCCCCTATCTGCTCGTTACGCTCGCGCGCCGTGGCCTCAGGCAGAAGGTCGATACCCTTGAGCAGCGAGTTCTTGCCAAAGCGTCGTTTGATGGCGCTCACGGCCTCCAGCTTCCTGCGCTCACGGGCAAGCTCCTCGGCATCCCTGAAGAGGCTCTCTTGGGCACCCGCGGCGTCCTCGGGCCGCACGCCACCAAGGGTGACGTACAGGCGATGGATGCGTCGACGCCCGTCCGCCAGCTGCGAGAGGAGCGGCACCGCCACCTTCCAGAGCTCGTGGAGCGAGCTGGTGGCAAAGGGCAGCGCGGCCGAACCATGGTCCGCACACTCGCCCCGGTGCACGTGGAACCGAGGGCCATCCCCACCAGAACCCACCTGTTCCATGAGCGCACGCCGCTCCTCCTTGCCCAGACGATAGCCCACCATGAGCCCCACGGAGGTGCATACGAGCCCACGGTCCACGAGCTCCAGGGAGAGCGTGTCGCACATCTCCTTCATGATGACGAGGCCCGCCTCGAAGCCCACGTCGTGCCCCAGCACCTGGCCATTGGAGAGGCTCTGGCCCTGCGAGCGATAGGCCTTGATGTCGGCCATGGTCACGGGCTCTACGCCCCAGGCGTGGTCGATGAGAATCTCGGCGTCCACGCCAAAGGCCTGGTACAGGGACTCCTTGGGAGCAAGTGCCAGCTGTCCCATCGTATGGATGCCCCTCTCCGCAAGGCGACGCGCCGTCCCACCCCCCACGCGCCAGAAGTCCGTGATGGGCGTATGGCTCCAGAGCGTCTGGCGATAGGTCTCCTCCGTAAGTTCCCCAAAGAAGTCCACGCTGTGCTTGGCCGTGATGTCCAGGGCGACCTTGGCCAGGTAGAGGTTGGTGCCCACCCCACACGTCGCCGGTATGCCCGTGTGGGCAACCACGTCCTCGCGGATGCGCTCACCCAGCTCACGCGCCGTGCAGCCGTAGAGGCCAAGGTAGCCCGTCACATCGAGGAAGGCCTCGTCGATGGAGTACACGTGGATGTCCTCGGGGCTCACGTAGCGCAGGTAGATGGCATAGATGTCAGCCGAACGCTCGATGTAGAGCGCCATGCGCGGCGGAGCCATCAGATAGTCGAGCGTACGAGGTATCTCGAACACGCGGCAGCGGTTGCGCACGCCCAGGGCCTTGAGCGCCGGGGAGACGGCCAGACAGATGGTCTTCTGCGTGCGCGTGGGGTCAGCCACCACCAGGCGCGTGGTGAGTGGGTCGAGCCCACGCTCCACGCATTCCACGCTGGCGTAGAAGCTCTTGAGGTCTATGACGAGGTACTGCCGCCGCACGACACTGCTCACCGGATGGGCGCGCTAGCGCAGGTAGACTATCTGATCCTTGAGCGTCTCGGCCGCCTCGTCCGAGAGGATGCGGCGCACGAGAGCAAGTCCCAGCTCGACGCAGGTACCCAGCCCCTTGCTCGTGATGAGGTTGCCGTCGATGACCACCGGATCCTGCAGGACGGTGGCCCCGTGATCCGTAAGCATCTGCTGGAAGTCGGGATTGCTCGTGGCGTGCCTGCCCTCAAGCAGGCCGAGGCGCGCCAGCAGGGACGGTGCCGCGCATACGGCGGCCAGATCCCTCCCGGCAACCACCTGTTCCCTGACGGCACCCATGAGGGCCGTACACTCCCCCAGGTTCGTGGTGCCCGGCATGCCGCCCGGCAGGAAGAGCATGTCGTAGTCGCCAAACGAGAAGTCATCGTCCGTGATGGAGCGGTCGCATACCACCGTGACCTCATGGCTCGACGTGACGGCACGCCTGTCCGTGATGGAGACCTTGTCCACCGGGATGCCTGACCGAAAGAGGCAGTCGCACACCACCAGGGCCTCGCACTCCTCAAGCCCATCCGCAAAAAACGCCGCCACACGCCTGTCCGTCGTCTGCCTGAACATGGATCCTCCCTCGTCCGTGACCGTTTGCTGTAGCATACCTCAAAACCAGCACACGTGTTCGTATCGGTTAGCAGGCGTCATGCCGTGAGATGAAGCTCGTGCCTGAGCCCCATGAGCAGACCGAGGGCTCCCAATGAGGTCACCAGGGCCGACACCGGCGCGTTAAGCCAGAGCCCCATGAGGCCCAGCGGACGCAGCGCAACCAGCACGACCACGGGGCACACGAGGGCCTGCGCAAGGGACAGGATGGTGGCCGCCTTCGACTTCTCGGTTGCCGTGAGGAAGCTCATGGATGCGAGGGCAAACCATCGGAACACGTAGGTCAGCGAGAAGATCTGGAAGGCCTCCGTTGCCATGGCCAGCAGCTCCCCGTGCGCCTGCGCCATGAAGAGGTGGGTAACCTCCCCGGGCAGGAGGAACGGCACGACAGAGAGCGCCACGCCCACGAGGGCGGCAGCCGAGAAGCACCAGCGCTCGAGGGATCGCATGCGACCATAGTCATGCGCCCCCCAGTTGTAGCCCACGGCCGGCTGTAGGGAGTCGCACATGCCATAGATGAGGGAGTACACGAAGCCCGACACGTACATGAGCATGCCAAACACCGAGACGGCCCTCTCCCCTCCCAGCTCGAGCAGGGAGGCATTGAGCAGGATGGACGTCACGCGTCCCGCCACGTTGCCCAGAAAGGCGGGCATGCCAGCGATGACCACCTCACGCACGAGGGACGCCGAGAGGCGCAGCCGTACGAAGCGCAGCAGCATGCGACCTGCCGCAAAGGGGGCCATGGCGACAATCGATGCCGTGGCAAGGGCGACACAGTATCCCAGGGCGGCGCCGACCACACCCAGGTCCGTGAAGTACAGAAGCGAGAACTCGACCACCGCGCCCAAGACGGACATGAGGACGTTGATGCCCATGGACGTCTTGATGCGACCGCAGATGCGCAGGTAGTTGTCGGCCGCAAACAGGATGGTCGTGAGCGGGGACGCAAAGGCATACACGCGCAGGAAGAGCGTGGCCATGCGCGCCACGTCACCCGTCGCCCCCATGGCCGCCATGATGAGGGGCGCCAGCACCCACAGGGTTCCGCCCAAGACCACCGCAGCGAGTTCGATCATGACGGCCGAGCACGTGAAGATGTTGTTGGCCCGCTCGTGGTCGCCCTCGCCCAGGGCGATGGCGATGGGAACCGACGAGCCCACACCGATGAGGTCACCAAACGCAAAGGCGATGATGACAAAGGGCATGGCGAGACCGACCGCCGCAAAGGCGGACTCTCCCAGGAGCTGCCCCACGAGGATGCCATCGGACATGTCATAGAGGGCGGAGCACAGCATGCTGAGCGAACCCGGCAGCGCCGCCTTGAAGAAGAGCCGACGTGGCGCCGTCTCGGCAAAGAGACGGTGGGCGGCGGCGATGCGCTCGCCCTGGGCGACATCGGCTATCAGGTCGCTCATGGGTCGATCAGCGGTTCCTTCCGATGATGCGAGCCTTGGGGGTGCATGGGGTCGCATGCCCGTGCTACTCGCTCCGTAGTGCCTCCACAGGATCACGGCGTGCGGCGCTCATGGCTGGCACGACACCCGCGACGAGCGTAAGGATAACAGAGACCGCAATGAGCGAGAGGGCATTTGCCAACGTCAGCGCCATGATATTGGCAATGCCGCGCGTCTGGAGTATGAATTGGTTGACCGGTATGGATATGAGCAGCACGATGGCGATGGCCAACACGCCCGAGAACAGCCCCTCGATCGCCGTCTCGGCATTGAAGATGTTGGCGACCCCCAGCCTGGAGGCACCCATGGCACGCAGGATGCCAATCTCCTTCCTGCGTTCCAGCACGCTGATGTACGTGATGATGCCGATCATGATGGAGCTCACCACCAGTGAGATGGACACGAAGGCGATAAGCACAAACGATATCATGTCGACGATGTCGGTGACGGCGCCCATGAGCGTGCCGGCGATGTCGGAATACTGAATGGTCTGGTCCTCCTTGCCTGCGGCACTCACCTGGGCGTTGTAGTCGCCGATCATGTCGAGCACGCTCTGCTTGGCGTCAAAGTCCTTGGGGTAGATCTGGATGGACTTTGGGTCGCTCTCGTCTGCATAGCCCAGCTTCTGGAGGTTGCCATCATAGGTGAGGTCGCCTGCGTTCATGTAGTTGGTCAGCAGCGACGTGAGGTCCTCCTGGGACACGTTGAGCGTGATGGCGCTCGCGAAGACGGTCGGGTCCACCTTGAAGCCATCCTGGAGGGCAGAGGTCAGCGCACCCATCTGCTTCTGGAGCTGGCTCGATATGATTGAGGAGAGCTGGCTGCCCATCTTGCCGACGGCCTGCGACACCTGTTGCTGCAGCTGTTCCTCTATCTGGAGCGCGATGGCCTGCGCCGCCTGCTGCATGAGCTTCTGCATCTGCTGGGAGAAGTACGGCGCGAACTGGTTCACGAGGTAGTTGTGCATGGCCGTGCTGACGAGGTCGTCCATCGACGAGACGCCCAGGTCCTGCTCCAGCTCATCCTGCAGCGCCTGCAGCTGCGCCTTGCCACCGTCCGTGGCGATATACTCCTGGTAGCGCCTTTCGTACAGGTCGGCATCGGTGCTCGTGACCTCATCGGGATGGTTCTGCTCCATCCAGGCGATAAATCCGCTCGCCAGGGCAGACGAGTCCCGCATGATGGCCGCACGCTGGTCGTCCGTGAGCTTCGAGACGTCGGGAATGCCGCTGTCCTCGAGGTCGAACTTGGGTGCGCCCGCCATGATCTGTGCCATGGTCTCGGAGCTGAAGAGGGAGCTCACGACGTTTGGGTCCAGATTGATCTTGCTGGGGTCGAAGCCCGAGGAGTCCATCGAGATGCCCGAGAGGTCCACGCTGCCTGCCGCATCCGTAAGGGCGTTTGCGTCAAACGAGAACGCCTGGCGGAGTTTGTCCTCGTCAATGGAGAAGATGTTGCTCATGTCGAAGGAGGAGCCCTGCTCGCTCTGGAGCTCCTCGAAGGTCTTGCCCGTGAACACGTCCACGTCGGGGTTGGTCAGCTGCTCCTGCACGATCTGGGAGGCTGCGGAGCGACCGATGAGCTCCTGTGTGAGGGCGGGGGTGTAGCCGATGCCCTCGCGCCCACTCGAGGAGCTGGCGGAGGTGGAGTCCTTGGCCTTCACCACGCCCACCACCTTGAGCTGGATGCCGTTGGCGAGCTTCTCCCGGAGGTAGTCGTCATTGTCGGACATGTCGGTCCACGTACCCTGCGACTCGTTCTTCGTGTAGAGGTCGCTCGGGGGAATCACCGTGAACGTCATGTTCAACGCATCGTCATACGTGAAGGGGCGAGCGTCGTCCGGTGCCTGGACCTCCTCGCCATTGATGACCCTCTGCACCATCTGGTCGAGCGCGGCCGGATCGTAGAAGCCGATGCTGTAGAGCGTGTAGTCACTGATGGCACCATGTTCGTCCAGGATGAGCACGCACTCGTCCGACGCCTGGGGCCAGCGTCCCTCGACGATGTTCATCTGGTTGTCAAGCAGGCTCTGGTTGCCCACCAGCTCATGGAAGCCCGAGGTGGTGGTACCTCCCGTCAGCGCCGAGCCCGCGGCGGCACCCATGCGCTGGCCCACGGACGAGGGGTTGAGACGCGTGACGCCATTGGTGGTGTCAGACCCGTAGACCTGCGGCGTCACGCCATAGCCATACTGGATGGCGGTGACGTAGGGCGAGATGCTCCCCCCGTTATCCTCGAGGTACTGCCGGAACGACCTGAGGTCGTTGGACTTCACCTGCGCGAACATGTCCGCCGCTACGCGCTGCTGGGGGATGGAGCCATCGTCGGCGGCGGTCACGTCCGCGGTGGTTGACGTCGAGTCGAGGAGGCTCGCCACGTTGAAGCCGCTCTTGTTGATCGTCACGGGATAGCTCGAGAGCGCATCCCCCTCGGTCTTGGCGATGTAGTTGTTGACGCCATTGGAGAGCGCGAGGATGGCGGCGATGCCGATGATGCCGATGGATCCCGCAACGGCCGTGAGGGCCGTACGCCCCTTCTTGATCATGAGGTTGTTGAACGAGAGCGCGAGCGCCGTGAGGGGACCCATGGACGCGCGACGGCTCCCCTCGGAAGCGGGAGGCTTCTCCCTGCGGGCGACCACCCGCTCCCTGAGCGAGGGCGGGTGGGTGTCTCCATCGAGGCGGCCGTCGCGCACGCGGATGATGCGCGTGGCATACTCCTGCGCCAGCTCGGGATTGTGCGTGACCATCACCACCAGGCGATCCTTGGCCACCTCCTTAAGGATGTCCATCACCTGGACGCCCGTATCGGTGTCCAAGGCGCCCGTGGGCTCGTCAGCCAGGACGATATCGGGATCGTTCACGAGCGCACGGGCGATGGCCACGCGCTGCATCTGCCCACCGGAGAGCTGGGCAGGGCGCTTATGGATGTGCGCGGCGAGGCCCACCTGCTCCAGCGCCTTCCGTGCGCGGAGGCGACGCTCCCTGCGGTCGACGCCGGAGAGCGTGAGCGTCAGCTCCACATTGGAGAGGATGGACTGGTGCGGGATGAGGTTGTAGCTCTGGAACACGAAGCCGACGCGATGGTTGCGATAGGTGTCCCAGTCCTTGGCGCGGTAGTCCTTGGTGGAGACGCCACTGACCACGATGCTTCCCGAGTCCGCCCTGTCGAGGCCACCCAGGATGTTGAGCAGCGTGGTCTTGCCCGAGCCCGAGGGGCCAAGCACGGCCACGAACTCGTTGTCGCGCAGCGTCACCGACACGTCATCGAGCGCCACCTGGGTGAACGAGTCGGTCTTGTAGGACTTGCGGATGTGCTTGAGCTGCAGCATGGGGAACTATCCATGATAGGGGTGCGCGTGGACGGACGCCTCTCCACGCCACCGAGGGATTGACGTAGCAAGACTACCCTCAAGGCAGCATTTCAGTCATACTTTGCATGCATCCATCCGCCATCCATATCAATCAAGAGGGACCCAAAGGCACCACCGTGCAGACAGACAGATCACATCGCGGCACCGCACAGGGGAGCTCCCGCCACCAGGCGCCCCTGGAACGCCACGAGCGCAATGCCGCACTTGACGGCCTCCGCGCGCTCGCCATCATCGCCATCGTGCTCTATCACCTCAAGGTGAGCTGGCTCCCCAGTGGGCACCTGGGCGTCGTGCTGTTCCTCGTGCTTGCGGGCTACCTGCTCACCGGTTCCGTTCTGCGGCGCGCGCACACGAGCGGGGCACGCGCGCTGCCTCGCATCTGGTGGAGACGCATCAAGCGCATCTGGCCGTCCATGGCAGCCATGATCGTGTTGGTGGCCGCCGCCTGCGTCGTGGGCAACCACGTGCTGCTCACCAAGCTCAGGCCGGACGTCCTCCCCTCGCTCCTCCTTGTGACCAACCTCTCCTACATCGTGCGCGGGGGGTCGTACTTCGCCCAGATCGGCGGTCCCTCGCCGCTCATGCATCTGTGGTATCTGGGACTCGACTTCCAGTTCGTGCTGCTGTGGTCGGTGGGGCTCCTCCTGCTCGACAAGGTCGGGGATGCCCACAGGCGCATCATCGTGACCCTCGTGCTCGCCGTGGCGTCTGCCATCGAGATGGCCGTGCTCTTCGTGCCGGAGGCCGATCCCACGCGCGTGTACTATGGCCCAGACACCAGGGCGTTCGCCCCGCTTTTGGGATCCGCCCTCGCTATGGCCTGGCCTCTGGGAGGGCGGCCGCACGCACGCCTTCCCCTCGAGGGCCGACGTCTGAGGTGGGCCGGTGTGGCATCGCTCGCGCTGCTTGTGATGCTCATGGCCCTGATGCCCGACACCTCCGTGCTGCTGTATCGAGGTGGCATGTTCGTGGCGGCCTGCCTCTGCTGCGTGATCATGGCCTCGCTGTTGGGGGGAGGCCTGCTGGCGCGCATGCTCTCCTGCAGACCCCTCACGTGGCTGGGAACGCGCTCGTTTGCCCTCTATCTCTGGCACTTCCCCCTCTTCGTGCTGCTCGGGAGCATAGGCTCCACACCGCTTGCGCTGGTGGGCGTCGGCCTGTCGCTGCTCATGGCAGAGGGCTCCTATCGTCTCGTGGAGCGCGGTGCGATCGTGACCTGGTGGCGCCAGCACGCTGCAGAGCCGCTGCGAGCCGCTCGCGCACCACGCATGACTGCGCGTACGGACGACAACCGCACGAGGCGCGTGGCTGCCGTGCGTCCCAACCCGCCTCGGGGCGCCGTCATGGGTGCCGCCGTTGGCGCCATCGCCCTCGTTGCCATCGTGGGCCTGGCGACCCTTCCCGACGAGACGCTCGTCCCCGCGGAGGACATCGTCAACACCGGAGCCGCCGCCGACCAGGCACGGCAGGTCTCCGAAGACAGCGCGTCCGATGGCGAGGGCATCCCCTCTGGCAGCATCCGACTCACCGCCCCGAGCTCCGAGACGGACGCAGGCATCTACGATCCCCTCATGATTGGCGACTCCGTGCCCGGAGACGCGCAGAACCAGTTCAAGAGCTATTTCCCCAATGGCCTGCTCGACACGTACGTGGGACGCTCCCCCACCCAGATGGCAAGCGTCCTCAAAGGCTATCTCGACCAGGGCGTCGTGGGCAACATCGTCATCCTCGAGGCCTTTGCCAACAACTCCATCTCGGATGACGTCCTGGACGCCATGGTCAACGCCTGTGGCGATCGCATGGTCTACCTGGTCACCTGTCGTTCGGACAACGCGGAGCGCACGCAGAAGTTCAACGACGCCATCATGCGCGCCGCCCAGCGCCATGACAATGTCAAGGTCATCGATTGGTATTCCCACTCGCAGAATCACGTCGAGGAGTGGCTCTATCGCGATGGCGTGCACCTGCGCGAGGCCGGCAAGGATCCCTACGTGAGCTACCTGGCCAACTCCGTGAAGGACGACTTCGCGGCGGCCGGGGGCACCGTCACCACGCAGGACGATGCCTCGGATGACAGCCAGGCGCCGGCGGGCGACACGTCGCAGGGCTCATAGCGCGCCCGGCCGTGATGCCGCCCCGGGGTGTCGGTTCCCGCTGATCCACCCGGCTCCCCGGCAGCGCCCACGGTGACAGCTACGAGAACTCCGCCCTGATGGCGTCGCCCTCCTCGTCGAGCTGGGGCGCATCCTTGGTGGAGCCGTAGGAGTTCCAGGCACCGTACTTGATGGGCGTGCCCATGGCGACGTTGCCATCCCCCAGCTCCTTGAGCATCCCACGCTCGACGATCTGGGGGAGTCGGCGCGTGTCCTCAACGCCGAGCACGGGTGCGACGGGCACGCCGGCCTCCTGGATGACCTTGAGCCAATGTGCCGCCGTGTTGGTCTTGAGCACCGCGCCGATCAGGTCCCCGCAGTACTCCCAGTTGTCCGCACGGTCGGGGTTGCCCTTCAGGCGCGGGTCGCAGATCCACTCGGGGTGGCCGAGTGCCGTCGCCAGCGACCTCCACAGGTGGTCGTTGGCCGTACAGATGTAGATGGGGGAGTCCGCGCATTCGTAGAGGTCGAAGGGATAGCAGAAGGGATGCCGGTTGCCCACGCGCGTGAGCACGGCACCCTCGTCCTCGGGTGAGGTCAGGCCCTGCTCGAGCAGGGTGAACGTGCCATCCAGCATGGAGATGTCCACGGTGGTCCCCTTGCCCGTGCGCTCACGGGCATACAGCGCCGTCACGATGCCGGCATAGCCCAGCTGGCCGGCGACCATGTCGGACACCGAGGTGCCCACGCGCACGGCCGTGCGCTCCGGATAGCCCGTCAGGTCCATGATGCCGGAATAGGCCTGCACCACGGTGTCGTATGCCGCCTGCTCGGCCATGGGGCCCCACTGGCCAAAGCCCGAGATGGAGGCGACAATGAGGCGAGGGTGCCACTCGACGAGCTCCTCGGGGTCGAGCCCTAGACGCCCCATTACGCCCGGGCGGAAGTTCTCCAGCAGGACGTCCGCCTCGGCGATCATGTGCTTGAGCAGCTCCATGTCAGCAGGATCCTTGAAGTCGAGCGTCACGGACTCCTTGCCCGTGTTGGCGATGCGATAGTACTCGGACACGTTGTCCTTGGTAAAGGGCGGCAGCATGCGCGAGTCGTCACCGCGGCCGGTGCGCTCCACATGGATGACGCGGGCGCCCCCGTCCGCCAGCATGCGCCCGCACACCGGCCCTGCCAGCAGGCGCGAGAGGTCTATGACCAGGATGCCCTCCAGCGGAAAGGACCTGTCCATGCCCAGGCGAGGGTTGTCTTCGGGACGTAGGCCCCGTCTGCCTGCGGTACGGGAGCCCACATGGGTGCCAGGGGAAGTGTTCTCGGTAGTCATTGACACTCTATTCGCCTTTCTGCGCGTGAGACGCCGCAGGGCGCACCGCTGTATTGTCACGGTCAACGCCCCGCTTGAGTCTACATCACAGGTGGGAGCAACATGCGCGTGTGACCCTTTTGCGCCATGCCAACACCAGTCGGGCACAAGGGCGCAAACGGACAGATCTCACCTACAGACGATCAGCCAGTGAGCGCACCAGACGCTCGGTGTTGTCCCAGCCCAGGCAGGCATCCGTGATGGACTTGCCGTATATGCCACCGTCCACGGACTGGTTACCGTCCTCCAGGTACGACTCCATCATGAAGCCACGGAACATGCCCGCAATACGCGTGCTGCGCGCCACGCTGTCCAGCACCTCCTCCGCGATGTGCCCCTGCTCGAGCGGACGCTTGCCGGAGTTGTCATGGTTGCAGTCGATGATGACCGCGGGATGCTCGTAGTCGTCCGCATGGTACTGGTCGGCAAGGCGCTCGAGGTACTCGTAGTGGTAGTTGGGGTAGTTGAGGCCGTCCTTGCCCACGTAGCCGCGCAGCAGCGCATGGGCGAGCGGGTTGCCCGTCGTCTCCACCTCCCAGTTGCGATAGATGAAGGTCTGGGGCGCCTGCGCCGCATGGATGGAGTTGAGCATGACCGCCGTCGAGCCGCCCGTGGGGTTCTTCATGCCCACCGGCACGCCGATGCCGCTTGCCACCAGACGGTGCTCCTGATCCTCCACGGAACGGGCACCCACTGCCACATAGGAGAGCAGGTCGAGCAGGACCTGGTGGTTCTCGGGATAGAGCATCTCGTCTGCCGTGAACATGCCCGTGTGCTCGATCACGTGCAGGTGCATGCTGCGGATGGCCTTGACGCCCTCAAGCAGGTCGGGCTCCCCGGCGGGGTCGGGGTTGTGCAGCAGTCCCTTGTAGCCGGTGCCCCTGGTGCGCGGCTTGTTGGTGTACACGCGTGGCACGAAGAGGAACACATCCTTGACCTCGTCCTGCAGTCTGGCCAGGCGATCCATGTACTCGAGCACGGAGTCCTCGCGGTCGGCAGAGCAGGGCCCGATCACCAGGAGCTTGCGCGCATCCTCACCCCTGATGATGGCGGCAACAGCGGCATCAAAGGCGACCTTGCGCTGGGCGAGCGGGGGGGAAAGCGGCATCTGGTCGCGAATCTCCATGGGGATGGGGAGCCTGCGCCTGAAGGTCATGGACATGATGAGGCATCCTTTCGCACCCGACAGTAGGGCCACGCGGCATGGCATGGGAGGACTTGGGATTATCCCATGCCCGCGGAAGCGCCATGCCGTCAGCACAGTCTTGCCCAGAAACGGAAACAACAGGGGTGCCCGCTCTTGTGAGTCATGCGCAGGATCCAGTCCTCCTCGCGCACCTAGGGTGCGCACGCGTATAGTTGTGCGCGGTTACCCAAGCGGATCACGGCCAAAGGAGCACCCATGTCCTGCACCACCATCCTTGTTGGAAGGGACGCAAGCTACGACGGCTCGACCATCATCGCGCGCAACGAGGACTCCCCCTCGGGACGCTTCGACAGCAAGCGCATGCAGGTGATTCATCCCGCCGACCAGCCGCGCCACTATCGTGCGAAGATTAGCCACGTGGAGCTGGACCTCCCGGAGGACCCCCTGCGCTACACCTCCGTACCCAACGCGGACGATGCCGAAGGCATCTGGGCGGCCGCGGGCATCAACACGGCAAACGTCGCCATGACGGCAACGGAGACCATCACCTCCAACGAGCGGGTGCTCGGGACGGACCCGCTGGTGGAGCTCGTCGACGCCCAAGGCGAGGAGGGCACGGATGGCTTCGCGCCCGAGGCGCCCGGTGGCATTGGCGAGGAGGACATGGTCACGCTCGTGCTCCCCTACATCCGCTCCGCCCGCGAGGGGGTGGAGCGTCTGGGCGGCCTGCTCGAGCGCTACGGCACCTACGAGATGAACGGCATCGCGTTCTCCGACGTCAACGAGATCTGGTGGCTCGAGACCGTGGGGGGCCACCACTGGATCGCACGGCGCGTGCCCGACGACTGCTACGTGACCATGCCCAACCAGCTTGGCATCGATGACTTTGACCTCGACGATGCCCTAGGAGACCAGCTTGGGTTCATGTGCTCGCCCGACCTCGGTATGTGGATGGACGAGCACCACCTCGACCTCACGATGGACGACGGCCTCTTTGACGACGAGGACGATGCGTATGCCAGCGGGCATCGCGTCTTCAACCCGCGCGATGCCTTCGGCAGCCACTCCGACTCCGACCACGTGTACAACACGCCGCGTGCCTGGTCCATGCACCGCGTCCTGGCACCGCACAACGGCTGGGACGATCCCTCCACAGGTTGGGGACCCGAGGCGGACGACCTTCCCTGGTGCATGGTTCCGGAACGCAAGGTCACCGTTGAGGACGTCAAGTGCGTGCTCTCCCTGCACTACCAGGGCACGCCCTATGACCCCTACGGCGCTGCGGGCACGCCCGCCACGCGCGGCAGGTACCGCCCCATCGGCATCAACCGCACCAGCCAGCTGGCCGTGTTGCAGATACGGCCCCATCGGCCCGCCTGCTGCCGGGCGCTGCAGTGGATGGCCTTTGGGTCCAACGCGTTCAATGCCCTCGTCCCGCTCTATGCCAACGTGGACGAGCTGCCCGACTACCTCTCCAACACCATGCCGCATCAAGTGTCCACCGGCAGCCTCTACTGGTCCAGCCGCCTCATCGCCGCGCTTGCCGACCCACACTATGGCAACTGCGTGCAGCACATCGAGCGGTACCAGATGGCTGTGGGCTCCAAGGGCACCGCGCTCGTACACGCCACGGACAAGGAGGTCGCCGGCCGCACCTTTGATGATGCGACCCCCGACCTCACGAAGGCCAACGAGGGCATTGCCGACATGCTGCGCACGGAGACCGACCAGGTGCTCGAGAACGTGCTGTACGCCGCGAGCATGGGCATGCGCAACGGCTTCTCGCGCAGTGACGGCTAGGAAACAGGCTTAAGGAGGCTCTCATGGCTGACAAGGCACAGATACCCGCAGACGCGGGCAAGCAGCAGGCGCGCCAGTACTCGACGGGCGAGGAGATTGCCAACTCCGTGTCGCATGGCGTGGGCGTGCTGCTCTCCATAGCGGGACTCGTGCTGCTCGTCGTGCGCGCCGTTGCGGACGGCGGCGGATCACGCCTGGCCGCAGCGCTGCTTATGGGCATCACGCTCATCATCGAGTTCCTCTGCTCCACGCTCTACCACGCGCTTGTGCCGCGCAGGGCCAAGTCGGTCTTCCGTGTGCTTGACCACAGCTCCATCTACCTGCTCATTGCCGGCAGCTACATGCCCTTTGCCCTCGTGACGCTCTCCGACCGTGGTGGCACCACGCTTGCCATCGTGGTGCTCGTCATCGCCGTGGTGGGCGTACTGGCCGAGACGCTTCTGCGCGAGCGGCAGCCACACTGGCTCTCTGCCCTCATCTACCTGGTCATGGGCTGGCTCGTCATCTTCAAGATCCGCGACATCTGGGAGCTCATGGCGCCCGCCGGCTTCTGGCTCCTGTTGGCGGGCGGCATCTGCTATACGGTGGGCGTGTGCTTCTATGTGGCCAAGAAGGTACCGTACCTGCACTTCGTGTGGCACCTGTTCGTGGTGGCGGGCGCCACCTGCATCACGCTCTCCGCCCTGCTGTACGTGGTCTAGGCTCCCCCAGCGCACCCAAGCAAAGGGGCCCGCCCCATCGCTGCTGCGATGGGGCGGGCCTGCGCGACGCGGGGTAGACGTGCAGGGTTGCTAGGTCAGTGGTATGCCCATGCACCAACCCCAGCGTGGGGTGACCGTGTCGCCATAATAGGCAATCCAGCTGTCGAGGCTCTGGGTGTTCACGCTGCCGATGTTCTGCATGACCATGCCACCGCCGACGTAGATGCCCACATGGCCATAGATGCGGCCCATGGGAGTAGAGCTGTGGCTGGAGACGGCAACGATCATGCCGGGCTTGAGGGCCGACTTGCTGGCGCTGGTGCACCAGGCGTTGTACATGTCGCAGGCATTGCCGCTGGGATAGCCGAGGCCGGCGTTCTGGAAGACCTGGCTCACCCACATGGCACAGAGGCCCGCGCCCGGCGAGGGCGTGGCGTAGCACGCGCTGACGACACGCTGCTGGCTTCCGCTCTTGTTGTTGTTGCCGCCGCCACTGGCTGAGCCACCGTTACCGCCCCCGTTGGAGCCGCCTCTGCCATTGGAGCCGCCGCCATTCGACGAGCCGCCACTGTCAGAGCTGTTGGAGCTACTGTTGGCGGCTGCCGCCGCTGCGGCGGCAGCCTTCGCGGCGGCCTCCTGCTCGGCCTTCTCCTTCGCGGCGGCGACCATCTCCTCGTCACGCTGCTCCATCAGCTGCTTCTGCTGGTCGGTGAGGCTATTGAGCTTGTCGGACGCCTCGTCCTGCTTGCTCTCCATCTCCTGCATCTGCTGCTGCTGCGTCTCGTTGAGCGCATCCAGGTCCTTCTTCTTCTGGGTGAGCTGATCCATGGCGTCCTTGACGTCCTGGATCAGCTTGCGATCGCTCTCGGAGATCTTGCTCAGGTAGTAGATGTTGGAACTGAGCTCATCCAGGCTCGTGGAGCTCAGCAGCACGGCGAGCATGTCATCGTCGCCTGACTTGTACGCCTCGGACACGCGATCCGAGAGGCTCTTGCGCTTCTCCGCAAGGTCGGCCTCCTTGGCATCGATGTCCTTCTGCGTGGCATCGATGTCGTTGCGCGTCTGTGAGTTCTCCTCGGCCAGCTTTTCGTAATCGGCGGCAATCTGATCCAGTTCCTTCTGGACCTCATCCACCTGGTTCTGGACATCCTGAAGCTCCGACTCGGTCTGTGCGAGATCGTCTGCCGCATCTGCGAATGCCGCAGTCTGGGGCACGAGAGCGGCAAGGGCACCCGCGGAAAGAGTGAGCCTCAGTGCCTGCCTGCGCGTAAGGTTGCTACGATTCAAAAGTGTCTCCTCGTTTGCCTGCAAGTGGCCAAATTCTATACCCACTCGCCCACTTTGGTGCCCCAGTTCACCAAACGGACAGGAGCATCGAGGCAAGCGGTGGCAGGTAGCACGTCTCGCTAGCTGAAATGGTTTGGAATCTTGCCAATATGCCGCAGGTGCCCACAGGTGGTATAGGCTGTGGCATTCCATGCACGATGTGACGCGCATGCTGGGAGGATGTATGGATCCTGAAGTGGCGTGCCTGTGTGTGCCGCTCATATGGCTCAGCATCACCGACCTGAGGGCCCGGCGCATACCCACTGCCTGCGTGCTGCTTGTCATGGGCATCCATGCCGCAGGCTGCCTGGCCCGTCGAAACGTGTGGGCACTGGCAGCGGGCATCCTGTGGGCCAGCGGCCTGTTCCTCGTGCTTTTGGCCCTCTCGTCCCTACTGGGCAGGCACGCGCGCACCGGCCCCCTCGGCGGCGGGGACATCAAGCTGATGGCTGCCATGGCCTTCTGCCTGGATCCCTGCAGGCTCGTGTGCGCCCTCATGATGGCGAGCGCACTGGGCATCGCCACCTGGCTGGTGCTGCGGTGGCGCGGACAGGCGCGGGCGGACCATACCTTTCCCTGGGGGCCGGCGCTGTCCGTCTCGCTGATGATCGCACTCGTGGCCCCCTAGATGGCCTGTGCTATGCCATCACGCCATCAACGTAGCCATAGCGGGGGAAGAGCTCGCCCGTCTCGGGAAAGAGCTGCCCGCAGGTGGCTATGAAGTACGCGTCCGTCATGGAGGCGATGAAGTCGCACACCGTCTGGTTGGGGTCGCCCTGCCAGTCGTACGTGCAGCCATAGTGGGAAAGGTGGCGTTCGAGAGGCAGCACGTGGTGCTGGAAGATGGCAGACTGCCGGTCGCCCGCCCGGAGCGCCTCGAGCTCGTGCTCGAAGAGCCTCTCGAAGAGATGCGCCACCTGCCGTGGCACGTCTCCCTTGACCTCCGCCGAGCCGTAGATCTTTTCGTAGTTCTCGCGTTTGGCGCGCTTGAGCTCGGTAAACCCTTCTTCGCTCAGCGCTATGCGATCCCTCCCCACGCTGTTCTCCACCACGTCGGCCACAAGGGCGGAGAGTGCCCAGGCGTTGTACGCGCCACCCAGGCCGTCGTCGAAGCTGTCCTCCTGCACCAGGTCGGCACGGATGGCGTCCTGGCGGTCCTTGCCCACGTAGGCGATGATGTCCGACACGCGCACCACGCAGCCCTCGAGCGTCATGGGCCTCAGGTGGCTGATGGTCTCGTCCCCATGCTGCCAGCAGCTCTCGACCACGCAATCGAAGGCGTCAAGATCCGCCAGGCCACTCGTCCTGAGCACCTGCCGCTCGAACTCGCCGTTGTGGCAGATGACGCCGTCGAGCGTCTGCAGCGAGACGTTGCGCCCGTAGAGCACGTCGAGCACGCGCACGCTCTGCACGTTGTGGAAGAACCAGCGACCCGTACGCCGGTGATAGGCGTCATTGAGGAAGTGCTCGCCCGCATGGCCGAAGGGCGTATGGCCGATGTCGTGCCCCAGGGAGATGGCTTCGATGAGGTCGAGGTTCAAGCCGAGCGCCGCACCAATGTCGCGCGCAACCCTGCCCACGAGCTGCTCGTGGAGGTTGCGGCGCGTGATGTCATCGTCGGCACGCAGCGAGAAGACCTGCGTCTTCCCATTGAGGCGGTTGTAGGCCGGCGTGTGGATGATCTTCTCGGTGTCGCGCACGAAGGCGGGACGCAGGGGCGTGGCCACGTCATGCGTGCGGTCTCGACGGATGATGGAGGCGTCCCGTGTGGCAAAGGGCGAAAGCGTGCCGGACGCGCGTTGATCCTGCACCTGCCTGGATGCCTTGGGAGAAAGCGTGCCCGTGAGGTCGGGCGCATAGGGGTTGGTGAAGTTGCTCATGGTGTCTCCTGCCCTCTGGTCGTGGGATCCCAGCCTAGCAGAGCCCCGCGACAACAAATCCTCGTGGGTGCTGACGAGTCGTATGCAATCCCACCCGAGTTCGCTGGGAGTCGTTCGCATTTTTCTCGCATGAGAATACGAACAATACGATATCAACAACTCATGTAGCAGGGAACTTAGAAATGGTCGCTCGCAAGAATTGCGAACGACTCGTCATCAGTCGCCGACAAATTGCGTACGACTCGAACAGGACGGCGAGGTGGGATTGGTGGGGGCTGACAGGTAGCACTGCTCGTTGGCAGGAGTCACGTGGAGGCCCAGTGAGCGTTGGAGGGCGAGCGACGCCTTGTTGTCTGGGAATGTCTCGCTCCAAGGCGTCCAGCCCCGCGCGAGCTGCTCGTTGATCTTGGCAGCCATGAGGGCGCGTCCCCACCCCCTGCGTCGAAAGGGCCTAAGCACCTGCAGCATGCCCAACGAGCCGCAAGGATGCTCGCCGACGAACCCCACGAGCCTCCCACCATCAAAGCCACCGAGCATCCCACCGGCACGCAGCAGCGTCCTCAGCTCGTCCTCGGTGGCAAAGCCCAGCGGAAGGTACTCCTCGCACACCTGGGGCAGATGTGACTCGTCCAGCACCCGTATGGGATGGTGCACGTCCACGGGCAGCGGCTCGTCCTCGTAGTACGAGAGGCTATAGGGACGCACTTCCGTGAGCCCCCGTATGAGCTCGATGTCACGCACGAGCGCGGGCTCCAACGCCACCACCACGGGAGCGTCCACAAGGGTGGCTATGACGTCACGCCCCTCATCGCGGTCGCGTGCCCAGAAGGTCTGGATGCCATCAGACGTCGTCATCAGGACGCAGCCAGCACTCGCATAGGTGACGGCTCCCAGCCCGCGGCGCAGCATCTCGCGCAGGGGCAGCGTCCTGCGGGGCGCCCCCTCAAGCGCTCGGACCGCCCGGGCGCGCAGGTCCTCGTCACGCTCCGTGTGCGCCGTGATGAAGGCGCCCAGCCGGGAGGCGATCTGCGCGTTGCCCTGCGCTCCTGGGTGCTCGTAGCCATCCGCCAGCAGCGACGTGCGCGCCTCGAGCAGGGTGGCACCATCCACCACATGCATCTGCTCGTGTGGCAACGCATGGGCGCAGATGAGCCTGGGCACCTCCTTCCAGCAGCTCATGGCATGCGAGGGCCATGCGTCCTCCGCATGCCACAGCGGCGTGAGCGCAAAGGTGGGCACCTGTGGCCAGAGCCGCGAGACCTCCGTCAGGTAGGAACGGATGTCCCGCGCCACCAAACGCGCGCGGCAGGGTTCGTAGCGGTAGTTCTCGCCAAGCTCCACCACGATGCAGGCGGGGTCGACCCTCCCCTGCAGGCCCAGGACCGTGCCCGGTTGGAACACCTGCCCACTGATCCCCTGATTGACGAGATCGAGCCCCAGGCGCCTTGCGACACGCACCGTCCAGCTGTGCGCGGGCTCGCCCGCGACGAATCCCTGCGCGATGGAGTCCCCCAGCACGAGCAGCTGCCTGCGCTGGGGGACGGGCTCGATGCTGGTACCGTTGCCCAGCACCTCCCTGAGCGAGCAACCACGCAACAGCGGTAGCCACACGCGTACGTGATGGGTGCCCCCCAAGCCAGGCAGCTGCATGATGGCCCCTGCAGCGGGCGCCTGGGCGGGATCGTCCAGGGCAAGGCGCACCTCACACTCGCCCACCGCAGGCATGCGTGCGGACAGCCGGCGCCCATCCACCTCCACGCTCAGGCCATCGTGTGGGGCGGGCATCCCCTCGCCCCGGGTCTGGGGCACGTAGTCAAGCGCACGCGCGGTGCCCGAAGGCTCCTCGTCGAGTCGTAGCTGCAGAGCAACCTCGGAGGAGTCTGTCTCAAGCTCCAGGCAGATGCCCGATGTCGCCGCTGCCATCTGGCGAAAGAGCCCTGGGTGCCACGCCTGGCAGCTCCCCAGCGCGCGCATCTGATGAGGGGTGAGGCGCCACGGCCGTACCCACCCCTCACGCTGGCGTTCGATGTGAACGCATCCATGGAGCAGCTCCGCCGCAGGACGGCGCACCAGCGTGGACCCATGGGACGGCCCGCTCCCGCCGGCCACCCGCCCGCCGCTCATGGGCACATGCCCCTCTCGGCGGCCTCGCGCACCGGCGCGTAAGCGCGCACGAGGTCCTCGAGGCGCCATCGCGCATTGGCAGGGCTCGTCGAGGGCAGCACGGTGCACGTCATGCCCACCTGCGGCTCGAGGTAGGTGCGATAGAGCCTGCCTGCAGCCTGTCCCGTACAGAAGATGGCACGGACCTGCGTGGTGGCAAGGAGGGGGGCGAGGTCGTTGGGAACGGGATCCCGGATGGATGCGTCGGAGGCGCCCGTGATGCGCGCACTCGCCAGCACGTCGTGCAGGGCCAGGTGACGGCGGCACAGGAGCGACCGACGCCCCTCGTTGTCCCTGGGCTCCTCCTCGTCCCAGAGGGCGCTCAGCACGCGCCAGAAGCGGTTCTGTGGATTGCCGTAGTGGCAGCCGCGCTCCCGTGACGCGGGACTGGGGAGCGTCCCCAGGATGAGGACGCGACTCTCGCGGTCGAACACCGCGGGGAGGGGCGATGCCACCAGCTCCGACGCAGCGCCTGGACGGCGATCCATGGCTACTCGCCCTCGCGGATGGGCTCGTAGAACTCCTCGCCGTCCTCGAGGCGGACCATGGACACCTGGCCAAAGCCCGCACCACCCGCCGCACCAGAATCGATGTCCCAACGGTCGGCGACCATGGACGTCGCCGGAACCGCGCCCACCTTCACCTGGCGGCAGAGGCCGTTCTCGTCCCGCGGGGAACGTTCGAGCACGTCAGCCATGCCCTCGAGGTACACCGTGGGCGTGTGGCCCGCAATGACAATGGGCCCCTTGCCCTCGCTGTCGAGCAGGCCCGTTGGTGCGCCCCAGAACTCCTCGCGAATCCACAGCAGGTCCTCGATGTCCTGCTCGGCGATGAGCTGCCGAAGGTCGTCGAGCGTCCACGCCGGACGAGGCTTCAGCCCCTCCGAGCGGATGCCGGCGTGCACCAGGATGTAGGACCTCTCCCCCACCTGCGCCAGCGCGCTGACGGGAAGCGAGCCCACCCAATCGAGCAGCTCGTCGCGCACCATGGCATCGAGCGCCTGGAGTCCCGCCATCGTGGGGCCGCTTCCGTTGATCTCCCAGTTCATACGGGCAACGGGATCGTTCTGCGCATGCATGTAGGACATCATGAGGTCCTCGTGGTTGCCCATGAGGACGTGCGCGCCCGGAAGGTCGTGACAGAACCGCATGACGCCAACCGGATCGGGACCGCGGTCGACCATGTCACCCAACATGAAGATGGTGTCATCGGCACTGGGCGCCACTCGTTCGAACAACCTCTGAAGTGGTGCCAGGTGGCCGTGCACATCAGAGAACACATAGGTTACCATGATCACTCCCCCATCGATCACGATGGATCGCCCAAGGCCATATGAACCGCATCCTGCATTCCCTCACTAGCTTGACGCTTTTGTGCCCCCTAGGCAAGCGTGCGCCCTCCGTCGGCAGGGGCATGCCGGCACTAGCGCCGCGGTCGGGCGAAGCGCTCGCGCACCATGCGCAGCCTCCAGGGGGCGGATGCCCCCACCTCGACCAGACGGCCTCCCCTGCGGGCGGGATCACCTGCCGTACGGATGACCCGCTCGAGGTCATCCATGGTGCGTTCCCGGCGGCCCTGCTTGAGATGGCATTCCCACACCACGGCGACCGTCCAGCCGTCCTCGACCAAGAGTCTCTGGTCACGCTCGTCGCGCGCCCGATTGCGCGCAAACTTTCGCTCCCAGAAGTCCACGTTGCTCTTGGGCAGGGGCAAGGCGCAGTAGGGACAGCGATGCCAGTAGCAGCCCTGCACGAAGACGGCGACCTTACGCCCCGGATAGCAGATGTCGGGCCTGCCCGCCGCCTTCTTCCAGTGCAGGCGATAGCCCGACAGGCCACGCACGCGCAGCTCATGACGAACCACCAACTCGGGCTTGGTGTCCTTGCTCTTGTTGGCCTGCATCACATGATGGGTGGCTACGCTCACCTCTGCCATGGGAACCTGACCGCCCGTGCTAGTCGCGCGAGATGGAGGGAGGAATCACAAGCTCTCCCCCATGACTGGCAATGGCCTCCATCACCTGGGCAACGGCATCCTCCCCCGCATCACCGATATGAAAGCGCGCCGCCGCCTTAGCGGCTGGCGTGGCATTCTCCATGGCAAACGAGTTGGGCACGGCCTCGAGCATCGCCACATCGTTCTCCGAGTCGCCAAAGAAGGCAATCTCGTCACGTGCTATGCCCAACGACTCCTCCAGAATGCCAAGCGCCGCCGCCTTGTTCCATCCCTTAGGAAGCACATCGAAGAACGGTGGGGAGGGACGCAGGAAGTCAAACTGGGGGCACAACCTGTAGAGCTGCGGGCGCATCTCCCGAGCTTGGCTTACGGCGTCCTGCCGCGTGGATCCCAGGCACATGAAGCCAGCCGAGATCAGGGGGACGGAGGGCAGGCGGTCGGTGGCCTCCCCCATCAGGGCGAGGCCCGTCACCCCTCGCGCGCTGGCAAGCTCAGCATCGCTCACGCCCACAAACTGCACGTGGGCACTCGCGCGACCTCGCTCGTCCTTGCAGGGGACATAGATGTTGAGGGTGCAGTCATCTCGCTCGCAGGCAAGCCCGGCGAGCCGCTGAAGGCCCTCGTGATCCAGATAGATGGTACGCAGGAGCCTGCCACGGTACGAGACGAGCTTGCCGTTGGCCATGATGCCCGTGGAGAACAGCCGCTCCTCTCCCCGAAAGAAGCGCCGGAGGTCGACGGGCTCGCGCCCCGTCGCGGGGCCGAAGTCGATGCCTGCCATGTGCAGCATGCGAATGGCGTCGGCCGTGCGGCGCGAGATGGCATCACGGCCAAACGGCACGAGCGTGCCATCCATGTCCGAGAGCACAAGCTTGATCAAGAGGGGTCGCGCTCCTTAGGGCTACGTGCCCAGGGACGCCACGAGGGCGTCCGCCAACGCATCGATCTGCGCCAGCGAGTCCTTCCTCACGGCGGAGCAGATCTTGACCATCGGATCGAGCAGGGTCATGCCCCTCATGGCTTCCAGCTGTCGCGTGAGGAGTGTCCCCGCCTGCGGCGACCACGTGCCGTTCTCCATGATGGCGACCGTACGGTCCTGCAGGTTGTGCTTGGCGAGGTCCTGCACGAGCTCGTCCATGCCATCAAAAATCTGCAGGTTGTACGTGGATGACGCAAACACGAGCGTGGAGTACTGGAACGCGCGGGAGACCAGCTCGGACACGTGCGTCTTGGAGCTGTCATACACGCGGACGTCGTGCACGCCGCGCTCGGCAAGCCTGGAGGCGAGGATGTCCGCCGCCGCAGCCGTGTGACCGTAGACGGAGCCATAGAAGATGCAGACGGAATCCAGCTCGGGGGTATAGCTACCCCACTTGACATAGCGGTTCACCAGCTGGTCGAAGTCCTGGCGCCAGAGATGGCCGTGCAGTGGCAGGATGAGCCTGATGTCCAGGGCGGAGGCCTTCTTGAGTAGCGCCGTCGTCTGGGGACCGTACTTGCCCACGATATTGGCATAGTAGCGACGCGCCTCGTCGGCGTAGTCTCGCTCCCACTCCACCTCGTCGGCAAAGAGGTTGCCCGAGAGGGCGCCAAAGGCGCCAAAGGCGTCCGCAGAGAAGAGCGCACCGGTAGCGGCGTCAAACGACACCATGACCTCGGGCCAGTGCACCATGGGTGCGGACACGAAGGAGAGCGCGTGGCCGCCCAGATCGAGCGTGTCACCCTCCTTGACGGCCTGCGTGCGGGAGGCCACGTCGACATCAAAGAACTGGCCCATCATCCTGATGGCCTGCGCACTGGCAAGGATCTTGAGCTTGGGATGTGCGCGCAGGAGCTCTGGGATGATGGCACAGTGGTCCGGCTCCATGTGCTGGACCACCATGTAGTCGAGCGGACGGCCGGCAAGCACGTGGGTGAGGTTCTCCTCAAACTGGTCACGCACCGCGGCGTCCACGCCATCCACAAGGCAGGTCTTCTCGCTCATGATGAGATAGTCGTTGTACGCCATGCCCTCGGGAAGGGGATAGACATTCTCAAAGAGCTCGAGGCGTCTGTCGGATGCGCCAAGCCACCAGATGTCCCTGCCTACCTCGCGAACGTTGTACATGAGCACTTCCCTTCCGCAGGCCGCGCCGACCTGTTGAACGTCATTGCCACCCATCCATTCTCATATCTTAGCCGAACGAGGGGCGCGCAGACCAGTCGGGGCACCATGGCCCAAGCGCGGGACGAACTCTCGTACGCTGAGGCACGTGCGGACATCATAGGGACCCTACGTCCATAAGTGACCAGATGAGGCGTGCATGTCGGCTGCTGGCACACGACGGGGGAAACCGCGTTTCCGCACAGATGGCCTCGCGCCACCTCAGGATATGAGAGCTCGTTCCAGCCGGCAGTCCCATGCCGCGGCCATGCCCGCATCACACGGAACATACAAGCAGCCGCCTCGCAGGAAACGGGGCGGCTGCAGTGCGCCGGGAGCAGGGCTGGGCCTATCGCTGCGTGTCGGTCGCGTCCTTGACGGCACTCGCAACGTCCTGTGCGGCATCGGCCATGGCGTCCGCCTCCTCACTGCCAATGGTGATGTTGCGATTCACCTTGGCATCGTAGGTGTCCGCGCGCATGACGTCGGCAAGGTCCACGCCCGTCACGGACTTGACCATGTCGAAGGCGGCCTTGATGGACTGCGGTGCGATGGACGTCACGCCCGACGTGGGTGCGCCCTCGCCCTCTCCCGAACCACCGACCGTCGAGTAGATGTTGATGGCGTCGATGCCCTCGACGGGCTTGGACGCCGCGGAGATGATGTCGGGAAGCAGGCCGATGACCTGTTGGGCAAGGGCGGCCTGGCCATACTTGCGCAGCGCCTCGGCCTTCTTGTCCATGGCCTCTGCCTCGGCGATGCCCTTGGCCTTTGCCGCCGCGGCCTCGGCCAGACCCTTGACCTTTGCCGCCTCCGCCTCTGCCTCGCCCTTGGCGCGCACGGCATCCGCCTCGCCCTGACCGCGCACGCGGGTTGCCTCGGCGTCTGCCACGGCCTGGGCCTTGATCTGTTCCGCCTTCTTCTGGGCGGTATAGAGCTCGGCCTCCGCCTGGCGCTGGCGCTGGGCGAGATCCGCCTGGGCACGCTGCTCGACGGCATAGCGGTCGGCATCCGCCTGCTTCTTGACCGTGGCATCAAGCTCCTGTTCCCTGACGGAGACCTCCTTCGACTTGAGCTCGGCCTCGCGGTCCGTCTTGGCGATCTCGGCGTTGACCTGCTCGGTGTTGATGGCCTTCTGCTGCCGCTGCGCCTCGATGCCCTTGGCGGCGTCGGCCTTGGCGGCAGCCGTGTCCGCCTCGGTCTTGAGCGCAGCCTGCTTGAGGGCCAGGGCGTTGTTCCGCTCGGCGATGGCCGTCTCGGACTCGATGCGGGCATCGTTGGCCACCTTGTTGGCCTGGGCCCGGGCAACCTCGATCTCCTTCTCGGCATTGGCCTTGGAGATCTGGGCGTTCTGCTGGATGGCCACGGTATTGGCGATGCCCAGGTTCTCGATCACGCCAAGCCCCGCGTCATCGATGTTCTGGATGTTGAACGAGACGATTTCCAGACCCATGCGCTGCATGTCGGCACTGGCGTTCTCCTGCACCTTGGCCGCAAAGGTCTTACGATCGTTCATGATCTCCACCAAGCGCATGCCACCGATGATCTCGCGGAGGTTGCCCTCAAGCACGTTGACGACCATGCCGTTGATGTAGTCGGAGTCGCGGTTGAGGAAGTTCTCGGCGGCGCGGGCGATGGCCTCGCTCGTGTTCGCGACCTTCACCACGGCAACCGAGTCGACCATGATGTTGATGTAGTCGAGCGTAGGGATGGTCTTGGTGGTCTTAACGTCGACCGAGAGCATCTTGAGTGACAGCCTGTCAACACGCTGCAGGTATGGGATGCGCACGCCGGCGCGACCGATGAGATAGCGCGGCTGCTTGCCAAAGCCCGAAATGATATAGACGTGGTCTGGTGGCGCCTTGACGTACCCCATCGCCAGCACGATGATGACGAGAGCAATGATCAAAGCGGCAGAGAGCACCTGCATGAGGCCCATATCTACCCTTTCTCTCTGGTGAGCTAACAATGCTGCATATCATAGAACAAAGCGAAGGTACATATGGCCGACCGGAGAGGCTCAGGTCCTCACCTTCCTTGCGCAGACAGAGAGGCATGCGATCTGTCGCGATAGAAAGCCACGACGCCAAGCGCTATGGTAGCTAACGCATCTTGCTCGCAGTGTTTGTCCTCTGCATGTCACCCACTGCGCATAAACAAAAAATAACAGCAGAAGGGAATCCCATGTCTTTGTATCAAGCGGCAAAGCGCCTAGTGAAGGAGACCGCCTGTCTCCTGAGGTCCATCCCCTCCACGCTCATCGCGTTCCTCTGCCTCACGGTCGTCCTGATGAACCTGTTCGCAAGCAAGTCCATCAGCGGCCTTCCGCCCTGGCTCGGCCTGGACTGTGGCTTTTTGCTCTCGTGGGAGGAGGCCCTGTGCGAGGACACGGTGGCCAAGCGCTTCGGCCCGCGAGCCTCGGTGCTCGTATCGCTGTTTGCTGTGGGCATCAATCTCGTTGCCGCAGGTCTCATGACGGTGGCAGCCATCATCCCCGGCGCCTGGTCGGCGTCCCTCGACCATCCCGAGGCCACCTCCGCCATCAATGACGCACTCAATGCCACCATCGCCAGCACGTGGTTCATCGTACTGGGATCCGTCACCGCCTACATCGTGTCGTCCTTCGTCGACGCGTTCGCCAACTGGGGCCTGCGTACGGTCGTCAGGCACGACAACTTCCTCAGCTTCATCGTTCGCTCCTGGGGATCGACACTCGTCTCCCAGTTTGTTGACAACTGCGTCTTCGCCTTCATCGTCAGCTACAGCTTCTTTGGATGGTCGGTCGAACAGTGCCTGTGGGGCGCACTCATCGGCATGCTCTTCGAACTGCTCTGCGAGGTCGTCTTCTCGCCGTGGGCCTTTGCCATCGTGAGATCCTGGGAGAAGAACGACATCGGCACGGAGTACCTCACGAAGTATTTCCGCAACGATGTCCATGAGTCGTATCGGCAGAACCTCGTTCGATAGCGAACCCGTCGGGAGGGGGCTCTTGTGATTGCCCAGAACATGACAGTCGTGGTCACCGGCGCCGCATCGGGCATTGGCCAGGCAACCTGCGCGCAGCTGTCCCAGCTGTTTTCCTGCGCGGACTCCCAAGGCCACACGTGCGTCGTACACGCCATCGACATGAGGCGCGACCTGGACGAGACGGCCGCTCTGTGCGTGGCGAGCGATGGCTTCCGACTGGTGCCACACGCGGGCACTGACGTCAGCGTCGATCCGCTGCCGGCCATCGACGACGTGACCACCCTCATCAACAATGCGGGCATCCAGGAGGGCGACGACCGGCAGGTCCTGACCAACAACGTGATGAGCGTCATGCGCTGCACGGAACGCTACGCGCTCCACAATCCAAGCATACGCTCCGTCGTCAACCTCGCGTCCACCTCGGCCCACACCGGTGCGGAGCTTGGCGCCTACACAGCCTCGAAGGGGGCGGTGCTGTCATATACCAAGTGGACCGCCAAGCAGATAGCTCCCCGCGCCACCTGCAACTCGCTCTCGTTCGGCGGAGTGGATACGCCCCTGAACGATCGGGTGTACGAGGACGCCACGTGGGCAAAGATCATGCGCATGACACCGCTGAGGAAGTGGCTGTCCGCACGCGAGGCCGCTGATTGGATCCTGTTCGTCGCGCTACGGAACGAGTCCATGACAGCTCAGGACATCGTCATCGACAACGGCGAAATGTACAACCACACGTTTGTGTGGTAGCGGGCGGACGACTCGGGCAAGCACGTTGTACAATGATTAAGGCCTTCGAGCGCCCCGAAGCATCGTGTCCCTGGAATGCGGCGAAGGTCTCTTTTTTTGGAGGTTGCGCGAACGAAGGCGATGAGCGTGACGATACCTGGTTCTGGGGGTCTTTCATCTTCTGCCCGCCGACGTAGGAAGTCCCTTCCCACCTGTAGGTGGACGCGCCCCGTCTGTGGGTTCGGTTCTCCGCCCGTGTGGGTGCCATCTGCCGCGTGTGGGTGCCTTTTTCCCGGACGAGCTCCCGGCGACCTGCTGTTTTATGGGCAGCATGCGGGAGAAAGACACCCACACGAATCGATTGGCACCCACATCGAGGAGAAAGACACCCACACGTTACGTTCCACAACGCTAGGCTAGCGACGCTTCCTCTGCTGGCACCATATGATGTGACAACCACGCGGGCGTCAGCGTCCGCGTCAAGTCCGAGCCTCAGCCATTTGTGGTAGGCGTTGCGCATGGTTCCCTTGATGGAATGCCTTTCATCACCAACGTTCTTCATCTCCCATAGCTGACCTTCGCCCCCGCGTTCTAGGTCTATGGGATCATTCACGCGCGGGGATCAGTACCCCAATCTTTGGAAAGCCCATACGAAAAGAACAGGCCGAATGCCTGTTCTTGTCGATGTTTCTTCTACCTGTTCAATACGGCCTCTGTCAATACGTCATGGTGGTTCCACCGTCAATGGCAATGACCTGGCCTGTGATTTCTCGTGCTAAGTCCGATGCAATAAATACGGCAGCATAGGCGATGTCTTCGGGCTTCTGGGCTCTGCCGAGCGGAATGAGCGACTTGACCGAATCCTGCCAGAGAGCTTCCCTTTCCTCCTCGGAAACATCCTTTCTTCTGCTCTTTGGATCGCCGCCGCTTGCCATGCCGTCGAGAATTTCTTCCCACATATTCGTGCGGATGATTCCCGGTGCAATGCTGTTGACGCGGATGCCGTAAGGCGCGGCATTCTTCGCAGCGCTCTGTGTCATATTAATGACCGCTGCTTTTGTGGCGCAGTACATGGGGAGCATTCCCATTCCGCCGCGTCCTGCGATAGAGGAGAAGGTCTCGATATTGCCGAAGCCTTGCTTCTGCATAACCTGCAGTCCATACTTCAGGACATGCTGTGTGCCAATGACGTTGATGTCGAAAATGCGCCGAATTTCTTCGTCGGTCGTCAGCATGAAATCGTCCGTCGAAATGACACCGGCAACGTTGACGAGGCAATTCAACGTTCCGCTGCCGAATTCGACTGCATCTTCGACAAGATGTTTCACATCCGCATCCACCGATACGTCACATCTTGAGAATCCTGAGCGGCGTCCCATGTTGACGATCTCACTGACGGTCTGGTTCCCTTCCTCTTTCTTTCTATTTCCGATGTAAACATCTGCTCCTGCTTCTGCGAATGCGAGCGCGACGGCCTTGCCCAATCCGCGCCCTCCCCCTGTTACTAACGCTGTTTTTCCGGCTAAATCAATTGCAATCGACATAAGACACTCCTTTCTCCATATGTATAATCTTCTCTCGAAACTGCTAATGGGGTTTGGTCAGAACAGTATTCTGTGGCCCTTGTCTTGTGTGAGAAACGCCCTCATTCCTCGCTTCCATCTTTTATACATAATCTTTGGCGCTGTCAAGGATCCGCGCGTGCGGGGAACAGCGCAAGAGCATTTACAAGCTGGACCGGCTCGAGGAGCTGCAGGCGTCGGCCAGGCTCCACCTTGCGCGGGCCACGGCCCAGGCCACGGACGGCCTTGGCGCCCACTGCGCCCGCCAGGCGGCGCGCGGTGCCAACGTGGTGGCAGAGGCGATGGGCTACGGCAGGTCGTTCCACTCGATGGACGACGACACGATCCGCCGCTTCGTGGGGACGAAGTGGAGCTCTGGCGAGAGCTACAGCCAGAGGGTCTGGGGCAACGCGGACAGGCTGGCCGCCTACGTCCAGGACGACATGGCCAAGGCCCTGGCGCGGGGAGAGTCATACCAGCGCCTGGCGGACGCCGTGTCAAAGCGGTTCGTGGGCGTCTCCGAGTCGAGCGTCATGCGCCTGGTCTATACCGAGGGCACCTACGTCTCGCGCCAGGCCCAGCTCGCGGAGCTCGCCCGCGAGGGCTTCGAGGAGTACCGCGTCGAGCCGATAGGCGACGAGCGCACGTGCTCCGAGTGCTCGGGCCTGTCGGGCAAGACGTTCCGCGTCGAGGACGCCATGCCCGGCGTCAACCTGCCTCCGATACACCCGAACTGCCGCTGCCAGATAGCGCCGGCCGTCGACGACTGGGACGCATGGACGCGCGAGCAGGTGGACGCCAAGCGTGCCGAGCTTGCCGCAAGGCGCATGGCTGATGATGGCGAGCGTGCGAAGAGGGCGCGCGCCGTCCAGGACGAATGCGGCCGCATCGATAGCGACTTCGGGCGCGTCTGGAGGGACTACAGGGCCTCCGGCAAGAGCCGCAAGGGCTACGACGAGACGGTCAACGCCTACCTCTCGTCGATATCTGACGGGCATGTGAGCGCCGAATACAAGGCAAAGCCCAAGGCCAAGGAGATACAAGCAGTCACATGGCTTTCAGCGAATGGCAGCTCGGCGAGGTTCAATTGCGAGTCAAGCGTGCCTGGTTCGAAGAATCCAGACCTGACGATAGACGGAAATCCATGGGAGATAAAGCGCATTGAGACGAGCAGCCTTGCCAAGGCTAAGAAGCGCGTCGGGTCAGGCCTGAGCCAGTCAAAGAGAATCGTCATTGACCTCTCTCTCGAGACGCTTAGCAAGAACGACGAAAAGGCTCTTGTGGACTTTGTCCTCAGGCTCCGCGACACCAAGGGGCTGATTGTCTTGCACAACGGATTGGTAGAGATTATCAAATAGAAACGACGCCGATTCTCTGCCCCGGCACTAGTCAACCCGGGTGGAGTTCGGCGTCATTGGCAGTATACCCGATTCCGGGGCGTGGCGAAACTGGCATACGCGCCTGCCCCAGGAGCACGTGGCCGTGCGGCCGTGCGGGTTCGAGTCCCGCCGCCCCGACCATAGGAGGACCTCATGCCAACGGTCACCATCTGGCATGCTAGCTGGTGCGCACCGTGCAGGGGCACGCTGTGCGACCTCGTTCCCGAGCTCGAGGACGAGGGCATAGAGCCGCTCACGTTTGATTACCAGTCAGAACGACACCGCTCCAAAACCCGAGCACGTACGCGTCCGGCCCCACGACGTTTGATTACCAGTCAGAACGACACCGCTCCAAAACTGAAGCTGTTCCACTGACCCTTCTCGACGTTTGATTACCAGTCAGAACGACACCGCTCCAAAACTGCCATGTCAGAGGAGAGCGCCTCGTCGAGTTTGATTACCAGTCAGAACGACACCGCTCCAAAACTGATTCCTTCGATAGCGAGAGCCAGGCCAGTTTGATTACCAGTCAGAACGACACCGCTCCAAAACGCGATGCGGTGGCTACGTGCCTTGGCTATAAGTTTGATTACCAGTCAGAACGACACCGCTCCAAAACCTACACGCTCGTCTACTGTGGGCGCAAGGTGTTTGATTACCAGTCAGAACGACACCGCTCCAAAACACGGGTAACTATGAGATGGTTACTCGAGATGTTTGATTACCAGTCAGAACGACACCGCTCCAAAACATCCACTGCCCACTGGACTTTGTGGATGCGTTTGATTACCAGTCAGAACGACACCGCTCCAAAACAGGAATGGTTGGATTTCGATATTTCAAAAGGTTTGATTACCAGTCAGAACGACACCGCTCCAAAACTGCCATGGGTAGATGCCGTTAAGACTAAGAGTTTGATTACCAGTCAGAACGACACTGCTCCAAAACCAATGCGGTCTATCAGCGTGCCAAGTCGGGTTTGATTACCAGTCAGAACGACACTGCTCCAAAACCGTGCTATGATGAGGCCGTGCAGGTGTGGGGTTTGATTACCAGTCAGAACGACACTGCTCCAAAACGTATGGCCATGCCATGAGAGCACGTTCGGTGTTTGATTACCAGTCAGAACGACACTGCTCCAAAACCAATGCTGTCTATCAGCGTGCCAAGTCGGGTTTGATTACCAGTCAGAACGACACTGCTCCAAAACCCACAGGGTCGCCGGCGAGCTCGCACGCTCGTTTGATTACCAGTCAGAACGACACTGCTCCAAAACCATAATCGCCTTGCGTGGCATATTGAGCGTGTTTGATTACCAGTCAGAACGACACTGCTCCAAAAACCCGGCGGTCATGGTGTCGACCGATCCAGAGTTTGATTACCAGTCAGAACGACACTGCTCCAAAAACTGTCCATCTCCATGATATCAGCGGTATCTGGTTTGATTACCAGTCAGAACGACACTGCTCCAAAACCCTAGTCCGTCACACCTACCGTCAGTGTAGGTTTGATTACCAGTCAGAACGACACTGCTCCAAAACGTATAATACCCTGCTCAACCGCATCGGGCGGTTTGATTACCAGTCAGAACGACACTGCTCCAAAACACGCGCGCCGGGATGTCGGCCATGGATTGCGTTTGATTACCAGTCAGAACGACACTGCTCCAAAACGTTAAGCTTAGGTCGATAGGACTCGTCGAGTTTGATTACCAGTCAGAACGACACTGCTCCAAAACGAGAAGAACGAAATCATTGCCAGGCATCGAGTTTGATTACCAGTCAGAACGACACTGCTCCAAAACCTTTGGACGCGCTTACGGTGTCCGAGTCATGTTTGATTACCAGTCAGAACGACACTGCTCCAAAACTATAAGCTCGGCTTCGGTGGCGTTGTGTGTGTTTGATTACCAGTCAGAACGACACTGCTCCAAAACTCATCGTCACGTGCTCCTATGTGATTCTGGTTTGATTACCAGTCAGAACGACACTGCTCCAAAACCCATAATGACGCAGCCAGTCGGGGACGCTGTTTGATTACCAGTCAGAACGACACTGCTCCAAAACAGCCGCACTACCACGGCATCGTTAGCTGGGGTTTGATTACCAGTCAGAACGACACTGCTCCAAAACCGCTTGGAAAGACCTCACCATGGCCTGATGGTTTGATTACCAGTCAGAACGACACTGCTCCAAAACATAAACAACTTCTATGCCTTCGGAAACCTCGTTTGATTACCAGTCAGAACGACACTGCTCCAAAACCATTGAAGCGAAATCCCCTCTGCAAGGGACGGCCCTTCTGGCTAGTATCTATCACTCAACGTTCTATAAAGTCCAGGTCAATCACTCTTTTACTCTCGTGATCATAAATCATATCATCCGTCCATCTCTCGAGAAGAAGTACTGGAATATTCGTAAAAAAGACGTGCTCGAAGAACACTTCCAGCCCCCTTTTCGTTAGAAATGTCTTGAGATTGACAAACACGATGCACTGAGTTACACCAGCGTCAAGAGATAACGAAAGAAAATCTATGCAGCTATCAAGGACCGATTGCTGTGAACTGCGATCAACGCCAAAGCCAAACGCTTTAACGAATCTCTGCATGTCCCATTCTATTTCAAAATCATACTCGGCATGCATCGTCATGCCCAAAGACATGTACTTCGAGACAATGTCAGCCGCCGACTGTTCTATAGAGGTGCGCAGTGACTCATCTTCCATCAATGCAGCTTGGAATCTCTTTATCACTGTCCCAAGCAGAGGCTTGCTATTCCACGGCAGATTTAGAGGACTCTCGATGAAGATCATCGCATCCTTTGGCGAAAGTTCCTTGTCGTCATCCCAAAGTGTGTAGGGTTCAAGCGCCTGCCTCCCTTCACCTTCTCTCAGGGAAAGACATATGCGAGAGAACAGCTCGGCGTTCGCAATCTCCAGCGTTGTGCCCCTACCGGGTGGAATGTCCAGAGGGTCGTCAAGCCCTGAAAACGACAACCTCATATGATCAGAAGCTCTTCCATGGTATCTACCTCGTCATATGAACTTCGATTGCCCGTTATGTACTCCATAGTGGCAAATTGACTCTCGGTCACTCTAAGCACCTGAACCAAACCACTGGATGGACGGTTCTTCCTCAATCGCATCACAGCGGCACCAGCAGATCCATCGTTCGTAACGAGCTTCGCATAAACGGACTCCTGAAGCATTAGGTAGCCATCATGAAGAAGATACTTGCGAAAGAGGCGGTACTCCCTGCGCTGCGCAGCGGTATCGATTGGCAAGTCAAAGAAGACGATCAGCCTCATATAACGAATCCTCGCCTCCATGATCATACGATGTCGAAGGGCTCTATCTCGCTCGTCGCCAAACGTCTGCAAAGTGCGCTGAGACAATCTTGGACATAGAGCGAAATAACTGAGCTGACCTTATACTTTCCATCTCGATAGCAAATACTCACATTGAGTACGTCAGCAAGGAGACGCCTTGTTTCCTTCGTAAAGTCGACCTCAACGTTATCGAAGACGAGTCGATCAACGATGGGCCGGAAGGGCTCCATGAGATCGCAAGCGAGATTGAACTTGTTGTACTCGCTCCTATGACAGATACCAAGCGGTGTAAGATAGCCGCGGGAGACGATTTCACAGCTCACAGCAGAAAGGATGACTGCATATCCGTAGTTCAAAGCGGCGTTTATGGGGCAATCAATATCACGCGAAAAGCCATTGCCGAAGAGTACGGGGAAGTAGAGGCGCGCGGCAGCAGCCTCACGATTGGTGGTATCCCCTGATCTAACTTCATCCACCATCCCTTCAATCTGGCCTGAAAATCCCTCTCGTCCTCGCAGCTCAAGCAACCTTGCTTGATGTGAAATTTTATCTTTTACCACATGCTGCCATACGCGCTTCTTGGATGGTTCACTCCATTCAAGCTGCTCTGCAATGCGCTTGCTCGTGTTGTGAGCACCATAGAGTGGCAAATACTGCCCTATTGGATTGCATTTCTCATCTGACACGACGAACGAAATCTTTGCCTTTGCTAATTCAGAGAGCAGATAGGCACTAATGAACGCTCTCGTTGACTGTAGCGTAACAGAAGAAATCTCCGAAAGGTGCACCTTTACTATCTCATCCTCCTTACGGACAACGAGATAGCCTCCCTTATAAGTACACTTGCAGGGGCTCTCAATAAGAATATTCCTAAAGGCCAATGTGCGTCCGCCTCTCAAACATACCCGTCACAGACTGGTCGATGATATTGACTTCACCTATGGGGGCATTGAGCTGCTTAAAGTAGGAAACCTGCATGCATCCCGCATATTTTGAGCTTCCCAATGCAGAAAGATCAGCCATGTTAATTGACCCGTTCGTAATGGCTATTAACTGAAGGACTACTTTCGCCTTGTCAGTTAGTGTCAGTTCATCAAACTTTGATAGATATTTGTCGAGCTTAAGCTGTGCATACAGTCGGTTACAGAGTTTGGGGCCGCGCTTTACCAGACTTGAGAAAAGCTCGTTTAAATCAGCAGATAGTTGCTCCTCATCTTCATCGTTCACAACCCCGATGAGGGATCCCACTTTAGCAATTTGAACGCAGCGTTCAATAAGGGTCTCTTCGTCTAGGGAAAATGCAAACTCTGTTGCATTGCGAACCTCTCGCACGCCAGTAATAATCAGTCTGTCGCCATTGAGTTCAAGCAGTTGCTTTTTTAGAATTCTTCGACGCACGATACGCACAAATGCGAGGTTAGCTTGTCCGGCAAGCTTGACAGCATAGCTTTCGAGCTGAGAGGGATCCTTTGCAATGTGCGCTGCAACTCTCACGGGTACCTGAGCAAACTGAAGAATATGCCGCTCATGCTTTAAATCACGTGCTTCGTAAATGAAGAAGTATGCGAACTGCTCTCGCGAATAACTTCCATATCTATCAGGATCAAGCCCTCTCTTGAGCGGAAGTGTCAATTTCTTTCCGCACTTTGGTGAATAGATTGTCTGATCCCAGAAAGTTCCAGTAGCTTCCACAGGCATGCGACTTATGAAGCATTGGCGGTAGTTAAGCACGCGACGAATTCCCTCGACTTCAGCTTCGGCATCCCAATCGTCCTTGAACACCTCGCCCGTCTCCTTATCAAAACCCGAGCTGAGGAAGCTATTGACAATAAAACCCTTCGTATGCGCAAGGTAGTGTGATTTCTTATACTCCCGCGCTTGCGCACGGGCATAGTCACGCATGATGTGTGCGAGTCCAATGGGGTTGTCATATACGCTGGGATGACGTTTCTGGATGAAGAGACCAACGCGACAGGCGAGGAAGGCATCATGCGCATGATGGAAATCATTGGCCTCACGGCACTTTACGAGACCGGCTGCATCGCGCAGATCGTGTGAGATATTGGCCTTCACAGGTACAATCCGAGCGCCTGGATACCTCGCCTCAAGCAGCGTCTGGACAAGCTTGACCATCTGACTAGTCTCGACAATCTGCCGCGCAACGAACCCCTTCATGGTCTTATCATCAATATGATCACGGAAGAGGTTCCTAAATTTCTTGTCACCTATCAGTTTTGCATTGTGCAGCATGCGCCAATATTTGCCCATCTTCCGTCTGATGGAGGAGTCGATCAGCAACGTGTCCGTCTTGTGTTGGTTCTCCTCCCGGTATACAAGCACCTTGTTCTCGAGGCTGTCGTCCTTTATGTATGAGCGCGGAATAATATGATCAACCTCGTATTTGCCAGTATGTAGTTCCTCAATTTTGATTGGTCGACCCGAATACATGCACTTTCCCCGTTGCATGAAGTACAGCGAGAGCCGTTCGTCCATGTTATTTGAATCCTTCTTGGTTAGTTCCTTCCAAAGCTGTGGATCATCTTTCTTAAATACCTCAAGCGCACTCTTGATTGCGTCATAGCGTCTCTTAGTGCGCTTGCCTTTCTTGCGTGGGTCATCCTCCTCACGTGTCACCTCAATGAAGATGTTGGCGGGCTCTTTCTTCGCAATGGAGACGATCTCATCCACAATACGTACAGCCTGGTTGATACTTCTCCGGATGGCGGGAGATCCGGGCAGGTCGTTTACATCCATAAGGCCATTGTTGTGCTCACTAAAATAGTCTCTATTGAAGTCATCAACGGCCTTCTGGAAGCCAAGGCCCTCGTCGCGGAGTACCTCCATAAAGACCATCGTACGAGAGCGCTGGCCATCATTCGGATTTCCCTCACGCAGCACGTCAATAATTGACTTGCGACCGGTATCCGTATCGACTTTAATGCCTGTGAGCAGCTTCTTCGACAGCCGACCCCAACCTGCGAAGCGCTTCTTACATATGACCTTTATCTGCTCGGTGGTCAGTCTATCACCGTATGCTTCCTCGATCTTCCGCCTGAGAATGTCCCTATCCTCAAACAGCGTGCTCCAAAGGATGATCTGCTCGATCATCGGATAGTCGGCCTCATCCAAACTGTCGGTTTTGAATACATCCTTGCAGAAGAATATGTATGAGCCAAGCTGTGACTCAAACCCATGCTCCCCTTGCCCACCATGTACACGAGCGCCCACAAAACTATCCTCGCGCTCCAACCAATCGGAGACCTTCTTGTATGTGACCTTACGAGTGCTTCTGAACAAGTCGCACATGATACGCTCGCGTTGGGCGGCATCAAAACGACGCTCATCGTCCTCGTCAATTGTCCAATGTGCACCGTTGAGTTCGTTGAGAGCGCAGAATTCCTCATAGAGTAAAGAGCACTTGGGAAGAACGGGTTCCCCCTGGAGGTAGGTGCAGTCGCCCGTCATGCGAATTATGAAGTCTTCAGCACTCTTGTCGCGGTCGATAATCTCTTCCCAGTTCCATGGGGTGATGACGGCGTGTTCCATGCCATCCCTGCGCGACGACCATGCAAAGCGTTCTTTACCGTCGTGGCCGACCGCGGCATTTTCCCTGGTAAGCGGACCCACATAGTAGGGAATTCTGAAGGACACGAGTGATTCAATCTTATCCTCTTCTGCCAGAAGGAAGGGATAGTGCTTCCCCTGGTTCTCGAGAATGGCATGTAGTTCCTCTAGGTGAAGCTGGTAGTAGATGCTCCCGTTATCGCTTGTCTTGAGCCTGCGAAGAAATCTCTGCTCGCCAAAGGCTACCATCATGCCTTGGTAGCGCTCATCTTGCAGTGCATCCGTTCCCTTGAAGAGCTCCTTGACCGCCTTCTGGAAGTCGTCATAACTCAACTGGGTAGTACCAAGGTTATATCTGGTGTAACCCTGCGCCTTGTCTACAACGTAGTCGCTCGACCCCTCATACGTCTCCCCGCGGAAAAATGCATCGTATCTCTTCGACGCATATGTACGGGTAAGTTCCTTGAGCAGGTGCAAGTCCTCGCCATACCGATCGTACTTCTTAACCATATTGACCGAGATGGTCTGGCCAGGCGCGTAGGAAAGGAGCCCTTGCAAGATGTAGGCCGCGTACAACTCGCAAAGCGCCTGGAACAGTTCTACACTATCGTCCGGACAGGCATCGCGAACGACTTCAACATCATCGTCAGACGATAAATAGATTAATGTCTTCTCAGCAGGAAACTCACCGAAAATGTTCTTCATCTCGGCCTTGAGCCCGACGATTGCCTTAGCGATTGCCTCGTTGCACTGCCTACTCTGCTTTGCATCCCCACAATCGATGCCAGTTAGCTTGGCAATCTCCCTTACCTGGTCGCTGCGTCTTTTCTCACCATCAATCAGCACGTTGAGAATAGCGTTATCATTTCCCCCGCTTTTCCAAGCGCACTCATAGCCACGTTCCAAACACCAGTTGTTCAAAGCTAGTCGCAAATGCCCTACTGCCTCAGCAGGGTCTGCATTACGAGAACTTAGATTCTTGTTGTTCTCACGCAGGAAGTTGCCCCTATGTTTAACGATATTATGAACAGCAAGGTAGATAAGGCGAATGTCAGCCTTCTGATCCGTCTCTATCAGCCATTTGCGCAGGTGGTAGATAGTTGGAAAGCGCTTGTAATAATCCACCTCAGTAAAATCGGAATCGTTAAAGATTGGCCACTTGTAGTCTGCGTGCCCGTCCTCTCGATCCTCCACATGCAGACGCGACTGCCTAAGCCTAATGAAAAACTCTGAGTCGACTTTGTCAATTTCATCCTGGAATAGACTCTGCAGCAGGTCGAGTCGCCACCGCCTACGGACATAGCGACGTCGCTGCCCACGATGCGCACGTGCCTCTGCAGCAGTCTGCGCCGCATCAAAAAGCCTGCTGCCCAGAGTGGGCATACCCTTGAAGTGCGCGATGGCCCCCACCTTATCTGTAACTGCCCATCCGACGGAGTTGGTGCCCATATCCAGACCGATGTTGTACTCGTCTGTGGTATTGCGAAGATTCATGTGCTTCCCCTTCTCCATATGGTGCTACACTATCCCTGTTCTGAATTGCCAGTCAGAACGATACTGCGAGTCAAAATACGGCTTAGCCATACCTGCCCTTTCGGGCGCCGCGTAGGCGGTTTTTTACGACTGGCACGGTCCTCCTTGGAAAAACTTCAGGGAGGACTTTATCTAATTTAGCACTAGGGACGAATGCAAATAGTGAGATATCTTTTAGAATAGTGGCATGCTTGGTATCCCAGAGTCTCCGTTTCACCCCTAGGTATCTCACATAATGGCCTCCTCTCTCCATAACCTGTGGACGCCCACATGCCTAGCCTGCGTACAAGATAGCCCCCGTGCACGACAGCAATTAAAACAGTAGGCTATAGGGACGCTCGTCATCGGACCCCCACCCTCCTGCCTATCTATGCTCAAGCTTGGCATCTGTCCGTGCCATCACTCATGCGCGAATGCTCTATTGAAGAGGGCCGTACGAGATATGCCCCCAAGCGAAACTCGTCCTACTTCGTCCTACTTTTTATATGTTGTATGTCAACCTCTGCCGTCCCAGACGTGTTATCAGTGAGCGCTCGTAGGGCGAGGGAAAGAAGACGCGACATGCTCAGAGGAAGAGACCGCGAGAGGGAGGTGCAGAGGGAGGCACGCCGCCTGGTCGATACGTACGGGGACCTTGCGATGCGGCTTGCATACACCTATCTGGGCTCGCGACAGGACGCCGAGGACGTGAGCCAGGACGTCTTATGCAAGCTCATCGCCAGGCACACGCCGTTCAACTGTGTTTTGTCAAGATGAAGTGAGCAGAATGGTCACTGATTTCTGAGCACTTTGCGCACCGGTCCTGAGCGGGATTTCTGAGCAGCCCTCTATTGCATGAGGGCGTGTCTCACACGGTAGGACTCACCCTCGAACTCGGGCAGCCTGCCGTGGCGCGCGACGCGGCCTGTCACGGCCGCTGCCATC
>NZ_AWEZ01000009.1 GCF_000468755.1 Olsenella profusa F0195
GGGGCGAGGCCGCCGAGTGCGTGCGCGAGGGGCTCGCGGGCGTCTTCGCGTTCGTGGGCGGCGTGCCCGCGCGCGGTGCTCGACAACGCGACGGAGGTCGGCAGGAGGGTGTGCGGGGAGGTGCGCACCAGCGAGCCCTTCAGGCTGTTCGCCGCCCACTACGGGCTCGACCACGCCCTCGCCGACCCCTACTCGGGCAACGAGAAGGGCAACGTCGAGAACGAGGTCGGCTGCCACAGGCGCGACGCCTTCGTCCCGGTCCCGAGCTTCCACGACGTCAGGGCCTTCGACCGGCGCCTGCTCGCGGACTGCCTGGACATGAGCGACAAGCCCCACTACCGCCTCGGCACCCCCGAGCCCGAGCTGTTCGAGGAGGACAGGGCCGCCCTGCGCGAGCTGCCGCCCGCCGCCTTCTCGTGCGCGAGGTGGGAGGTCCGCAGGTGCAGCAAGCAGGGCGTGTTCACGATGGGCGGCGTCCACCGCTACTCCGCGGGCCCCGCCTA
>NZ_AWEZ01000010.1 GCF_000468755.1 Olsenella profusa F0195
TGGAGCGCCTCCAGGGGCCGTCCGCCTGGCGCGTGTAGGTGACGATCTTCGCGTCATCGGCCCCGAAGTTGGGAGAGAAGAACTTGTAGGTGGCCATGAGCTGGTCGCTGCGGCCGGGGGCCTGCATGACCGTCATGACGCCGCCGGGGCCGTCGCAGACGTCCCCCTCGGCGGTCCCGTCGAGCCTGAAGCGCCTGATGGGGCCCTCCTTCTCGGTCGCGACGACGAAGCCGTCGAAGTCGTCGCCATGGAGCATGCCGATCGCATACGGCTTGGCCATGTCGGCCGCTATGACCTTCTTGGTGTACTTCATGGTGCCTCATGTCTCCCTCAGGACTCGTGCTACTTTGAGAACTTCTTGTCCAGCCCGGCCTCGACGAACCTCTCCTCGATCTCCTTGTCGGACAGGACGTTCTTCAGGGGGATGCAGATGACCTTGCCGGAGTCCGCCGCAGACTTGAACATGTTCTCGAAGTTGCGGGGGAAGCATGCGACGTCATACTGCGTCGCCGTGGAGGTGCCCTCGGCAAGCGCACAGTGATGGACCTCGGAGACGTCCATGCCCAGCTTCTTGGCGACGCGCTCTATGGTGAGCTGCATCATGAGCGAGGTGCCGGAGCCGTTGGCGCACGCACACAGAATCTTTGCTGCCATCATTCGTCCTTTCCTTGGGGGCGGCGACCGCGCCGCCGCCCGCTCTCCTACGCTATGGGGCCGACGCCCGGCGAGGTGAGCCGGCCCCACATCTCACAGACAGTCAGACGCACCCCACCCCTACTTGGCGGCGGCCGCGTCTATGGCCTTCCTCTCGGCAGCATCACAATACTCGCAATACCTGTCGTAATCCTCGACCTCGAGGAAGTAGGTGCTGTCGCCGTTCTCGTCCTTGGGGGCAGCCCTGTACTGGAGCTGCGGGATGACGATGAGGATGAGAGCGACGACGGCGACGCCGATCCAGCCGAGGTACCTCATGATGACCGTGAAGACAGGCCAGATGGTTGCCCAGTCGAACATGCCAAGGTAGCCACCGAAGGCGTACATCTGAACCCAGGACGCGATGGCCGCGGAGCCAAAGACCTGCAGCAGACCGCAGATGAACGGCGCGATCAGGCACGCCTTGAGGCCGCCCTTGTTGTTGGCGTACACGCCGAGGACCGCGTTGTCGAAGAACAGGGGGATGAAGCCTGCGACCACCACGACGGGGCTGTGCATGACGAGCAGGGCGCCGATGGCGATGAACTGGCCCACGGCACCGGCCATGAAGCCGAGGGTGACCGCATTGGTGCTGCCGAAGCCAAAGGTGACGGCGCAGTCGACGCCAGGCACGGAGCCCTTGAGGAGCTTGGTGGAGATGCCCTGGAAGGACACGGTCAGCTCGGCGACGAACGTGCGGACGCCGAGCTGGAGGATCGTCAGGTACACGGCGAACTGGAAGCAGTTGTACAGGATGTAGAAGACGAAGTCCTGGCCTGGCTTGAGAGCGGCGCTACCCGTCAGCAGGTAGGCCTTGTCCGTCTGGGCGGCATCAGAGAGCCTGATCAGGAAGTCGGGGCCGATGACGATGAGGATGATGCCGAAGAAGAACGTCATCAACAGGGCCGTGGAGACCATGTTCTCGTTGAAGATCGAGAGCCAGCCCGGCAGCTCGATGTCCTCGAGCTTCCTGTCAAAGGCGGAGGGCTTCCTTGAGGCGCCGGCCTTCTCGAGGCGCTCGCGCCTGGCGGCGTCGCGGCGGCCCAGCCATCCCGCAAACTTGGAAGCAAAGAATATGCCGAACATCTGCTGGTGGCCAATGGCGAAGCCGGCACCCTCGGTAAGCTCCTGGGTCGGGCCGATCGTGAGGTTGGAGCCGACCGCCCAGTACAGGCCCAGCAGGATGGTCATGACGACGAGCGCGGGGACGCTCATGAGGTTGGGGAAGCAGAACATGATGAGCCAGAGCGCGGTCGCCGCCTGTTGCACCTGGACGTTGCCCGTCGTGAAGATGGCGCGCAGCTTGGTCTGCCTCTTGAGGGCCACCAGCAGGATGTTCAGGATGTAGGCAAAGAGCAGCAGCAGCATGTACTGAGAGACGTCGGCACCCTGCAGGAACTGCACGTTCGCAAGCGAGAAGTCCCCGGCCTGCGCCGCCTTCACGCCCGCGTCGACCGCATTGTTGCCAAAGTACGGGTCGATGACCATGGCGCTCAGGCCAAAGCGCTGGCTGAGGCCAACGGTGATGGGTCTGAACGAGTTGACCAGACCGGCCGAACCCACCGAAAGGATCATGTAGCCGACGGAGGCCTTGATGAAGCCCGCCAGGACCTCATACCAGTTCTTCCCAAGCAGCGCATACCCGATGACCACGATGAGGCCGATGATCCAGGCAGGCTGTGACAGGATGGTACTGGAGAACCACGTGACCACAGACATCAGAACGTCCATATCCTCTCCTTACAGAATGAGATGGGGGAGATGATCACTCGTCTCCCACAAGTTTGTCGATCTCGAGCAGCTCCTCAGGGCTCTCGATCTTGGAGAGCTTCTCGACGACCTCCTCGTTGGACATGACGGCCGCAAGGTGCTGCATGTTCGTGAGATGCGAGGCGGCATCGACGTCGCTGAGTGTGAAGAAGATCTGTGCCGTGGTATCGGGGTCGTCCTTGGCCCCAAAGTGCACCGGCTGCTTGACGCGCATGAAGCTGATGGCCTCGCGGTTGGTGCCCACGGCGCCCTCGACCGCATGCGGCATCGCGACACCCGGAATCAGCACGATGTACGGACCGTGCTTCTCGACGTTCCTGATGAGGCAGTCCGCATACACCTCCTCGACGGAGCCATCCGCAACCAGGGGCTTGATGCCCTCGCGGAGCGCGTCGCGCCATGTGAGGGGTCCATCAACGAGGTTGTAGTGCCTCAGCTCGTACAGTTGGCTCAGTAGCATTTCGTTCACCTCCCCCGCTGCGTTCAAAAGGGCAGCTACGGAACCTTGCGTTCCCTCCTGCTGCTATGATAAGACAAGTGTGCGAAATGGTTGCAAATTGTTTTCTATTCGTCTGTTCAAAAAGTACGTTTAGAACTATTATTATATTCGTTCGTTACTATTTAGCCTCCTGCACCAGGAAGGGCAGGGAAAGGCGCACCGCATTCGAGAATGAACGTTCAAAGTCGTATGTTTTGGCTCCGAGGCCGAATGGTATGCTTTTACAGGTGAATGGCCACGGAACGAGAGAAGCGAACAATGTCCTCCCGCACAAGCCTCGTTGACGGTCGACATGCAGAGATCCTGGACTTCCTCAGCGGCAACGGTAGGGTCAAGGTCTCCGAACTTGCCGAACGCTTTGGCGTCTCCCCGCTTACCATGCGTCGCGACCTCGACTTCCTGGGGTCGAAGCGCCTCGTGCGCCGCACGCATGGCTACGCCGAGCTGGTTGACCCGCTAGGCAGCCCCATCAGCTCGACCGCCATCCTCGCCAAGCGCAGCATCGCCGAATATGCGGCGGGTCTCATCGAGGATGGCGACACCGTCTTCATCAACACGAGCTCCACGGCGCTGTTGGCCATCGAGCACATCACGGCCCAGAACGTGACCGTCGTCACCAACAATGGGCGGGCGCTGCAGCTCTCCTCCCCCGCCTCCGTCTCGATCATCCTCACGGGCGGCGAGATCCGCCAGCCCAAGTGGTCGATGTCGGGTGAGTTTGCCCTTGCGAGCATCAATCGCGTCAATGCGGCCAAGGCCATCCTGGGGTGTTCGGGACTTTCGGCGAAGCGCGGGCTCACGACCCTGGTGTCGCACGAGACGAGCATCAACTCGCTCATGCTCGAGCACTCCGACAGGCGCATCATCGTAGCGGACGGCACCAAGATCGGCGTGAACTCCAGCTTCAGGTATGGCAATCCAGAGCAGGTGGACGTGCTCGTCACCGATGGCAGCGCCGATGCGGACGAGATGGCGCTCCTCGAGGCCGCAGGCGTACGCGAGGCACGCTACGCCTGCGGTGAGGGCGTCTAGGCGTATGGGAGCACCTGCGGGACGTCCCCCCCGGCCGCCCCGCAGGTGTCACGGGAGGGTGGGCGCGCTACTGGTCGGCGCCCACGGCCTCCAGGAAACTCTGGAGCTTATCCTTGATCTCCTGCTTGTTCACGATGTCGCGGATGCCCAGGGCATGCGCGACGCCTGCGTGGGCCTCAAGGTCCTCGGCGAGGTCGCTCATGGTGATGACGAGGTCGCCAGCGAAGGAGTCGATGTCGGCGATGGTGCCCGTACGCGTCTCGATCGGGTAGCCCTCCTCGCTGATGACCTGGTCGCACTTTATCTTGAGCATCTGGGAGGATGCGACGCCCGCCCTGCAGCAGACGAGCGCCTGATACGTGTTGGAAGACACTGGTGGCTCCTTTCCATGTCGCGGACGGCGTCCACGACGTCGTGTGCGCTTTCCGCCTCGTCAAGCGCGGCGAGGAAGCTGGGATGTGAGAGCAGCTCCACGAGTGAGGAGAGTACCTCCAGATTCCCCACGGACGTTGGGGCGCTCAAGGGAAAAGATAGCGCACCGGATCGTTGTCCGTGCTACCGAAGGCCACGGGCCCGTCGAGTGTGGTGATGCCGATGGCCTCCCCATGGGCACCGCACTCGGACCGCGCATGGGGAATCGCCACGCGCGGCGTGATGACGATGTAGGGCCCCTGCTCCTCGACACCAGCGATGACGTCATCCACGTAGCCTTGGCTGACCTCCTCTGCGACGCGGAGGGGGCGAATGACCGGCGCACGGCATCGCGCCAGTCCCTGGCGAATACCGCCAGCTGGACGTGGCTGGGCCTCAAGAGGTCGGATGCCATATGCGCCCCCCTCTGGCAGCCCCATCCGGCATCCCGGGTGGGGCGTCGCACCGGCGTCACCTACTCGTCGTTGTCGCCGCCCGTGGATGACATCGCGGCCGCGGAGTTGTCCTGCTGCCCCACGACGTCGCGCCACACCCACTCGGTGAACCGTGGGTGGTCGTAGCCGTGGTCCACCGCGAACTGGAACGCCTCGTCGCGGAAGGCGCGCCAGTCGGCGATCCGCTTGGCATACCTCTCGCCGTCCACCAGCTCCAAGGCGTGCGCGGCGAGCGCCCAGCGATCCATCTCGTTGAGCCGCAGCATGTCGAAGGGCGTGGTCGTGGAGCCCTCCTCCCTATAGCCGTGCACATGGAAGTCGTCGTGGCCGGGACGGTCATAGATCAGGCCATGGATCGTGTGCGCGTAGGCATGGAAGGCGAAGAGCACGGGCACGCCTGTGCCGAACAGCTCCCTGAAGCGCTGGTCACTCACGGCCTGGTCGTTCTCGGCGGCGTTCTGGATGGCGAGCGGCTTGACCACGTTGACGAACCTGACCTTGATCCCCAGGTCCTGGAGGGCGTCGGACGCCGCGAGCAGCTCGAGCGTGGGCACGTCGCCGCAGCAGGCGAGCACGATGTCGGGCGTCTCGCCGGCCGTGACGCTGCCGGCCCACTCCCACTCGGCCACACCCTCCCTGAACTCCTCCTCCGCCTCGCCTATCGAGAGGAACGTGGGTGCCGGCTGCTTGCCCGCGAAGATGGCATTGATGCAGTTGGTCGACTGGTAGGCCGCCTGGCCGCACACGAGCAGCATGTTGGCGTCGCAGGGGTAGTAGATGTTGACCACGTGGTCGTTGTGGAAGTTCTTGTTGAGCAGCAGGTCGACGAAGCCGGGATCCTGGTGGGAGAAGCCGTTGTGGTCCTGGCGCCAGACATGGCTCGTGAGCAGGATGTTGAGGCCGGCGATGGGGGCGCGCCAGGGGATGTGGCGCACGGTGGCCTCGAGCCACTTGGCATGCTGGTTGACCATGGAGTCGATCACATGGATGAACGACTCGTAGGAGCTCCACACGCCATGGCGCCCCGTGAGCACGAAGCCCTCCAGCAGGCCCTCGCACTGATGCTCGGAGAGCTGCTCGATGACGGAGCCCGAGACGGAGAGGTAGGAGTCGTTCTCGGGGTCGGCGCCAAAGCCCGCGTCCCATTGCTTGTCCGTGAGGTGATACACGGACTGCAGGCGGTTGGAGGCCGTCTCGTCGGGACCGAAGACGCGGAACTTGGTGAGGTTGAGCTTCATGACGTCGCGCGTGTAGTCACCAAAGACGCGCGTGGCCTCCGTGGTGCCATAGCCATGACCCCGCTCGTCGACGGGAATCTCGTAGTCGTGGATATCGGGCAACGTGAGGTCATGACGCAGCAGGCCCCCATTGGCGTTGGGGTTGGCCCCCAGGCGCAGGTCCCCCTGGGGCATGAACTCCGTGACCTCGGGGCGCAGGGACCCGCCCTCGTCCCAGAGCTCCTCGGGCCCGTATGACCTGAGCCAGCTGCGCAGCACGCGGAAGTGCTCGTGCGTGTCCTTGGCCGAGACCAGCGGCACCTGGTGGGCGCGCCAGCTCCCCTGCGTCTTCTTGCCGTCGATGTACGTGGGGCACGTCCAGCCCTTGGGCGTCTTGAAGACGATCATGGGGTAGGCCGGGCGCTCGGCGTTGCCGGCAAGCGCGTAGCGCTTGATGTCGCAGATCTCATCGAAGACCCACTCGAGCAGGGCGGCAAAGCGACGGTGGATCGAGAGCTGCGGCTCGTCATCGAAGCCCGCCACGAAGGTATAGGGGTGGTAGCCCATGCCGCGGAAGAACTCGTTGCGCTCCTCGTCGGAGATGCGCGCGAGGATCGTGGGGTTGGCGATCTTGTAGCCATTGAGGTGCAGGACGGGCAGGACGATGCCATCGGTGAGCGGGTTCACGAGCTTGTTGGTCTGCCAGGACGTCGCAAGCGGGCCCGTCTCGGCCTCGCCATCGCCCACGACGGCAAACGCCAGGAGGTCGGGGTTGTTGAGCACGGCGCCATAGGCGTGACTCAGGGTGTAGCCCAGCTCGCCACCCTCGTGGATGGACCCAGGGGTCTCGGGGGCAAAGTGGCTGGGGATGCCGCCGGGGTAGGAGAAGCGGCGGAAGAACCTCTGGAGGCCAGCCTCATCATCCGTGATCTTGGGGTAGCGCTCGCGGTAGGTGCCGTCAAGCAGCGCCTGGCTGGTACCCGCCGGCCCACCATGCCCCGGCCCCATGAAGAACACGACGCTCTGGCCATGGTCGTGGATGAAGCGGTTGACATGGCCCATCAGGAAGTTGATGCCGGGCGTGGTGCCCCAGTGCCCCACGAGGCGGTGCTTCACGTCCTCGCGACCGAAGGGCCGTACCTGGCCTGTCCCCTCATCCGTGAAGTCATCGCGCATGAGCGGGTTGCTCCGCAGGTAGATCTGCCCAATCGACAGGTAGTTGGCCGCGCGCCAGTACCTGTCGACCCAGGCGACCTCCTCCTCGGGAACGGGGGCGTCGACCTTCCTCCAAGGGGTACCCAAGTCTTCTGCCATGCCTCTCTCCTATCACCGTGGGCACCGGCCCCATGCTGGTACCCAGAAATGCCTTCTTGGTCGAAGGGGGCGCATGCGGACAGACGGAAGCGTCTTTCCAATGTGTACGTCAGTACACTTTAATCGATAAAAACATACAGATCTCCCATTCATCTCAAAAGTTTGGAAGGCGCATGGCACGGACGGGGGTCCGTCGCCTATGTGTCGAGCCCATGGAACCCCTCCCCGAAGGCCTCGTGCACCTCGGAGACCACGACGATGGCGTCGGGGTCGATGTCGGCCACGAGCTCCTTGAGACGGGCCGTCTCGGATCGGCCCAGGACCACCATGAGCACTGGCCGGCGGCTGCCGCTCCACACGCCACGCGCCTGGAGCTCCGTGCAGCCGCGGTCGAGCTTGTAGAGGATGGCTTTGGCGATCTCGGCGTGCCGCTCCGAGATGATGTGGCACATGCGCGCCGTCAGCGGACCCTCCACTACCGTGTCCACCACACGGCCGGCCACAAAGAGGGCAACGCCTGCATAGAGGGCGTTGGTGAGCGAGAACACGGGAATGGACACCAGCATGATGGCGCCATCGACGATCATGGTGAGGGCGCCGAGCGATATGCCCGTCCTGCGCGCGACCAGCTGGCACACGATGTCGGTGCCGCCCGTGTTGCCACCGCTCAAGAACACGATGCCAAGGCCCACGCCCACGATGACGCCACCCCAGATGGCGGAGATGAGCAGCTGTCCCTGGGTGGGAAGGGGCACCACGGGCGCCAGGGCGTCCGTGAGGAAGCCCGAGGCGAGGATCCCCAGCACGCTCTGGGCGACATAGCTCACATCGCGCGTGGAGACGTACACATAGAGCAGGAGCACCGCATTCATGGCGATGGTCTGGATGCCCACCGGCAACGTTATGCCCACCTGGGCAGCAGCCGCGGACGTGATGGTGGCAAGGCCCGTGAGCCCGCCCGCGGCAAGGCCGTTGGGAATCTCGAACATGTCGACGCCCAGGGCGAACACGAAGGATCCCGCGAGTATGAGGAAGACCCTGCGCGCAAGCGAGCGCGCCCCAACCCTAGGCATCGTCGTGCTCCCCCACCGCCCAGCGATGGTATCCCACGATGAACCTGTCGAGGTCACCACCGGAGAGCACGGAGTCGACGTTGCCCGTCTCCACGCCCGTCCGCAGGTCCTTGACCAGCTGGTAGGGATAGAGCACGTAGCTCCTTATCTGGTTGCCGAAGCCGATGTCGTGCTTGGGCCCGCGCAGCTCGTCAAGCTCCGCCTCGCGCCTGGCGAGCTCCTGCTCAAAGAGGCGGCTGCGCAGGATGCTCATCGCAAAGGCCTTGTTCTGGAGCTGGCTCCGCTCGTTCTGGCAGGTGACCACGGTACCCGTGGGAAGATGCGTGATGCGCACGGCGGAATCGGTGGTGTTGACGCCCTGCCCCCCGTGCCCGGTGGCATGGAAGACGTCGACGCGCAGGTCCTTGGGGTCGATGTCCACCTGTACGTCATCGGGGAGCACGGGGAGCACCTCCACGCCCGCAAACGTGGTCTGTCGCCGCTTCTTGAGGTCCGTGGGGGAGATGCGCACCAGGCGGTGCACGCCCCGCTCGCCACGCAGCATGCCGTAGGCGTTCTTGCCCGAGACGGTGAAGGTGGCACGGTCGAGGCCGATGACCTCGGCGACCGGCGCGTCGTTGACCGTGACCTTCCACCCCCGGCGGTCGCAGTAGGCCAGGTACATGTGGAAGAGCATCCCGCACCAGTCCTGGGCCTCGAGGCCCCCCTGCCCCGGCGTGATGGTCACGATGGCGTCGCCATGATCGAACTCGTCGGTAAACCAACTGGCAAGCTCAAGGTCGGAGAGGTCGTCCTCCAGACGCCTCATCTGCCGTGCCGCCTCGTCGAGCAGGGAGTCGTCACCCGCCTCCTGTGCCAGCTCGAACGCCGCCTGCACGTCCTCCAGGCCCGCACGTGCTGCCTCGATGCGGGCGATGTCCTCCCTGGCCTGGGTGAGCTCGCCCATCGCCTTGCTCGCGCTGGCGGCATCGTTCCAGAAGTCCGGGCGCGCACTCTGTGCCTCGAGCTCCCTCACGCGCACGCGCCTCTCGTCGAGGTGGAGGTAGCCTTCCACCCGGTCGATACGCTCGCGCATCCCCTCGATGCGAGCCTCGCTGACCTCTTCCATCTAGCGGTTCCTACCGTGACAGTTCTTGAACTTCTTGCCACTGCCACAGGGGCAGGGGTCGTTGCGTCCGACGTTGGCATAGGGGTCGGGGTCATCGGCCTTGCGGTAGGTCTTCGGCTTGGACGTGGCGGGGGCGGCCTCGGAGCCTCGCCGACCGCCAGCGGCTCCGCGTGAGGCCGGCAGGGAGCCCTGGTCGCCATCGACATCGGCGGGGCCCGAGAACCTCGCACCACGCAGGCCGCCGTCCTCGGACGCGTCCATCTGTGCCTGCACCTGGGGGGCGAGCTCGATGCGCAGGATCGTGCGCAGGAAGTCCTCGTACATGGTGTTCACAAGCTCGGTAAAGGCGGCGTAGGCCTCGGTCTTGTACTCCACGAGCGGGTCGCGCTGGCCAAATCCCCGAAGGCCAATGCCCGTCTTGAGATAGTCCATCTCCTGCAGGTAGGTCATCCACCGCGTGTCGATCACGCGAAGCATCACCTGGGCGGAGAGGGCCTGCATGATCTCGTCGGAGAGGCGTTCGGACTTCTCGCGGTAGCAGGTGCTCACGTAGTCCGTGAAGCGCTCGATGAGGCGTGCCGTGTCCTCGTCGTCGTGCACCTCGGGCACATCGTCCCTGCCCGTGAGCTCGCGCATCCACTTCCGCAGGCCCGTGACGTCCCAGTCCTCCTCGGGGTCTGCACCCTCGGGGCAGAACTCCTGCACACGGCGGCCAACGGTGTCGGCGAGCACCTCTATCACATGGGCGACGAGATCCTTGCCGTCCAGGATCTTGTTGCGCTCCTCATAGATGACCTGGCGCTGCTTGTTCATGACGTCGTCGTAATCGAGCACGTTCTTGCGCATGGAGAAGTTTATCTCCTCCACCTTGCGCTGTGCGCCCTCGACCGCCCTGGTGACCATCTTCGCCTGGATGGGCACATCCTCGGGCATGTCATAGCGGGACATCATGGCCGCGATCCTGTCCATGCGGTCTCCGCCGAACAGACGCATGAGGTCATCGTCGAGTGCGAGGTAGAACTGGGTCTCGCCAGGATCGCCCTGACGCCCGGAGCGGCCGCGCAGCTGATTGTCGATGCGTCGCGACTCATGGCGCTCGGTGCCCAGCACGCAGAGGCCACCCACCTCGATCACGTGCTCACGCTCCTCGGCACAGATCCCCTGAGCCTCGTCCAGCGCGGCCTCGTACTCCTCCTCGCTGGGCTCCAGGGGCTCCTCGCCCTCGGCCTCCGGTGCATAGTAGCCTTGCTCGCGCAGGTGCTCGCGCGCGAGCTCCTCAGGGTTGCCCCCCAGAAGGATGTCCGTGCCACGACCGGCCATGTTGGTGGCAATGGTGACGGCGCCCTCACGACCGGCCTGCGCCACGATCTGCGCCTCGCGCTCATGGTGCTTGGCATTGAGGACCTCGTGGGCGATGCCCCGCTTGTCGAGGATGCGCGAGAGCCTCTCGGAACTCTCGATGGAGACCGTCCCAACCAGACAGGGCTGACCGTTCTCGTGACGCTCCTCGACGTCGTCCGCCACGGCATCGAACTTGGCACCGACATTCTGATACACGAGGTCGTCGTGATCGACGCGGATGATGGGCCTGTTGGGAGGGATCACCTGCACCGGCAGGTCATAGATCTCCCGGAACTCGGCATCCTCGGTCATGGCGGTGCCCGTCATGCCGGCGAGCTTCTCGTACAGGCGGAAGTAGTTCTGCAGCGTGATCGTGGCAAGCGTCTGGTTCTCCTCGCGAATGTAGACGCCTTCCTTGGCCTCGATGGCCTGGTGCAGGCCTTCGGAGTAGCGCCTGCCCTCCATGGCGCGCCCCGTGAACTCGTCGACGATCTTCACCTCGCCATCGACGACCATGTACTGCTGGTCGCGATGGAACATGTACTGCGCCTTGAGCGCCTGCTGCAGGTGGTTGACGAGCTGGCCGGACGGATCGGAGTAGATGTCGTCGATGCCCACCCTGCGCTCTATCTTGCGCAGTCCCACCTCCGTGGCGGCGATGGTGTGCTTGGCCTCGTCCAGCTCGTAGTCGACATCGGCCGTAAGGCCGCGCACGGCACGCGCGAAGTCCTTGTAGGTGCTTGCCGACTTGGTGCCGGCACCAGAGATGATGAGGGGGGTGCGTGCCTCGTCGATGAGGATGGAGTCCACCTCATCGACGATGGCATAGTGATGCCCACGCTGGACGCGCATGTCCGCTTGGGTGACCATGTTATCGCGCAGGTAGTCGAAGCCAAACTCGGAGTTGGTCCCATACGTGACGTCCGCCTCATAGGCAGGCCTCTTGAGGTCGGGCCTCATACCGTTCTGGATGAGGCCGACCGACATGCCCAGGAACTCATAGATGCCACCCATCCATTCGCTGTCGCGCTTGGCCAGGTAGTCGTTGACCGTCACGATATGCACGCCATCACCTGGAATGGCGTTGAGGTACCCGGCCAGCGTGGAGACGAGCGTCTTTCCCTCGCCCGTGCGCATCTCGGCGATCATGCCCTTGTGCAGCGTGATGCCACCGATGAGCTGCACGTCGAAGTGGCGCATGCCCAGCGTGCGCTCGGAGGCCTCACGCACCGTGGCAAAGGCCTCGGGCAACAGGTCGTCGAGCGTCTCGCCGTTCCGATAGCGCTCCCGGAGCTCCCCCGTCATGGACCTCAGCTCGTCGTCGCTCATGTCCCCAAACTCATCGGAGAGATCGTTGATCTGATCGACCGTCTGCTGGAACTCCCGAAGCTGCCTGTCGGCACCACGAGAGAGAAGGCGTGTGAAGAGATTGGCCATAGGACGTCCTTTTTTTGCCTCTCGAGGAGGGCCCGTTCCGCCGAACGGGCCACACGCGTATTCCTCGATACTTTATCAATTGGCTTTGGTCTATCCCCTGTACGTCCGCCCTGCCATGAAAACAGCATGTGCTGACCTGAGCCCTCGCCACCGTGCGCCTATGCCTCGAGCGCGTCATCGAACGCCTGGTCCAACATCTTGGAGGCCCTGCGCGTGCCACGGGCGGTCTGTCGCCGATAGGCATCGCGCAGGGCCTCGATCTCCTTGGCCCTGCCCAGCTGCGTGAGGGATGCCACCAGGCAGAGGGCGGCGTCCTCGCGCTGGGGCTCGCCGCCGAGGGCCTCGCGAGACAGCTGCGAGGCGAGATAGGGCCTGCCCTGTCTGAGGGCCGCCCGGCCCCCAGCCGAGAGCGCGCTCACGAGCAGCTCCTTGAGACGATGCGTCCTTCTGCGGGCGATGCCCGTCACGTCATCGAACGCGACAGCGGGTCCGGCGCCGTAGGAGCGCCGCGCGTTGCAGCTGTGTGCAACCGCGCCCCGGTCATCTCCGTCACCCGATATGGAGAGCACGGCCTCTTCCTCGAATTCGTCCACATCGCAGACGACGCAGCACCGGTTGAGGCAGATGGTCCCCTCCGACCTGCTGCTCACAATGGGCTCGAGGCCATCCCGTACGGTTCGCACCGCCCTGCGCACGACGGATATGGACTCGTACAGCCTCTGACGACCCTTCACATAGTCGATGTCACCCCAGATGGCAAGCAAGGCGTCCCGTTTTCGTACCTTGTGCCCCTTGGCAAGCGAAAGGAGCACCAGCAGTTCGCGGGCATGGCGGGCATTGAGCCTGTTCGGATTCACGGGGACGCCGTCGACCTCGAGTGCAAAGCCGCCAAGGATCCTGATGTGGATGTGCCCGTCCTCGTACGCGGCGGCAGGTTCGCCATCGAGCCTCATGATGGCATGGTCAGAGGGAGTCGGTGCCTCGGGCTTCTCGGCTACGGATCCTGGGGGCCCCGGGGCCGGCTGCGGCGGATGCGGCCTGTCTCCCAGGACGAGCGACCAGGCGGGTGGCAGGGCGTCGTAGAGAAGGCCACCGCCCCTTCCCGAGCAGCCAACCGCAACGTCGAGCGCCCAGACCAGCTCGTGGGGCAGCTGCGATCGATCCAGCTCCTTCAGGCATACGTCGCCCATGTCCATCCCATCCGCGACGCCTAGCAGGCAATGGGTCAGATCGAGCAGCGGGGACGTCCTCGCTCGGGCGTTCCCTTCCACCTCTCCGGCGAGCCATGCGGATAGGGCGCGAGGCGCCTCGCCAAGCTGCAGGCGTGCGGCAACGTCGACGAGCGTCGCCACGTCCTCGAGAAAAGCGACGCACATGCGACGGGCGAGGGTGCGGGCCCGCTCCGCACGCACATGGGCGCGCGCGGGCTTTGCCGACCGCGCATCGGCAATCGCCGCCACGCAGAGCAGGCACGCCTCCGCCAGGACGTCCTGGCAGACGCTCGAGCACGAGATGAGTCGCTCTGCCTGGGGCAGCCGCTCGGCCCCCTTGTAGAGCACCGCAAACGAGTCACCGATGGCGTCGGCGTAGCACCCCAACCGACCCGGCGAGACGTCATGCACGACACGCTCCGCGCGGCGCACGTCACGCAGGGCGTTCGCATCCTCGGCCCCCACGGCAAACCGCTCCGCAATGCAGAAGTCCAGGCACAGGAGCGCACCGCACAAAGTGTCGACGCTTCGGCGCTGCACGTTGTTCAATAGGAGGGCGTAGGTGTCACGGAAGCGGCCGTCAAACAGATAGGCAAGGACCTTTCGATGGATGGCCAGGGAGCGCACCCGATGGTCGGGCGGCGCCTTGGACACCAGGCGACGGGACCTCCTGCTCTTGGCCCATACGTCCCTGCAGGCGCCCAGCGCCTCCACCAGGTCGAGCGCCTCCGTCTGCCGCGCGCTGAGCCCCGTCAGGTCGCACAGGCGCTCGCGCCCCGCCGCGGCCATCTCAAAGTGGTCACACAGCTCGCGCAGTGCCTGGTCAACGAGCACGCTGTCCACGTCTTGGTCCCGCCCCGCCTCGACGGAGATGCGCAGCGCCCTGCCGAGGGCGTCGGCCCTTCCCGCCATGAGGAACTCGATGCCCCATGCCTGCCCTATCTCGCACAGCTCCGCCTCATCGGAAAGGATGGCCGTGAGGAGCTCCGCACGCGCAAGCCTACCCTGCGCGCAGAGCGCGCGAACCACGGCGCCCAAAAGATGCTCCCGCGACGCGCACAGCGGCCTCAGCGAGGGAATGCAGAACGCCATCACCTCGTCCTCCCTGCATCCCGCAACGGCAAAGGACTCCCGCAGGGGGTCGATGCCCAAAAGGGGGCACGTGTCATGAAGCCACTGCAGCGCCTCGTCGTCCAGTCGCGGCAGGACCATCGCAAGGTCATCGTAGGTACCCGTGCCCAGGAGCACCATGACGAGCCGCAGCGAGAGCTCCTCGTCGATCAGCGTGTCACGGAGGCATCCCCTGACGACATCGCACACGGCCGATGCGTATTTCCCCGGGCATGAGCCCCGCCCAAATCGGCCCTCCCAGGCAAGGTCATCAAAGGTCAGGGCATCCAGAAGGCGCGGAATCCCATACGTGAGCCCCGACCCATACTCATAGTCGGATGCGGCGAGTCCCATCAGGTCATGGCAGTCGAGGTGAATGGCCTCGCGAAGCGCCTCGTAGAGGTCGAGCGCCTCGGGCCTCATGCACGCCATGACCAGACAACCGGCAGTCGTCATCTTGCGCAGGGCGCGCGCCTCTCGCGCGACATCGGCCTCGGAGAGGCTGCCCGACAGGGTCACGCCGACGGCAACCCTCGGCCCGCGCTGGCGCAAGCCAACCACCTCGCGAGAGAGGCGCGTCAGGCGCATGGCGGCACCTTCCTCTCTGCCCGGACCCAGCTCCACGCGCCTGATCGTCGCCCCAGCCTGAGCTTCGAGGAGAAGGACGGAGTCCATCAACGCCGTCTTCTGGAACCCCGGCTCGGCACACACGACGATGAGGCGCGGCTCCTCACCATGCTTCTGGTCGCGCGCGAACCGTGACGCCGAGGCAAGCACGCCGCTCTTCTGTGGAACCAATGCCGTGCCCCGCCCCTGTGACGCAATCGAACGTATCGGATGTGCCATACCCCATCGCCTCCTCACCCATGCCAGCGGCTGGCATGGAACTGCACTGTGCGAACACGTAAGGAACCTATTTATAGACTCGCTTTTATGTCATTGAATTTAAACTGCCGAAAGAACGGCAAGCGGCACCTTAACTAGCACGAGGCGAAGGGCGACAGACGTTAGACCTCCCATCGGCGTCCCCGTCTGCGCGCACCCGGATGGTCGATGCAGCCCCGCGCGGAGTCCCGTCGACACGCACGACGGCGTGGCCGAGTACCTAGCGTGTCTACGGTGTGAATCCGAACCTGTCCCAGCCCCGTTGGGAGGCCTTATGCCAGATCCAATTCGTAGCGACCACCCACGAAGTAGTCGCGGCTGATGCAGACGGGTCTGCCATCCTTGTCTACATAGTACGTCTCACTGTTGAGCATGGGGTCACCAGCGGAAATGCCGAGAAGGGCCGCCTGCTCGGTGGAGGCGCGTCCCGCGTTGACCGTCCACACCGACGTGGAGTGGGGGCGACGCCCAATCAGCCCCTCGATGGCATCGAAGATGGACCGGTTCTCGAGGGGAGCCGTGAGGAGATCGGCCGCCCAGTCATAGGGGATGAGCACACGCTCGTCACCGATGGGAAGGCCATCCGCCATGCGAACGCGCCTGACGAAGAGGAGCAGGGCACCCTTGCCGAGTCCGAAGAACTTCACTTCGTCCGGACGCGCGGGTACAATTTGGCGGTCGACCACGTGCGAGCCCGGCTGTGCTCCGATCTCGGCACAGAGTTCCGTGAAGCTCCGGGTGTCACGCGTCTGCGCAAGGCGACTGCTCAGATGCCGCGTGCCCACAAAGGTCCCGCGCCCTTGCATCTTCATGAGGTAGCCATCTGAGCAGAGGTCCTCTATGGCACGGCGAACGGTGATACGGCTTACCGAGTACTTCTGGCTTAGCTCGGCCTCGGAGGGGATCCTGTCGCCCTGCTGATAGCTGCCACTCTTGATGGCCGCCTTGAGATCGTCGTAGATCCTCTGGTAGAGGGGAGTCGTGCTGACCATACCTGCCACCCTCTTCCTCCTTGCAGGACGCGTCTCCGGGGACGCCCCCACTTACACATCTCGGACTCATCTGGTCATGATACTCGTTATTGACGGGGCACACGACCAGACATCGCCAAGGGTACTACATCCATGAGATGGTCGATGATGACGTCGGCCCCCGACTGATCCAACCTCACGCCCGCCGGAGGCCTCAGGGCGCACACGAGCGCGCCGGAGCGCTTGCCCGCAGCAATGCCAATGGGGGAGTCCTCCACCACGATCGACTGGTCGGCAGACACGCCGAGACCGCCCATGGTGCGCAGGTAGATCTCGGGTGAGGGCTTGAACTCGGAGAAGTCGTAACCGCTCATCGTACAGTCAACGAGACCCTCGAGGTCCAGCGCCACCACGAGCTCGTCCACGAGGGCACGCGGGGACGACGAGCAGATCGCCACCCTGATGCCCCGACGACGCAAGAGGCCAAACGTGGTTGCCGCCTGGGGGTTGGCGACCGCAGCCCACGGCGTGGGGTGTGCCCGGGAGTACTCCTCGTACCCCGCATGGAGTCGCCGGCGGCGACCGGCATCGTCCGGTATGAGCGCCTCCCACATGGCAGCATCATCTGAGCCCGAGAAGTCCGGGACCTCGTCAAGGAAAAGGTCATGCTCCGCAAGGTAGTCTACGCGGCGCTGGTTGTAGAACTGCTCCGTGAACGCCAGAACGCCGTCCATGTCGAAGAGGACCGCCTTGGCCATCGTGCCCTCCCAAGAACGGGGCGGACCATGGCTGCAGCCCGCCCCCACAACGTCTGTCAAGCAAGGGACCCACCCACTAGTAGCTGAGCTTCCACATGTAGCGCCTCAGGGTCAGCGGGTGCTGACGGGCTTCGGCAAGCTGCTCGGCAAAGACGCGCATGACGGCCGTGTGCACGAAGGGGCTGAAGTACGTGGCGACCCTGTCACCCACCATGCCAGACAGGCCATAGTCCTTGGCGTCGATGATGGTGACCTTGGCACCGAAGCGCTGCATGAAGGTGAGGGCGCGGGCGTCCATGGCGCGGGTGGCGCCGTCGGACATGAATAGCAGATAGGGCTTGTCCCTCTCGGTGAGCTCGAAGGGCCCGTGGAAGTATTCGCCGGAGTTGTATGAGCCGGAGTCGAGCCACTGCATCTCAGAGAGGAGGAACATGGAGGTGGAATAGGCGACCTTGGCGCTGGCTCCGGAGCCCAGCACGTAGATGCCCCGCTCGTTCTTGTAGTCCTGGGCAAACTGGTGGGCGGCCCTGCCGGCATGCTCGGCCGCGTCCTCGGAGAGCTTGAAGATCTTGCCAAGGCCACCAATCATGTCATTGTAGAGGTCGCTGCCCTCCAACTGCTGGAGGAGCTCGACGGCAAGCGCCAGGGCATAGCCCATCTTCTCGACCTTGGCGGCGTAGTTTTCCTCGAAGCCGTGGATGACCACATGGTCGACGCCCTCGGCGAGTGGGGAGCCCGCGACGTGCGTGATGGCGGTGACGGGGGCACTGAGGGCCTTGGCGGTCTTGTTGGCAGCCACGGTCTCGGGGGTGGAGCCGCCCAGTGAGCAGGTGACCACGAAGGTGTTGGGGCCCACCCAGGCAGGCGTGTCATAGTTGAACTCGTTGGACGTGAAGAGCTGGACGTTGAGGGTCTTGGTGTTGTTGGCCAGGAAGTACTTGGCGGGATAGAGCTCGGACATCGAGGCCCCGCAGCCGACGAAGGCAACCGAGTCGATGGCGTGCCTGGACAAGACGTCGGCGACGATGGTCTTGGGCAGAGTGAGGTCGATCTCGTACATGCTGTGATCCTCCTTGGAAGGTCGGTCGTATCTGGAAACCAACTGATGGCTAGGCAAGGACGCCCAGGGCTGAGAGGGCGACGCCGCCCACGATGGCGATGATGAGCAGCCAGCCGCTCCTGACGTCCCTCTTGATGAGCACGTAGAAGAGCATGGTCAGGGCGAGCGGAATCATCTGTGGCATGATGGAGTCGAGGACGTCCTGGAGCACGAGCGTGCCGTCCGCGAAGGTCGCCGGGGTCGTGGCGCCGACGAGTGTGGCTATCATGCCTCCCACCGCCATGAGGCCGACGATGCCGCAGGCGTACATGACCTTCTCCATGGTGTCACCCTGCAGCCTGTCAAGGTACCTCGCGCCACCCTCATAGCCGATCTTCCCGGCAAACCAGGTGATAAGCACCGAGGGGATGATCGAGATGGCCATGGCGAGGATGGGCCCGAGGAACGACCCCTGCTGGGCAAGGGAGACGCCGAGGCCAAAGGCGATGACGCGAATGGTGCCCTGGAAGAACGAGTCGCCAATGCCCGACAGCGGGCCCATGAGCGCCGTCTTCATGGCGTTGATGCTATCGGGGTCGACGATGCCGGGGGCCTTCGCGTACTCCTCCTCCATAGAGGCCGACAGGCCGAGCACGAACGCGCTGGTCTGCGGGGTGCAGTTGTAGAAGGCCATGTGTCGCTCGTAGGCCTCCTGTTTGCGTTCCAGCTCCTTGGGGTCGTGGTCGGCATTGGGGTAGCAGCGGTCGATGGTGGGTGCGATGCCATAGAGGAAGCCCATGTTCATCTGCCGCTCGTAGTTCCAGGAGTCCTGGATGGCCCAGGAGCGCCAGAAGAACTCGCTCAGCTTCTTGTTCTCAGGCACGTCCGAGGCGGCGAGCGCCTGGCTGTGCGTGGTGGAGTCTGCCATGGTCGTGTCCCCCTTACTCGTCGTCATCTTCGAGCGGATCGTAATCGGCATTGTCGGGTCCCGCTGATACAAGCCGTGCGCTTCCGCCCTCGCGATGTCTCACGCCCAGCAGGATCACGGCGAGACACACGGCGATGAGCGACACGGCGGTGACGGAGAGCCCGAGGTACGAGGCAAGCAGGAAGCCCAGCGCCAAGAATGCGGCCATCTTCCTGTTGAGCATGAGGGAGAGCAGGAGCGCGAGGCCGTAGGCGGTGAGGAGCATGGCGGAGACATTGAGGCCGGTAGAGAGCCACTCGGGAATTAGGTCCACGACCGCTTGGACCGCGTCGGTGCCCAGGAACACGGCAAAGAAGATGGGCACGAAGTACATGAGGGAGTAGAGAATGGTGCCCACGACGATGTGCATGTTGGTAGCCTGCTTGAACCTGCCCTCCGAAATCGCGGCATCGGCTCTGTGGGTGAGGATGGCGATGACGGAGCGGAAGACGATGCCCAGCAGCTGGCCCAAGACCGCGATGGGGATGGCGATGGTCATTGCCGTCTCAGCGCTGGCGCCGGTGAGGCAGGCAAAGGCGGAGGCGACAATGCCCCCGAGGACCATATCGGGCGGGACCGCAGCACCAACGGCCACAAGCCCCATGCTCACGAGCTCCGTCGCGGCACCAACGGCAAGGCCCGTCGCAGGGTCCCCAAGCACGATGCCCACAAGCGTGGCTCCGATGAGCGGCTGCTCGAAGTTAAGGCGACCAAGCAGGCGCGAGTCGAGCATGCAGAACACGCCGACGAGGCCGACGAGAATCGCACTAACAAGCGAACTCATGTCTTTCTCCTTTCGAGATGCCTTTCCAAGGCGCTCACTGACGGGGAGAGTGCCTAGATGCCATTCAGCTCCACGCGCCTGTACGCGGGGGTCTGCTGCACGTAGATCTTGGTGCCCAGGTCGAGCAGTGCCTGGGTGTCGGCCCGCTCCCTGGCGTCCAGGAACACCGACCCGTCCTTGCCGCCATACTGCCTGGCGCCTTCCCTGTTTGCCGTTGCCCCATAGTTGACCTCGGCAAACCTGTGGCGCTGGGAGAACTCGAGCAGCTCTCGCGTGTTGCCGAAGATGAACATGACCTTGTCGCCCAGGGTGTTGAGCTTATCCATCTTGGAGAGGGCCCGCTCGACGGTAAAGACGTTGAGGCGGACGTTGGCGGGCTTGGCGAGCCTGAGCGCGCCCTTCTTCACCGCATCGTTTGCGGACGCATCGTCCACGATGATGATGCGGTTGACCCCGGTCTTGCCCACCCAGGAGAAGACGACCTGGCCGTGCAGCAGACGATAGTCCAGGCGAACGAGCTCGATTCTGGACGCGCCTCCCCTCCCGGCCGCAGGCGTTGCAACAGGGTTGACGTCGACTTCCTCCTCGGGGTGCGCACAGTCAACGATGCCGCGACGGCCCTCGGCGATAAGGCCGCGCACATCGCTCTCGGCGAGCGGCACATCGCTCATGACGAGCGTAAGGATCAGGGGCATGTTCATGCCCGAGATCACCGTGATGTCCTTGTCCTGGGCCATGAGCTCGACCATTGAGTTGTTGACGCTGGAGCCCAGCATGTCCGTGAGGACGTAGACGGCATCATCAGCGGCAAACGACGCCATGAGGCGCTCCACCTCCGCGGTGATGGGCTGCATGTCATCACGCCCGAGCGTGACCGCATGCACGTTGGGAGCCTCCCCCACGATCATGTGGACGGTGTCTAGCGCGCCAAGCGCCAACTCGCCGTGGGATGCAAGGATGATCTGGTTCATAGCTTGTCCCTCCTTTTCATGATGCATCATGACGTTCTAGTCGTTATATATGTCTAGCACAGTAGTAACTCCCTGTGCGCAAGAGCAGGGTAAGCGGCAGAGAATCGCAGCCCAGCGGAGAGGGAGTTAGTACTCGACCTTCCACATGTAGCGACGTGTCAGGTAGTCCTTGGAGGTGGTCGCGGAAAGCGCCCGCATGTACACGTTGTTCAGGATGGGCGAGAAGAGCACGTGGTTGAAATATTCCGAAACGGTATCAGGGAGATCGTTGAGGCCTATCTCCTTGCCGTCTAGGATGTAGACCTTCTGGCCACCGTAACGCTTGAGGAAGCTGAGGGCACGCTCATCCGCCGCGCGGCAGCGGCCCACGCTCATCAGCAGGAAGACGGATTTCGCCTTGTCCAGCACCTCAAAGGGCCCGTGGAAGAACTCACAGCAGTTGATGGTGGGCGAGTCGATCTGCAGCATCTCCTCGATGTTACAGATCGAAAAGATGTAGGCCGAGCCATAGGCCGGGCCGGAACCCATGACGTAGATGGTCTTCTCACCGGCAACCTGCTCCGCCCAGCTCTTAGCAAGGGGCTGGGTGTAGGCGACGGCCTTGCGATAGATGGCGTCGACGACGTCGAAGGCCCGCATGGCCACGTCGTAGTCGGCGTAGCCCTCGGTCTTTTGAACCAGGGTCATGGCAAGCTGCAGAGCGATGCTGGAGTTGACGCGCTCGGTACGAGACTCGTCCAGGGCGATGGACTCGTAGGCGATGCGCTGGTCGCAGATGTCGGTGAGCTCGGACTCATTGACGTAGAGTGCGATGGTCGCGGCACCGTGTTCCTTCGCAACCCGGGCCGCCTCGCAGGTCTCCTTGGTGCCGCGCATGGAGCAGATGATGGCGAGCGTGTGCTCATCGAGATAGGCGGGCGGCGCCAGCACGAACTCGTTGCTGGTATAGGTGGCCGAGGGAATCGTCTTCGCCTCGCGCTCCATGAAGTAGTGGGCAGCGTGGAAGCCCCCGAACGACCCACCCGCGGCAACCCAGGCAACGCGCTTGATCTCATGACTGGCAAGCAGCTGGGAGACGACGCTTGCTACCTCTTCCTGAATGGTCATAGCTACCGAACCCCTCTCGACGAGTGAGGAAAGACCTTCCAAGCCTCTCTTGGTTCAGCATAATATCATAGTCATTATAGATGTTTTGTTATTGTTGAATACATCTGGACGCTCGAAGGGACAGCCGATACGGTCCGCACCGCCCAACACAGACATCAATGGCCACGTCAAGCTGGCGCTTCTGGGACAGCGTGCCGTAAGCGAGCTCCAGCGGTATGACAGCCGTCTATTTTCCGTAGACCTCGTCATGTGTGCCCGTACGCACAAGGATGACCTCGTGCCCCGACAGCCGGTACATCAGTACCCACTTGTCCTTTGGGGGATTTGGTGCCGAGCCCACATGCAAGGAACGATACCCCTCGAGGGCATCGGTCAGGGCATGGGCACGATAGCGTGGACTCAGACTCGTCTCATCGCTCGCAAGTAGGTCGGAGATGGCCGTCTTGAGGGCCTCCATGTTCCAGTGCCGTCTCTTGCAGACCTTCACATCCCGCAGAAAGCGCGGAGTATATGACGCATCATATACGGTCTGCGCTACATGCCGAGGGCCGAGAACAGGCTCTCGGCAGTCTGATAGGTCTTGTGCGAGGAGTCATCCGCAAGCCCATCAGCCTCGTGCATGGCCCAACGCGTCTCAGGCGGAACCCCATCCTCCACAGCCAGCGGCCGGATCTCCACCCAGGGCCTGTTGTTCTTGAACACCGTGACGCTGTGCCCGCTGCGGTTGGCCTGTGCCGTGAGCTTGGAGAAGTGCGTCTTTGCATCCGACATGCCCACGGTGAGCGTCGTCTCAATAGATGCGCTCATGGTTCCCCCTTCATTCGCCTAAAAACAGGGCTGTTTCTAGACCATAGTATAGACCGATATGGCCAAGAAAGACAGTCCGTTCCCGTCCCTACGCCTCGTCATCGCCACCCATCTCCTCGAGCACGCCGAGGGCCGCGGGCAGCAGCTCCTCCCTGCCCGTGTGGAACGGGTACGAGAGCCGTTTGCTCTTGGGCTGGTAGATGCCGCGCCGCCCCTTGAACGCGAGCGCCTGTTGGCGCGTGAGCTCCGCACCCTGGTAGATGAGCCGACCGTTCGTCAGCGAGACCGAGGTCACCCCCAGGCGCTCCGCACGGATGCGGATGCGCGCGCGGTCGAAGAGGTTCCTGCCCGCCAGCGGCAACGCACCGTGGCTGTCCTCCAGATCCCGCTGCAGCGCATCCACGACGGCGAGCTCCGTGGCGGCGGCGAGCCGCCGGTAGGCGAGCACGCGCCGGTCCACCTCGGGCAGGTACTCCTCCGCCAGGTAGAAGTCCGCCGGGAGGTTGATGGTGACCTCGGAGAGCTCCACGTCGCCGCCCTCCCCACGCGCCTCGGCCACGGCCTGGCCCAGCATCTGCGTGAAGAGGTCGAAGCCCACGCTGGAGAGGTTGCCGTGCTGCTCGGCGCCCATGAGGGAGCCGGCACCGCGGATCTCGAGGTCGCGCATGGCGATGCGCATGCCGCTCCCCAGGTCCTGGTACTCGTTGATGGCCGTAAGGCGATCGGTCGCCTCGGGCGTGAGCGGCTGGTCGGCCGGGAACATGAAGTAGGCGTACGCCTGCTGCCGCCCGCGCCCCACGCGACCCTTGAGCTGGTAGAGCTGTGCGAGGCCCAGGCGCTGCGCATCCTCGATGATGAGTGTGTTGGTGTGCGGGTTGTCGATGCCGCTCTCGATGATGGTGGTGGCCACGAGTACGTCGATCTCGTGCTCCGAGAACTGTAGCATCACATCCTCCACCTGAGCGGCACCCATCTTGCCGTGCGCTACGCCGATGCAGGCCTCGGGTGCCACCTCGCGCACGCGCTCGACGGCGTCCTCGATGGTGTGCACGCGGTTGCTCACGTAGTAGACCTGGCCCCTGCGCTCGATCTCGCTGCGGATGGCGTCGGAGACCACGTCGGGATCCCACTCGCCGACCGTCACCTTCACGGGCAGGCGTCCCGGTGGCGGCGTGAGGATGAGCGACATGTCGCGCACGCCGCTCATGGCCATCTGCATGGTGCGCGGTATGGGCGTGGCGGAGAGCGTGAGCACGTCCACCTGCTCCCGCATGTTCTTGAGCTGCTCCTTGTGCTGCACGCCAAAGCGCTGCTCCTCGTCGATGATCACGAGTCCCAGGTCATGTGGGCTCACATCTGCGGAGAGCAGGCGGTGCGTGCCGATGAGCACGTCCACCGTGCCCTCGCGGAAGCCCTCGAGCGCGCGGCGCTGCCAGGCGGGCGTCACGAAGCGCGAGAGCACCTTGACGTCGAGGCCAAAGGGGGCAAAGCGCGCATTGAACGTCTCGAAGTGCTGCTGCGCCAGGATCGTCGTGGGACACAGCACCATCACCTGTCGCGCATCCTGGCAGCACTTGAAGGCGGCGCGCAGGGCCACCTCCGTCTTGCCAAAGCCCACGTCACCGCAGAGCAGACGATCCATGGGTCTCGTTGATTCCATGTCGGCCTTGATGTCCGCGATGGCGGAGGCCTGGTCGGGCGTCAGCCGATAGGGGAAGCTCGCCTCCATCTCGGCCTGGGCCGGTGTGTCGGGCGAACAGGCGTGCCCCCGCACGGCCGAGCGGCGCGTGTAGAGGTCCACCAAGTCGAAGGCGAGCCTCTTGGCGCTCGTGCGCGCCTTGCCTGTGGCACGCGACCAGTCCGCTGTGTTGAGCCGCGTGAGCCTGGGCGCGCTGCCGTCGGGCCCCACATAGCGCGTAACGCGGTCAACCTGCTCCAGAGGCACGAAGAGCTTGTCGCCACCCGCATACTCGAGCAGGAAGTAGTCGCGCTCGCGGCCCCCAACCTCCTGGCGCACGATCCGGGAGAAGAGCGCGATGCCATGGGTGGCGTGCACCACATAGTCACCGGGCTTGAACGGGAACGTGACGGCAGTGGGGTCCACGCGGCGCGAACGCTGGTGGCGCGCGCGGCGTGCCGTGAGGTCGGACACCGAGAGCACCGCCAGGCGCGCCGCGGGCACCACGATGCCCGCGGGCACCGGGGCATCGAAGAACGTGACCATGCCCCGCCTGAGGGGGGCGACGTCCCGCCTGGCCGCCTCTGACGCAACGGGCACGGCGTTCTCGGGGGCCGTGCCCAGCGACTCCTGCAGCGCGATGCCCTCGTCGGTGAGGCTCAGCTCCAGCGCCTCGCGTGCCGCGCGGTCGGGCACGGCAAAGACCACGGACGAGCCGTCCTGGGTAAGCTGCCGCACGCGACTCAGCAGCTTGGCGTCGGAGCCGGCGATGGAGGGCTGGCGCACCTCAAGCTCGGCCGTGGTCGCAGCGCCCGAGCGCATGAGGGACGAGAGGCTCAGGCGCTGCTGGTGGCCGAAGTCCAACGCGCGCGGGGGCGTGAACAGTCCGTCCGTGCGCTCGTGCGCCGCCGCAGCCGATGCCTCGATCTCGTCCGTGGCCCGCTGGCAGTCATCGAAGAGGGCGCGTGGCTCCGCAAGGATCACAAGCGCGTCCCGGGAGATGTGCTCGATGGGGCTCGCCGAGGAGCCATAGAGCTCGACCAGGTACTTGTCGAGCGATGGGGCCACGGACCCCTGCTCGATGAGCTCGAGATCCGCCGCGACCTTGGTGGAGTCCAGCGCACGATGGTAGAGCGCCTTGCGCGCGGCGCCGATGGTCTCGCTCGTGAGGGCGATCTCGCGACAGGGCAGCACCGTGACGCCCTCGAGGTCACCGATGGTCTGCCCCGTGGATGACACCATCCCGCGCACGCGGTCTATCTCGTCGCCGAAGAACTCGATGCGCACCGGTGAGGTCGCCTGCGCGGGAAAGACGTCCACGGCATCGCCGTGGACGTGGAAGCTGCCGGGGGCGTTCACGCTGGCGCTGTCGCCAGCGTCCTCATAGCCCATGCCCACCAGCAGGCGACTCATGTCCGCAAGCTCCAGCTCGTCGCCCACAGAGAAGGTGCTGGAGGCAAAGTAGCCGGACCCGACGGGTGGCACGCGCCTCAGCAGGGCCGCCGCGCTGGCAACGACCAGGCACGCCTCGCCCGCCGCGAGGCGCATGATGGCACTCGTGCGGGCGCCAATGACGGCGTCGTCCGCCGGGACATCCGCCCATGGGCGATCCCTGCGCTGGGGATAGCGGGCGACCACATCCATGCCCAGCCATGCGGCAAGGGCGCGCGCGGTGCGCTCGGCCGCCTCCTCGCCCGAGACCACCATGAGGCAGGGACGGGGGCCGTATGCCCAGAGTGCCGCCGCCATGAGCGGACGGGCGCTCTGGGCCACGGCCAGTGTGGCATCGTGCCCCAAGGAGAGCTCATGGATGAGCGGCGCAAGCTCCGGTGCCGAGAGCAGCTGGTGTGCCACACGGTTTATGAACATCTCAACCCAATCGTACGATGCGAGGTGGCGCCCCGGACGTCGCCCCGCACAGGGTCCACGGAGGACGCCGCCCTGGCAGGACACCCGCAGGGCCCCGCCTAGGCACGGTCGTTCGACTTGGCAAGCTCGGACATCACATGACTTGCGTCAACGAGCGCATCCGGTCTCGCCTGCCAGCCCCAGTTGCCCGTCGCCACGCCCGGCACGTTCATGCGGGCGCTCGCACCCAGCATCAACAGGTCCTGGAGCGGCAGGATCACCACGTCCGCCGGACTCGTGAGACATTCCCCCACCAGCCGTTCCGCCAGTTCGCACGCCTGACGCATGCCCTCGGGATCGCCCTTGTCGAAGCCAAAGTGCTCCTCCACCCAGCCAAGCAGGGTGTTGGTGTCATGCGTGGAGCTATAGACCACCTTGTCTGGGGCCGGATGATACCCCGCACGCACGTCCTCATCGGCAAACTGGATGACGTCCATGCCGGGAAAGCCCGTCTGCTCCAGGAGCGCACGCACGGCAGGCGTGACGCTGCCCAGGTCCTCCGCCACCACGGGCAGGGGGCCGAACTTGCGGTAGGCCGTACGGAAGAGGTCCAGGCCACAGGCAAAGTTCCACTGTCCCGCCCGTGCTGATTGGCCCTTGGGAATGGCGTAGTACGACGAGAACCCCAGGAAGTGATCGAGGCGCACGTAGTCATAGAGCTCAAAGGCCCGCTCCAGGCGACGGAGCCACCACGAGTACCCATCGGCGCGCATGAGCGACCAGTTGTAGGTGGGGTTGCCCCAAACCTGGCCCTCCTGGGCAAATGCGTCGGGCGGCGTGCCGGCCAGCACGGCAGGATAGCCCTTGGCGTCCAGCTCGAAGAGCTCGGGGTTGGCCCAGACGTCGGACGAGTCCGTCGAGACGTACATGGGCACGTCACCAATGATCTGAATGCCTCGCCTGTTGGCATAGGCACGGATCTGCAGCCACTGGCGCATGAAGAAGAACTGCAGGGCGCACTCATGCTCGACGGCACCTGCGAGGCGCCTGTCACTGGCGAGGGCGGGTTTCCAGGTACGAAACTTGTTGGGCCACTCCTGCCAGGGCCTGCCCTTCTCCACCTTCTTGATGGCCATGAAGGTGGCATAGGGCAGCAGCCATGACTCGTTCCCCTCCACAAAGCGACGATAGGGCACGGAGTGCTCAAGATCGGAGGGAAGCGATGTGGTGCCATCGGGACTCACGCCCCACATGAGCGAGACGTTGCCCGCAAAGGCGGAGGGGCCCGCATAGGGCGACCCAAAGCCATCCGTGGGGTTGACGGGCAGCACCTGCCAGTAGCGCATATGCCCCTCGGCCAGCCGGTCGACGAAGCGCCGGGCGGGCTCGCCTAGCGTTCCGGGCAGTGACGGTTGGTCCTCGTTGGGCAGCGACGTCACGTGGCAGAGCACCCCCATGCCGCGCCTCATGGGCCTCTGGAGCCGCCGCTCCTGATGGAGCGCGATCACGGAGGTTCCCAGCGGCCAGAGGAAGACCTCGGCCACACCATCCCTGACCGTGACGACACGCCCGGAGATCACGTCCGTCACCTCGAGCTCACCTGTGGGGATGCGTATCGTATGGCTCTCGGAGCGCGAGCCGTTGGCCAACACGCACACCTCATCGCTCTCGTCACGGCGCCAGAAGCAGAACACGTCATCATTGGGTGCGAACGGCTCGAAGTCACCATCCACCAGCACAGGAAGGGCCTTACGCAGCGCGATGGCATTGCGGTACACGTTGAAGCAGTCGGCATTCTCCCTGCCCCACGGGAAGGGCGCGCGGCAGTAGGGGTCGGCGTAGCCCTCCAGGCCGGCTTCGTCACCGTAGTAGACGCTCGGCACCCCAGGAAGGCACATCTGCAGGAACGCGGCGACCCACAGCCTGCTCACGGCAAGCCCGTGCGCCCCCTCGTCCAAGCGATAGGTGCGACGCTGGTCGTCCGAGAGACCGTCGGGCAGGGGGGCGCCCCCCAAAAGCGTCAGGAGTCGCATGCGGTCGTGGCTCCCCAGCAGGTTGAGCTCGCTCATGAAGTTCTCGCGTGGGTAGTTCTCGTAGAGTGACTCCAGCGTGTCTGCCAGCGTGTGCGCCGTCCCCTCTCCCCGGAGGAAGCTGATGATGGCATGGCGCAGCGGATAGTTCATGGTGCCATCGAGCTCGAGGCCCAGGAAGTAGCGACGCAGCCTGCCGTAGGCGCGCTTGTTGGAGGCGTCCTCCCACACCTCGCCAATGACCACGGCATCCTCGCGCTCGGCAAGGGCGACAGCCTTGATGTCCTCGATGAAGCCGTCCGACAGCTCGTCGGCCACGTCGAGACGCCAGCCCCGGGCGCCCAGGCGCAGCCACTTGCGCACGACGCCGTCACGCCCGCAGATGAGCTCTCGAAACTCGGGGCAATCCTCCCGCACGGCCGGGAGGTCGGGATTGCCCCACCATGAGTCGTAGCTCCCGTCCTCGTGGAACGTAAACCAGCTGCGGTAGAGGGAGCCCTCACCCTGCGCGGCCCCCAGATCGGGGAAGAAGCCGGCACGGTTGAAGTAGAGGGAGTCGGCGCCCACGTGGTTGAAGACGCCGTCCAGGATGATCGATATGCCATGCGCCTTGGCATCCGCGCACAGACGCGAGAAGTCCCGCTCCGTGCCGAGCATGCCATCTATGCGCATATAGTCGACCGTGTCATAGCGATGGTTGGACGCCGCGGCAAAGATGGGGTTGAGGTAGATGACGGTGATGCCCAGCCCCTCGAGATAGCCCAGCTTCTCGCGAATGCCCTCGAGGTTGCCACCGTAGAAGTCCCAAGCGACGATGGCACCGTCACCGTCGCGCTCATAGCTGGGAGAGGCGTCCCAGTCCTTGACCAGGCGCCGCTTGGGGCCATTGTAGGATCTGGCCAAATCGTCACCGGAGAGCTTCTCCCAGCCCCTGCCTCGCGCAAAGCGGTCAGGGAAGATCTGGTAGACCACGCCATTCTTGTACCAGTCGGGCAGCACCTCGCGCCCGCGGTCGTACACCGTGATCTGGAAGGAGGCGGGATCACCGAAGAAAAGGTCCCCCTCGCCACAGCTCACGTCCCCCCTGGCGCCGTAGCGCATCACGGCACCGTCGGAAGCCGTGATGCGAAAGCTGTACCAGATGATCTCAGGCTCTTCGGGCTCGAAGGTCACCGAGAAGTGGACGTGGTCCTCCTCGGGCGCGGCAGCCATGTCGAGCAGGATCTCGCCCTTCTCGTCCACCCAGAGACGCAGCTGTACCGAGGCATCAGGTTCATCCCAAACGTCGATGCCCAAAGTAACGGCGCTGCCAACTCGCACAGCGCCGAAGGGTACTCTATAGGCCGCATCAGACGTAACGTGTCTGGCCCTCAAACAGATCTCCCTCTCACTGCCGTCACCTGTACCGAATGACCTCGGGATGCAGGTCGTGGTAGATGCTCAAGTACTCGCCTGCGGCACGATCCCACGAAAAGTCGACCCGCATCGCCTGCTGCTGTAGCTTACCCCAAGCATCGGGATCGGTCCAAAAGACCTCACAAGCTCCAAGCAGACAGTCGGCCATCTCATCGGCATTCATGTTCGTGAAGCGGAAGCCGGTACCCTCACCCGTGAACTGGTTGTACGGTGTGACGCTGTCAAGCAGGCCACCCGTCTCGCGCACCACCGGGAGCGTGCCGTAGCGCATGGCGATCATCTGCGAGAGGCCGCACGGCTCGAACTCCGACGGCATCAGCAGGATGTCTCCGCCCGCATACATGCGATGGCTGAGCGCATTGTCGAAGGCTATGCGCGCGCACATCATGTCACCATAGGTCCAGTCGAAGTAGGAGAACGCATCCTCCTGATCCTTGTCCCCCGTCCCCAGCACGGCCATCTGTATGCCATGCTCCATGAGCCCGCTCATGGCATAGCGCACCAGGCCCAGGCCCTTCTGGTTGGTCAGGCGACCGATCATCACGACGAGCGGGCATCCCGGATCGAGCTTGAGGCCCAGCTCCTGCTGGAGGGCGGCCTTATTGGCGGCCTTGCCGTCCAGGGTGTCCGCGGAGTATGTCTGGGCGATGAGCCCATCGGTCGCAGGGTTCCAGACGTCGAGGTCGATGCCATTGAGGATGCCGCGCAGCACGTTGGAGCGATTGCGGAAGAGCCCGTCCAGCCCCTCCCCATAGAAGGGCATCTGCAGCTCGTTGGCATAGCTTGGACTCACCGTGGTGATGACGTCAGAGTAGCAGAGGGCCCCCTTCATGAAGTTGATGGTGTCGCGGTTGCAGTACAGCTGGTTGGCGGCGGTGGGGTTGTCCGCAAGGCCCAGCACGTCAGAGAGCACCTTCTCAGAGAACTGGCCCTGGAACTTGACGTTGTGCACGGTGAAGACGGTCTTCACGTTGCAGCAGGCCTTGGATGCCTGATAGAACTCGCGGATGAAGACGGGCGCCATGGCGCACTGCCAGTCGTTGCAGTGGAGGACGTCCACCTGCAGCTCCGGTAGGAGCTCGATGGCCTCGCAGATGGCCTTGGAGAAGAACGCGAAGCGCTCGCCGTCGTCGAAGTAGCCATAGGCGGCGTCACGCTTGAAGTAGGCCTCGTTGTCCACGAAGTAGAAGCTCACGCCGTCGTACGTGAGCTTCTCGATGCCGCAGTAGACGCTGCGCCATGCCAGGGGCACGTAGAAGTCGGCGATATGCCGCATCTGCTCCCGGTACTCGGCGGGAATGAAGCCGTACTTGGGCAGAATGACGGAGACCTTGGCGCCAGCCTCCTTGAGCGCGACGGGCAGTGACCCCGCGACATCGCCCAGGCCACCCGTCTTCACAAAGGGCACGGCCTCGGATGCCGCAAAGAGGACCTTGATCTTCCTTCTGACCTTGTCTGCCATGGCCACCCCTATCTTTCTCTGGGATGAGCAAGGGGCCGCCCCTCACAGGGCGACCCCTCGCCATCCGGCCTTGAACTACTCCGCGCCCTTGCCCTTGATGAAGAGGGCGTCGGGCGTGCCCCTCAGCTCCGTGCGTGCAGGAATCCTGTTGTCACGGTCGACGATGGCGTTCTCTATGCGCGCACCGCTTTCGACGACGCAACCCTGCATGACGATGGCGTTGTTGATGGTGGCGCCACTCTCCACGATCACACTGCGCCCGAGAATGGAGTTGGTGACCGACCCGTAGATGCGACAGCTTCCTGAAATGCGGGCGTTGCTCGCACGGGAGCCGGCCTCGAACTTTGCCGGCGCGTTGTCGTGCGCCTTGGTGCGCACTGGACGCTCCACGGGGAAGAGCTCCGCCGAGACCCGGGGGTCGAGCAGGTCCATGTTTGCCGTGAAGTAAGAATCCTTGTTGAAGATGGCGGCAACGTAGCCGGGATAGTCGAGCGTGAGCACCTTGACACGGGCGTAGTCAGCAGCCAGGGCCTCAAAGAGATCGAGGTAGTCGGTCTGCGCATACCACTCCAGCATCTGGAGCAGAAGGTTACGCCCGACCACGAAGCAGTCGAGGAACGCCGTATCGCCGAACTCCACACCATGCTTGACGCCCGTCACGCGGCCCTCCTCCACGGAGAAGCCGGAGACGTCTACGTCCTTGTCCTCGACCCTCTTGGTGAGCACCGTGATGTCGGCGCCAGAGTTCTCGTGCGCCTCGATGATCCTGCGGTAGTCGGCGTTGTAGACGAAGCTCGCGGACGTCGCAACGACGTAATCGGCGCTGCTGCGCTCAAGGTAGGTTCTGTTGTGCGCGAAGTCGCGCAGCAGGAAGCGCGAACCCGTGCGCGAGGTGCCGAAGGCGGAGCCTGGCAGCACGAACAGACCGCCCTTCTTGCGGTTGAGGTCCCACTCGCGACCAGAGCCAACATGGTCGATGAGCGAGCGGTAGTTGTACGGCATGATGATGCCCACGGTCCTGATGCCGCAGTTGACCATGTTGGACAGAGCGAAGTCGACCACGCGGTACCGGCCGAGGAACGGCATGGAAGCCACTGGCCTGGCCTCGGAGAGGATGGTCGGGTACTTGGTGGAATAGTTCGCAGTGATGACGCCAATCGCCTTCATGGGCTACTCCTCCCCCTTTCCAACTACGACGTTGTTACCGATGACGGCCGTGTCCCGCGTCTGATCGACGCTGCCGAGGACGACGTCGTCCTCCACGACGGCGTTCTCGCCGAGGATGGCCCGCACCACATGGGCGCCCGCCTTGACGTAGGCGCCGGGCAGCAGGACGGAGTCCTCCACCACGGCACGCTCGCCGATGTAGGCGTCCGTCGAGATGATGGAGTGCTTGGCCCTGCCAAATATGTCGGCGCCGTTGCCCACGAGACAGTCCTCGATGGAACCATCGGGGCCCACGTACGCGGGCGGCCTCGTGGAGACGTTGCTCATGATGGGAACCCTGGTGTCAAACAGGTCGAAGTCGGGGTTGGTGCCCAGGAGATCCATGCTCGTCTCGTGATAGCTCGAGATGGTGCCCACGTCGCGCCAGAAGCCGTTGTACTCGTAGGTGTACAGGCGCTTGCCGTCCGCCAGCAGCTTGGGGATGATGTCGTTGCCGAAGTCGTGCTCGGAGGTCTGGTCGATGGCATCGGCCCTGAGGGTGTCCACCAGCAGCTGAGTATTGAAGACATAGATGCCCATGGAGGCCAGGTTACTGTCAGGCTTGTTGGGCTTCTCGGTGAACTTGAGGATGCGCTCGTCATCGTCCTGCGTGATGATGCCAAAGCGCGAGGCCTCCTCCCAGGGTACGGGCATGACCGCAACCGTGAGGTCGGCGTTGTGACGCTTGTGGTTCTCGAGCATCTTCTGGTAGTCCATGCTATAGAGCTGATCACCCGACAGGATGAGCACATACTCGGGATCGTTCTGCTCGATGAAGCCGATGTTCTGGGTCACGGCGTCCGCCGTGCCGGCATACCACGCGCCACCCGCCTGCGTGGCATACGGCGGCAGGATGGACACGCCACCACCACTCTCGTTGAGGTTCCAGGCATCGCCCGTTCCCAGATAGGAGTGGAGGAGGTACGGACGATACTGCGTGAGCACACCCACCGTGTTGATATCGGAGTTGGCGCAGTTGGACAGTGCAAAGTCGATGATGCGGTACTTCCCGCCGAACGAGACGGCCGGCTTTGCGACGTCCTTGGTGAGCGCGCCGAGCCTGCTCCCCTGGCCGCCCGCAAGAAGCATTGCGATGCATTCCTTCTTGCTCATGACATCTCCCCTCTATCGAGAATACTAGGACCGTTCCTATGCGTGCCAAATCTCGGAGTTGTACTCGCGAACCGTACGATCGCTCGAGAAGAATCCCGATTGCGCCGTGTTATGGATTGATGCGCGAATCCAGCTCCTCCTGTCGCCATACGTCTGGACGAGCTCCTCCCATGCCTTGACATAGGAGTAGAAGTCCGCCAGGACGAGGTCGTGGTCATTGCTCATCATGAGCTCGTCGTGCACGCTCTGGAAGCTGCCCGAGAGCTCCGCGAACGTGCCGTCGTTGAGCTGGTCGATGATACGTCCCAGACGCTCGTGATCCTTGTTGTAGACGTCCCATGCGAACCAGGTGCCCGAGGCGCGCAGGGCGTCTACCTCCTCGGTGCGCAGACCAAAGATCTTGATGCTGTCCTCGCCCACCAGCTTGGCGATCTCGACGTTGGCACCGTCATAGGTGCCCAGCGTGATGGCACCGTTCATCATGAGCTTCATGTTCGAGGTGCCCGATGCCTCGGAGCCGGCCCAGCTGATCTGCTCGGAGATGTCCGCGGCCGGGTAGATGAGCTGGGCGCTGGACACCGCAAAGTTGGGCACGAAGGCGACGCGAATCCTGTCGTTGACGCGCCCGTCCTTGTTGACCACGTCGGCCACCGCGTTGATGAGGCGGATGACCTCCTTTGCGAACGTGTAGCTCTGGGCAGCCTTGCCCGAGAAGACGAAGGCCGTGGGGCGAACCTCGAGGCTGGGATCGTCAAGCAGACGGTTGCGCAGATCCATGACCTTCATGATGTTGAGCAGTTGGCGCTTGTAGGCATGGAAGCGCTTGACCTGCACGTCGAACACCATGGAGCAGTCCAGCTCGACACCCGAGGTCCTCTTGACATAAGAGGCCAGGCGCTCCTTGTTCCACTGGCGTGCCTTGGCGAACTCCTCCTGGAAGGAGGGGTCGTCCTCGTACTGCCCCAGCCTGGAGAGCTGTGTGGCATCCTTGAGCCAACCGTCGCCGATGGTGTCGGTGATGAGCTTGCCGTAGGGCGGGTTGGAGTTGCCCAAAAAGCGCCTGTGGCTGATGCCGTTGGTCTTGTTGTTGAACTTCTCGGGCGTAAGCTCATAGAAGCCATGCAACGTGGTGTCCTCGAGGATGCCCGTATGCAGTGCGGAGACGCCGTTGACGGAGTGGGCGAAGATGACGGAGAGGTTGGCCATGCGCACCTGGCCGTCCCACAGGATGGCCGTCTCTGCCAGGAGGTCCTGCCAGTTGTCCCTGTCATGCGGGAAGGTGTCACGGTAGCGGTGGTCGATCTCCTCGATGAGCATATACAGGCGCGGCAGCAGGTTGCGGAACATGTCGATGGGCCACTTCTCCAGGGCCTCGGGCATGATCGTGTGGTTGGTGTAGGAGATGCAGGCAGACGCTATCTGGAATGCCTCGTCGAAGTCGATGCCCCTCTCGTCGACGAGGATGCGCATGAGCTCGGGGCCGCACATGGCGGGATGCGTGTCGTTGGTGTGGATGGCAACGTAGGTGGGCAGCTCGGACCAGTCGTCCTTCCCGTGGGCGCGCTCGAAGTCACGCAGGACGGTCTGCAGGCCGGCGCTCACGAAGAGGTACTCCTGCTTGAGGCGCAGCAGCCTGCCGTGCTCGCCCGCGTCGTTGGGGTATAGAATCTGGCTGATCGCCTCGACGTCCGCGCGGAAGCGCATCGCCTGTGCGTAGTCGCCGTTGTTGAAGGCTTGGAGGTCAAAGTCCTCGCTCGCGGGCTCTGCGCTCCAGATACGCAGGTTGTTGACCTTGTCCCCGCCGTACCCAACGATGGGGACGTCATAGGGGACGGCCTTCACGATCTGGCCTCCCTCCGTCTCAAACCAGTAGCGGCCATCGTCCTCATGGCGGACGACATTGCCTCCAAAGCGCACGAGCACGGATGACTCGCCCTTGCGCGCCTCCCAAGAGAAGCCGTTCTCCAGCCAGTTGTCCATCTTCTCGACCTGCCGCCCATGATCGATCTCCTGGCGGAAGAGGCCATAGCGGTAGCGCATGCCGTTGCCATGTCCATTGATGCCAACGGCGGCCATGGAGTCGAGGAAGCATGCGGCGAGACGGCCGAGACCTCCGTTGCCGAGGCCGGGATCGACCTCGCGCTGCTCCAGTTCGTCAAGTGGGGTGCCAAGCTCCCTGCACCCTGCCTTCACCACATCTCGGATGCCAAGGTTGAGCAGATAGTTGTCAAGCAGCGGCCCCAGCAGGAACTCGATGGAGAAGTAGTAGACCTGCTTCTCGTCCTTGAGGTCTGCCGCACTGCTGCGCAGGTCGCGTGCCTTGTGTGCAATCAGGCTCGCAAGCACGAAGTAGCGATCGCGCTCGTTGAGATCCTCGTACCTCTTGCCCAGCATCTTGCGACAGCTGTCGCGATACTGCGCGATGAAATCGTCTTTGTCCTTGAAGAAAGTCTCTGACATGTGCCAATGCCTCTCCGGTGTATGTAGCCAGAACAACCGCTGTGCACCGCTGATATCCTCGCCACTACAGCATCTCACACTGTGACATCAACCACCAGTAATGGTGACAACTTTTTGCCATCGGGTTTCCCCGATGTCATGCATGCCATCCGCGTGCGGGGACGGGCCACGCCTCACGCGCGGATGGCATGGTTTACCCCCTTGCCTTCCTGCGGCCCTTAGCCGACGGGCCGCCCTTGGTCCTTCGTGAGGCCGCTGACGCGGAGGAACTGGTCGTCGATGTCCCCTTGGCCACGGACTGCGCCTCGGTGGATGCCTTCGTGGGAGAGGTCGCCCCCTTGGCCCTAGGGGCCTTCTTGGCCGCAGGTTTCGCCTTGGTGGCAGACGTCTTGGGCGTTGCAGCAGCCTCGGCCTTGGTGGCCACCTTCTGTGCGGAGGCAGTCCCCTTCGATGCGGCAGGCTTCTTTGCCCTGGTGACCTTCTTGGCCGCAGGCCGTGCGGTCGCCTTCCGCCTCTTGGCCCTCTTGGTGGGCAGTAGGCCGTCGTACGAGAGGATCAGGCCCGCCAGAGGCGGAACGCGCAGTTCGATCGAGGTGTCACGCATGTTCCACGACTTCTCCTGAGAGGCGAAGCGCACGCCCTCGTTGGTGACGCCCGAACCGCCGAACTCGATGGCATCCGAATTGAATGCCTCACGCCAATAGCCAGGCTTAGGAAGGCCGATACGGAACTCCTCATGCGGGTTGACATCAAAGTTGATGAGGATGACCAGGTCATCCTTGGGATTGTCGCCCTTGCGCACGAAGCTGATCACCGACTGGTCGGCATTGTCCGCATCGATCCACTCGAAGCCCTCGGAGGAGTAGGCATGCTGCCACAGCGCGGGGTGCTCGTTGTAGAACCCGTTCATGGCCGCAACGAACTTCTGGATGTGGGCGTGGCTCTCGTACTGCTCGGTGAGGAAGTACTGGATGCCCTCGTAGTAGCGCCACTCGATGAACTGCGCGATCTCGTTGCCCATGAAGTTGAGCTTGCCGCCGGCGTGAGTCATCTGGTACAGGTTGAGCGTGCGCATGCCGGCAAACTGGCGCCAGTAGTCACCGGGCTGGCGCGTGATGAGCGAGCACTTGCCGTGCACCACCTCGTCGTGCGAGAGCGGTAGCACGAAGTTCTCGTTGAACTGATACATGGCGGAGAACGTGAGCAGCTTGTGGTTGCCCGGGCGCCACGGGAAGTCGGTCTGCATGTAGTGCAGGGTGTCGTTCATCCAGCCCATGTCCCACTTGAGGTGGAAGCCGAGGCCACCGTCCTTGGTGGGGTACGTCACGAGCGGCCACGCCGTGGACTCCTCGGCGATCATCATGACGTCGGGGTAGTACCTCCCCATCGTGTCGTTGCACTCCTGCACGAACTTGATGGAGACGAAGTCCTCCTCGGTACCCTTCTCGTTGAACTTCTTCTGGCTGGGATCGTCGACGCCAAAGTTGAGGTAGAGCATGGAGGTGACGCCGTCCATGCGCACGCCGTCGGCATGGTACTCGCCCACCCAGTACAGCAGGTTGGAGATGAGGAAGGTGCGCACCTGGGGACGGCTAAGGTCAAACTTGAAGGTGCCCCAGTTGGGGTGCACCTCCTTCTCGTAGAGCTTGCTGCCATTGAAGTGCACCAGGCCGTGCTCGTCCCTGCAGAAGCCACCCGGCACCCAGTCGAGGATGACGCCGATGCCCGCCTGATGGCAGGCGTCCACAAAGTGCTTGAACTGCTTGGCGTCACCATAGCGGCTCGTCGGCGCGTAGTAGCCCGTCACCTGATAGCCCCAGGAGCCATCGAACGGATGCTCCATGACCGGCAGGACCTCGATGTGCGAGTAGCCCATCCTCTTGACGTAGTCCACCAGTTCGACGGAGAGCTCGTCGTAGGTGAGATAGGAGCCGCTCGTATCGTCGCTGTCGGGGTCGCCGTTGCCGGCCAGGCCATCGTCGTGACGCCGCCAGCTGCCCAGATGCACCTCGAAGATGTTGAGGGGCCTCTTGAACATGTCTTGTCCGGCGCGCTCCCTGAGATAGGCGGCGTCCTTCCACTCGTAGCCGCTGATGTCCGCCGTGCGCGACGCGGTGCCGGGAGGACACTCGGCCTGGAAGGCATAGGGGTCTGCCTTGTAGAGGAAGTCCCCCTGGGCGGTCTCCACCAGATACTTGTAAAGCTGGCCGGTCTCGACATCGGCGATGTAGCCACGCCAGATGTCCCCCGTCGAACTGGGCTCAAGGTAGTTGGCATCCTGGTCCCACCCATTGAACTCACCGATGACGCGGACGCTCTTGGCCTTTGGCACCCAGACGGCAAAATGGTAGCCTGTCGTCCCCGCCGCGGACGCAGGGTGGGCGCCGAGCTTCTCGTAGCTCCGATACCAGCTCCCCTCCCCCATCATATAGAGATCATCGTTGGTAACGATCAGATCTTTTGTCGGGACACTCATTGAGCCCTCCCCTGACATGTCCGGGGCGTTGCCCGCCTTCTGGTAAGCACCGCGCAAGGGACAATGTGACGGTTGCATGGAGCAAGGCCTATTCTATTTCAAATCCACAAGAATGGCTGCAACTTATCGGCAGCGAATCGTGGGTGGCGGTCTTCCCGCCCCACGCGGAGGAGGGTGCCATGCCGCGCGAGTCGATGCGGTCAAAACGCGAGCGTGCCGTGGAGTTCTGCGGTCGCATGGAGGAGCGCTATGGGGACGTGGGCGGCGCGCTCGACTTTGGCAACCCCTTTGAACTGGTTATCAGCGTGCTGCTCTCGGCGCAGACCACCGATGTGGCCGTCAACGGCGTGACGCCCGAGCTCTTCGGACGCTGGCCCACGCCCCAGGCGCTGGCCGCGGCCGACCCCGCTGACGTGGGGGAGGTCATTCGCCGGCTGGGCTTCTGGCGGTCGAAGTCGAGGCACTGTGTGGAGGCCGCACGGATGATGGTCGGCGACTTTGGGGGCGAGGTCCCCCACACCATGGACGAGCTCACCCGCCTGCCCGGGGTGGGACGCAAGACCGCCAACATCGTGCTCGAGAAGGCCTTCGATACGGTCGATGGCATTGCCGTGGACACGCACGTGTACCGCATCGCCACACGGCTCAGGTTCACGAACGCCCCCACGCCGCTCGCCGCGGAGCAGGACCTGCTCAAGCTGCTGCCGCACGAGCTCTGGGGACACGTCAACGAGCAGTGGATTCACTTTGGGCGCGAGCTCTGCACCGCACAGCACCCTGCGTGTGAGCGGTGTCCCTGCCAGGACATCTGTCCGTCGGCCTTTCGGGTCAACGGAAACCCCAAGCGCAGGCGGAGGGCCCAAGGGTAGCGCGAGACCGTCGCGGGTACGCCTCGGCACGAGGGGGCGCCCGCAACGGCCTCGCGGCACGACGTCCTTGCTCCCTGTGCGCACCCGCAGCTGTCTTCTCGCCGCCGAGGAACGTTTGGGCCCCAAGTGCGTGATGGAATTCCTCGCGTCTGGGCGTCGAACGTGCCCTTGGGGACGGGACAGCCCCCAAAAGCGGCCCCACAGGGGCATGCGACCCCCTTCTGACCCACGAAACGGGCATCTCAGGGGGCGCATTCCGGCACCCCACCACGCACTTGGGGCCCAAACGCTCCTCGGAGGGCCGTGCGCATGCACGGGACGCCCCGACTGCGGCGACACCACAGGGACAACGCGGGGATGGGTGGCCGTCCGCCGGACCGCGTCGCCATCATCGGCCTCTGGCCTGCCCGCACGACCCTGGCCCAAGCGCGCGCAGCCCCTATGCCTTGGCCAACGCCTGGTCGAGGTCGGCGATGAGGTCACCCACATCCTCGATGCCCACGGAGAGGCGCACGAGGTCCTCGGAGAGGTGGGCGGCCGCAAGCTGCTCGTCCGTGAGCTGCGAGTGCGTGGTGGACGCCGGGTGGATGATGAGCGACTTCGCGTCGCCTACGTTGGCCAGGTGCGTGAACAGCTTGACGCTGTCCACCACCCTAAGGCCACCCGCACGCCCGCCCCTGACGCCAAAGACCACCACGCCACCGAAGCCGTGGCGCAGCATGCGGCTGGCCACCTCGTGACTGGGGTCATCCTCGAGCCCAGAGTAGCGCACCCAGCTCACCTTGGGATGACCGGCAAGAAACTGGGCGACCGCCAGGGCGTTGTCGCAATGACGCTGGACGCGCAGGGACAGCGTCTCCAGACCGATACCGATGAGCTGCGCCGCATAGGGCGAGAGGGTCGGGCCAAAGTCGCGCAGCTTGTTGGCGAGCACGCGCGTGGAGAAGGGCGCCGCAGGGGCGGCGTCGGCGAACACCACGCCATGGTAGGAGGGATCGGGCTGGGTGATGGTGGGAAACTTGTCCGCCTGGGCCTTCCAGTCATACACGCCCGTGTCCACGACGGCACCACCGAGCGTGGCACCATGGCCCCCCATCCACTTGGTGAGAGACTCGATGACCACGGCTGCGCCATCCTCGGCCGGCCGATAGAGATAGGGCGTCGCAAAGGTGTTGTCCACAAAGACCGGAACCGGTGAGGCAAGCGCGTTGGCCGCATCGACGAGGGCAGGCACGTCCGCCACGTCCACGAGGGGGTTGCCGATGGTCTCCACATACCAGAGCCTGGTGTTCTCCGTGGTAGCGGCCACGAAGGCGTCGATGTCGTTGTTCCGGACGAAGGTGGTCTTGACGCCGAGTTCGGTGAGGGTGTGCAAAAGGATGTTCCAGGTGCCGCCATAGAGCGAGTCGGAGGCCACGATGTGCCCACCGGCACCCACGATGTTGGTGATGGCCAGCATCTCGGCCGCATGGCCCGAGGCGACGGCCACGGCACCCGTGCCGCCCTCGACGGCGGCCACGCGGGCGGCGATGGCGTCGGTCGTGGTGTTGGTGAGACGCCCATAGACGTTGCCGGGCTTGGCGAGGGCGAACTTGGCCGCACCGTCCTCGGCATCATCAAACTGAAAGGCGGCGGAGGCATAGATGGGCAGTGCCGCAGAGCCCGTCACGGGGTCTGGTGCCAAGCCCGCATGCACCTGCAGGGTGTCAAAGTGCCTCTCGGGATCCTGGGCAAAGGTGGGGTCAAGCTCGAAGGCCATGAGGTGTCCTCTCTGTACGATAACAACATGCCTTACCGTTCTGGTTTGTACGACTGACTATTAGAATAGTCTAGTGAGAGGAGTCAAAAATAGCAGGTAAAAAGCTATATATGGTTCATGACATCTGTTATCTTAAAATGAGATAACGGAAATGAAAACCGTCACGCAAAAGGCCCGCCTCCGTGGAGGCGGGCCTGGATGCGTGCGGTCAGGCGCCTAGTAGTTGAGCGCCTGCTCCTCGAAGAAGGACTGCGGGTGGTTGCATACGGGACAGACCTTGGGAGCGGTCTCGCCAACGTGCAGGTGGCCACAGTTGCGGCACTTCCACACCTTGACGCCCGGACGACTGAAGACCTCGCCCCTCTCGACGCGCTCGGCAAGCCGGTTGTAGCGCTCCTCGTGGTGCTTCTCGACCTCACCCACCAGACGGAACTTGGCGGCGATCTCCTTGAAGCCCTCCTCGTCGGCGGTCTTAGCGAAGCCCTTGTACATGTCGGTCCACTCGTAGTTCTCGCCGGCAGCGGCATCCTTGAGGTTGGTCAGGGTGTCGGGCACCTCGCCACCGTGGAGGTACTTGAACCAGAGCTTGGCGTGCTCCTTCTCGTTGCCCGAGGTCTCGGTGAAGATCTCGCCGAGCTGTTCGTAGCCCTCCTTCTTGGCCTTGCTGGCATAGTACTCGTACTTGGTGTGGGCCTGAGACTCGCCCGCAAAGGCCGCCTCAAGGTTCTTCTTCGTCTGAGAGCTCTCGAACGCCACTGCCATGACAAACCCCTCTCCCTTGGATATGCGCGCGGATGTCCTCCGCGCCCCGCAGTGGGCCACCCCCTTGATGGCCCGCCTCAACTCAGACCATGATAGGCCCTAGGCCCACCATTTGGTACCTTCTTTGTGACAAAAACCCTCTTTTTGCAACTCGCACAGCAGGGATCCCACCTCGCCATACGAGAGCCTGTCCCTGCCCGCATGCTCCTCCAACTGCGAGAGCTCCTCGGTCAGGGCTTCGCCGTCCACCGCGCCGTCCTCGTCCGCGGTTCGATGCGCCAACAGCAGGCGCACCAACTCCGCCCTCTTCTGGCGATGCGAGCCCTCGAAGCGTGACTGGCGCGTGTGCGTGGCCGAGCGCCGAGACGGGTTGGGCAGCGTCCGCTTGAGGTGGGCCCCATAGTCAAGAAGGGCGTAGTACCAGGTACGGGGGTCATCGTCACCGTCATGGGCATCGGGTGGGCAGGTGCTCCTCACCAGGGGCACAAGCTCCCCGTCCGTCACCCCAACCGCATCGGGATAGAGCTCGTGCAGGAACACCGTGCGCACGTTGGTCTCCAGGTAGACGCCGGGAAGGTCGTAGGCAAACGCACGTATGCCCGCCGCTGTCGCGGGACCGATGCCGGGCAGGGACAGAAGCCCCTGGTAGTCCATGGGCATGACGCCGCCCGCATCGCTCACCTGGGTCGCCGCCCGCCAGAGCGAGAGCGCCCGGCGATTGTAGCCCATACCCTGCCACTCCTCCAACACGTCCGCGGCGTCGGCGGCAGCCAGCGCATCCGGTGTCGGAAAGCGCCCGAGCCAGCGCTGCCAGCGCCCATCGACACGCGCGACCTGGGTCTGCTGGAGCATGACCTCGCTGACCCAGATGGCATAGGGGTCACGCGTGCGCCTCCAGGGGAGGTCACGGTAGAGCGCACGTCCCTGCGCGAGCACGTGCCGGCGAAAGCCGTCGAGCCCTCGTGAGGACGCCACGGGGGCTCCGCCGCCATCTATGCGAGCGGACATGCTAGTCGTCCTCGCAAGGGCCGACGGTGACGAACGCCTCCCCCGGGGCCATGATGGGGTGCTTGTGCTCGCACACCACCTCGTAGATGGTGATGGAGTCGAAGTACCGCACGAGCATCTTCTGGGCCTCACACCAGACCGGATTGAAATGGCAGCTCTCGATGAAGGGGCAGGGGCCGTCGTCGACGCCGGCACGGTCGCAGTCAGCCAGGAGGATGGGTCCCTGGAGCGCCTCGACCACCGCGCGAATCGTCGTGTGGCGGGAGTCGGCGAGCAGGCGCATGCCGCCCTTTGACCCCCTCAGGCTCTCGATGAGACCCGCGGCGGTAAGCTCGCGTTGGATGGATCGCGCGAACGAATAGGGGACGTCGCGCTTCTCTGCGGCCAGCCGCACGGACACGACCTCACCCTCGTGCTCGACGAGCTCCGCCAGCATGCGCAGCGCATAGTCGGTCTTCCTTGAGATTTCCATCGAGGTCCCTCCCTAGAGGCCCCAGAGACGGCTCGGTCAGCTCCAATCCAAGACGACCCAGTTCATCTGCTTGGCCTTGCGCCTGAGCGCCTTTCCGGGACTCACCGCGAACGCCTGCTTGGACACGCTGAGCAGATCCTCGTCGCTGTGATGATCGCCGTAGGAATAGGCGATCTCCCAGGTTCCCGGCCCCAAATGCTCGTTTGCCCAGCGCCGCACCGCACGCGTCTTCTCTGGCCCCGCCACCACCGCACCCTCCACATTGCCGGTGTAGTTGCCCTGGGCGTCGCGCTCCATGTCCGTTGCCACCAGGCCATCGACGCCCAACCGCCGTGCGGCCTGCTCGGCGATGTCCCTGAAGGTCGCGGACACCAGGAGCGTCACGCAGCCCTCCTCCTTCCGACGGCGCACCTCGTTGAGGGCCTCCTGCCGATAGCGCCGAGAAAGCACCTGGTCGTGGAAGTCGCACATGATCTCCTTGACCTCCTGGGACGAATGCTCACGCAGCGTGTCGAAGATCTGCTCGCGCGCCTCCCCCTGGCGGCAGGGGAGATGCAGCACATAGCGGATGCCCCACCACCCCAACCTGAGGGCGCGCAGCGGGCTGAGCAGGCCGCGCGCAAACAGGTAGCGGGCAAAGAGCGCCCCGGACTGGCCATTGATGGCCGTGCCGTCATAATCGAACACGGCAACCTGGATGATAGCTGGCATAGCCTGGGCGGCAGCTGGCGTAGCCCGACTGACGGCCACCGACATCTCCTGGCTAACGCTGGCTTCGCTCAACGCCACGCACCCTCTCGACCCGTTCCTGAGAGGCTCCGTCCATGCTGAATGGCCTCTTAAAATAGGCTACCAAAAGGAGCAGTTCTGACAGATCCCCTCCTATCGTACCCGTCTGGCCGCGCTCCCGGACGCCAGGATGCGGTCCGCCGCCCGATGGGGTGCCGACGGGTACGACGAACAAAAAAGAGGCCCCGAGCTACCGGAGCCCCAGACAATGCGATGGCGGGATGTAAGGGACTTGAACCCTCGACCTCCGACGTGACAGGCCGGCGCTCTAACCAGCTGAGCTAACACCCCGTTCCATGTGGTGCGGAAGCTATTCTAACCAGAAGCGCACTCCGTTGTCCAGCGCCAATCGCGAGAAATTTTGAGCGACTCAGAACGCCAGCGCGACGGTGGTCACGGTGCCGGCGTCGTCCGTCACGAGCATGGTGCCCTCGCTCTCCTTGAGCTCGACCGAGGAGATCGAGTGGCCCGTCCCGCCGACGGGCTCGCCATCGGCATCCACCACCTGGGCCCCAACCGAGCCACTGCCTATGGTGTAGGCCATGACGTCCCAGCCATCGCTGGTGTTCTCGGGGATGATGAACGCGCCGTTGTAGAGGACAAGCTGAATGGGCTCTCCGTCAAACTGCATGAAGACCGTGGCATCCGTGGCGCCTTCGGTGCGGCCGACCAGTGCATAGGCACCATCATCCTGCTTCTCGATGGAGTAGGTGGTGCCCCGGTACTCGATGGAGCCGGCCGGCGTGGTCTGGGTCTGCTCGACCTGAGCCTGCTCCGGCACATCTGTCTGCTTGGCGTCAAGGCAGCCGCGCAGCAGGAAGAACAGGATGACGAGCACCAGGACCGCCAAAGGGGCGACGATCCACCGCATCCTGCCGCCCATGGGCCTGCCGTCGGCCGCCTCCTTGCGACGGAGGGGACGATGGGCCTTGCCCATGCGCTTCCGGGCGCCCATCCCCACATTGGACCAGGACGATGTGGAGTCCGCCGAAACACTGCCCACATTGTCGCGATTCTCGACCCGTGCCCCCTCACTCGCGGAGATGCGCTGGAGCGAACCGGTTTCGGAGGGGTTGACCCCAATGGGACGCGGGGCATCCTGCTCGTCCGTGGTGTCCACCATCGGTACGTTGGACGCACGCACGCCGCGGCCCCCCTGGTCAGCACCCTGTGCCGGGCGCTCCCGCGTCTGCGACGCCCGTGCGGGCCGTTGCGCACGCGCGGCGTGTCTTCCATGCGGCGCCGAGGGCGCTGTGTCCTGTGCCATGTCAGGCCTCCTATCGAATACCAGAAGTATAGCCCGCGTCGGCCGCCTGGCTCAACCAATGATGACGCCTACGCATGCGGGATGGCGCGCCGCTCCTCCATGGCGCGCCCAAGCGTGACCTCGTCCGCATACTCGAGGTCACCGCCCACGGGCAAGCCACTGGCCAGGCGCGAGACGGCCACACCCAGGGGCTGGATGATGCGCGAGAGGTAGGTTGCGGTCGTCTCCCCCTCCACGTCTGGGTTCGTGGCAAGGATGACCTCCTCCACACCGCCATCCGCCAAGCGCCCCAAGAGCTCGCGCACGTGCAGCTGGTCGGGGCCGATCCTGTCCATGGGAGAGATGACGCCGCCCAGCACGTGGTAGAGCCCATGATAGCTGTCCGTCCGCTCGATGGCGGACACGTCACGCGGCTCGGAGACCACGCAGATGCGGCTGTGGTCGCGCGTGGCATCGGCACATATGTCACAGGTGTCGCGCGTGGCATACGAGAAACAGATGGGACAGAAGTGCACCTGCCGCTTGACGTCCATGATGGCCGACGCAAGCCGGTGGGCCGTCTCGTCATCGGCCTCCAGGATCCAATAGGCGATGCGCTGTGCCGACTTGGGGCCAATGCCAGGCAGGCGACCAAGCTCGTCGAGCAGGCGTCGCAGGGCGTGGCCGTCCCCATATGAGGCGTCGCTGTCAGAAGCGTCACTCATGCGCGGCGGGCCTAGAAGAGGCCGGGGACGTCCATGCCACCGGTAATGGCCCCCAGCTGCTGGTTGGCGGCATCCTGTGCGCTCGAGAGGCACTCGTTGACGGCGGCAAGGACGGAATCCTGCAGGAGCTCGACGTCCTCGGGATCGACCGCCTCGGGGTCGATGGTGACGGAGGTGATCTTCATGTCGGCGGTACCGGTGACCTTGACCATCCCGCCACCCGCGGAGGCCGAGACCTCGATGTCGCCGAGCCTGTCCTGCGCATCCGCAAGCTGCTTCTGCATCTTCTGGGCCTGCTTCATCATCTGCTGCATGTTCATGCGCACACGTCTCCTTGTACGACGTCAAATGGGGGGTGCCAAAACGACACTACGAATCTTAGCCCATCACGAGGATGGGCGCAGGGCGGGCCGGCGGTACGCCTCATCCCTGGGGACCCTGGTCGGACTTGACCGTCACGCCATCGCCAAACACGTCCGTGAGCATGTCGAGGATGTCGCCGAGCTCGGAGGACTGCCCCTCGGCCGTAGGGGCCGTCTCTGGTGCAGAGGACGACGTGGGCTCGGGCTTGGGATCCGGGGCGGACGGGGGGACGGTCTCAGCCTGCGAGGTGGACGCGGAGTCGGACGGGGACGCCGGCTGTGACGCCGGTTCGGGTTCCCAAGGAGCCACCGGACCCTCCTCAGATGCCGGTTCGGGGTGCGCCTCGGACGGCGCGCTGGGGGCGGAGACGGGCTGCGGAGGCACGTCCGGGGCCGGTGCGGGAGCCGTGCCCACAGCCGGGACCGAAGCGTGTGTCGCTGCGTCGCTCGCCTCGACGTACCGAACCGCGCGCGTGCCAAACACCTCCTCGATGGCCGTCCCGACCGCAGAGCGCACGTCATCCTTCTCAAGCATCTTGGTGGCAAAGGTGGATCCCCTCGGCAGGCCCACCTGCAGGGTCGTGCCATCGTCATCAAGGGCGATGGCAGAGAGCAGCAAAGACCCGCGCGGGGGGTCCCTGTGGACGAGTCCGTCGACCACCTGCTTCCATCGGCGCTGGAGCTCGCCGGGATCGCTGACGGCACCCGTGACCCCCGAAGCCGTGGGATCGGGCCGTTGCTTCCGTGTGGGGGCTGGGGACGGCACGGGCTGGGGTGTGGGGGCCGGAGTGGGTGTGGGCCGTGGGACCAGGTCGGACTGGGAGGCCGGGGGAGCCGGCTCCGGAATCGGCTCCGGAGCCGGCTGCCGCGCCGGGGTGGACTGTGCGGGTGGGACGGGTCGCGTTGCGGGCGCCGCGGGCGCGGCGCCCGCGCCATGGGGAGCCGTTGCGGGCGCCAGGCTGCGCTCGAGCTGGGCAACCCTGTCCGCAAGCGACTCGAGTGTGAGGTCCGCCTTGGGCCGGGCGATGCGCGTGAGGGCCACCTCCAGCACCAGGCGCTGGTTGGGAGCCGTACGCATCTCGCTTGATGCGTCGCTCAGCACGATGAGGGCGCGCGAGATGCGGTCGGGCGAGCCAAAGGCCAGTGCCTCGTCGCGCAGGCGTCGTCCCTCCTCGGCGCCCAGGTCGAGGACGCTCGCGGTCCCATCCCCCACCACGCTCGCAACATACACGTCGCGCAGGTGGGCGGCCAGCTCGCGCGAGAGGTGTAGCAGGTCGCGCCCGCCGTCCACGAGCTCCCCGACCGTGGCGAAGAGCGTCGGCACGTCACGCTGGGCAAGGGCGCAGGCCATCGTGGCCAGCGTGGAGCCCGAGACCTCGCCCAAGAGGTCGCGCGCCGCCTGCAGCGACACGTCCCCCCCGCCAAACGTCGAGAGCTGCTCCAGCGTGGAGAGGGCATCGCGCATGCCACCACGCGCATGGCGCACCACCAGGTCGAGGGCGGCCTCGTCAAACGTGAACCCCTCACGCTCGCACACCTGCTTGAGATGGGCCAGGATCTCGTCGTTTCCGATGGCGTGAAAGTCAAAGCGCTGCACGCGCGAGAGGATCGTCGCGGGAACCTTCTGCGGATCGGTGGTGCAGAGCACGAAGACCACGTGGTCGGGCGGTTCCTCCAAGGTCTTGAGCAGCGCGTTGAACGCCGCCGTCGTGAGCATGTGCACCTCGTCGATGATGTAGACCTTGTAGTTGCCCCGCACGGGCGCATAGCTCACGCGATTGATGATCTCTTCGCGGACGTTGTCCACACCGGTGCGCGACGCGGCGTCGAGCTCGTAGACGTCGGGGTGCTCGCCCGCGGCGATGAGCCGACAGTTCTCGCAGCTGCCATCCGGCAGGTGGCCCGCACCCTGCTCGCACATGAGGGCCTTGGCCAGCAGGCGCGCCATGGTGGTCTTGCCGGTGCCACGAGGCCCGCAGAAGAGATAGGCATGGCTCGTACGGCCCTCGAGCACGGCATGCTCGAGGGTCGAGACCACGTGCTGCTGTCCGATGACATCCTCGAACCTCTGTGGGCGGTACGTTCTGTAGAGCGATTCCATGATGCCTCCTGGGGCGTTGCCTGAGACCTCAAGTATACCTGCGGCATGCACGCGACTTGAGTAACGCCACGGAACCAGGACAGGCGCGCGTACGCCCCGCCCCCATGCCTGGTATGCTGGGTAGGATGCATATCAGAGGGGAGCCATGCGCATGAGCCGGGCCATGCGCGTCCTCGAGCGCAACAGGGGGCAGACGCTCGTCATCTCGTCGGCAGACGAGGTGCACGTCGTGCCCCTGCGCGACATCCTCTATGTTGACCTCATCAAGCACGACCTGCAGTACCATCTGGAGCACAGGGTGCTCAGGCGGCGCGGCAGCCTCACGAGCGCCGCACGGGAGCTGCCCGCGGCGCTCTTCGTAAAGCTCTCGCAGGGCTGCATCGTCAACATGTCTCACGTGCGCACCATCCGGGGCGACTCCATCGAGCTCGACGATGGAACGCAGCTGTACTTCAGCCGTTCGCGCCGCAAGCCCTGCCTCGAGGAGCTCTCCCGCTTCTTCGAGGGGACGATATGACGGGCTCGTCGTTCTGGGGGGCGCTGGGGTGGGCGAGCGCGGGCATGCTCTCCTGCATCGAGATCCTCGTGGCAGAGCTGGTGGTCATCGTCATCCTCGCCGTCATTGGCTTCGACCTGCTGCTGAAGGCGAGCGTGCTCGCGCTGCTCAGCCCCCTGGTGGCGCTCTGCCTGCGCGCCTTTCATGCCGTGGTGTGCCTCTTCGTGCTCCTCGTCGAGGTGGAGATGGTCATCAACCGGCAGCTTGAGGGCGAGGTGGAGACGACCGAGCGCCTCATGGCCGAGCGCGAGCGCCAATACGCCCTCTCGCGAGAGCATCGAGGCCATCAACCTCAAATGCCACGACCTGCGCCACCAGATCCGCCACCTCTCCGACACCGGCGCGGCCGTCGTGGACAAGGGCGTCCTCGCCGACATCGCGCGCGAGGTGGCCGTGTACGACTCCAGCGTGCACACCGGCAATGACGCGTTCGACACCATCCTCACCGAGAAGAGCCTGCTCTGCGAGCGTCGGGGCGTCACGCTCACCTGCATGGCCGATGGCTCCGCACTGGCCGTCATGGCCGCGGTGGACATCTACTCGTTCTTCGGCAATGCGCTCGACAACGCCCTTGAGGCCATCGGTGCCCTTCCCGACGACGCCATGCGCAGCATCTCGCTTCTCGTGCGCCGCCAGGCGGGCATGGCCTCCATCCACATGGAGAACTTCTGTGCGCCAGATGCCCACCTCGACTTCGAGGGCGGCCTGCCCCAGACCACCAAAAGCGACCGCATGAGCCACGGCTTCGGCACCCGATCCATGCGCGCCACCGCAGCGCGCTATGGGGGAACGATCGTGTTCTCCCACGACGGCGGCACCTTCTGCCTTGACGTTTTGCTGCCCCTCCCCCAGCCCGCGCCCGCCACCTAGGCGAGCTGGGGCGGTTAGCTGGTGGCCGCCTTCCCATCGTTGCTGGGAACGGTGATCCAGAACTTGAGCGCCGGGAAGCTCACCACCACCGCGAGCAGCGTGTTGGCCACGGAGGCGATGGTGCCCGAGAGCCCCGCCTCCATACCAAAGGAGTTCTGGCAGAGCGCGGTGATATGACCCGGCAGGATGAGGTTGACCACCACGATGACCACGGCCAGCACCGCGAACTTCGGCGCCGCCTGAGAGAAGTCGGCCGTGGACCTGAAGACGAGCTTCATCTGCATGAAGAAGTTGACCACCTGGGCCGCCACCTCGGCGATGAGAAACGTGATGAAGCCGCCCAGGCCCGTGCCGCCACTGGCTGCACCAGGATAGTTGAAGATCAGGAAAGAGAACGGGGTCGTGAGCCCCATGGCACCAATGAGGACGGCCGTGCCGACCCAGGTGCACGCGAAGCGCGTGATGGTGGAGATGTTGCTCAGGACGTTGAACAGGATGGACTGCCACACGCCCTCGTGCTGCTGGGTCCACTCCTTGAACGACACGTCAGTTCCCCTTCCTCGCCAGGCGCCGCTCGCCTGCGGCATTGCGCACGGCATTCACCAGAAGCTCCCACACGGGAGGCAGAAGGAACCACGCCGCCCAGACGCCCCAGAAGATGACCATGTCGTGCCGTAGAAGGCCCACGACGGCCGCAGGCACGACACCCGCAAGGCCCCAGCCCCTGAGCTCGCCTACAAGGACGTCCACCATGCCCATCGAGATGAGCTGGCCCGCGTTCTTGGCGAGCGCGCGGATGGGCATGTTGTAGATGAACTCCACGTTGAGATCGGGCACGCCCACCCTTTGCGAGCGCCTCTTGAGGACGCGCAGCACGGCACCCACGACCCAGAAGATCGGGCTGCGGCAGCGACCGAGGTCGCGGAAGCATACGTTGCGGTCGATCCTGAAGCGCTCCGTGGGAACCTCGTGACCCAGAAGCGCTGCAAACTGCGCGTCGCTCACATGGCGGATGTCGGCCGTCTCGTAGGGAGTGACGTCACGTCCCTCGTAGGGGTTGGGGGCATCCGTGCCCTGCACGCTCACGCGCGCAGAAAGCCGGATGTCCTCCACCGAGGCGCCCACCTCCACGCGGTAGGTCCCGCCCTCCACCTCCCAGGCGTTGGTCCGGTCGTTGAAGTAGCTGAACGAGCGGTCGTCCAAGCCAACGCGCACGCGGCGTGTCTCGCCGGGATCCAGGTACACCTTGGCGAAGCCCTTGAGCTCGCGCACCGGGCGGAACACCGTGACGTCCGGCTTCGAGACGTAGACCTCGGCAACCTCGGCCCCTGCGACGGAGCCCGTGTTGGTGAGGTCGAAGGAGACCTCGAGCTCCGTGTCCGCGCCGAGGCAGCTCACCTGCACGTCGTCGTACCGGAACGTGGTGTAGGAGAGGCCGTACCCAAACGGGTATGCGACGGGCACCCGTGCCTTCTGGTAGTAGCGGTAGCCCACGTAGATGCCCTCGCGATACGTGGCGACCATCTCGCCGCTCGGGAAGGTGCCATAGGTCGGGGTGTCTCCCAGGCTGGCGGCCCAGGTCTCGGCCAGCTTGCCCGAGGGATTCACCGCACCTGTCAGCACGTCGACGGCAGCGGACGCACCCGCCTGACCGCCCAGGGCCAGGTACAGCACGGAGCGCGCACGGTCCGTCCATCCCGTCTCCACGGAGCTGCCCGCACTCAGCAGCACGACCACCTGGGGATTTGCCGCGCTCACGGCGGCAAGCAGGTCGATCTGGTTCTGGTTGAGGCGCATGTCCGCGCGGTCGATGCCCTCGCTCTCGGCGAGCTCGTCCAGGCCCAGGCACACGAGGGCCACATCGGCCTGCCGTGCCAGGCCCACGGCCTCGTCGTGCAGCGCCACGTCCGTACCGCCGGCCACCCCCGTTGCGTAGCCCGTGCGCACGAAGCCCTGGGCAAACCCCACGCAGTCAAGGTCTGACGCCTTGACGGCGTCCCGCAGCGTGTCGAGCCTGGTGCAGTTGACCAGCGAGGAGCCAGCTCCTTGGTAGCGCGGCGTCTGGGCAAAGTCGCCAATGAGGGCGACACGCGCACCGGGCGCCAGGGGCAGCAGCGGGCGCGCCCCCTCGGGTGCGTCGTTCTTGAGCAGCACGATGCCCTGGGAGGCGATGTCGCGCGCCAGGGCATGATGCGCGTCCTCGTCAAAGGGCAGACCCGTGGATGCCTGGACGGCAGGCGCCGTCTTGAGGATGAGCTCGAGGGCCTCGTCCACGCGGGCGTCGATCTCGTCCTGCGTGATCGTGCCCATCTTGACCGACCTCATGAGATCGCGCACGGGATCGAGACCCGGTGCGGGCATCTCAAACGTGGAGCCCGCGCGCACGCCCGCCGTATGGTCGTTCGACCCACCCCAGTCGGTGACGACGGCGCCCTCGTAGCCCCATTCCGTACGCAGAATCTGCTTGAGCAGGTGATCGTTCTCGTTGGCATAGACGCCGTTGACCATGTTGTAGCTGCTCATGACGAGCCAGGGCCTGGCCTCGCGCACTACGATCTCGAACCCCTGCAGGTAGATCTCGCGCAGGGTGCGCTCGTCCATCACGGAGTCGGATGCCTGGCGGCGCGTCTCCTGGCTGTTGGCGGCAAAGTGCTTGGGGCAGGCCGCCACGCCATTGGCCTGGATGCCCCGCACGTACCCTGCGGCCATCCGTCCCGCCAGAAACGGGTCCTCTGAGAGGTACTCGAAGTCGCGACCGCAGAGCGGGCTGCGCTTGATGCAGAGCCCCGGCCCCAGCACGGCACCCACGCCCTGGTCGGCCGCCTCCTCGCCCAGCGCCCTGCCCAGGCGCTCCGCTAGCGACGGGTCCCAGCTGTTGGCAACCGTCACCGCCGTGGGGAAGCACGTGGCGGGCAGGGAGCCACCAATGTCCAGGTGGTTGGCCAGCTTCGGGTCCTGGTGGCGTATGCCATGCGGCCCGTCGGAGAACTGTAGCTCGGGGATGCCAAGCTTGGGATAGGCGCGCGTGCCAAAGGCGGACTTGCCTGAGAGCAGGGCGCACTTCTGCTCGAGGTCCATGCGATAGATGAGGTCCTGATGCGTGTGTTTCATCGAAGGGGTCCCTTCAGATGTGCGGGCCAGGCAGCTTGCGTGCCTGGCCCGCACGGTTCACTCGTCTGGGTGGCCACCCGCCGGGGCACCCGTGACGGGTGCGCCTGGGTCAGACCTTACGCCTTGTGGGCCTGCACGGCGCCTGAGGAACCTGCGGATGGCGAGAACAAGGAGCAGGGCGAGGATCACGCCTCCACCGATGGCGACGATGCGGAACGCGATCTCCCAGGGAGCCGTGGCAAGCTGAGGGGCTCCGTTGGCATAGAGCCAGCTGTTGGCCGCGGTGTAGAGGATGTTGTGCGCCGCGGTGCGCATGGCCTGCTGCGTGGTGGCGTTGTCCGTGTCGGTGATGACGTTGGTGGCGTCACCCTGCACCTGCGTGGTCGCGAGCATGGCATCGTTGCCGTTGCGGATGGCGAGGTTGGCGTTCTGGTAGCCGTAGCCGCTATAGTAGTCGGTCTCCACGAAGCCCCGGAAGCCCCACTCGCCGCGCAGGACGTCGTTGAGCAGGTGGCTGTTGCGGCAATTGGCCTGCGTACCGATATAGTTGAACGAGCTCATGACGGCCGTGGCGTGGCCATCGGTGACGGACATCTGGAAGGGCTTGAGGTAGACCTCGCGAATGGCCTGCTCGCTCGCCCAGGTGCACAGCATGTTGGTACGGTTGGTCTCCTGGTCGTTGAGGGCAAAGTGCTTCATGAACGGATACACGCCGTTGTCAGAGGCACCCTTGCACTCCTGGGCGGCGATGATGCCGGACAGGTAGCCGTCCTCGGAGAAGTACTCGAAGTTACGGCCGGCATAGGGGGAGCGGTGGATGTTCATCGCGGGGGCATACCAACCCGTCACGTTGAGCTCCTTGGCCATCTGGGCGATGTACTCGCCGTACTCGTAGGCCAGCTGGGGGTTGAACGTGTTGGCGATGGCGACGGAGGCGGGGAAGCCGATGGAGCCGGCGCCCGTGAAGTTGTTGTTGAGGGCCGCGGGACCGTCGACGTCGGACTGGCGCGGCTTGCCGATGGCGTTCACGGCAGCGTTGTTGTAGCCGGCAAACGAGATGAGGTCGCCCATGTCCTGGAGCGTGAGCTCGTCGAGGAGCTGGTCCCACAGCGGGTCGTCGTAGTCCTTGCCATAGAGCTGGTAGAGCTGGACGCCGTTGTGCGCACCCGTCGTGATGGCGGTGGCGTTGGGATCGTCCTGCATGCCCTGCCGGTAGTTGGAGGCGTTCACGAAGCCGGCCTTGTACTGCTCGTTGAGCGCCGTGTCGCCAGGGGCTGCAAGGGCCTGGTCGCGGTTGGCAAAGTGGTCCGCGCGGGACAGGTAGGTGATGGAGCCGTCGCCCTCACCGTACTCGCCCTGGAACTCGTTGGTCGCAGCCGTCTGGTCCACGGAGCGCTTGTTGTCTCCGAAGTAGGTGATGGTGGACGGAATGGTAACCGTCGCACTCTGGATGGCGGTGTGGGAGTCGGAGTTGATGGACACCGCATAGTCGCCCTGCTCGAGCACGTACGCCTGCGCGCCCTTGGAGTCGTAGGAGGCCATGTCCTCCTTGTCGAAGGTCACCTTGATGACCTGGGACTCACCGGGGCCGAGCACCTTGGTCTTGTCAATGTGCACGAGGTTGGCCGTTGCCTTCTCGATGCCGCCATTGGTGTAGGGCGGGTTGTGGTAGACTTCGACGACATCCTTGCCGGCCACGTCGCCGATGTTGGTGACCGTGACGTCGAAGCTCACGCTGTCCCCGTCAGCGGTGACGGGACCCATCTCCTGTGAGAACGTGGTGTAGGAGAGACCGTAGCCAAACGGGTACTGCACGGCAGCGTCGTAGTCGAGGACGCCCTCGGCCGCGGCGGTCTCGTAGTACTTATAGCCCACGTAGATGCCCTCGACGTAGTTGACGTACGTGGGGTCCGAGGAGCCGAACATCTGATCCACATGGTAGTCGGACATGTTGGTGTACTGGTATGAGCCAATGTTGTTGTGCCACGGCGCCTGCGAGAAGTCACGCAGGAAGGTGTCGGTGGCCCTGCCGGAGGGGTTCACGTCGCCCTTGAGGATGGAGCCCAGCGCATCGAAGCCGGTCTGTCCCGCAGGAGGCGCCCAGACGACACCCTTGATCTGGGGACAGTCCTCCACGAAGCTCAGGTTGAGAGCGTTGGCGCCGTTGTACACGAGCACGACGTTGTCGAAGTTGCTGCAGACGAGGTCGATCATATCCCGCTCGGACTTCGTCGCGTCAAGATAGCCCTGGCCAGGGGTCCAGTCGGAGTACTCGTCGCTGTTCTCGTTGTAGTAGACCTCGGTGGAGCCGAAGTGCGAGCTGGAGGCGTCGGGTGCGTAGTCGCGCTCGTGCTTGATGATGGCGCCCATGTCCGCGGGAAGGTCGGCACCCTCGCCACCGGAGCGTGCGAGCACGATGACGGCGGTGTCGGAATACTCCTTGGCATCGTTGATGAGGTCATCGCCATAGGTTGACGCGGGAGGCTCGGGAAGCGTCCAGTCCTGCCCCATCATGCCAACCTTCGGCCGCGTCGAGCAGTACTGGGTGTAGAAGTCGGTAAGCTCGGAGTTGGTCTCGATCCCGGCGTCGTTGAGGCCCTGGATGAGGCTCGTGGTGGGATACTGGGCGTTCATGGAGCCGGAACCGGTGCCCCCGTAGACGGGGTTGGAGGACGCCCAGCCAAAGACGTTGACCTTGTTCGACCGCAGCGGCAGCGTGGAGCCGTCGTTCTTGAGCAGGACGATGCCCTCGCCCTCGGCATCGATGGCAAACTGCTTGGTCTGGCTGACGGTCTCGTCGGAGAGCTGGTACCTCACACCGCCCACCTGGGCGACCAGCGTGTTGAGCGGGCCATAGAGCATGGTGCCCACCGAGATGATCAGCGCGGCGCATGCCGCAATCCATCCGGTGGAGTGAACGAGCTTGCGCACGGCCCCATCCTTGACGGTCCTCTTGTTCACCGCAATGGTGAGCACGAGGGCGAGGACGAGAAACGCACCGATGACCACAAGCTGTGGGACGATCGACTGAATGACCGCCATGACGTCGGACCAGTTGATGCTGAGCATGCTGCCGCTCCCTCCCTGGGCGCTCTCAGGCGACCTCCTCCAAGGTCACCGACCCTGACGGGCGATGGGCCGGACGCCCCACACCGAGGCATGGCCCCGCCCTCACGCCTTTGCCCCCTCACTGTAGGAAGGCCCCCACGGGAACGAGGGGGCCTGACGGATTCGGTAGCGCAGACGGCAGGTTTGGTGAGGCAGGTGCCGTTCGTCCACCGCGAACGGCAGGGAGGTGCCGACACCCGACCTAGGTGCGACGGGGCCTGAGCCGTGCGCGCACGAGCCCCACGACCGTGGGCACGAGCGAGACGACAACGATGCCCACGATGAGCAGCTCGAAGTGCTCCTGGACCACGGGTATGCCGCCAAAGAAGAAGCCCAACAAGGTGAACAGCGTGGACCACGTGATGCCGCCCAGCACGTTCCACACGACGAAGTTGCGCCAGTGCATGCCGCCCATGCCAGCGATGAAGGGCACGAAGGTGCGGATGAACGGGAAGAAGCGCCCGAGGAAGATGGCCAGGTGGCCCCACTTGTCCAGGAACGCCCGGCTCTTCTCGATGCGTTCGGGCGTCATGGCCTTGACCTTGCCCGATGCGATGATGCGACGCCCAAAGAAGTGGCCGATCATGAAGTTGCACTGGTCACCCAGGATGGCCGCCGACCACGCGACGGCAAGCAGCGCGATGATGTTGAACCCGCCACCCTGAGCGAAGAAGCCCGAGGCAAAGAGGAGGGAGTCCCCCGGCAGGAAGGGGAAGAACACCACGCCCGTCTCGATGAACACGATGACGAAGACCAGACCGTACGCCGCAAGGGGTCCCATGGCTATGGCACCGGCGATGGCACCGCGCGGATCCTTGAGAAGCTCGGCGATGAAGTTGAAGAATCCCATGCGGCGCAGCTCCCCCTCGCTTGGCCCTCTTGGCAGGCAACGCGCGGCAATGCGCGCAAAAAAGTGCACTCGATGGGAACGGGCGCCCGCCAGAGGCCCCTTATGGCTGCTGCCTTCCGACCCTGACCAGGTTCGAGGTGTAGCGTCGCCCGCACCCATCGAGCGCACTCGCAGCTACACTTTACCAAAGCTCCGCCTCGTCTGCCAAAACTGCATGAATGGGCAGGCCACGCCTGGGCCACCATCCCCGAGCACAGGGGACGGGGATACCGTGCGCATGCGCTACCCTATCCACGGATGGCCACGTTGATGGGGGGATCCATGATCAACAGCTACTGCAAGAAGCCGCTCTGGGAATGCAATGGGACGCTCGTGAGGGTGGCCCAGGGCCAACAGGCCGCCGACACCGTCATCAAGGACGTCCGCCTCGTGAGCGTGACCACCCATGAGGTGCTCGAGCGCACCGACATCGCCCTCTCCTGTGGACGCGTGGCCTATCTGGGCATCGATGGTCACAGCGCCGACCACTGCATCGGAGCGGGCACCACGGTCGTCGACGCCCATGGGCTCTACGCCACGCCGGGCCTGCTCGACAGCCACATCCACATCGAGTCGTCCATGGTGGGACCTTCCGAGTATGCGCGCGCCGTGGTCCCCCATGGGACCACGGGCCTCTACGCCGATCCCCACGAGGTGGCCAACGTACGCGGCCTCGAGGGCGTCAGGGCCATGTGGGCAGACGCCGCCCGCACGCCCCTCAAGGCCATGCTCACCACGCCATCGTGCGTGCCCGCCGTCACGGGGGTGGAGGACACCGGTGCCGACATCGGAGCCGCCGATGTGGCCCAGACCATGGCCTGGAGCGAGACCTGCGCCTTGGGCGAGATGATGAACTTCCCCGGGGTGCTCTCGTGCGAGGAGCGCCCCCTTGACGAGATTCGCGAGACCCTCAGGGCCGACCGCGTGGTGACGGGCCACTACGTGAGCGCAGACACCGATCGTGGGCTCAATGCCTACGTCGCCTCGGGCGTCTCGAGCTGCCACGAGTCCGGCAGCTTCGACGAGGTGCTGGCGAAGCTGCGCCTGGGGATGCATGCCCAGCTGCGCCAGGGCTCCGCCTGGCTCAACCTGCCCGGCTACCTCCCTCGACTCATCGAGAGCGGCGTGGACACGCGCCTCTGCATGCTCTGCACAGACGATTCCCATCCTCACACCATCGTGGGGGACGGCCACATGGACCGCGTGCTGCGCACGGCCGTCGGCCTGGGGCTCGACCCCGTGACCGCCGTGCAGATGGCGACCACCAACACCGCCACCTACTTTGGGGTGGGACGGGACATGGGTGCCGTCGTCCCCGGCGCGTGCGCCGACATCGTGCTATGGGACGACCTCAAGGACTTCCGCGCGCGGATGGTCTGGATCGATGGCGAGCTCGTGGCCCAGGATGGGCGCGCCCTCTTCGAGGTGGGGCCCTTTGCGTGGCCCATGTTCATGACGAACACGATGGAGCTCGGTGACCTCCTGACGCCCGAGGCGTTCCAGTTTGCCTGCGATCGCCCAGACGGCCACTGCATGGTGCATGCCATCGAGGTCAACGCTGGCGATACCATCACCCGGGACGCCATCGTGGAGGTGCCCGTGCACGATGGCCTCCTGCAGGCCGACCCCGCCCATGACATTCTCAAGCTCTGCGTCTTCGACCGCCACCATGGCGGCGCGGGCACCTACTCCCATGGCTTCGCCACCGGCTTTGGCGTGCACGGCGCCCTCGCACAGACGGTGAGCCACGATGCCCACAACCTCCTGGTGATGGGCGACAACGACGCCGACATGCTGCTGGCGGCACGCACGCTCGAGGCGTGTGGCGGTGGTGAGGTGGCCGTGCAGGAGGGCAGGGTCTTGGCCCTGGTGGAACTCCCCGTCTGCGGCCTCATGAGCGACAAGCCCGTCGAGGTGGTCTCCGACGAGGTGTCCCGCATCGAGGAGGCCTGGCGGCAGATGGGCTGCAGGCTGCCGTCACCGTTCATGACCATGGGCGTCATGTCGCTGGCCTGCGTGCCCGTGCTGCGCCAGACCAACCGCGGCTACGTGAACTGCACGACCTTCGAGACGGAGCCCCTCATCGCGGACTAGCCGACAGTTTGGCCAGATCCTATGCGTTCCGCCTGCCCCGGTTGAGGTACTCGCCCAGCCACGGCACGGCATAGGCCACCTCACCCTTCCTGGTGGCGCGCACTACGTGCCCGTCGATGAGGCTCGACCGGTACTTGCTCCCCCAGCTGTGGCTCTTGCCGCAGCGTTCCGCGACCTCCGTCACCCTGCTGGATGCGGGGTAGTCTTGCGCCATGGCCTCCACGAACATCCGCTGCGCCCCGGTGAGCCCCCTCACGAGCGGCGCGCACACGGCCTCCTGGAAGGCCAGGGAGGCATCCTCCCGCGCGTTGCACAGGTCAAGCTCCCCTATGATGCTCGCATGGCGGCGCTCGGCAGACTGCCACAGGTAGTAGCCCATCAGCTGGACCATGTAGGGATAGCCTCCCGAGGCCTCGGCGGCCTCAAGCGCGAGATCACCCGAGATGCGCTTGCCCGACGCGGCCATCGTCTGCAGGTAGGCCCGGCGCACGTCCGCAATGAGCACATCCCCCAGGCTGTAGTGCACGCAGCGGCGCAGGAAGGTAAGGACCTCGTCGTTGGTCAGGTCATCCACGAGCGCCGGAAGCCCCGCAAAGACGAAGGCGATGCCGTGCTTCTCCGTGTCGGGGACGTCGCGCATGTCCTCGTCGCGGATGACATGCTGGACGGCCGTGGCGATCGCGATCAGCTCGTTACGGGATGCCGCCTGTGTCTCGTCGACGGTGAAGGCGATGCCCTTGCCCGCCGGCATGCCTGCCAGGCGCTGCTCGATCGCACGGCGGAGGGTCACCGGCGCCGCGGCGGCCGAGAGGCGCACACCGCCCAGGCGTGCCGAGACCTGTCCCACCGTAAGCTCCGGCGCGAGATCGACCCCCGTGAGGCTCAGGCCATCGTCCGCGAGGGCGCTCACGATGCGCTCGGCCATGCCCCTCGACGCCGTCTCGGAGACGACCAGCCACCCGTTGGCCTGGGCGACGCGGCCGAGCTCCGTGAGCAGGACGGTCTTGCCATAGCCCCGCTGCCCGGTGATAAGCATGAGACGCTCCGGTGCCCCGGCACCGTTGCGCAGACCGTCCTGGAAGTCCGCAATCACGTTGTCGCGGCCGATGAGGATGGGCGGCATCTTGCCTGCCGTGGGCTTGAAGGGGTTGACCTGCAGCGCTGCTGACATACGATTCACCGTTCTTACCTGTCCCGCATATAGATTCCACACCACCTTATACTATTACATACCGTTTTCTACTCTATGCCTCAGGGGATCACACGCGGCGGCCGGAGGCAAGGAGGCCCGACCACACCACCGTGTGGCCGGGCCTCCCCATGCGACTGTCACATGGCCACGATATGGCCTTTCACCTGCGCACCTTGCGGTAGAACGCGATGAGCGCCCTGGTGCTCTCGTCCTGGGCGGACAGCGCCTCGTCGTCGTGGAAGGCGGGCGTGATCTGCTTGGCCAACTGCTTGCCCAGCTCGACGCCCCACTGGTCAAAGGAGTCGATCCCCCACACCGTACCCTCCACGAACGTGATGTGCTCATAGAGCGCCACGAGCATGCCCAGCGCATGGGCGTTCAGCTCGTCGCCAAAGATGGAGGTCGTGGGCCTGTTGCCCTCGAACACGCGGGCGGGCACCATCCACTCGGCCGTGCCCTCGGCGCGCACCTCCTCGGCCGTCTTGCCAAACGCCAGCGCCTTGGTCTGCGCAAGGAAGTTGGCCAAGAGCAGCTCGTGGACGTCCTGCTCCCCATCCCTGTTGGGGTTGGCCGTGTTCGCAAAGGCGATGAAGTCGGCGGGGATCAGGTGCGTGCCCTGATGGATGAGCTGATAGAACGAGTGCTGGCCATTGGTGCCCGCCTCGCCCCAGAAGATCTCGCCCGTCTTGGTGGTGACGGCCGTGCCGTCCCAGCGCGTGGACTTGCCGTTGGACTCCATCGTGAGCTGCTGCAGATAGGCAGGGAAGCGGTGCAGATACTGGTTGTACGGGAGCACGGCGTGGCTCTCGGCTCCCCAGAAGTTCGCATACCACACGTTCATGAGACCCATGAGCGCAACGACGTTCTGCTCGAGCGGCGTCTCGCAGAAGTAGGTGTCCACCTCATGGAAGCCTGCCAGAAGCTCGTCGAACACCTCGGGGCCATAGGCCAGGATCACCGAGAGGCCCACCGCCGCGTCGACCGAGTAGCGGCCACCGACCCAGCTCCAGAAGCCGAAGGCGTTCTGGGGGTCGATGCCGAACTCCTCCACCAGCTTGAGATTGGTGGACACGGCCACGAAGTGGCTCGCGATGGCCTTGGCCACAGACTCGTCCCCGCCGTCGATGGCGCCCTGTGACGTCAGGCCACCAAGCAGCCAGGTGCGCACCTCACGCGCGTTGGTCATGGTCTCGAGCGTGGTGAACGTCTTGGAGACGACCACCACGAGCGTGGTCTCGGGATCGAGCCCCTTGACCTTCTCGGACATGTCGTTGGGGTCGATGTTGGAGACGTAGTGCACCCTGACGGCGCGCGGCAGGGCCCCCAGGGCCTCGTACACCATGACGGGGCCAAGATCGGACCCGCCGATGCCGATCGACACGACGTCGGTGATGGCCCTGCCCGTGACGCCCTTCCATACCCCCGAGCGCACGTCGTTCGCAAACGCATACATGCGGTCGAGCACCTCATGGACGTCCGCCACGCAATCCTGGCCGTCCACGATGAGGGCGCCCGCGTCAGAGGCGGGACGCCGCAGCGCCGTGTGCAGCACGGCACGATCCTCGGTGGTGTTGATGTGCGCGCCGGAGAACATGGCATCGCGCCGCGGCTCGATGCCCACTGCCCTGCCCAGCGCGACGAGCAGCTTGACGGTCTCGTCCGTCACGAGGTTCTTGGACAGGTCGATGTGCAGCTCCCCCAGATCGAACGAGAGCTTCCTCACGCGCTGGGGATCAGTGGAAAAGCACTGCTTGAGAGAGAATTCCCTCGTCTGCAGCCGTTCATGGTGATCCCTGAGCGCGGTCCACTCGCTGGTATGAGTGACATCGATGGGTGCTACAACCTCTGCCATGGTGCTGCTCCTTCTCCCGCATCCGACCCCTGCGACACGGCTCCCCTAGGCATGAACCGCCCCGTTAGCCATATGCTCATCTTAGCGCACGGAACGTCCGGCGACCGACAAAACGGCCCGCGATCCCGGCGCCGGAGTCGTTCGCAGTCGCCAGCGGAGCCTCCTCGAGTCGTTCGCAAAACGCCGTAACCCGCTCATCGTAGACATGCAGGCACATGTGTTATTGATAAGGCTATAAGCAGAGAATGGGGGGTAAGGTTTGCATACGACCCAAGGCGACTGCACCGCACATTGCGTACGACTCCCACGGCGATGACGGGGGGGTGGCTAGTAGGGCTCGCCAAGAGGCGGCAGCTGCTTGAGGCGGGCCCACATCAGCTGCTTCTGTGCCTCCTCGCCCAGCGCCGCCGCAAATCCACCCAGGTTGAGCACGCGCATGCCCAGCACGTCGACAACCAGACCCGCCTCGAGCATGCTCTGGTGAATGTCTGGCAGCCCCACCAGTTCGTCCGCCAACGCCTCCCTCAGGGCGGCGGCGGCCGTCTCGTCGCACACGATGAGCGTGTCCGGATCGAGCGTCACCACTGCGAGGCGCAGCAGCTCCGCATCGAGTGCGCGTCCCCCCTCATCCACTGCGGCAAGGCCGCACCAGTCCTCCGGTGCATAGCCCAGCGCCGTCAGCGACGCCCGGAGCGCCGTGCCGTCCGGGCCGCCCAGCAGCGGGGCTCCCGTGCGCTCGGCGTCGGAGAGATCCCCCTTGACCAGGCACACGCTCGAGAGGGCGTTGCCCACCATGCGCACGCCGCGCTCGACAAGCGCGACAATCTCCCTGCGCGTCTTGGCGAGATATGCTGCGCGGCGGTCTTCCTGCATCTGCGCCACGACCCTTCCTCATCGGATCTGTATGCGCACCGATTCTACAACTGAAGCCCATCTCTTCTGAATATCCCCGCGCGTCTGGGTATAAGGCAGGCAGTGCCAAACCGTGCGCTAGCCGCGCACGAACAAGAAGGAGAACCATATGGCTAACGCGCTTACCGCCGCAGAGTTCGACACCCTGGTCGCAAAGTCCGACAAGCCCGTCCTCGTGGACTTCTGGGCGTCCTGGTGCGGCCCCTGCCGCGCCCTTGGTCCCGTCATCGAACAGGTGGGCGACGAGATGGCAGACAGGCTCACCGTCCTCAAGTGCAACGTGGACGACGAGGGCGAGCTTGCCCAGCAGTTCCAGATCGTGTCCATCCCCACGCTCATCCTGTTCAAGGACGGCAAGCCCGCCCACACCATGGTGGGCAACATGCCCAAGACCGATCTCGTCAAGGAGCTCGAGGCCAACCTGTAGGCTCCTCATGCAGTCCTTCGCTGATGGCGGCAGTGGTATATCCTAGTCGCCAACAGCCAGGGCGGATGCCACACGGCATCCGCCCTCCTGCTTTCTGCAGGGGATGACGATGGGGGCGCTCTTCCATGGATAGGGGCACAAGGGCACACATACGCGCCGTGCATCGCACGTTCAGGGGGCTCGTGCGGGATAACGTGCACACCATCGTGATGGTCATCGCAATCATCGTGTTCGTCTGGCTGCTCCAGGAGGTGCTCGAGGGCGAGGCCATCAGGCTGGACACCCTGGCATATCAGGTCATTGTCCTGCACATGCGTCGGCCCTGGCTCACCCCCATCATGCAATCCGTCTCGGAGCTGGCCCTGCCCGTGGTGTTGGTGGTGGTCATGCTCACCGTCGAGGCCTTTGCCCCCGGCAGGTGGCCGGGACTCTGTGCCGCGGTCAACCTCGTCTGCGTCGTCATCCTCAACACGCTGCTCAAGGCCATCATCCACCGACCTCGCCCGGATGGCTTCCGCCTCATTGCCGAGACGGGCTACAGCTTCCCTTCGGGCCACTCCATGATTGCGATGGCGTTCTATGGGCTGCTGGCATGGATGGTGTGGCACTATGAGCGCGACCGCCTTGTGAGGTACCTCTGCGTGATCGGCTTTGGCGTCGTGGTGGTAGCCGTGGGATTCAGCCGCATCTACCTGGGCGTCCACTACTTTACCGACGTGCTCGCCGGCTTCGCCGTCTCGCTGGCGTGGCTCTGCCTCTACGTGAGGCTCTTCGTGCCGCTCTTCATGCCATGCGAGTTGGCACGGCGCCGCCCGAGCAAACGCGCACGCGGCGAACCGCGGCAGGGCTAGAACCAGGACCTGTTCTTGAGGCGCCCGTCATCGAGCTTGATGATCTCGGCCGAGATCACGCGCTCGTCGTCCACCATGATGCGACCGATGGTGGGGCCACCCGCGCGCGGCGAGGTGGGACTGCCCGGATTCATCACCAGCGTACCGGTGCGCCGGTCACGCCCCACGAGGGGTCGATGCGTATGGCCGCAGATGGCGATGTCACAGGTCTGGAGGTCAAGTCGCTCGCGATAGTGGCAGATCTGCCACCGCAGCCCCTCCGAGAAGAAGTGAACGTCCCGGCGTACCAGTGGGCCATAGTCGTGGCCATGGTCGTTGTTGCCAAGACAGGCCTTGACCGTGGCAATCCGGCACAGACGCTCATAGTTCGAAATGGAGCAGATGTCCCCTGCGTGCACGATGAGGTCGGCGCCCTCGAGAGCATGCAGCAGCTGGTCGGTGAGGACGCCATGGGTGTCAGAGACGATGTCGTACCTCATGCGGCCCCGCTAGATGCCCAGAGCTCGCTTCAGCGAGACGACGCGCCTGCGCGACACGGGAATCTTCTTCTCCTCGACGCCCTTGAGACCAAGCTGGAGAATACCGCTTGAGATGACCTCGACGTCCTCGATGTGCTCGAGGTTGACGATGTAGCCGCGGTGCACGCGGAAGAACCCATGGGGCACCAGACGATCCTCGAGCTTGGCAAGCGAGATGGTGGAGAGAAAGCGGTCATCGGCCGTGTAGATGCAGGAATAGTCATCCTTGGCCTCGATGTAGCGAATCTGGTCGATGGGGACGAGCACCTTGCGGCCACCCTTCTCCACGGGAATGCGCTCGGTGGCCGGATCCGTCGCCGTGGCGGTGCGCTGCTCGCGGGCCTCCACCTTGTCCAGCGCACGCTCCAGGCGAATGGTCTCGACGGGCTTCATGAGGTAGTCGACCGCATCGACGTTGAAGGCCTCCACGGCATACTCGCCGTACGCCGTGACAAAGATGACGTCGGGAGGGTTCTTGAGCTTGTGAAGCGCCTCGGCAAGCTGCATGCCGGACGTCTTGGGCATATGGATGTCCAGGAAGAGCACATCCGTCCCACGGTGGTGGGCCGCATCCTCCTTGTAGCGCACCAGCAGCTCCACGGCCTCGCGCGCGTTGGAGGCCTCCTCGATGGTATCCACACGCCCCGTCTCCTCGAGGAGAAAGCGCAGCTCAGAGCGTGCCGGAGCCTCGTCATCAATTATCAGTGCGTTAAGCATGCAGAACCCACCATCCCTGCGCAACGACCCGTCGCATGACGCTGACGGGAGGAGCCAAGACAAGTCAAACGGAAGACTATGCCACCTGTAATGATACACAATTGTCGGCCATGCACCATTTCTGACGTCTGTGCAGCTAGACGGGGTTATTCTCATGACGGCCGATGCGCAGGGCGACCCGTGCGAGACGCAGTGTGACCACCGTTCCCTCTCCCTGCTTGGACATGATCTCTACGCCGGAGTGCTCGCCGTAGAAGTGACGCACGCGGTCGGCCACGTTGCGCAGGGCGACACCGGTGCCACGCGCGCCCCCCCGAGAGGCATCGGCATCCATCAGGCGGCGTTCGGCATCGACGTCCATGCCGACACCGTCATCGGCAACGGCAAGCAGCACATCATCGCCATCCGTCGTAACCTGTATGTCTATGTGCAGCATCCCCTCGTCACGCATGCCGTGGCGCACCGAGTTCTCCACGATGGGCTGCACGATGAACCCGGGCACCATCACGTTCTCGCACCCCTCGCCCACCATCTCGGACTCCACGATGCGATCGTCGCCAAAGCGCGCCTTCTCTATCTTGAGGTAGCGCCTGGTCTGCGCAAGTTCCTCCTGCAGGGGGATGAGCGACTCGGTGCTCTCGAGCTGACAGCGGTAGTACACGGCAAACTCACGCAGGAGGTCACGCGCCCGTGCCGGATCGGTGCGCGTGAGGGCCGCCATCGTATTGAGCGCGTTGAAGAGGAAGTGTGGGTTGATCTGCGCCTGCAGCGCCTTGACCTCCGCGTGGGCCGTAAGCTCTGCCTGCCGCTCCAGCTCGTGGGTGGAGAGCTGCGTCGAGAGCAGCTCGGCAAAGCCACGGACGATGGTGAGTTGCGTGCGATCAAGCTCATGGCTGTGTCGGTAGTAGAACTTGATGGTGCCCACGCAGTGGTCGGCTACCTTGAGCGGCGCGAACACGGCCGCGCGCAGGCGCGGTGCATCCTTCCCCGTCGAGGAACCAGCCATGCCGTCAGAGGCGGTGGCAGGGTTGGTGAAGGTGAGCACGCGTCCACTCTTCAGCACCTCGCGAGTCGCATCCGAGAGGGGACCACCACCGCCCACGCCCAAGGTGCCCTCGCCAACGTAGGCAAGCACTGCCCGCGTGTTGGTGATGGCGATGGCCGTCGCGCCTGTCTCGGCCAACAGCAGCTGGCACACCGCGACAGAGCCCTCGCGCGTGAGACCGGAGGACATGTGGCCCAGCGTTGCCGAGGCAAGGCTCAGGGTGCGACGCATGGCCTGAGAGCGTAGGTCATCCGGGGCCAGGAACACGGACCCCTCCAGCACGATGAGCACGGCCAGCGTGCCGCCAGCCACGGCCGCCGCGGCCAGATTGTCTCGGATGATGCTCCAGGCCAGCAGACACAGCATGCCGACGGTGGCAACGGCGAGCACCAGGCGGATGAGAAGCGCCGAGCGAGACGACGGCCCGAGTGCGAGCCTACTCACGGTGACCTCCCCAGCTCACGGCAGAGGACGCCAGGCCCGTGGATGGCCCATGGGCCGCGCCAGGGCGAACGCACGCGCCATAGTCGTTGGGAGTGCCCATGTTCACCACGCGACGCGCAATGAGCATGTTGTCCCACAGGAACGACATGATCTGGGGCCAATAGGTCAACAGTTCGAAGTAGGTGCCCGCGACACTTGCGGCCCATCCCTGCGCCTCGTGGCGACGCCTGAACAGTATGCTGGCATAGCGCCCGCGCTCGGGGCCGGCGAGCATGCGGATGAGGGACGTGAGCAGCACGCGTCGCCGCACGTTCCCCCCATCCAACCAGTCCGCAGGATAGGGCCGAAGGGACTCGGGGCGTACCTGACGCATGCCGATGGTGGCATTGGCGCGCCCGAGCTTGGCGATCTCGTACTCCCAGCGATAGACGTCCTGCAGGAAGCGCGTGGCGTGGGAGGAGTCGTCCGGGGGGACGTGCCGCACGCACCAGGCATTGTCGAACCACACGTCGTACCCCATCATGCGCATGTTGAGCAGGTAGTCAAGGTCCTCCCCGCGCGTGATGGTGGGATCGAAGGCCACGTGCGTGAATGCCTCCCCCGCGAGGGCGAAGCAGCCGCCGCACACGTAGTTCGACCGGGAGATGCGCGTGGTCGAGAGGGCCCGGTGCATCCACTGGTTGAAGCTTACGCGCTTGGACCAAAAGCGGTCACGCAGCGGCAGATCCCCCTGCGGGGCATAGGGAGAGCCATCCGTATCGAGGAAGTAACCGCTCTTGGCCAGGATGGGTAGATTCTGGCGCGTCTTCATGCCCAGGCCATAGAGCGCGTCTATGAGAAAGTCCCCATTGGGCACCACCTGATCATCATCGAGGAACACCACCACGTCATGGCCGAGCACCGAGGCGACGGCCAGGCCCATGTTGCGGATGGCGCCATAGCCGCGCAGTGCGATGGCCGAGCCACCCAGCCTGGGGACGCAGCGCTCCACGGCGCCCGCGATGACCTCAGCCTCGGCCGACCCAATGACCAGCGGGTTGAGGTCGCGATGTGCGCGGCAGATGCCGTCCACGCGCGCACGGGCATCCGCCTCGCAGTCCGCAGGGGCAACCAACAGCACAATCACGCGCAGGATCCCACGAACGTCCTCGAGCGAATCGAGACACACCTCCAGCTCGGGAACTGGCTTGAGCACGGGTGTGGCATGGTCGTAGGCGCATACGTCACCAAACTCCACGGCATCCTCTCCGCGATTCCAGTAGCTGGGAATGACGATGACAGGGTTCAAGGGGGGATTAGTTCCTCTCTGACATGCGGAGTGCGACGCGCTCGTCCGATGCCGCACGGGCGACGCCCGTGGGCGCGGCGGGGCCTCGCCCCATGATGTTGGCAGAGGCAGACGACGTGGCAGACTCCCGGAAGGACGGTGGGGTACGGGCATCGGACGTTCGGGCCATGCGACCCATGATAGTCTACCGTATGCCCCTCCATGTCAGGCGAGCTGCAATCTCCTGGCCACACGGGGCGCGCGGGCGGGGCCCACCGGACCTCTCGGCCCCTAGTGCGTACGCGCAAGCAGCGTGCGGTAGGCGTCACGCAGACGATGCCCCTCCTCGCCAGCATCGTCGCAGGCCAGCACCACGCCGTGCTCGTCAGAGACGAGGAAGGCCTCGTCGGCATCGAGCTCACCGGCGTGCGCGTCATCCAGCAGATGTGCGCTGCGCTCCACCGGCGTCCCCAGCGTCCGTGCGAGATCCTCGATGAGGGACGCCGCGCCGGACGCATGGGCGTCCTCATCGATGCCCCAGTAGAGGCATTCGTCATGCCAGACCCACAGGGACTCCGGCGCCACACCCGTCTCCCACGCCTCGGTCCGTGCCGTCCGGGCACGCCCCACCAGGTGCGCCAGCTTGGTGGCATGCAGCTCCTCATAGGGGCCAACCGTCATGGCCGCCTGGCCAGCATCGTCCACGACGAGCATGAGCACGCCGTCCGGATGTGCAACGGCCCCATCCGCGAGCGTCCACTCTATGTGCTGCTTGGCCCAGGAGATGAGCCCCGCGTTCAGGGGCCGCTCGTCCAGGCGACGCCAGGAGAGGGAGCGCAAGTGCCGATTCTCGAGGGGCAACTTGCGGTTGGAGAGGCGCCAGCGGCACACGAGCGCGGGCGTCCCCAGGCGAAACGAGTCGCTGGTCTCAAGGGGCATGTCCATGGCATCGACCTCCTTTGGAAGCGTGGTTTACCATGGTAGCAGGCAAGCAGGGGACAGGAGGGCCAGCGTGGGGCGGAAGATCTCGACACGGGTGACGTATCGCCCGTTTGCGCACGGGGACGAGCGTGCCCTGGCACGACTGTATGCACGGATCTGGCTTGCGGGCGAGGACGCCGACCGTGCCCGCACTACCAGCAGGTTCCTCGTCTCCCGCTATCTGGCGGAGTCCACGCACGGCGTTGTGGCCGAGGCTGGCGGCACTGCGGTGGGCGCCGCGCTGCTGCGTGCGGGCGATGGGGCACGCCTGGGCAGCGGCGAGGACGCGCCGACGCGGCCCGCCGATGCTTGTGCCATGGACCTCGACCTGGACGAGCTGCGCATGGCGCAGGACGTCTGGGACACCCATGCCCTGCGCGGAGCTGCACAGCTCACGCTGCTGATGGTCGATCCAGGGACGCACGGCCTGGGCGTGGGCCGCGAGCTTCTGGCCCGCGCACGCACGGTGATGCATGACGCCGGTGCCACCGACCTCTTCCTCATGACGGACGACAGCTGCGACACGGGGTTCTATGATCACATGGGACTCACGCGGCAGGTCATGCGCACGGGACCCCCCTCCATCTACCTCTATGACGGCAAGGTGGGGACGAAGCCCGTGGGGCGCCTTGCCCCCACGCCATCCGGTCGCATGCACCTGGGCAATGCCTTCTCCGCGCTCATGGCCTGGCTTGCCGCAAGGAGCCAGGGTGGCCGCATGGTCCTGCGCATAGAGGACCTCGACCCCCGTGCGCGGGATCCCCACGCCGCCGACCTCATCATGCGGGATCTCGACTGGCTGGGGCTCTCGTGGGACGAGGGCCCCTACCATCAGAGCCGGCGGGGCGACCTCTATCGCGACGCCATCGATCGCCTGCGGTCTCAGGGCCTCACCTATCCCTGCTTCTGCACCAGAAGCGAGCTCCATGCCGCAAGCGCCCCACATGCCTCCGACGGCACCTATGTGTACCAGGGAACCTGCAGGAAGCTCACGCCCAGGCAGGTCGCCGAGAGACGCA
>NZ_AWEZ01000011.1 GCF_000468755.1 Olsenella profusa F0195
CTTGTTCAGGGGCGAGCGCGATGCGACCCCGTAGGCCTCCATCGCCTCGACGACGGTCATCTCGCCCCCGGCCACGGCCCTGGCCGCGTCGCACCTCAGCTCCCAGCTGTATCTCGCCTGGGTTCTCCCCATGTTCAGCAGGCCCTCCGATCCGACGGCGCGGAACGTGTAGAGCCATTCTCTCACAGCCTCCTCGGGAGGCGACATCATGGAGGCGACCGGGCCGTAGCCGTATCCCATCTCGAACAGCCTTGCCGCCTCCCTTCTGGAGCCGGCATCGTGCTTCAAGCGCAAGTCATCAGGCATAAAGACGAACCTCCCATTTCTTGTGTCCAAGAAATGGGAGGCAGTTCAGGTTCGAACGGCCTTCTTTTCTCGAACATGAGCCACGCGGCCCGCGACCGTCGCTCGGAAGTTCCCGAAGTCGACCTGGGCCGTACCCGGGGCCCACCCAAGCCCAGGGAGGCCGTCCCTCGGCCCTTGCGCGTGCCCCTCCTTCCATGTGGCAACGTGTCTTCGTATCGAGGGGCAGGAACCGGCATAGCCCTTCTCCTCGACAGCTCTGTCGAAGATTCTCGAGGCAGTGTGGCGCTGCCTCTTCGGGGCGCAAAGATCATCTGTGAGTATCGCGTCGATCCACTGCGCTATCTCGTCGGTGGCACGGTGCGCCCGCTTCTGGCCGATTGGCGGCTTGGGCGACATGTCCTGGACATCCGCGTACTTCGCAACGGTGTTCCTGCTGAGACGCGGCTCCCGGGCTATGCGGGCCCTCGGGACACCATCTCTATCCATCCTCCTGGCATCCTCCTGCCCGTCCGGGGACACGGTCATGCCCCCTTCCTCCTTCTGGGCGGGTCTTGCCAAAGGTTGCCGCCCGAAGGAAAACATAGTTATGGCCGTGCCCCTGACGCATCGGGGCACGGCCATAAACTGACCAGACTGCTCAGTTTTTGCTGACCACGGCGCTCAATTCCCGATGACCATTCGCGTCACTTCTTAGTGAACATCAACACGTGGACGCGGCGGCCGGCGTGCGGGGCGCGTGTCGGGGAGTGGGAAGAGGTGCTTACTCCCCGTGCCAGCGTGTCCATGGCGGGAGATAGCAATGTTTCCCTCCGTTGTGAATCTGACGTACTCTTTTCTTGGAGATCAGCCTTCTCTCAATAAGGCAAGGCTCAGAGCCAATTGTTTCCAAGGACTAGACAGTTTTAATGGCATCGTCCATGTGCACGTTGTCTTAGGAGCCACATAGGAAGAGCTGGTAAGCAGACTTAGCCCAAACAACGGCTAGATAAGACGTTGTATGTTTTTCATAAAGTTCTACCAGTAGACCAAACGGGTGATAGATCCCATTCGGGCATAGCGGCCCGTGGCAATCAACCGTGATACGATTCCCGTCGCCAACATAGATTTGCCCGCGTGGCCGTCCCCCTCTATGTTTGGCGACATCCCGGGGGGACGTCCACGCGGGCGGACGGGAATCGCATATGGACGTCAACCCCTTCGCCGCCCGCGTCGACGCGCTGGCGGACGACGAGTTCGCGCTGCTCAGGGAGGCCGTCGGGACGAGGGCGTGCCGCGACGCGCACGGGTGGGGCGCCTTCGCCGAGGCGGCGGACTCCCTCAGGCCGCGGCCCCCATGCCCCCTCTGCGGCGACGGCGGGCGCCCCGTGAGGGACGGGCGGGCCCCAAACGGGTCGCAGAGATGGCCCTGCCGCGCGTGCGGCAGGAGGTACGGCTCGCTCACGAGCACGATATTCGAGCGCACGAAGGCCGACTTCCCCACCTGGGTCGCGTTCGTGTCGGCGATGTGCTGGAACTGCCAGCCCGACGCGGCTGCCGAGCCCTGCGGCATCTCCCACAGGACCGCCTTCGAGTGGCGCCACCGGGTCTTCGCCGCGGCGGGGACGAGGCAGGACTCGATCGTGCTGTCCGGGCGCGTGTGGATCGATGTGTTTGATAGCGTCTCATTTGCGGGTTTGAGCGTCGGAAAGTTTCGGGTCTGAGCACGAAAAAATTACTGGTTCGTGCATGGGCACGCCGACCATCCCGCGATTGGCCCAACATGTCGTTGCTTCGGTCTGCGACGTGAGGAGGGCCAGAGGGGAAATGATCGGCGTGGACAAGATAGAGGATATACGCAGGAGGGCGCGGCGTGGCGAGCCGATTGCGGCGATCGCGAGGGCGGTCGGCGTGTCGGAGCCCACTGCGAGGAAGTACGCCAGGATGGACGACCTGTCGCCCGAGCCCCCGAGGAGGAGGAAGCCCGAGAGCGAGGTGCTCGCCCCCTACGAGGGGACGATAGACTCCTGGCTCGACGACGACTGCAAGAACTGGCGCAGGCAGCGCCACACGGCCGTGAGGGTGTATGTGAGGCTTCGGGACGAGCTGGGCTACGACGGCTCCTACTCAACCGTGCAGCGCTACGTCAGGCGCCGCCGCGAGGAGATGGCCAGGGAGCGTGACCGCAGGGACGCCGAGGGCTTCCTTACGCCGGGCTGGCTGCCCGGCGAGGTCCAGGTCGACTTCGGGGAGGCGGACTTCAGGGTCCGCGGCGTGGTCACCAGGGGCAAGTACCTGACCGTCACCTTCCCGCACTCCAACGTGGGGCTCACCCAGGTGTTCTGGGGCGAGACATCAGAGTGCGTCTGCCAGGGGCTCCGCAACGTGTTCGAGTTCTCCGGCGGCGTGCCGAGGAGGGCCGTCCTCGACGACGCCACCGAGGTCGGCAGGCGCGTCGGGGGCGAGGTCAGGCTCTCGGAGCTCTTCCGGCGCTTCGCGGCGCACTACGGGCCCGACCACGCCCTCGCCAACCCCTACTCGGGCAACGAGAAGGGCAACGTCGAGAACAAGGTCGGGTGCCACAGGAGGAACCTCTTCGTGCCCGTCCCGTCGTTCCACGACGTCGCCGCGTTCAACCGCAGGCTGCTCGGGGACTGCCTCGACCTCAGCGCGGGCAAGCGCCACCACGGGCTCGGCACGCCCGAGCTCGAGCTGTTCGGGGAGGACAAAGACGCGCTCTCGCCGCTGCCGCCGGCCGCGTTCTCGTGCGTGAAGTGGGAGACCAGGACGTGCAACAAACAGGGCACCTTCACCGTAGGCGGCCCCCACCGCTACTCGGCCGGGCCCGCCTACGCGCGCCGCCGGGTCGACGTCGCCCTGGGCGCCTTCGACGTCACGGTCTGCGACGCCTCGACCGGGGAGGTGGTCGCCACCCACGGGCGCGAGTGGGGCGAGGCTCCGACCGACAGCTCCGACCCGACCCTGCAGCTCAGGCTGCTGTGCGCGAGGCCCGCGGGTTGGAGGGACTCGAGCGTCAGGGCGTCGCTGCCGGCGGAGCTCGTGTCGTTCCTGGACGCGGAGCCCCCCCGCGGACCTCGCCGCCGACCCCGGGGTGCTGCGCGACGAGAGCGCCGAGCGCGGCTGGCCCGCCGCCGTGGAGGGCATGTCGCGCTCGCTCGCGGCCACCGGCGGCATCGACCGCGCGTCGGTGGCCCTGTCCGCGGCGAGGGCCGCGGCGGGCGACGAGCGCGTCGAGTACGACGAGGAGGTCGACCTGGGCGCCTGCGACGGGGCGCTGAGGCTGCTCGAGGGAGGCGATCGCCGTGCCGCAGACGAGCTCGGAGCGTGAGGCCGCCCAGGCGTCCTTCCGCGACGCCGCCAGGGCGCTATTCATATCGGGCGACACCATCGCCGCCTTCCTCGCCTCCGCGACGCCCGGGCAGGTCGCGGCGTGCACGTCGATGCTCGAGTCGGAGATCGCGCACCGCGACGGGACGCGGAGGGCGCGGCTGCTCAGGCAGGCGAGGTTCCCCGTGCCGAAGTCGGTCGAGGGCTTCGACTGGTCGAACGTCACGTTCCCGGACGGCTGGGGCCGCGAGGACATGTGCTCCCTGGCGTTCGTGCGCGACGCCGAGGACCTCGTGTTCTACGGCCAGACGGGGCGCGGGAAGACCCACATGGCCACCGCGCTCGGAATCGCTGCGACGTCCGCGGGCTACCCCGTGAGGTTCTGGCAGACGGCCCAGCTGGTGCTGCAGCTGGGCAAGGCCAAGCGCGAGGGGACGCTCGACAGGCTGCTCGCCGACGTGGCCAAGGCGAGGCTCCTGGTCCTGGACGAATTCGGCTACGTGCCCTTCGACGTGGACGGGGCGAGGCTGCCCTGCCAGGTGATATCCGAGAGCTACGAGAGGAGGAGCGTCATATTCACCACCAACGTCGAGTTCAGCAGGTGGGGCACCGTCTTCGCGGACGACAAGCTCGCGGCGGCGATCGTCGACCGCGTCGTGCACCACGGCAGGCTCGTGGAGTTCGGGGGCCCGAGCCACAGGCTGGAGGAGAGCCTGATGCTCGGGAAGTCGGGAAGGTAGGGAGGCGCCGGCGGGCCCGTGACGAAACCCGAAAAACTTTCGTGCACGGACCCGAAAGAAATCCATGCTCAAAGTCGAAAGTCAGGCTTGACTAAACACA
>NZ_AWEZ01000012.1 GCF_000468755.1 Olsenella profusa F0195
GGTACCGTCAAGATCGTTGCGCACTTTCCGACAGCCTGTTAGGCCTGCCCTCCGGTACGGCTACTCATCCAGCAGAGTCACGTCCAGGTAGCGCCTCGAGCCCCACTCGCTTTCAGCAACGTACTTGAGCCTCGCGGTCACGAGCATGAGTGCGGAATTGCCGTCTGGGAAGGTGCCCACCACCCTCGTCCTACGACGAATCTCCCTATTGAGGCGTTCGATGGCATTGTTGGTGCGTATGCGCCTCCAGTGCTCCCTTGGGAAGCGCGTGTAGGTCAGGGTCTCCGCGTAGCCGTTGCGGACGACCTTCGCGGCCTCCTTGAGCTTCATCTTGTCGAGCTCCTCGGCGACCTCGATCGCCTTGGCCTCGCTGGCCTCTCGCGACTCCATCGCGTGGATTGCCTTCAGCATCGCTGCCGTCTTGGGGCGCCTCGACTTAGGCACCTTTGCCAGCACGTTCCTATAGAAGTGGACCGTGCAGCGCTGGTAGGCAGCCCCGGGGAAGACCTCCGCTGCCGAGCCCACCATTCCGGCAGCCTTATCACCGGTGAACATCCTCACGCCGCGAAGGCCGCGGGACCTCAGCCACGAGAGAAACTCACGCCAGCACTCCGACGACTCGGTAAACCCCTCGGCGGCACCGATGACCTCGCGATAGCCGTCACTGTTGACGCCTATCGCAACCATCACGGCCACGTTCTCGTAGGAGCCTCCCCAGCTGCGCTTGAGGTATATCCCATCGACGTAGACGTAGGGATACTCCCGCTCGAGCGGACGTGATCGCCACTCCTCGACCGCGGCAAACGCCCTCTCGTTGAGGTTGGAGACGGTGGCGGCCGACACGCTCGAACCCCAGAGGATCTCCGAGACGTCCTCGATGCGCCTGGTGGAGACCCCGGCCAGGTACATCTCGATCATCGCCTCCTCGACCGAGGTCTCCCGCCTGCGATAGCGATCGATGATCGCAGTGGTGAACCTCATGCCCTTGAGTTTGGGCATGCGCAGGGTCACCTCGCCCGACGTGGTTGCGAGCCTGCGTGCGTAGTGCCCGGCACGATAGGCCTCGCGCCCGGCGGTGCGCTCGTAACGCTCTGCGCCAACAAGGTCGTCGGCCTCCTCGTCCAAAAGGCCGTTCAGCGTCTCCTCGACGGTTTTTCTGACGAGCTCGCGCAGGTCTGTCCTCAGCGACTCCTCATTCAAAGATACAATGGGTTCGGGCATGGTCTACCTCCAGCATGCTTCTTGTCTCGACAACTCGAATCATATCGGGGCGGGCCGTGCCCTCCTTCCTTATCTGGACGCTATTCCGCTGTCAAAGTGCGCAAGAAATTGTACGTTACC
>NZ_AWEZ01000013.1 GCF_000468755.1 Olsenella profusa F0195
AACGTGCCCATGGTGCGCCAGTGGCTCGAGAGCTGCTGCTGCGAGCGAATTTTTCTGGTGGACAACGCGACGGGCGAGGGCATCCCCGAGCTGAGGGCATATCTGGAGGAAGACATCCCTGTCATATCGCTGGAGGAGGCGAAGGCCCGCCAACGTCAGGGGGTCTAGGATGGATGGGACGAGCGGTGCCGCAAGCGCATTGCGTTAGGGTGCCAGCATATGGAGTTCCTCCCGTTTGCCATGGTCTATCCTGAAAACAATGTCTTGGCCTTCAGCGATTGGCTCTACCAGAGCAGCTATACATGGCACTGCTCATATAGAGCCCGTATCTCCCCCGTTGCCGATAAGTTAGCTATAGTATACAATCTAAGTGCGTCACAGACAGGCCCGGGGCGTTCGCGTGCCTTCTTCGAGGGAACGCCCTCCGTTCCGGTAATTCCCACTAGTCACTGGGTATTAAAGTAGCAGCGCATCGGAGGCCTGCGGGCCACAAGAGAAAGGCAAGCCATGAGTGAGATCATTGATGTCTACGGTCGCGAGGTCCTGGACTCCCGCGGCAATCCCACCGTCGAGGTGGAGGTGGCTCTGGCAGACGGCTCCGTGGGACGCGCCATCGTTCCCTCCGGTGCCTCCACGGGCGAGTTCGAGGCCGTCGAGCTGCGCGACGGCGACGCCGACCGCTACATGGGCAAGGGCGTGCTCAACGCTGTCGCCCACGTGAACGAGGAGTGCGCCAAGGCCATCGTCGGTCTGGACGCCTCCGACCAGCGTGCCGTCGATCACGCCCTCATCGCCGCCGACGGTACGCCCAACAAGGCCAAGCTCGGCGCCAACGCCATCCTCGGCTGCTCGCTGGCCGTGGCCCGTGCCTCCGCCACCGCGCAGGACCTACCGCTCTACGAGTACTTGGGGGGCGTCAATGGCCACACGCTGCCCACCCCCATGATGAACATCCTCAACGGCGGCGTGCACGCGGACAACAACGTGGACTTCCAGGAGTTCATGATCATGCCGGTCGGTGCGCCCGACTTCAAGACCGCGCTTGCCTGGAGCGCAAAGGTCTACCACACCCTCAAGGGCGTCCTCAAGGATGCGGGGCTCTCCACGGGTGTGGGCGACGAGGGCGGCTTTGCCCCCGACCTTAAGACCAACGCCGAGCCCTTCGAGTACCTCATGGACGCTGTGCGTAAGGCGGGCTTCGAGCCGGGTCGCGACTTCATGTTCGCCATGGATCCCGCCACCTCCGAGGTCTACAACAAGGAGACCGGTGCCTACGAGCTCAAGGGCGAGGGCCGTACCCTCACCAGCGACGAGATGATCGACTACTGGGAGGAGCTCGTCGACAAGTACCCCATCGTCTCCATCGAGGACGGCCTGGCCGAGGAGGACTGGGACGGCTGGGTGAAGCTCACCGAGCGTCTGGGCAGGAAGGTTCAGCTCGTGGGCGACGACCTCTTCGTCACCAACACCGAGCGCCTCAAGAAGGGCATCGAGCTGGGTGCCGCCAATGCCATCCTCATCAAGGTCAACCAGATCGGCACCCTCACGGAGACGCTGGAGGCCATGCAGGTCGCACAGCGTGCCGGCTATACCTGCATCGTGAGCCACCGTTCCGGTGAGACCGAGGACACCACGATCGCGGACCTCGCCGTCGCCACCAACGCGGGCCAGATCAAGACCGGTGCCCCCGCGCGTTCCGACCGCGTGGCCAAGTACAACCAGCTGCTGCGCATCGAGGATGCGCTGGCGGAGTCCGCCGAGTTCTCAGGCAGGGATGCCTTCTACAACCTGCGGTAGCCGCGTTCGCCCCCATCTGACAGGAGAGCCGAGCTTCTAGGGAGAGACGATATGAGCAAGGTAGCGGTGGTGTACTTCTCACAGACCGGCAACACCGAGACGATGGCCCATGCCGTGGCTGAGGGCGCCGGTACCGAGGCCGTCGAGTATGACAACTTCGATGCCGGTCAGGTGGCAGGCTACGATGCCTTTGCCTTTGGCTGTCCCGCCATGGGTTCCGAGGAGCTTGACCCCGACTTCGAGGAGCTGTGGGACGATTGCGTCCCCGCCCTCGGCGAGAAGCCCGTGGCGCTCTTCGGCAGCTACGACTGGGGCACGGGAGAGTGGATGGACAGCTGGAAGGAGGCTGCGGAGGAGGCGGGCGTCACGGTGGTGGGCACCGTCATCGCCAACCTCGCGCCTGATGACGACGCGCTGACGCAGCTCAAGGAGCTGGGTGCCACGCTCGCCCAGTAAGGACGGTCATGCCTGTCCAACCCTGCGCGCTGACTGTGGGGCCACTTGCCATGCGAGTGGCCCCACCTCCATGGCATGGCTGAGGGTCCGAGCTACCGAGGCCCGTTTGCCCGCAGCTCTCGTGTGGGCACCTTTCTCCACCCGTGTGGGTGCTTTCTGTTGCATGTGGGTGTCTTTTGCTGCGTGTGGGTGTCTTTCTCCCGGACGGGCTTCTGGCGACCTGCCGTTTTGTGGGCCGTCCGCGGGAGAAAGACACCCACACGGCCCGATTCGCACCCACACGGCCCGATTCGCACCCACACGGATCGATCGACGCCCACACGAGTGGAGAAGGGCGCCCACACGCAGCGATTGGCACCCACAGGCTCGGCCCGCGCGATCCCGTGGGCTCAGCGTCGTCAGGTCAGCGGCCTACCGCGAAGGTGCCGCCGCTCAGCCCATGCTCGGGGATGGTGCCCTGTTCGAAGGCATGGGTCAGCGCCTCGAGGTCGGCAATCCGGGAGCGGATGATCGCGCCCTTGTCCGTCTCGGCCACCAGGACCTGATGGGCATGGCGGTCGATCACGTCGCTGTCGCTCAGGATGTCCGCGTTGTCGTCGAGCGCCGCCTCCACGCCCAGGAAGGGGCGGTGCGCCTTGATGCGCAGGGCGTGGGAGCCCGATACCAGCGTGTATCCGGCGATGCCCGTCCTTGTGTGATAGGCGCTGCAGAAGCCGCCGTCGATGATGAGCTTGCGCCCGCCTGCGCGGATGGGGCTCTCGCCGGCGGAGGCCCGCACAGGGGTGTGCCCGTTGACGATGCGGGAGCCGGGTCCCTTGAGGCCGAACTCGGCCAGGATGCGCTCGCAGGTCCCAGCGGAGTCGCTGAGGTCGAAGTAGGGGTCGCGCGGCTCCTCCCAGGCGCGCTCGTCGCACACGAAGGAGCGCTCGAACGTCTTGACCACACGGCCGGAGAGCGGCGAGTGGGCGCCGCACCAGAGGTAGTACATCCAGTCGAGCGCCACCTGGTCGCCGAGCGTCCAGGCACGTCGCGCGACCCTGTCGCAGAAGTCCAGGTAGGATCTGCCACGGTAGGGCCTGCCCTCGCATATGACCGTGGAGAAGGTCCCGTCGGGCTCGAGCGGGATGCACCCATGGAAGAGCAGGTTGCCGTCGCACACACGGTAGATCGACCCCTGCTCGTAGAGGAAGGCCACGTGGCGGTGGAGGCGGTCCGACTCACGAAACGCCGTCGTGAGGCCATCGAGGACGCGTCGCTCGCCCTCGCTCAGGCGGTACGGGTCACTTGGGTCGATGGTGGGAAAGTCGCAGGTCCTGAGGGGCCACTCGCGGTCGCCGACGCGTACGGTGCCGCGGGTCGGGTCTATCTTGTCTAAAAGGAGCCTCCTGGCCGACAGGCGCCAGTCGGGATGGCGGCGGTAGGTCTGTCCCTCCACCTTGAAGAGCATGACGTCGATCGCCTTCTCGATGGGGGCGAGCGCATCGTCGGCGCGGTAGGCCTCGTTGGCGAAGAGGGCGAGCTCGCGCAGGGGGATGCCGTAGCCCACCTCGAGCGTGGCAAGGGTCCCGTAGTGAACGCAGGTGCGCACGACCGAGCAGATGCAGGCCGTGGACCCCGCCGCTGCCCCCATCCAGGCGATGTCATGGTTGCCCCACTGCACGTCCACCGAGGGCAGGTGCGAGATGGTGTGCATGACCTTGTCGGCATGGGTGCCACGGTCGAAGATGTCACCCACCACGTGCATGCGGTCGACGGCCAGCCGCTTGATGAGGTTCGCGAAGGCCTCGATGAGGTCGTCTGCGGCACCGGTACCCACGACGGAGCGCAGGATGGACAGGTGGTAGCTGTGACGCACGCGCTCCTCGTCGCGCGTGGCATGCATGAGCTCGTCCATGATGTAGGCGTACTCCTGGGGCATGGCCTTGCGCACCTTGGAGCGCGTGTACTTGCCCGCGATCCAGCGGGCGAGACGGACGAGCAGGTGGAGGTTCTCCAGGTACCACTCGTCCGTGAGCCCGCCCTCCTGCCGCACGCGGTCGATCTTCTCGCGGGGATAGTACACGAGCGTCCTCAGCTCGGCCTGCTCGTGCGCGTCCAGCTCCGAGGAGAGGATGATGCGCACCTGCTCGCGGATGATGCCGGAACAGTTGTTGAGTATGTGCCGGAAGGCCTTGTATTCGCCATGGATGTCACTCATGAAGGTCTCCGTGCCACGGGGCAGCGTGAGGATGGCCTTGAGGTTGATGATCTCGCTCATGGTGGCCTGTCGGTTGGGAAAGCGCTGGGAGAGCAGGCGTGCATACTTGAGGTCATCGCCGACGGGCATCTGGTGGGTCTGTTCCATGGGGGCCTCGCTTGTCTGGGGCGCGCGATCGGTCGCCCTAGGGATGAGCGGGGGCAGCCGCCTTCCATTCTATGGGGAGGCGCCCTGCGGTTGCACAGGCACTTGGGCGAACGGCAAACGGGCCGTCCTGCGACGCGATCGGTACGCCCCGCCCTTCCCTCCCCGTCCCATCGCGCCTCTATCCCATGTGACCAACGTGGCACGGCTGGGTATAGTAACCCTAGACTAACGAGAGGGAGGAAACCGCCATGGTTGCGAACGTCATCGTCATCGGTGCCGTACTGGCCGTGCTGCTCCTGTGCATTCGCTCGCTGGTGCGCCACAGGGGAGGGGACTGTGCCGACTGCTCCGCCGCCGCGAGCTGCTCGGTGCGCCGTACGGGCAGGGGTAGCTGCACGGTTGCCAAGTCCATGGTCGCCGATGCGGAGCGCGCGCTCGACGCGCGGCACGACCGCTAGATGGCGCACGTGTGACCGCTCGTGTGGTTGGCCCGGCTCGAAACAGTGACGTAATATGACTCTGTCAAGGTCAAGGTGATGAGACCGTCTCTGTATGCGAGGCCGAGGAGGGCCCATGAGTGATGACAGGAACATCGACTTCGTCCTGCGGACCATAGAGAAGCGCAACGTCCGCTTCGTGCAGCTGTGGTTCACGGATGTCTTGGGCAAGCTCAAGTCGTTCTCCATCTCCTCGGAGGACCTCGAGGAGGCCTTCATGGAGGGCATCGGCTTCGACGGCTCGTCCATCGAGGGCTTCGTCTCGCAGGAGGAGTCGGACATGCTGGCCTTCCCTGATGCCACCACCTTTCAGGTGCTGCCGTGGCGTCCCGAGGCACATGCCGCCGCGCGCATGTTCTGTGACGTGCGCACGCCGAGTCGCGAGCCGTTCGCCGGCGACTCGCGCTCCGTGCTGAGCAGGATCTTCGAACAGGCGGACGAGAAGGGCTATGTCATCAACGTCGGCCCCAAGCTCGACTACTTCTACCTGCACGACCGGAACTCCGACATCCCCGAGACGGTGGATGGCGCCGGCTACTTCGACCTCACGTCCTCCGACTTCGCCACCGACATCCGTCGCGAGACCACGCTCTCGCTCGAGCGGATGTCCATTCCCGTCTCGTACTCCTATCACAGCAACGCCCCCTCCCAGAACGCGATCGAGCTGCGTTATGCCGAGGCGATCACCGCGGCGGACAACATCATGACCGCGCGCCTCGTGATCCGCCGCGAGGCCAACGAGCACGGTTTCATGGCGTCCTTCATGCCCAAGCCGTTCTCGGACTTCTCGGGCTCGGGCATGTACCTCTACGAGTCCATCTTCAACCACGATGGGGAGAACCTCTTCTGGGGCCCCAAGGAGGGGCATCCCGCGCACCTCTCGCCGCTTGGCCAGAGCTACGTGGCGGGGCTGCTCGCGTATGCGCCCGAGTTCCTCCTGGTCACCAATCCCACGGTCAACTCCTACAAGCGCCTCATCCCCAACGGCGAGGTGCCCATCTACACCACGTGGGGGCGCAAGAATCGCGCCGCGTTGGTGCGCGTGCCCACCCACAAGCCGGGCAAGCATCAGGCGACGAGGGTCGAGCTGCGCAATCCCGACCCCGCCGCCAACCCCTACCTTGCCATCGCCGCGAGCGTGGCCGCCGGGGTCCGTGGCATCGAGGAGGGTCTCAAGCTGCCCGAGGAGTCGTTCTCGGGCCTCGAGAAGCTCAGTGACGCCGAGCTCGCGCGCCGGGGGATCCATCGCCTGCCGCGCAACCTGGGCGAGGCCATCAAGAGCTTCGACAAGAGCGAGCTCATGCATGAGACGCTGGGCGACCATATCTGCGACTACCTTGTGGAGCAGAAGTGGAGCGAGTGGGATGAGTATTGTTCCGTCGTCACGGACTGGGAGCGTACGACCTACTACGTTGGCATCTAGGAAACGCACCGCCCTGCCTGCGCACCCCTTGCCCCGCATCGGGTGTGTGCCTGATACGGTCATACGCATAATGACCCCAGGTATTATTCAGGTACACGATAAGGTAACGAAGCCATAATCAGCTGCTGGTATAATTTCCTCCAACTTTCCGATTGGTGATTCATGGTCCGCCTGGGGGAGGTCCAGCATGCAGACTGCGCATGGCACGCACGGAAGGGCCCATCGCAAGACGGGGCACCCGATCCTCGCCATGGCACTTGCGCTGGTCGTCGCCGCGCTCGTGTCGTTCCTTGCGGGGTGCGGCGTACGGCAGGACGACCAGGGGGCGAGCGGGGCACAGGCGCCCGCCTACACCACGGTGACACCAGGGACGCTCACCGTCGTCTCCGATCTGGCAAACCCTCCCTTCGACTACATGGACGATGCCGCCGCGCCGGCGGGCTATGAGGTGGAGCTCATGCAGGCGCTTGCCGCAAAGATGGGCCTTACCTGCGAGTATCTGCCACCACAGAAGTTCGACTCCATCATTCCCATGATCAGGCAGGGCGGCAAGGCCGACGTGGGCGCCTCCAACCTCACCATCACGGACGAGCGCCTGCAGGAGGTCGACTTCACCAATCCCTACATCGACTCCAACCTGGGTATCGTCACGCCCGCCGGCACCTCCGACGCCGTGGCGCGCGACTATCAGAGCCTCAATGTGCCCAGCGCTACCATTGCCGTGCAATCGGGCACGACGGCCGACCAGTGGGCGCGCGAGAACCTGCCCAACGCCCAGATAGTTGCCCTCGACGACGCCATCGCCGCTCTTACGGGCGTGCAGAGCGGCCTCTACACGGCCACGATCGCCGACCTCCCCGTGATGCGGTACGAGTGCATGAACTCGTTCACCGATCTCCGCATCGCACTGCAGGTGCCCACGGGCGAGCAGTTTGGGCTCGTGGTCTCCAAGGACAACCCCAGCCTCACCGAGGCACTCAACGACGCCCTGCAGCAATGCCGTGACGACGGCACCATCGACGCCCTCGACAAGAAGTGGTTCGGCGGTGCGTCCTCGTCAGATGTCGCCACGCTCTCCACGGGTGACGACGCCATCGACTCGTCGGGCGCAGGCAGCATCACCGTCGGCAAGGCGACGGCACGCCCCAACGAGGAGGGAGGCGACTCCATCATCGGCGGCATCGATACGCGCCTCACCTGGGAGGGAACCGTCCATGTGGCCGATGGCGTCTCGTCCGTCACCCTTCAGCTGCCCGAAGGCTCCAGCCTCGAGCATGCCAGCACGCGCGTGACGGTGCTCTCTGGCCTCGACCGCCTTGAGGTTCCCACGACCGTGAGCGTGGAGGGCTCCACGCTCACGGTCACCTTCGACACGCCCGTGCAGGACGGCTCTCTGCTGCGCATCGAGGCCACGAACATGCGCTTCCCAAGCGGTGGTGGGGACTTCGCCGTATCGGGAGGCTATGAGACGGCGATGGGCCTTGCGGGTGTCATTCCCGCCTCGCCCAGCATCCACACCATTGCCATCACGCCGCTGCAGGCGACGGTCACATGGCTGGATGACCAGGCCTGGGTCGCCGCGTGGAATTCCGTGCCCTTCCTGGGCACGTTCCTCAAGCCCCAGATCCTGGTGACGTCATTCGCGCGCCTGTTTCCCGGCTGGCTGCTCTGCCTGGTGCTGGTGCTGTGTGCCTACCCCTGTGCCATCCTGCTGGGGCTCGTGTTCGCCCTCATGCGCATCTCGCGCCATGCCGTGCTGCGTGGCCTCTCGTCCCTCTACGTCAACGTGCTGCGAGGGACGCCGTTCTTCCTGCAGATCTACCTCATGTTCTTTGGCCTGCCCATGATGGGCGTCAACATCGACAACGTGGTCCTTGGCGTCATCGTGGTGGCCATCAACTCCTCCGCCTACCAGGCCGAGATCTATCGTGCCGGCATCCAGTCCATACCGGATGGCCAGTACGAGGCCGCCTCCTCGCTGGGTATGAGTCCCCTGCAGACCATGGTGTGGGTCATCCTGCCCCAGACGATCCGTCGCGTGATTCCCACCGTCACGAGCGACTTCATCACCTCGTACAAGGACACGTCACTGCTCTCATCCGTGGGCGTCATGGAGCTCATGATGTTTGCCAAGAACATCAGCAACACCACGGGCAACATCACGCCCTACATCGCGGCGGCCATCTACTACCTCATCGTGACGCTGCCGCTCATCAAGCTCGTGAGCTCCGTGGAGCGGCGCATGGCCACGGCCGAACGAGGTGGCGGGGACCGCCCCGCGGTCGAGGAGGGGGCATCGGCCCCCTCCGATGCGGGGACGGCCACAGGCGTCGATGCGGGTGCCGCCGCAGAGTCCGATCGGGCCAGGGCTTCGGCCGGGCGGCCCTCGGCACTGCGGTCGCTCCTGGCGCCCCTTGGCCCACATGTCGTAACCGATGGAGGTACCAATGATGCCCTTTAGGAGGAAGAGTGCCTCTGGGCAGGCGTCTGCCAGGGCGACTCCCGCCCCGCTCGCCTCCGAGGAGGCGGCGCGTGTCGCCTTCGATCACGATAGGCACCTCTCGAACCATCACTTCACGGAAGGGGAGCACCCAGTCGTTCGCATCGAGCATCTGGGCAAGAGCTTCGGTGCCACGCCCGTGCTGCGCGACGTGAGCCTCAACGTGTGGAACGACGAGATCGTGGTGATCCTGGGCCCCTCAGGCTCGGGAAAGTCAACCATGCTGCGGTGCATCAACCTGCTTGAGACGCCCACCTCGGGCCACATCCTTGTGGACGATCGGGAGATCACGGGCGCGACGAAGGCGGAGGCGACCAGGATCAGACGCGATCTCGGCATGGTGTTCCAGCAGTTCAACCTCTTTCCGCACCTCACGGCCAAGCAGAACGTCATGCTGGGCCCGATGCGCGTGCTCGGCATGGCGCATGAGGAGGCCGAGGCGGAGGCCCTGCGCCAGCTCGATGCCGTGGGCCTCGCCGACCGAGCCGAGTTCAAGCCACCTCAGCTCTCGGGCGGTCAGCAGCAGCGCGTGGCCATCGCACGTGCGGTGGCCATGCATCCCAAGGTACTGCTCTTCGACGAGCCCACCTCGGCGCTTGATCCCGAACTCGTGCGTGGGGTGCTTGCCGTCATGCAGGACCTCGCCATCAATGGGGACATGACCATGGTCGTGGTCACCCACGAGATGGGCTTCGCGCGCGCCGTGGCCGATCGCGTGGTGTTCATGGAGGGAGGTGTCGTGGTCGAGCAGGGACTGCCCGAGAACGTCTTTGACCATCCCCGTGAGGCGCGCACGCGTGAGTTTCTGGGAAGCCTTCGGTAGGGGCGTCGTGTGCGCCATGCACGTCATCGGCTGCCCGTCGGGTCGCAATTGTGGAACCCTTGCGCACTGTCGCACCGGTTTGCCTGTATACGACGACGTGTGGCCAAGGATGTGTGGTAGGCTCGATAATGGCCTTCTCCGACCGTTGGATGACCATGATGATGCAGATGAGACGGGGAGCACGGATGCACCACAAGAACATTCTCCTGGTTTCCAAGACCTCACGCTACATGAGTCACATGCATGAGCTCAGGCGCTCGCTGGATGTCTCGATCCTGCCCACCACCCCGGAGACGTTCTCGCAGGCGATTCGCTCCGGTCATGAGTTCGACCTCGTCATAGTGGACTTTGCCGGCCTCAGCCAGGCGACGGTCAACGAGATTGACGACTATGTCTCGGAGAACGGCTGCATTCCGGTGCTGGCCATCCAGGACGCGAGCCAGCTCTCCAACCTCCATCTTCCCGTGCAGGGGAGGAACGACTTCATCATTGCCGATGCGAGCCAGGCGGAGTTCGAGGTGCGCTGCGCCCTGCTGCTCTGGCCGAGCGACCAGAGCACCCCCTCCGACGTGGTGACGGTCGACAACATGACCATCAACCTCGCCACCTATCAGGTGTATATCGACGACGAGCCCGTTGATCTCACGCTCATGGAGTATTCGCTGCTGTCCTTTCTGGCCACGCACCCCTCGCGTGCGTACTCGCGCGAGACGCTCCTGCATCGCGTGTGGGGCTTTGAGTACTGCGGTGGCACACGTACGGTTGACGTGCACATTCGTCGTGTGCGCTCCAAGGTGGGGCCGCAGATCGCCTCGCACATCGCCACCGTGCGTGGCGTGGGGTACCTCTTCAAGCTTTAGAGCAGCTTTATGGGAGACTTTGGTGCTGATGTCGGGATTTTCCTACCGCCCTCTTGACACCTACAATCGTAGGATATGAAAAAGTGGGATTCGTCCCCAGAGAGGTCGGGCAGCGTGCTTGGCCTAGGGAGAGAGAAAGCGTGCAACCATGAGCGACACGAACCAGAGCGGGACCTCTCAGGCAGGCGTTCCGCAGCAGCCTGCCCAGGGGGGCCAGGTGTCTTGCCAGGGGCAGCCGGTGGCCGCGCCCCAGTATGCCGCACAGCCCCAGCAAGGCTACCAGGCGGCCCAGCCCAGCCCAGCCCCTCAGCCGCAGCCCTATGGCTACCAGCAGCGGCCCGTGCAACCAACCCAACAGCCCCCCCGGCAGCAGGTGGCGGGCCAGGCGGCCCCGCAGGCCGCGGCTGCGACGGGAACCACCTCCCAGCAGCAGTCCGTCCCTGCTTCCGGTGCGCCGCAGCAGCGGACCGCCAAGCCCAAGCAGAAGAAGCCCCACAAGCCCATGGCGGGAGGCCTGCGCGCGGGTCTCATTGGCGCCGTCTGCGGCGTCGTGGGCGCCGGCCTGCTCGTGCTGGTGCTCACCCTGACGGGCGTCATCGGTGGCACCAAGGTCATCAACACCACCAACAGCGCGGCAGGTCGTACCGTCAACATCACGAGTGATGGCGAGGACACCTCGGTCGCCAAGGCGGTCGCCGCCAAGGACCTGCCCTCCGTCGTCTCCGTCTACGTGACCAACAAGAAGGGCGCGGGACTCGGCTCGGGGGTCATCCTGGATACCAGCGGCAACATCGTCACGAACTACCATGTGGTCAATGGTGCCGATGACGTCTCGATCAACCTGGACGGCAAGAGCTTCGATGCCACGGTCGTGGGCACCGATTCCTCGAGTGACATCGCCGTGATCCATGCCGACTTTGGTGACACCACGCTCACCCCCATGGAGATCGGTGACTCCGACCAGCTTGTCGTGGGTGACTGGGTCATGAGCATCGGCAGCCCGTTCGGCCTTGACCAATCGGTCTCCTCAGGCGTCGTGAGCTCGCTTGCGCGCAACACGCTGCTGAACTCCTCCGGCGGTCAGACCATCTATACCAACCTCATCCAGGTGGACGCGGCCATCAACCCCGGCAACTCCGGTGGGGCGCTCGTGAATGATGAGGGCAAGCTCGTGGGCATCTGTACGCTGTTCTCCTCGGATACCGAGTCGTTTGCGGGCATTGGCTTCGCCATTCCGGGCAACTATGCCATGAACATCGCGAACCAGATCATCAGCGGCAAGGCGGTCGAGCATGCCTACATTGGCCTTTCGATGCAGACTGTGAACTCGCGCGTCGCCAAGCGCAACCATCTCTCTGTCAACCAGGGAGCCTATGTCTCCTCCGTCACCTCCGATGGCCCTGCTGCCAAGGCGGGCGTCAAGGTGGGTGACGTCATCACGGCCGTCAATGGCGAGGAGATCTCGTCGGCGGATGGCATGATCCTGGCCGTTCGCTCACATAACATCGGTGACACCATCACCGTGACCGTTATGCGTGATGGCCAGTCCCAGGACATCGCCGTGACGCTGGGCTCCGACAATGGCAAGACGAGCGACTCGAGCGGGTCGGGCTCGAGCGGCAGGGGCGGTAGCGACAGCAGCCGATAGGGCATCGCCAATCGGCGTGAGGCAGGGGCCTGGCCACCATGGCCAGGCCCCTGCCATGCCCCTGCACGAACGCCGCGCCGCACGGGGGAGCACCGGGCGGTATCCTAGGGAAGATGCATGCACGGATGGCTTGGTCGATGGGAGCGCATATGGCGGATGACGAGCGGATGCCTCTGTTTGGCACGGGGCGGGCGAGGGACCACGCGTCCGACCAGGGGGGTGCCACGACCCCCGCCGCGCGTGCGGCCGAGCTCAACCGCATTCTGAGCCGTGCCGCCTATGCCTATTACGCGCTCGATGCGCCGGAGATGACAGACGCCCAGTTCGATCGCTATCTGGTGGAGCTCAAGGCCATCGAGGCCGAGCATCCCGAGCTGGTAAGCCCAGACTCCTATACCCAGAATGTCGGAGGGTATGTCTCTGACCAGTTCGAGCCCGTGCGTCACGCCCGACGCATGTACTCCATCGATGACGCCATGGACCTGGATGAGCTCGACGAGTGGCTGGATCGCACGGACGAGGCCCTCGGCGTGACGCCCGACCATCCTGCGGCCTACACCTGCGAGCTCAAGATCGATGGCCTGGGCATAGCGCTCACGTATCGCGATGGCCAGCTCCTGCGTGCGGCAACGCGAGGGGATGGCACCACCGGAGAGAACGTGACGGCCAACGCCCTCACGATCAGGGACATTCCGCGCACCATCGCCCGTGCCGGCCTCGCCAAGATCCAGGACGGGGGGCTTGGCCAGCGCGTGGAGGTGCGTGGCGAGGTCTACATGCCCAAGGCGAGCTTCGTGCGTCTCAACGAGCAGAACGACGCGGCGGGCAGACAGCCCTTCGCGAACCCGCGCAATGCGGCCGCGGGCAGCCTGCGCCAGAAGGACGCCGCGGTCACGGGTGCGCGCGACCTCAGGACCTTCATCTATGCCGTGGCGGATAGCAGGCCCATCGCCGTGGGCACCCAGCACGACTTCCTCGCCTGGCTCAAGGACTGCGGCTTCTCGGTGAACCCGCACGCCCGTCGCGTGGAGAGCTCGACCGAAGTGCATAAGTACTGTGCCAACGCCCTGGCACACCGGGAGGATCTCGACTACGACATCGATGGTGTGGTGGTGAAGGTGGACTCCTTTGTCGGCCAGGGCGAGCTCGGCTTCACGGCGCGCGCCCCACGCTGGTCCATCGCCTTCAAGTTCCCGCCCGAGGAGCGGCGTACCGTGCTGCGCGCCATTCGCGTGCAGGTGGGCCGTACGGGCGTCCTGACGCCGGTCGCCGAGTTCGACCCCGTGACGGTGGCCGGATCCACCATCGCACGCGCCACGCTCCATAACATCGACGAGGTGCGCCGCAAGGACGTGCGCGTGGGCGACACCATCGTGGTGCACAAGGCCGGCGATGTGATTCCCGAGGTCGTTGGCCCCATTCTTGAGGGAGCCATGAGGGGCGCGCATGAGGCCCGCCCACTCTGGGACATGCCGACGACCTGTCCCGCCTGTGGGAGCCCGGTCGTGCGCGACGAGGGGGAGGTGGCCTTCCGCTGCGTGTCCATCGACTGCCCGGCCCAGGCCACCGAGCGCCTCATCCACTGGGGCAGTCGAGGCGCCATGGACATCGATGGCCTGGGCGTGGAACTGGTGGGTCGCATGGTGGAGCAGGGCCTGCTCTCGGATGTGGCCGACTACTACGACCGCCTGGACGCGGACACGCTTGCAGCGGTGGACACCGGGCGCAGCTATGAGACGAGCACGAGAGACCACCTCAAGGGAGACCCCATCTTCGTGGGGCGCACCATCGCGGCCAAGGTCATGGATCAGATCGAGGCATCCAAGCGCGCGGGCCTTGCGCGCGTCCTCTTTGGGCTGGGCATCCGCCACGTGGGATCCAACGTTGCCGCGCTCCTGTCGAGCCACTTTGGGAGCATGCGGGCCCTGGCCATGGCATCGGCGGAGGACATCGCCTGCGTGGAGGGCATCGGTCCCAAGATTGCCGCGACGGTGGTGGAGTTCTTCTCCATACCTGAGAACGTGGCCGTCATCGAGCGACTGCGCGCCGCCGGCGTGTCACTCGAACAGGAGGGCTTCGGCGAGGAGCCGGAGCGTCCCCAGGGCCTGGCGGGCCTCACCTTCGTGCTGACGGGCACCTTGGAGAAGTACAGCCGCAGCGAGGCTGGCGCGCGCCTCAGGGAGCATGGTGCCAAGGTCTCCGGCTCGGTCTCGCAAAGGACGAGCTATGTGGTGGCGGGCGCGAACGCAGGGTCAAAGCTCGCCAAGGCGCAGCGGCTGGGCGTGCCGGTCCTTGACGAGGGCGCGCTCGACGCCATCCTGGCGTCTGGGATGCCGCCCGAAGGGTAGACTGCGGCGAGGCGCATGCCACGACGGCCGCGACATGCGTCCTGGGGTGCCCCTACGGTTGTGTGGGACGTTGTTGGGCTAGCGATCGGGGGGAGCCTTGGCAGCAGTCTTCCCATCGCTCACCGTCATGCTGCTCACGGCGACGCTTGTGCCGTTCCTGGCGAGCCTGGTGCCAGGTCGGGCGGTACCCGAGGTGGTCTGGCACTTCATGAACGAGAGCAGCGAGGGGTCGTCGTTCCCGCTGGTTTGTCTGGTGGCTACGATCCTCGTCCTTTTGCTCTTGGACTCGGCGCTCACGGTGCTGTTCATTCCCATCGTGACGGCGGTCGTGCGCGTGGCGGAGCCGGCAGAGGCCCTCGAGCAGCTCGTGATGCGCCACGAGGATCCCCGTACGATCCTTCATGAGCATCGCCTTGCCTTCATGGAGCATCAGGAGCAGTTCCGCAGGCGCCTCATCCAGGCGCATGAGCGCGGGGAGCGCATGGATGCCGCAGAGTGTCTGGCCCGTGGTGGCTACCGTGCCCTTGTCACCCAGTTCCGGCCGGCGCAGGACGATGTCGCAGCCATGCCCGAGAGGCCACCCATGCGTCCGGGGGACGCTATACGGCCCGATCCCCCTCTGTGGGGACGCCGTCATAGTTGCGGGAACCCACCAGGTCCTGGAGCGCCTTGAGGTCGCCCCTGACGAATGCCCCACAGAGGTCTGGCCATTCGGCGAGGGCGTCTTGGAACAGATCGGCGAAGCTTGCGGTGCTGGGTTCGTTCGTGCTGGGATCATGCCACACGTGATGCTCGAGGTTCGCAGCGGCGCATGTGTCGCTTGCGCTGGGCATGTGGGCGAGGGCGCATGCCATGGAGTGGGGTCTGACGAGGCGCTCCAGGCTCGCGAGCGCCCTCTGAGTGGGCGAGCCAGCGGGCTCGAGCAGGCGATAGGCCGTGCGATAGTCACGTACGCTGGCGCCATACTGCCTGGCATCGATCGAGAGGCCATACACCTCGAAGGCCACCTGCGAGAGAAGCGTGCCGGCGATGCGCTCGATGTGCGCCGTGGAGGCGAGGTAGCTCTCCGATGGTATCTCCGCGGTGGTTCTGCCACGCATGCTCCAGAGTAGCCAGCTGTCGATGTCACCCTCGATGAGGGCATGCACCTCGTGATGCGCGTCCCGAAGGCCGACACCCATGTCGCAAAGGGCGTTCTCCTGGGCATAGACGAAGGGGTGTGTGCGGCTGTCGAGCAGGTAGTGGCCCAGGAGGCCCAGGACGAAGGCACGGGCGGTCCTCCTGTCCCCCTCATGCAGATGGAGTACGGACTCTCGCGACGAGAGAAGGGCGTCCAGCGCATGTGTGCCATGCATGCGCAGCGCCAGTTGGTGCACATGGGCATTGATCTGTGGAAGCGCGCGGAAGCGGAGGTAGAGGGGGTCGGAACCCTGGTTGCCAAGGAGGAATGCCACCGTCTCCTCCTCGCATGCGAGCATGTCCTCGGGCAAGAGCCGTGCGGCCTCCTCGCCAAAGAGATGGTGCGCTATGAGTGCGGGCATGGTGAGGCCTCGTTTCGACAACTATCGGCAGTGTAGCTCCTTTGTGACGCTTCGGAGGGACGGGGGACGGTATGGTCGGGGTGGGTGTGCCTTGGGTATGATGGCAGGACTTTGCATGGTGGGCCAAGGGAGGTTCGTGACGAGGAAGGGGACACGTGGGGGCGGTCGAGGTCGTTGTCTTGGGACTGGCACTGTCCATGGATGCCTTCGCCGCCAGCGTGATCGGCGTGATGACAGCTGCCTGCTGCGTCGTGGGCTTGGCCATCGGCCGTCGTCTGGGGCACCTGCTCGGTGACGATGCCGAGCTCCCTTGGAGGCATCTGCTCATCTTCATTGGCACGCGGGCATTTCTGGGACTCTGATCGTCATGCAGCCAAAACCTCACCCATCCCCCTCGCACGATGCGGAAGAAGATGGGCGCACCGAGGCGCGAACAGCCCCGATGACCTCGGACGCGATGCCCTATACGAGGCCCTATACGTAGAACAGCATCTTGTTGTAGCTGGGCACGGGCCACCAATCATGGCCACAGAAGCGCTCCATGCCATCCACGTGCGTGCGCAGCTCCTCCATGAGGGGCAGCACCTCGTCGTGGTACACACGATCCTGTCTCCCGCAGTCCTCGATGGAGCGGGCCTCCTTGTTCTTGGCCTCCAGGGTGGCGACGGCATCTGAGATGGCATCGATACCGTCGGTGATGCGCCGTGTCAGCTCCTTCTCGGAGCGGCCGGTGATGCCGATTTCGGCCTTGGTTGCGACGGCGGTCGCCAGCTCGCCGGAGTAGTCGATGAGCGCAGGCAGGTACATGTGGCGCACCATGTAGCTCATCGTGTTGGCCTCGATGTTGATGAGCTTGGCATACTGCTCGGCTGCCGCGACATAACGCGCGTGCGACTCGCTTTCGTTGAGGACGCCATACCTGTCGAACAAAGCGATGTTCTCGGGCTTGATGAGGCAGGGCAGGGCATCGGCGGTGCTCTTGAGGTTGGGCAGGCCGCGCCGTTCGGCCTCGGCCTCCCATGCGTTGGCGTAGCCGTTGCCGTCGAACAGGATGCGCTCATGGTCGCGGAACGTGTGGCGCACGAAGCGCATGGCCACGGTTGGGAAGGCCTCGTCGGAGCGCTCGGAGACGTACGCGCAGAAGCGGTCGAACTGCTCGGCGACAGCGGTGTTGAGCACGACGTTGGGATCGGAGAGGTTCTGTTGGCTGCCGCACATGCGGAACTCGAACTTGTTGCCCGTGAAGGCGAACGGCGAGGTCCGGTTGCGGTCGGTGTTGTCACGCAGGACGTTGGGCAGCGCGGGGACGCCGAGGTCGATTTCCTCGCGATCCTGGCTCTCGGCATGCTCCTTCTTGATGAGCGCCTCGACGACGGGCGTGAGGGCATCGCCCAAAAACACGGAGATGATGGCCGGTGGCGCCTCGTTGGCACCGAGGCGACGGTCGTTGCCCGCGGAGGCGACGCTTGCGCGCAGCAGGTCGGCGTGCTCGTCAACGGCGGCGACCAGGCAGGCGAGGACGACGAGGAACTGCAGGTTGTCCTCGGGGCTGGCTCCTGGCTCGAGGAGGTTCTCGCCGTCGGCGGAGATGGACCAGTTGTTGTGCTTGCCGGAGCCGTTGACGTAGTCGAAGGGCTTCTCGTGCTCGAGGCAAGCGAGGTCGTGGTGCGTGGCCAGGAGCTTGAGCTTCTCCATCGTGAGCAGGTTGTCATCGATGGCGAGCGGCCCCTGCTCGAAGATGGGGGCAAACTCGTGCTGACAGGGGGCGACCTCGTTGTGCTTGGTCCTCAGGGGCACGCCAAGCTTCCAGAGCTCGTCGTCGACCTCCTTCATGAAGGCATTGACGGAGGGGCGGATGGCGCCAAAGTAATGCTCCTCGAGCTCCTGTCCCTTGGCGGGCTCACAGCCAAAGAGCGTGCGTCCGGTGAGGATGAGGTCGGGGCGGGCCTTGTAGTCCTCCTCGGAGATGAGGAAGTACTCCTGCTCGGGGCCGACGGTGGTGCAGACGCGTCGGGGCTGCTTGCCAAAGAGCCTGAGCATGCGCTTCGCCTGCTTCTCGAGGGCCACCTCGGAGCGCATGAGCGGCGTCTTCTTGTCGAGTGCCTCGCCGGTGTAGGAGATGAAGGCGGTGGGGATGCAGAGGACCTCGTCCTTGATGAACGCGGGGCTCATGGGATCCCACACGGTGTAGCCACGGGCCTCGAACGTGGCGCGCAGACCCCCGGAGGGGAAGCTGGAGGCGTCGGGCTCGCCCTGGACGAGCTCCTTGCCGGAGAAGGCCATGAGGATGGTTCCATCGCCCTTGGGGGTGATGAAGGAGTCGTGCTTCTCGGAGGTGATGCCGGTGAGGGGCTGGAACCAGTGTGTGAAATGCGTGGCACCCTGCTCGAGCGCCCAGTCCTTCATGGCATGCGCAATCTCGTTGGCAACGTGCAGGTCGAGGGGCTTGCCCTCCTTGATGGTGCGCCTGAGCTCCTTGTAGGTCGGCTTGGGCAGGCGCTCCTGCATGTCCGCATCGGTGAAGAGCAGACTCCCGTATTCTTCCGTGACCTTGTCGTGTGACATACGTGTTTCCTCTCCATCCGTGGCATGGGAGCCACCTAGGGTTGGTGTGGGCGCCCGCCAACATGGTGCCTTCGAACCGCTGCCAGGCAGGCTACAGTAGCCCTGTCTCGCCATTGTGACAGCACGAAAACCTCCGTGCCGAGCCGACGCGTGCATTTCGTCAACGCTCACGAATAAACCGTGTCCCCGGCGTGCCCTGCGCACGGCCACGAGCTGGCCATGCCAGCGCTCAGGCCCTAGCTCGCATGGGGTTGGCGCCGGTCATGGTGCCCGTGCCGTCGAGGGTGGGTGGCTCCTCGCGCGCCGCGCCCACGCTCGCATGGGTGCCCGTGAGGTCGCAGATCAGGATGTTCCTATAGCCCGAGGCGAAGCTGCCCACGAGGTATGGTCCCGTCCATACGCGCATGCCGCTGGGCGTCAGGCAGTACTCGAGGTCCGAGCCCACATGGTCGGCCCTGCTCCTTCCGCCGAGCAGTTGGGAGAGGTCCGTTCCATACAGGTCGGAGGGGTTTCTGGCGAGATCGTCTGCCAGGGCCTTGCGGCACAGGGAGTTCAGGCTGCCATCGGAGAGACCCACGGCCTCTGCGACAGTGACGACCGCGCGCGTCCACGTTCACGATCGTTGTGGTGACCTGTTGCCAGCCATGCGCCCCACCGTTGATCTGATAGGCTATGTTCAGGATGCAGATGATGTCATCCTGGAAGTATGTGACCTTGTCGTCATAGGCTCCATAGGCGTCGTCCTTGGAGCTCTCCAGTTGCACGTAGGTGAAGGTGGTCCTCCCCACGGCGAGCGACTCGGTCGAGCATGTGTAGGTGGCGGGGGTCATCTGCCTGCGCTGCTCCTGCGTCCTTTGTACAGGGCTGTCTATGCTGTCCTGGCTGGTCCCACCGCCTTGCGCATAGCGCCTGGATGCGTCGAGCAGCCTGTCGTATTCGTCGCCTCCTATGGTGCCGTGACGGTGTGGCTGCCTGGCTGCACGGCAACGGTGTCCGAGATGTCGCTGAGATAGACGTTCCCGTCGACGGACGTGCCCTCCAATGTCGTGCCCGAGAGGTGCAATGGGATCTTGGGATCGGTCGTCGCGCCATACCCAGGGGCGTCAATCTGAAAGCTCACCTGCACCGTCTTGGGTTGGGCGAGCGTGCTCCAGACGAGATATCCGACGATGTCCACGGCGGTGATGCTGAGGATGATGGCGATCGCCACGAGGGGTCGGAGGGGACGCATGCGCTTCGGCGTGCCAGACGCCTCCGGTGTCGGGGCCGTCTTTTCGATGGCGGCGCCGCAGGCGGGACAGAACATGGGGACTCCTCGCGTCATGCGGACATGAGCCGTTGTCATGCCTATCAATGTAGCACCGTGCGCAACCGCCACGCACTCGATTGGCGTGACGTCCCCTTCCTTCATGCCAGTCCTCTGCGGGTGCGCATTTCCTGCCCTGTGGGTGCCTTTTGCTACATGTGGGTGCTTTTCTCCCGGACGGTCCTCCCGCGACCTGCCATTTTGTGGGCCGTCCGCAGGAGAAAAGCACCCACACGGCCCGATTGGCACCCACACGGATGGAGAGAAGAGCATCCACGGGAACGGCTGGCCTCGTCTCCTGTGGCTCAAATCTTCCGGCAATCGAGAGGGCGTAGGTCGAACCGCCGGGGCTCACGCTCATGTGGGATGCCATATGCCGTGAGAAGGTGCGCAAGGCGGCGCCGATTCCTCATGTCCTGCCAGGAGAAGCGCACCACACTGCCACCAAGTGTCAGATGAGACTCGCGCAGGCGCTCGTCGGCAAGCACGTCCACGGCATCCTTCCCCCGCGTCATGCGCGGGTTGCGATACTTCTCCCGCCCATCGAACTCCCCAAGCACCCGCCGCCCGTCTGCGAGCGTCCACAGAAAGTCAACACGATGTGGCGTGCTGCTGAGGGGATCAGGTATCTCAACCTGCAGCATCGGCAGGGAGAAGCCCTCTTCGATCATCGCTGCACGAGCAATGGACTCGCCGCCGCTCTCCGCCCGCGCATCCGCATATGCCGCCACCAGCTTTGCCTGACGGAGCCCATGCGTCCGCCGGTCAACCGCGTGGCAGCATGCCAGAAGCCAGTCCTGATCCTTCGCGCATACGCGCAGGGCGGAGTCTGCAATGGCAAGGCCACGCGAGAAGTCGAGCCAACGCATGCAATCGACGATCGTCCGTTCGGCGGAGGAGACTCTCATCCCCCCGACGGTCATCACCTTCATATCACGCAGATGATGCCACATGACCGATGCGGTATCCCGTCTCGAAGCCTCACCGGAGCATACGAGATGCAGTCGATGCATGCATGAGTTCGAGACGTCGAAACCGAGGGCAAGGGCGGCACTGGGGCCGCAGAACACCCAATCCGGGTGCATGCGCGCGAGCGTGCGCATCATCCTCAGGTGCCGCTCGGAGACGGTCAGGGCATCCCAGCTGGGGGCACGGGCGAACATCCCAGGGTAGGGACGCGTGATGACACTACCGTTGGTCATACCCTTAAGCGCGTTCTGCTCGGCCTTGCAGGTGGGTGCATACAGCAGACCAGCACGTTCAGCCATACCCATGCGATTCATCAGGTCCTCCATGGCATATGTGCCCCCGTTCCGTGTCACCTCTCCCGTGGGATGTACCGTTCACTCTACGTGCGATTCTGGTACCGTCAGATGACTTTCTTTTTTGCTACCACCGGCAGATTTGCCAAATGACACCTTAACGTCCTGCAGATGAGGGATGGGATGATCAACCTGCTGCGTGTGGGTGCCTTTTGCTGCGTGTGGGTGCTTTTCTCCCGGACGGTCCTCCCGCGACCTGCCATTTTGTGGGCCGTCCGCAGGAGAAAAGCACCCACACGGCCCGATTCGCACCCACACGGCCCGATTCGCACCCACACGGCCCGATTCGCACCCACACGGCCCGATTCGCACCCACACGGCCCGATTCGCACCCACACGGCCCGATTCGCACCCACAGGGCGGGGAATGCGCACCCGCAGCCATGGATGGCTCCCGTGGATGGCCGCCCCTCTCCCTGGCCCGTCGCCTGACCCCGCTACAATGTGAGGGGACCATATGCAACCTCACGAGGAGCGCCCATGTCAGATTCCTCTGCCACCGAGCAGCGTCGCACCATCGCCATCATCGACGGCAACTCGCTCATGCACCGCGCGTTCCATGCCATCCGCCAGCCCATGAGCGCGCCGGATGGTCGTGCCACCAACGCCCTCTTTGGCTTCTTCAACATGTTCGTCAAGATGGTGGAGTCGTTCCGGCCGAACGGCGTCATCTGCGCGTTCGACAAGGGCAAGCCCCAGGTGCGCATCGACATGCTGCCCCAATACAAGGCGCAACGCCCTCCCATGGATCCGGCCCTGCACGAGCAGTTCCCCATGGTCAAGGACCTGCTCCATACGCTGGACATCCCCGTGGTGGAGCTTGAGGGCTGGGAGGGCGATGACATCCTGGGCACACTCGCACGCGAGGGCGAGGAGGCCGGCTATGAGATGTACCTCTTCACTGGCGACCGCGACATGTACCAGCTGGCCACCGAGCACGTGAAGATCGTCTCCACCCGGAAGGGCGTCTCGGACGTGTCCATCATGACACCAGAGTCTGTGGACGACCTCTACCATGGCATCACGCCTGAGCTGGTGCCGGACTTCTATGGCCTCAAGGGGGACTCCTCAGACAACATCCCCGGCGTGCCGGGCATAGGTCCCAAGAAGGCTGCGGCCCTCATCGTGCAGTATGGCAGCCTCGACGAGGTCATTGCCCATGCGGACGAGGTCAAGGGCAAGATGGGCGAGAACCTCCGCGCACATGTCGACGACGCCCTGCTCTCCCGCACGGTGGCCACCATTCGCACGGACGTGCCGCTCGACGTCAGGCTCGCGGACGCCAAGTTCCCCACGTTCGATCCCGCCGAGGTCACGCAGGCCTTCGCTGCGCTGGGCTTCACGGGGCTCACGCGCCGCCTTGCCAGGCTGGCGGGGGGCGCCGACGAGGACGGCGACCCCGTGCCACAGGGCGCCGCCCTGCCGAGGGCGCTCGCGGGCGATGACGGTGCCGCGGCCCTTGACAGGGCGGTGACCGGTGGGGACTGGATTGGTGCTGCCGTGGAGGAGCCCGCGCGTCGCCAGGGCCAGGCCTCGCTCTTCGAGGGCATGGCACCGGTGCGCGTGTGGATCGCCACGGGAGACGCCCTGCTCCCGTTCGTGGGTGATGCGGCCACCGCGGTCATCTGCCGTCTGGGCAGGGAGGGCCACATGGCCTCTCCCGATGTGAAGGCGGTGCTGCACGTTGCCTGCCCGCTCGACTCCTCCCAGGAGGCATCGCTCGTTCCCACGGAGGTGGACCCTGCGCGCATCTTTGACACGAGTGTGGCCGACTACCTGCGCGAGAGCGATCGTACGAGCTATGGGCCGGCCGCGCTTGCCCAAGAGCTCCTGGGCATCAGGACACCGGAGGCCACCGACGACATCCCCCAGGCCGCCATCGACGCCTGGCTCGCCCGTGAGCTGTGCGCCCCGCTCGCCAAGGCCCTCGAAGCCGAGGGCTGCCTGGGACTCTTCACGACGGTCGAGATGCCGCTTTTGCTGGTGCTTCTGGCCATGGAGCGCACGGGTCTTGCTGTCGACTCGTCCATCCTGCGTCGGCAGTCCCAGGAGCTGGGTGCCGAGATGGACGCCATGGTCGCCCAGATCAAGGCTCAGGCGGGGGAGGACTTCAACCTCGATTCCCCGCAGCAGCTCTCCCACATCCTCTTCGACGTGTGGCGGCTGCCCACCTTTGGTCTCAAGAAGACCAAGAAGGGCTTCTACTCCACCAACGCCAAGACGCTCGACGACCTCGCGGCGCGCGACGAGCGCGTGCAGATGGTGCTGGACTACCGCGAGCGTGCCAAGATCAAGAGCACCTACCTCGACGCGCTGCCCGCAGACATCAAGGGGGACGGGCGCATCCACACGACGCTCAACCAGACCGTGGCCGCCACGGGGCGCCTCTCGAGCTCCGATCCCAACCTGCAGAACATTCCCACCCGCTCCGAACTGGGCCATCGCGTGCGCACGGCGTTCACGGTGCCCGAGGGCTCCGTGTTCCTCGCCTGCGACTACTCGCAGATCGAGCTTAGGCTGCTCGCGCACCTCTCGGCGGACGAGCACCTGGTGGCCGCCTTCAACTCAGGGGCCGACTTCCATGCCGCCACGGCGTCGCGCGTCTTTGGCGTGCCGGTGGAGGAGATCACGCCCCAGCTGCGCAGCCGCGCCAAGGCCGTCAACTTTGGTATCGTGTATGGCCAGCAGGCCTATGGCCTCTCGACCTCGCTCAAGATCGGTCGTGGTGAGGCCCAGGAGATGATCGACCGCTACTTCGAGGCCTATCCTGGCGTGCGCGTCTATCTGGACCAGAGCATCGCCGATGCCCGCAGGCTGGGCTATGCGACCACCATGTACGGGCGTCGCCGCTACACGAAGGACATCAACAGCCGCAACTTCCAGCTGCGCAGCTTTGCCGAACGCACGGCCATGAACCACCCCATGCAGGGGAGCGCCGCCGACATCATCAAGATAGCCATGAACCAGGTGGCCGAGCGTCTGCGCGAGGAGGGCCTCGCGTCCAAGCTCGTGCTGCAGATTCACGACGAGCTGGACTTCGAGGTGCCCGAAGGCGAGATCGAGGCCCTCTCCCAGCTGGTCAAGGAGACCATGGAGGGCATCGTGCAGCTGCGCGTGCCGCTCATCTCCGAGGTCTCATATGGGGCTACCTGGGCGGAGGCAAAGTAGTGGCCAGCTTCGACGACTTCGCCGCAGCGCATCCCGACGCCGTGGCAGACGTGCCCGACCTGCCTCATGTGGTGGTGTGGACGGACGGTTCGTCGCGCGGCAATCCCGGCCCTGGGGGCTATGGGGCCGTGCTGCTCTTTACCGATGCGACGGGCGCCCTCCATCGCAAGGAGCTGAGTGCCGGCTACACGCGCACCACCAATAACCGCATGGAGATCCTGGCAGCCATCGTGGCCTTGGAGTCGCTGCTCAAACCCTGCTCGGTGGAGCTGCACTCCGATTCGCAATACCTGGTCAATGCCATGGGTAGGGGATGGATCTGGGGCTGGGCCAAGAAGGGCTGGAAGGGCGCGAACAAGCAGCCCGTCAAGAACCCCGACCTCTGGAAGCGCATGCTCCGCGCCATCAAGCCGCACAGGGTCGAGTGGGTATGGGTCAAGGGGCACGTGGGCACCGAGCTCAACGAGCGCTGCGACGAGCTGGCCACGCGTGCCGCAGACGGCCTTGCCGGCCCACTGCTCGTGGACGCCGGCTTCACGGAATAGGCTGTCACAGGGGTTGGGGACTCCCTTCCGAAGGGGTATAGTAATCCTTGACAAACTTATGCCAAGGGAGAGACCATGCTTGCCAACGCCATCATCATCGCCGCCGTCATAGCCATCGTCATCCTGGGCATTCGCCGCATCGTGGGCACGGCCACCGGTACGCGCGACTGCTGTTCGGGTGACAGGAGGGGTGGCAGGGCCTTCAGGGCCACACGGGTCAGGGACCGGGACGAGAGCCATTACCCGTACGTGACGGACCTACGGATCTCGGGTATGAGCTGCGAGAGCTGCGCCACACGTGTCGCGCGGGCCCTTGATTCCGTCGCGGGTACGTGGGCCACGGTCGACCTGTCCAGCCGCACGGCGCACGTGCGCTCCAAGACCCCCATCGACCTCGATGCCTATCGCAGCGTCGTGAGCGAGGCGGGCTATCGCGTCGTCGTCTAGGTAGGTGCGACGACCGTCCGGCTCCTTATATGGAAGGGTCCGTAGGGGTCGCCTCGGCATCGAGTCGATCCACGACTTCGGGCAGACGTTGCGCCAGCTCGCGCAGGTGGCCGGCGTACACTCCCTTGCGCGTGAAGCCGTGGCCCACGTAGGCCGTCGCAAGGCCGCAGGCTGGTCGCGGGAAGTCACGCGAGGCGTCGTTTCCCACCATGAGGCACTCCTGGGGCGTGAGTCCCAGGTGGGTGACAAACTCCTGGTAGTACTGGGCGGAGGGCTTGGTGCGGGAGGAGTTCCCCAGGTGTGAGATGCGAGCGAACTGCGTGGGGTCGAGGTCGGCCCACGAGATGCGCACCTTGTCCACCATCGGCGTGAAGCAGGGGTTCGTTGCCAGTGCCACGGTGAGGCCCAATGATTGGGCGGCATCGAGAACGGCCTGTCCACCCTTGCGCGGGCGCGCCGACACGAGACCCTCCCGCATGCGGGGCACGCACCGCCTGTCGTAGAAGGCAAGGGCATCCTGCAGCTCGGGCACAGACACGTCCGTATCGAGGCGCTCGGACAGCACACGCTCGAAGAGCTGGGCGTTCATGAGGCCGTCCCTGCGCGTTTGGCTGTCGATGGAAAGGTAGGCCCGTGCAAGGGCCCAGCTGGCTATGGGAAGGGGCGTGCGTGTCGCGCGCGCGAGGATGCGCGCCTGGCCCAACGCATAGCGGGCGACAAAGGTAGCAAGGTTGATGTCGAGCAACGTGTCATCCAGGTCAAAGAGCACGGCCTTGATCATGGCTTCCACCTCCTCTGCACGATGTCCCATGCTAACGCAACAACGTGCCGTCGGTGATGACGACACGTCTGCCATGGCTGCCCGATTGCATCAGCCGTGGCTGTCAGACGCGGCGTGTGGGTGTCATTCCCTGCATGTGGGTGCCAATCTACCGTTCTGGCTTCTCGCGAACTGGGGCTTTGTTGGCCTCTCCCGGGAGAAAGGCACCCATACGGACCGATCGGCACCCACACGGGTGGAGATGGCACCCACACGCCCCACACGCCGCAGATCGCACCCACAGGACCCAAGGCCTCACGTCTGCGCAGGGCTGCGCTCGCTGCCGCCGTGCATTCGTCTGTCACGGAATTTCGTCCCATGGCCTTGCAATGGGCAAATGCAACAAGGTAT
>NZ_AWEZ01000014.1 GCF_000468755.1 Olsenella profusa F0195
ACGCAGACGAGCATCGGTTCTTGAGCACCGTGGTCATCGAAAAATGAGCAGTTCGGTCATGTTCTGGCCGTGCCCCGGGCGTCGGGGGCACGGCCAGAACCATGTCTCCCTTCGGGCGGCGACTTTGGCGAGAACCCCGCCCCGGGAAGGAAGGGGAGATGGCCGTGTCCCCAGGCGGGCAAGGGGATGTCAGGAGGACGGACAGGGACGGGGTGCCAAGGGCGCAGATGGCGCGCAAGATGCACCTGAGCCGCAACGCCGTCGCGAAGTACGCGGACAGGCAGGACATGTCGCCGGAGCCCCCGGTGCCCCGCGAGAGGGCCCACCTGGCCACCGACGCGATGGCCGCCTGGATCGACTCGGTCCCCGAGGCCGACCCGTCCGCGCCGAAAAGGCGGCGCCACACGGCCAGGAGGACCTACGACCGGGCCGTGGCCGAGAGGGGCTGCGCGGGGTCGCACTCCTCGGTGAGGCGGCACGTGGCGAGGCGGAGGGAGGGGCATGCCACCGGACCGCGCGAGGGCTACCTGGGGCTCGAGTGGGCACCGGGCACGGCCCAGGTCGACTTCGGCGACTCCGAGGCCGTGATAGCCGGCGCTCCCGCTACGCTGAAGCTGCCGGCCGCGACCCTCCCGCACCCCAGCGCCCGCCTCTGCGTCGCGCTTGCCTGCGAGAGGGCGGAGGTCTTCCGTGCCGGGCTCCGGATGATATTCGAGTGGGCGGGGCGCGCCCCGCGCACGCTCGTGCCCGGCGACGCCACCGAGGCCGGCGGGATGGCCTCCGGCAAGATCGTGGAGCCGAGGCCCCTCTCCCGGTCCCGGGCGCACTGCCGCCGCGAGGGCCGCCACCGCGATCCCCACTCGGGGAACGAGGGGGGCCCGGTGGAGAGCGCCGTGGGCCTCCTGCGCCGCAACCTGCCCGTGCCGGTACCCGAGGCGGCCTCGCCGGACGGGCCCAGCGAGGTGCCGCACGAGGGCTGCGAACGGACCAGCGGGCGATCGGAGGGCAGGGAGGGAAAGCCCACGCGCGAGGCGTTCGCCGAGGACCCCGCCGGCATGCCTGCCCTGCCCGGCGCGCCCTTCGACGCCGTGCGGTGGCAGAGGGCCAAGTCGGACAGGCGCGGCTACGTGCGCATCGACGGCAACCCCTGCTGTGCGGGACCCGCCTGGCACGACCGGGGGCCCGTGGTCGGCGTGCGCGCCGAGACGGTGGAGGTGCCAGCGGACCGCGGCAGGCACGTCGCGACGCCGCCAAGGAGCTTCGGGCGGGGGGGCCGTGCGAAGCCC
>NZ_AWEZ01000015.1 GCF_000468755.1 Olsenella profusa F0195
AGGGGATAGAAAAGCTGGTGTCGTCCTTCATGTTGATGGTGATCGTTCCCAGATCAAGGTAGGCAGGCGACCACCTGCCGCTGGCAGGGGCCTGCTCGGTCCCGTTGACGGTGTAGTCTATCGAGACGCCCACGGGAGAGACGCTTACCCGCTGGACGCTTCCACTTGTTCCCGCCAACACGAAGGTCCCAGCAGGCGAGAGAGCTATCGCATCGCTCTGATAGTTGAGCTTGAACTTGAGGCTCCAGTTGCCCGTGGCGATGGTCGTGGTGGAGCCGAAGCTGCTGTCGGACGTGCTGATGCCCGTGAAGCTGGCCCTGGTGGTGGCGCCAATCACGTTGATGTCCGTGGTCATTTGGGTGACCATCTGGATGGCGTTGTCAGAGGGGTCGGCATCGTAGAAGTAGATGCCACCGCCCTAGCCTCTGGCACCGTCGACGCTCTGGTCGAAGTCGGCGGTCGGATATCTGCCGTCAAGGGTGATCGTCCCTCGGGAATCTGTGTCGACCTTTCCAAGCGCTTCGCCGTCCGTGCGCCTGATGCTGTAGATCACGACGTAGTTGCACTCGTCTCCCTCATCTCCTATGATGGCATCCGCCGATATGGTTATGCCATCGCTGGTTGCCGAGGCGGCAACAGGGCGACCGACCTTATCCTGCACGTTGGTGGGCGCCGTCGCCCCAAGGAACACGTCGTCGATGGCGCTTGCCACGCTCACCAGCTGCCCGTTTGCATAAGGCATAGCCGCCTGCCCCGACCACGATGGCGATGCCTGCCGCCACGGCCGCGGCCGCGAGGCGCAAGCGCCTGCGGGCGTGGCCCAGCTTGACGACTCGGCCTTCATGCTCCTTGGCCGTCTCCTTCAGCGCAGCGGAGACGATCGCCTGCGTCATTTGGTCCCGCTTCGTGGGGGACAGCGTGATGCCTGACATCTCCTCTTGATACCTTGTCTGCATGCTGCTCATCGTTCTTTCCCTCCAGCCTGGATCGCAGCTCCGTGCGGGCGCGGCTCAGCCTCTTGGCCACCGCGCATTCGCTCGCGCCGATCGAGCCTGCGATTTCCCTGATGCTCATGTCCTCGTAATAGTGCAGGTAGATAACCTCGCGATAGAGGGGAGGAAGCTCCATCACGGCACGTGTGACAAGCCCTTGTGTTTAGTCAAG
>NZ_AWEZ01000016.1 GCF_000468755.1 Olsenella profusa F0195
TCCGATAGGCGGCCTTCGCGTTACTTGTCCTCGTATGCCCTGCGCACGTCGTCGTAGATTTCGAGGATCGGTATAAGCGGCAGCAGCACGATGAGCAGGACCAGGCAACCCACGATCCCGAGGAACCAGCCCACCTGCTCTCCGAGCCACCTCAGCCTCGTCATCATGACAGCATCTCGTTCACGCGCCGCTGCACGATGGAGTAGTACGACCCCAGCCGCCGCTTCCGCTCCTCGCCGTTGCCGTAGTCTCCCCGAATCACCGCACGGGCCATCGCGTCGACGTCCATTGAGGTCGAGCTCGCGCCCGTAGCGCCCAGGATCTCGTTCACCCGCTGCTGCACGGCCGAGTACTTGTCGCCCAGGCGCCGCTTCCGCTCGTCGCCGTTGCCGAACTCGCCTGCGATCACGCGCCTTGCCAGGGCGTCAATGTCGTAGGAGCCACCAGAGGAGCCGCCAAGTAGGATCCGGTTGACCTCCGCCTGCACCTCGTCGTATCGGTCGCCCAGCGCAGCCTTGCGCGCATCGCCATTTCCGAACTCTCCGGCGATGACCCTCGCCGCAAGCTCTGACACGTCGCCGGAGGGCGCACCAGAGCCGGTAGGGGTTGAGGCCCCGCCAACGTCGGCCTTGCCGTTGTAGTGGAGCACGCCGTCCCAGCTGCCACGGTAGTAGTCCTGGATGCGCGACTCGCGCCCCGTCTGGTCGCCTGGCGCACCGTCGATGCCGCCCGTCTCCGAGCCGGTGAAGTGGCCGATCTTGCCGCCTCCCAGCGCCATCGCCGTGTGGTTCTCCTCGTCGAGGTAGATGTCGCCGCGTTGGGCGTTTGCGGTCACAGCCTGCCACGAGAAGAGGCCCGAGCCCACGAACATCTCGCGCATGCCGCCGGTCCAGTTGTACCGCGTGATGAGCCCGTCGTACGTCGTGCCCGCGAGCGCGAGCTCCCATGCCTCGCACACGGCCGAGGAGCAGTCGCGGTCGCCCTTGGTGACCTTGACGACGCCCGCGTCCGTTTTCACGCTGCAATGGCCGCTCGTGCCATGACGGCCAGGCTGGCTGTACCCGTGCTCGGCGCAGTTGCAGAGGTGCTCCATGATCTGCGCGGCCACGTTCGCCCTGCTGATAGACACTTCCTTCACCTCCCCGGTGCCAGCGGAGGCGCCGGCAATTGCGCAGAGCCTCCGCCAGTCGTCCTTGGTTCCGTAGAAGAGATCCAGATCAAGATGGCCGCCGTAGCCGGGGATGCGTCCGGTCCCCGTGTACTGGAAAATCAGCGGAGAAGACCACGCGCCGAAGTCCCAGCCGTCGGTCCACGGCTCGCTCAAGAAGCCGGTTTCCTCGTAGTTGGGGTACTGCGCCACCCACAAGGGATACGTCTTGGCCACAGCAGCCCAGTCGTACGAGAAGAGCACGCTCTTGCTCGTGTAGATGCCCGGCGTCACGCCGGTCTTAGCCTTCACGCGGTCGAGCCACCTCTTCGCCCAGGACGGCCCCAGGCTCAGCGCGTCCGCCTCCCAGTCCAGGAACGGGATCGCCTTGCCGACGTAGGGCCTGAACGCGGCGATGAAGTGGTCAGCCTCGGCCTCGGCCGAGCCCTCGTACCCACGGTCGCGCGCGTAGTGGTAGCAGCCCAGGAGCTTGCCGGCCGCCAGCGTCTCGTCGGCATGCCGGCGGAAGCACTCGTTCGAGTAGCCCGCGCCGCCGGTCGCCTTCACGATCACGAAGTCGCACGTGCCCATGGCCGAGACGACCAGGTCGTCCTGCCAGGAGCTGATGTCGATGCCGTTAAGCCCCACGCGCCTCACCCCTCGGGATCTCCGGCTTGTCACCGTCGCCGCCCAGGGCGGCCATGATGGGCGACAAAACCGCCATCACCAAGGCCACGACTAGACCCCTCACGCTCGGGTCCAGGACACACCAGCCCATGATCAAATCGAGGTTGGCGATCACCACGCCCAGGACCCCCTGCACGATCGTGCGCAGGAGCCTCCACTGCCACTCGTTGCTTGCCAGGAACTCGCTCATGTCAGCCCGCCTTTCCCTTGAGGGTCTCGATGTCGTTCCGCACGACCGAAAGCCCCTCTTCCAGGCGGTATGTCCGCTCGATGAGCTGGTTGTGCTTCTCGACCTTTGCCGTGAGGGCGTCCAGCTTGACCTCCATGACGGCCCTGCTCTTCGAGTTGGAGAGGATCACGCCAACCAGCGTGACCACCCCCGTGATGCACGCGACGATGATTGACTCCATGAAAAGGACCTCCACAACGAAAAAGCCGACACCCTCTGTCAGTGAGAGTGTCGGCCCGCGTCACAAGGTCGCTCCGGTGTGCCAGCGGGTATAATGCGGCCCATGGATTACGAGGTCAGACATATCAGGGAAGACGAGTGGCCCCTGCTCGAAGACTTCCTCTACGAGGCGATCTTCGTGCCGGTGGGCTTCGAGGGCGAAATTCCGCGTTCGGTCATATACGACGACCCCAAGTGCCGAGCCGCCTTCGAGGGCTTCGGCACGCTGCCGGACGACCGCGCCGTTGTCGCCGAGGTCGACGGCAGAGTGGTCGGCGCCTGCTGGGTGCGCACGACTGACGAGTATGGTCACATCGACGACGCGACGCCCTCGTTCTCCGTCTCGCTCTACAGGCCGTACCGGGGGCAAGGCATCGGAACAGCCATGATGAGCACATTGCTCACCGAGCTGCGTGACGCCGGCTATGCCCGCGCTTCGCTTTCGGTCCAGAAGGATAACCCGGCGCTACGCCTGTACGAGCGCCTGGGCTTCATCATAGCAGGCAACGGCTTCGATGACACCGAGTGGCTCATGGTTATCGATCTCTAACGTCAGTTTACCGTGACGTACCCCGGCGTGCTCGCCGTGTCAACGCGGAAGTACGTGTAAGCCGTCTTGCTGCTGGCCCACGCGGTGCCGTTGCCTCCGACGAGGCTGCCGCAGCTGTAGAAGCACTGCGAGCCCGTGATGCCGCTCGTGGGCAGCGCCCAGGTGGAGTCCGCGTAGATCGTCGTCAGGTGCGAGCACCCCGAGAACGTGTAGAACAGGTCAGTGAGCGTGGACGGGTCGAAGCCGCGGAAGTCGATGGTCGTGAATGCGCAGGAGCTGAACGTGTAGCGCATCGACCGCACGCCCGACAGGTTGCCCAGTCCGTTCATGTTGGCAAGGTTCGTACAGCTGTAGAACAGGTAGTTCAGGTTCAGGTACGAGAACGTCGCCATGTCCGCCGCGAAGGTCGCGCTGGTCAGGTTCTGGCGGTGCGTCGCTCCGGTGACGCCGTCCCAAGGCGTGAATCCCAGGCCCACGTACTTGCCGATGGCGCAGATCCTGCCGGAGGCACGCAGCGTGCGCGAGGAGTCAGGCGTCGATGTCGCCGTGAGCACGCCCTCGCCGTCGGCGTAGTAGTGCGCGTAGAACCACGTGCGCTGGTCGTTGTTCGGGTCGGTCAGCACGCCGCCGGCGCCCAGCTTGCACACGCTCGCGCCGCTGGTCTGGGACGGCACGAAGCCGTCCGTCCCGCCGACGAGCCTGGTGCAGCCGGTGAACATGAGCGAACCCGAGAGCCCCGAGTTGCTGAAGCTCGTTGCGTAGATCGTCTCAAGGCTCGTGCAGCTGGAGAACATCTGCGTGGCGCTGGTCATGCCGGAGAGGTTCTCGAACCCGCGCACCTCGGTGCAGTTCGAGAACGCGTTGAACCAGTAGTTGCAGTTCGTCAGGCCGAGCCCGGAAATTGTGCTGTCGATGTAGACCTTCTTCACCAGCAGCTTGATGGAGTCGTACGACCTCGCGCTGGCCGACGAGTAGCCCGCCGGGTCGATCTCGAAGACCTGTACGATGCGCCCGCCGGTGACCGACGTTCGCCGCTCGTAGTAGTTGATTTCGAGCGTGCCGTCATCGAGCAGCAGCGCACGGATCTTGTAGCCCACGTCCCATTCGAGCGCCAGGATGGCGGCGGCCATGTCGCCCGGCGCGTACAGCGTCGAGAGTCCGTTCTGCCCCCGTATGACGTCGGCGATGTCCGAGAACACCGACTCCGGCAGCACGCCGGACTCGAGCGTCATGTAAGGCTGCGCCTGGTAGCTCCCGGCGTCCGTGCCGTCGAGGGCCGCCACTGCGGCGGCCATCTCGCGCGGCTTGTACAGCGTGGCCATGCCAGCCTGGTAGCGGATCGCGTTTGCGATGTCGGTGAGTATGCGCGTGGAGACGGTGCCAACGGCCATGATCAGAACTCCTCTTCCTCGAGGTTCGCGAGCGCCGCGATGGCGTCGTCCACGTACTGCTTCGTCGCGTAGGCAGACAAGTCGGGCGTCGTTCCCGCCGGACCCTGCGGCCCGGTTGGCCCAGTCGCGCCGGTCTCGCCCTTGAGGTTGTGGAACGCGAAGGCGAACGTCCGGGCGGAAGCCGTGCCGCCCAGCGTGACGCTCACGGACGGCGTGCCGGTGGCAGAGTCGACAGTCGCGCTCGCTCCGGTGATGGTCGCGTTAACGCCGTCATCGCCAGTGTCGCCCTTCGGCTCTTGCGGTCCCGTGGCTCCGGTCGCGCCGGTCTCACCTTGCGGGCCCGTCTCGCCCTGGGGGCCGGTCTCGCCCTGGACTCCCTGGACTCCCTGCGGCCGCGCAGGTCGGCCGAGCTCGTGCCCGATGCGCTCGTCACCGTCAGCACCGAGCCATTCCAGCTGTGCGTGCAGGAGACGCCATTAGCGCCGGCGGGACCAGTTTCACCTTGCGGGCCAGCATCGCCGGTATCACCTTTTGGCCCTTGAGGACCGGTCGCACCCGTGTCGCCCTTCTCGCCCTGGGGTCCCTGTGGGCCAGTGGCTCCGGTGGCTCCCGTCTCGCCCTGGATGCCCTGCGGTCCCTGCTCGCCGGTGTCGCCCTTGGGTCCCTGCGGGCCTATATCGCCTGTGTCTCCCTTGTCGCCCTTCACGCCCTTGGAGACGTTGGCGGTCGTGGTGCCGTTCTTGTCGGTGATGGTGATGGTCGCGCCCTCGGCGGTCTGGGTGATCGTGGCCGTCGGGCTGTACCCGTCCGCGCCGTCGGCCCCGTCGTAGTCGCCGCGCGCGGCAGCGGCCTGTATCGCGTTCGCGACCGCCGTGGCGCTGTCCGCCGCGTCGTTGGCGGCCTCGGCGGCTTCCTCCGCAGCGTCCGCAGCCGCCGTGGTGATCTCGATCGCGCCCTCATAGCGCATGATCGTCTCCACGAACAGGGTGAAGCCGTCCTCGCTCTCGGTGCCGCCGATGATCACCGGCTCCACGCGGATCGTGAACGCCCGCGTGGAGATGCTCTTCCCGTCGTGTGTCACCATGAACTGAGCGTCAACCGCGCCCTCGGCCTCCTGCATGGCGGCCGGGTAGTACACGACGAACTGGCCGAGAGACGCGTCGATCTCCGTCATCGGCTCGCATCCGCGCGTGCCGGCCATCTTGTGCCGCCAGAGGAAGTAGACCTCGGCGCCGGTGAGGTCGGCCGCCGCGCCGCCCTGCCGCACGTGCAGCTCCAGCCCGCGCCCCGAGGCGTCGGCCGGAGAGGCCACCAGGAAGTCTCCCAGCCGCTCGTCCGCCGAGTCCCATATCATCGTGTGAAGTCCGTAACCGTCGAGCATGCCGCCCTCCTCGCGTATGAGTTGCCGAGAAGAGCATCCGCCCGCGTCACAGATTAGAAGTCCAAATCCGCCAGCTCGTCCAGGTCGTCGATCGCCGTTGTCACGGTGTTCTCCACCACGGTCACCGATGCGGCCGTGGTCAGGTTTCCGTCGATGCCCACCACGTCGTCGCGCAGCGTGGCCACGTCGGCTGCCAAAGCGCTCACCTGCGCGTAGTCCACGGGCTCCACGGTGCCGATCGTCACCCGCGCCACCACCTGCTCGCCGAAGGTCCGCACGCGCCGCACGACGCGGGCAGTAAGCCGCCACTCCGGGTCGCGCGACGTGTCTATCACGGCCACGGTGTCGCCCAGGTCCGCGTCGTCGCCGTCGAGCGCCGCCACGTCCACCTCGTAGCTCACCTTGGGCTGCGACGCCTCCACGAGCGTCCGCCTGGTCAGCGCCAGCAGCCGCTCGGGCTCTGTCACCTCGGAGAACGTCACCTGCCCGAACGAATGCGCCTTCGCCGTGTGGTCAGCGTTCCAGCGTCCCCAGACCTGCTTGGCGCTCTCGTCTGCCACGTAGTTCAGCCCGCCGTTGATGTCCCCGAAGGTCAGCTTGCGCCTATAGCCCGCCTTGTAGTTGCCGTCCTCGTCGGTGAAGGGCAGACCCGCCCCGAAGCCGTAGAGGGCGGTGTACACGTCCTGCTCTAGCACCGTGCGCGTGCAGCCGGCCATGTTCTTGCCGTAGGTGAAGCGCAGGCCGCGCCAGTCGCCGCGCTGGGCGTCCAGGCGGACCGAGCGCGATGCCACGTGCCCGCCCGAAACGGTGATGATCGGCGTCACCTCGCCGCCCCACACCTCGGCCACGCGCCGCAGCGCCCAGAGCGCGTTCTGGTGGTAGATCAGCGCCCCGGCGGTGCCGAGACTCGCGCAATACGCAACGCTCCACCTGGTCGGCGCCAGCACGGCCGCCAGGGCCTGCGCCGCCGTCCTGCTCACCAGCTGGGCCTCCTCGATGAAGTCGTCCAAGAGCTCGCAGAGCGACGACTCCGCGTACACGCTGCAGAGCCCGGCCACCGGCTCGTCGGTTCGCACCACCACGTGCTCGCGCCAGGTCGAGCCGTCCAGCCACAGCAGCCGGTCGCCCTTCGCGGGCACCTCGTAGCTGCAGAACTCGAGCGTGTCCTCGCCGTTCAGCTCCTCGGTGTGCACGAGCTCGCCGACCACGCGAAGGAGCCCGATCCGCTCGTCCCACCGGTCGAACCAGTAGAGCGTCGGCACCGAGCCCGCCATGCTAGGCCCACCTCTCGCAGAAGCGCGTCTCCACGTAGGTGCAGTTGGAGGTCGACACGACGCAGTCGCCGGGCTCCAGCGCGAAGAAGTCGCTCGCCAGGGCCACGCAGTCCCGAGCGTCAACGTCGTTTATCAGCACCGTCTCGCCCTGGCAGTCGATCACCACGGCCTCGCCGCCCGCGAAGTCGTAGTCCACGCGGATGCCCTTGCCGACAGACGGCAGCGAAACCTGCAGGTATGACCCCGCAGAGGCCACCACGCGGAACTCCGGCAGCGTCGGCCAGTCGCCGCCCACCTCGAAGCGCGACGTGCGCTCCACGCGCTCCGCGCCCCAGCCGATGGGGTCGAACAGGGTGAAGGTCAGCGTGCACTCGCCGGCCTCGAAGAGGTTGGACCAGTCGGGCGCGCCCACGAGCATCGCGTCGCGGTACTCGACCTCGGGGTCGTCGGGCAGCACCAGGCTCCCGCCGCCGGGCCAGCTGAGCCACCGGCGCACCTTGCCGCGCATCCGCGCCATGCCGGTGAATCCGGGGTTGTAGCCCATGTCCATGAAGAGCCGCACCCGCACGTCCACGGGCGGTATGTAGCCGGAGACCAGCAAAGCACCGGCGCGTCCCGGCACGGCCATGGCCTCCGCGACGATGGGGTTGGCCGCCCGCTCGATCACCTCGGCGCTGCAGATCTCGGAGAAGTCGTTCCCCGCGTAGACGATCGACCTCATGCGTTGCCCCTGGCACGCCCGTAGGCCGATGCCCGGCGCTGCGACTCGCGCGCCGCCCTGTCGTCCTTGCCGAACGGCCGCGCACGCTTCAACGTGGCCTCGGCCACATGCCCGCTCGCGTTCACGCGCTTGCCCTTGTCGCTCATAGGCTCCTCACCACCGTAAGCACAACGTCGAAGGTCCAGACGAAGCGCCCGGACCCGTCCCTCTCCTTGAACGCCGGCGCCGTGGTGTCCAGGCCCGCGATGCGCCAGCTGCCGTTCTCCGCCACTGGCTCCCAGCCGTAGCGTCGGATCCACCTCTCGCAAGCGATAGCGTCGGCCTCGGCCTTGGCCGCCACCTCGCGCACGACCATCACGGCGACGGTGACGGTCCCGCGCTCCTCGTGCTCCATGCGGCTCACGCGCTCGAGCCTGCCCTCGCGGACCACGATGGGCTCGGGCTCCATGTCGGCCGACGGAAGACTTGCGAAGTAGCTTGCGAAGTCGCCCTCAAGCAGGGCCTTCGCCACCAAGAAGGAAAGCTGCAAGACCAGCTCACCTCACCTTCAGTTCCCAGTGGTGCACGCGGCCAAAGAGGTCGCAGCACGCGTGCGACTCGGCCACCATCATCGAGTGCCCGCTCACGGCGACGCGCGATCCCGCCGGCACGTCGAACGCGCCGATGGAGTTCACGGCGTCCACGAACACCGTTCCCTGGCCCGCGTCGGCGCTTCGGTGGTCGTCCTCCGACACCTTCTGCGTCCGCTCGAACCGCACGTTGGCGATGATCTGCGGCTCCTCGAAGGTCCCGTCGGCAAGCGGCACCCTCACGGTCATAACGTCGGGCAGCGCCGAGCGAGGTATGGGCCGGATGGAGCGCATGTCAGCACACCCCCGTGAACGCCATGCCGGAGAGCCCCAGCTCCCGCAGCGCGGCCGCCGTCGCCAGCTCCTCGCCGGTCGTCTGCTGGCTCGCGTAGTTCTTGACCGAGAACTCGCCGATCTGGAACCCCCCGACCTCGCCCGCGCCGTACTCGGCGAAGGCGTCCACGGCCGCGCACACCGCGCGCTTGAACACGTTGCAGGTGGTCGTCGCTCCCTTCACGGCGCAGAGCCACCTCACGTGCGCGTCGGCCATGGGCAGCGATGCCGCGAAGGCGGCCTCGGAAAGGCCGCCCCCGTAGGTTTGCGAATACCACTCGTATGTCACGGTGGAGGCCACGGCTACTCCGTCGCCGCCGAGACGTACACGCCGTCGAGCTTGTTGTCGAAGAGCTCCACGATGCCGTACTTTCGGTACTTCATCATGTAAGAGTCCAGGGATTCCAGCTCGTCCGGGCTGAACACGCGCGACGCCACGTGCTTGTCGAACTTGATCACGGCGCTCTTCTCCACCACCATGAAGTTGATGGCGCGCCCCACGCCGGTGAGCTCGTAGTAACCGGACAGGCCGCTCTTGGTGGGCGACGCCACGGCGGTGTAGGTGTAGCTGCCCTCGCTGCCGCTGCGCGTGTAGTAGGTCTTGGAGGCGTCCACCTCGGTGTCGGCCGTGGGCGCGTAGCTGCCCTCGGAGCGCTGGTAGCCGAACTGGTCCCCGTCGCCGGAGAGCAGGTCGATCGCCGTGTAGAAGCGCACCTGCGGCACCTCAACGATGCGCGAGAAGCGCTCGAGCACGCGGTTGGAGCGCGTCGGGTTCGCGTAGGAGAAGTCGTCGAGCACGCCCTTGAGCGTCGGCGTGATGAACAGGTAGCGGCTTCCCAGCGTCACCTGCTTCTCGTCCATGACGCTGGTGACCTCGCGGAGCTCGGCCAGCACGTCCAGTGCGGAGGCCTGCGAGAAGTCGTCGGTGGCGACCTCGACGCCGGCGTGCCCCGCGATCTGCGCGAAGGTGAAGGCGTCGGCCTCGGGCGCCACCTGCGTGCGCTGCAGCTCGGCGCCGGCCTCGACGAAGCAGTCGTTGACTCCGGCCTCCTCCACGTCCATCACGTCCGCGAACAGGCGGATGCCGCGGTCGTAGTTGAAGGTCTTGGTCTCGAACTCGTAGGTGATCGCGCCGGTCTTGTAGCCGACGTTTCTGGTGTAGTTCCCGAGGCCCGTCACGGAGATCTTCGGGATGAGGATCTCCTTTGCGTTGTGGCCCGCGCGCACCATGCGGCGGCCGCTGTTCAGGCAGCCGGACACGGATGCGCGCTGGTAGACCTCGTCGATTACGGATGTGTAGTTGCGTGCGAACGCGATGTTGTTGCTAGGCATCTCTTAGCCCTCCTTCTTGGTGTCGTCGTCATCGTCGGTGAGGCCCGCGATCTCGCGCCAGTGCTTGAGCGTCTTGCCTTCGTCGCTGGCCGCGCCCGCGTTGGGCAGCCCGGTCGTGCCGGAACCCGCAGAGCTGCCGCCCTTGGCGTGCTTGCCCGTGGCCTCGAAGAGCCAGGGCTCTGCCTCCTTGAGCTTGTCCACGTCGTTGCCGTGGTCGGAGAGCAGGGCGCGTGCCGCCTTCACGTTGCGCACGCCCGCGAGCTTCAGCCTGAAGTCGATCCGGTCGCTCTCGCCCTGGGCCTTGAGCTCGGCGATCTCGCCGCGCAGCTGCTCGGCGGTCTCGGCGTTCTTGGCCGCCTCGGCAACCTGGGCCTCCAGGGAGGCGATCTTCTCGTCGCGCTCGGCGATTTGCTTCTCGTAGTCGGTCTCGCTGCCGCTTACCTGCGACTGGCCCTGTTGCGTTTCCTGCTGCTCTTGGCCCTGCTGTTGCGCCTGGTCCTGCGCGCCCTGCGTGGCTTCCTGGCCGCCATTGGTCTCACCGTCCATGTTCTGTCCTGCCTTTCGTCTCGTAAGGCGGGCAGAGACGAACAATGCCCGCACCTTTACCGGTACGGGCATTGTCTTGGGGTGTCACAAGCTGGTGCGTATTTACGTCAGCGCGGGTATCCTGTCCCTCTTATCAACCGCTTTGTTCAGGGCTTTGAGCTTCGAGAGCGACACTTGGTATTGGCCGTTCTTCGGCCTTGCTCGGTTCTCGAACAAGTTCCAGACGGGTTGACCGGGTCCGTTGTACACCTCGCTTATCTCGCCGTCCCCATCGATCTTGAGAACAATCAGGAAGTCCGGGTTCTCGTTCAAGGCCACGCTGCCGCGTTGAGTGGCCTTGACTTGCACGAGCCTCCCGTCCGGCGATGTTCCGTCATGTCTGGGCGTTGACGAGACGAAGAGGTCGATGCCGTACCTTTCGGCCGCGTAGACCTCGCCGATGCTTCCGATCAGATGCCCGTCCAGCGTAAAGTGGCGGTGCTGGTCATGGTAGTCATGTTCCAACTCACCGACGATGCCGTACAAGCGTCGGATGATCTCGGCAAGCTTCTTGCTGCCTGCGGTTTCTCCCATGGTGCCTACTCCCTGCATCCTGCAAGCGATTCGATCGTTTCGAGGAGTGACGTGATGTTATCTGCAGCGTTGGAAAGGTCGAAGAAGAAAATGTCCACCTGCACGCCGTCGCTGCTCACGTGCCTGCCCTCGGGCATCAGCCCAGGCTTCACGCCCTCATGCCATGGGTAGAGAAGGACGACGTGTTGCATACCCTCGTCCTCGGCGCGGTACCGCTGCCCGTAGGCGTACATCTGGTGCATGTCCGCCACCGACAAATCCCTTGGGCCGAAGACGTGCTTCCACTTGGTATCGAGCACGACGCGGCGCCCGTTGGCGCACCCACAGAGGATGTCGGGGCGCAGCGAGACGCGCCTGCCCTCGAAGAGTGGGAGTAAAATACATCATCATATTAGCCAATTTTTCCAGAAATACGTCCTTATTTTCGCCTTTTCGTGTGAAAATAAGGACGTATTAATATCGAAATGATTGGAGGGACCATGGAGCGACCCCTCATGGAAGACCTCGTCAGGTGGAAGGACGCCGCCCGCAGGAAGCCCCTCGTGCTCAACGGGGCTAGGCAGGTCGGAAAGACCTGGCTACTCAAGGAGTTCGGCGCGAGGTACTTCGAGAATGTCGCCTACGTCAACCTTGACAACAACCCAGGCCTTGCCACCCAGTTCAATGCAGGCTACGACCTGTCCCGCCTTTTGCTCGTGATTCAAGCGGAGAGCGGGCAGAGGGTGACCCCCGGCAAGACCCTCGTCGTGCTCGACGAGATCCAGGAGTGCCCCAAGGCGCTCACCTCGCTCAAGTACTTCTGCGAGAACGTCCCCGAGCTCGCCGTGGCGGCGGCGGGGTCGCTCCTCGGCATCACGTTCCATGAGGGCACCGGCTATCCCGTCGGCAAGGTCGACACACTCGACCTCCATCCTCTGAGCTTTCGCGAGTTTCTCGACGCGACAGGTAACCCAATGTTGCGGGAGATCGTCGACTCGGGCGACGGAGAGCTCCTCGGATCCCTCGCGGTGAGGTTCGTGGAGCTGCTTAAGCAGTACTACTTCGTCGGGGGCATGCCTGAGGCGGTTGCCACGTTTACCGAGTCCGGCGACCTGGCCGCCGTTCGTGCCGTGCAGGAGGGCATCCTGTTTGGCTACGAGAGGGACGTCTCGAAGCACCTGGGGGCTGTCGAGGCGGAGCACGCCCTTGCCGCGTGGCGCTCGCTGCCGGCGCATCTTGGGCAGGAGAACAAGAAGTTCGTCTTCGGGCACGTCAGGGAGGGCGCCCGGGCTCGGGACTACCGTTCGGCGATTACCTGGCTCACCCGGGCCGGCATCGCGACCAGGGTCTCTAGGGTGTCCAAGCCGGGCATCCCTCTCTCTGCCTACGCCGACGAGTCCGCGTTCAAGCTCTTCGCCCTCGACCTCGGCCTCCTCGGAGCGCTCTCCGGGCTTGACGCCTCGAGCATTGTCGACGGCAACGCGCTCTTCACCGAGTTCAAGGGAGCCCTTACTGAGCAGTACGTCTGCCAGCAGCTGATCTCGGACTGCGGCCTCAGCCCGTGCTACTGGTCCGCGCAGAACTCCCGAGGCGAGGTCGACTTCCTCGTGCAGCGCGGCGGCAGGGTCTACCCCATCGAGGTGAAAGCTGAAGAGAACCTGAAGTCCAAGAGCCTGGGGGCGTTTTCCGAGCGGTATCCCGGCACGATGCCGAGGCGCTTCAGCCTCTCGGGCTTCCGCGACCAGGGCTGGATGCGCAACGTGCCGCTCTATGCCATCGGAAACCCAGGGTGCTGGGATTAATGGGCGTCGTGGTAGGCGTTACGAGCTAAGGTTGCCTGGCAGATGAAATTTACTCCTTCTGGTCCAAAAGGGGCATGATTGCACGTGAAAGGGGCAGAGTCAGGTGGTCATTGCACCACGTTCTCATGATGCCTCGGATAGCACCTCGGCGATGGCCTCCGCGGGCGTCCTCCATCCCAGCGTCTCGCGGGCCCTGCCGGTGAGGAGGTCTTGGACGCAGACCACCTCTGCGTGGGCGGTTCCGCCCTTCTTGCGCAGCTCCACGGTCTTTTGCTCGGACCCCGTCGTGCGCCTGGGTGATCGGGGCATGCAGACTCCTGACCGGACCGCATCGGGCCCAACTTTTCGTCCGCATGCCCCTACCGCTCAAACCGAATAATGCCACTGCCTATGCAGGCAAATACTCACGCAGCAGCATGCCGTAGTCAGCCTTCACATTGATCTCATCCCTGGCCATGATTCTAGTCAGGATCGAAAGGAGACCATCATGTCCGCTTTGACCATGGGGCTCGCGGATGCGAAGAGCAACTTCTCCCGCGTCACCGTCGAGGTGAACAGGACCAGCAGATCCGTCACGATACTGAAGAACAACAACAAGCCCTGGGTCGTCATCCAGCCCGTCAAGAGCGCAGACAGCTCCTGGACGTCGCGGTCGGCTTCATGGACGAGTACACGGACGCCCTCGAAGAGCTCGCCAGGTGAGCGCGCCCAAGATGTCCGGACACGAGTTCAAGCCCAGCCATGGCGAGCTTCTGGAGACGATTCTCGGCGTGACTGACGGCACCTTGAGCTACGGAAGGTCTCGTAAGCTAGGTGCAGAGCGCTATGGGCTAGGGGGAATGCGGGTTGCGGCTGCTCCGGCATCGTCGGCCTCACAAGGGCTCCTTTGACAACAACTGCATGGCCCCCTTTTATTCGCCGTGTCAAGGGGTCTAGGGGTAAAAGCGTTATCCTTGATAATTTGCGACCGAGATGATACATAAAAAGCAATGGCGCCACCCGCAAGAACAAGACCGATGATAATCAAGACATTCATCTGTTGTCCTCCGTTTTCTTACCCAGCAGTCTCAGCTTGAATTCCCTGATCCGGGCCGCAGATCTGCTTGTGAAGATCACGCCGAGAATAATCATTCCAAATGCAATGCCAAGGCCAAAACCGCCGATGCCGTCATATGGCGTAGTCTTATCCAGCCCTAGCAATGTAATCACCAGAAAAGCGGCAAAGCCGATCAGGCCGGCGATAAACAGCCAGTGCATCCTGCGAAGCAGTCTTGCTTTTTCCTCGTTGCTGTAATCTGCAACCTGCAATACCGTATCTTTCAGTTCCCGACTCATATGCTCACTTTTCCTTTCTCCGTTCAGGATCTCACGGAGGTCAACTGTGTAGAAATCAGATAATTCGATCAGGATGTCCAGATCCGGCATATTGCTGCCGGTCTCCCCCCGGGATACCGTTCTGCGCGCGACGCCAGTCCGCTCCGCGAGCTGCTCCTGCGTGAGTCCCTTTTCCTTACGAAGCTCCTGAAGGATTTTCCCAATCTTTACAAGATCCATGGTTTTATGGCCTCCTCTCTGGGTTCAGCATGCTGCAGATTTCTTTTGCATAACAGGACACAAAGTGAGCAATTACCCTATTCCAAGGATGAGACATGGCATGACTCGTTGACATTAAAGATCATTGCTTTTTGCTTTTGCTCTTGAACGCCTTGACCATAGCATCACTAAGCCCCTGAGACGGCACTTCCGTACCCATCGGTCTGGGCGGCCAGTCCGTGAACCTCCCGATTTCCCGTTTGCCGCTTCCGAGGTCACCGTAAAGACTTCCATCGACGGCACCGTCGAGAACCTCAGGGATGTCCCCCAGCTCATCAAGGATGGAGAGTTCTCAATCAGTGCTAAACCCATCACCTCCGACAAAATTCCCGAAGGCCTCGAACTCCCCGAGCAGGGCAAGGTCCCCGCTCGCCTTGTTGCCATGGCGGAGCAGCTCACGTTGAGCCTCTCAAAAGGTCGCGCATATCCCCCGTCGTCACCCTTGGGCGGCAGGGGGCTTCTGATGGTGCGGCACTATCATTTGCTCCACCACCGAGGCCTTCTTACTTGACGGAATACAGCCTCGACGTCCCCGTCGATCTTGAGGTTGTCTGGGGACAGCTTACGCTTTCGCTCAAGCACACTCCAGAGTCCCTCGATCATCAGTCTCCCCTTTAGGCAGAGAACCGTCTTGGCCGAGGTCGGTATGTCCTAGTCGCCTCGGCCTCGCTCATGCGCAGGTCGACGTACTCGCTGACGTCCACCGCGAGCAGCTTCCCGTGCTTCTCCGACGTCAGCTCGACTCTATATTTCTCCGCAGGTATGGCACCACCCTTCCCTCGTGTGGCGCCATCCCATCGAATATAAGGAGATTAATCACCAGTTTAGTGCCCTTTTCCTGGACTCTTTCAATACGTCACGTAGCCTTGGGTTGCATGGCTTCCGACCCGTGCTGCGACAGTTAATTCTAATCAGCTTTCTGATCAGCTGACTACAGGGCGGTGATTGCGGCGATTGCACCAAACAAAACGCCAGGAGCATTTGCCACCATGATAGGCCAATCCTTTTTCTTTTGAAAGAAGCCATAGCAGACCCATAGAGTGCAGTTTATTGCAGCAACCATAGGCTGCAAGAAACCACTTTTATCTCCGTGAAGGTTATTTATGATCTGAGGGAAGTAAGCTATATACATGAGCATGGCGGTGCATGTTGCTATCCACCCAACAGTTTTGAATGTTTTTTGGTTCATAGTCTATCCCAACTTTCAGCGACGACAAGATGCACAAGATGGAAACGAAACAGCAGTAAGTAGAATAAAAACCAACTCTTCTATATATTATTACGAAAGCTATAGCGAAGTTTCATAAAAGTAACACGGTATATGCTAATCCATTTGAAAATACCCTTTCAGCACTTGGTAGCAAATGGTAGCTTCCGGTCTCATCTATCGTGCCGCCCCAACCACTTCCTGGGAGTGCTCGAGGCGTCTCCTTTACGCTTGCCATCGGCACTACAAGCCGAGAGGACGTCTCTAGAATGCGAGATCCTCATTCGAGGACACATCGAACGTCGCCATCATCTCCGAGCCTGTGTCGTCAGGCCATTTGCGAACTGTCCTGACAGCGATTTTCGCTCCTCCTTCTGCGGGAAGCCGAATACGCCCGTGCCGATGCAGCAGAGGACAATCGAAGACAGGCTGTAATTCTTCGCCAGGACCAGGCAACTGCTGTGGCAGCTGGCGAGCTGTACGTGGGTGAAGGTCCGTGAGACTCCCGTGCGCGATGGTACCGGCCGTATGGATGACGTGCTTCGAGGGGAGGTTGTACGCGGTGGTGATCTTTACCGATTAACCCCTCGAGCAGCTCGTCCTGCGTTTTGAGCCAGTTTTCATCCGCAGGTGTCGGTGACCTGGTGTTCACTAAGGTGCGGGACGCGTTCCCCTAGCTCATTTGCGTCGTTCGCCGGAGGGGCGTGGAGCCCGCGCTCGGCACACAGCTCTGCCGCTAGATGCTCAGGCAATCCCTTCTTACGACCGGACTCCATGCTGCGCCTCCTCGTGGCCGATCAACGCCAACGCCTCGGAGAGTGCCGTGTCGATATCGGCATCGAGTAGAATCAAACGGCTGCGGATCTCAGCCGGCGTATACGCCTCCCCATAGTTGGCGCATGCGTACTTGGCCTGCGGATTGGTGCTCGTGTGCTGCCAGAAGGGATATTTGATGATGACGGGTGTGCTCATGCCCACCCCCAGCTCGAGATGGGACACCCTTCCCCACCCGTGTGCGTCCATGAAGTCACGGTAGCGCCCCGCTGCCTCGTGCCAGCCGTTATCTTCCACAAAGGTGTCGTCTGCTCGCAGGTTCATGCTCATAGGCGCCCCGCATTTGGGGCAATGGGGCACCAACCTTTACGGTACCCGCATGCCATGCTCCTCCTCTACCATGCGCTTCACCGCCCCGTAGCTATCATAGGTGGCGTCGTAGCACGGTACGCTGCGCTGCCACAGGCCGTAGTCACCCTGTGTGTAGAACAAGCGCTCCTTGGGGAATCCTGCCAGCTGGAACCGATGGTTCACGTTAGTGGTCAGGATGAAGAGATCCTCACCGTCAAGCAGGCGCAGGAGTTTCTCGTAGGTACCCTTTGGCGCGTCTACGTAGCGGCTGTACCAGATGTGGCGACTCCAGCATGCCCATTGCTCCTTAAATGTGGGGAAGGGGAGGAAGCCGGCCGAGTACATGTCGGTGAATCCGCGCGACTTGATAAAATCGGCGAAGCGGTGACGGAAGCGCTCGTCGCCGTAGGCGAAGCCCGTGGCTATTGAGAGGCCCGAGTCGGCGCCACTCTTGCACTCGTCTGCAGTGATTTCCTGCAGAAAGCAGGGACTGAAAGCCTGTCTGTGTGAAGGGCAAGCCCGCTTTGGACGGCTTGACGTCGTAGTCGTAGTGCGAACGAATAAATATATGACCGAAAATTATGCAGAGAACCTCAAGCGCAGGCGCAACTCCCGCAAGCACAGTAGCGACGAAAAAACTCCCTCCTCTGGGCCCTCCCGCCATTGATGCCAGAGTAGTCAGGACAGCAAATTGTGCGATGCCAGTTCCGCATAGCATAACCATCCAATGACAGGGCGGTTACGTCGTCATCGGCGGAAAGAGATAGGTGCTGGCTTCCACATGTACGGGGTATCGGGACCTACGCCCAGATGGCCATCGCGAGCGTCGCCACCGTGACCAGCGCGAGGCCCGCGAGCGCCCGCCTGGTGTAGCGCTCGCGGAGTACGGTGGCCGCGAAGCCCATGGATACGAGCGTCGAGAGCCTGTCGATGGGCACGACGACGCTCACGATGCCCTGCTGGATGGCGAGGTAGTAGCAGAGCCAGCTGGCGCCCGTGGTCACGCCCGAAAGGGCGAGGAAGGCGAGCTCGCGCCGGTCGAGCGCGGAGGGCCGCGCCTGCGGCAGCTTGTGGCGCAGGGCCACGACGAGCCAGGCCATCACGAGCACGAAGCAGGTGCGCACGGCCGTAGCGAGGTTGGAGGGCACGCCCACGATGCCGACCTTGGCGAGGATCGAGGTGAGTGCCGCGAAGACGGCCGAGCCGACCGCATAGACGAGATAGGCGCTGCCGTGTGCCGCGGCCGTCTCGGCATCCGCCGCCTGCCTGCGTTCGACCATCATGAGGGTGCCCAGCAGTATGGCCGCGGAGCAAGCGAGCTTGAGCGGCAGCGCATCCGTCTCGCCAAAGAGCGCCATGGCCAGGAGGATCGTGAGGACGGAGCTCGTCTTGTCGATGGGGACGACCTTGTTGACGTCACCCATCGAGAGCGCCTTGAAGTAGCAGATCCAGCTCGCACCGGTGGCTACGCCCGAGAGCGCGAGGAAGGCCCACGACGTGGCGCCGATGGAGCCGAGCGCCCCCGCCTGCCCCGTCAGTGCCGCCATGAGCCAGGCGAAGGCGAGCACTACGACGGTACGGATCGCCGTCGCCACGTCCGGGTCGGTCCTCCTGATGCCGAGCTTGGCGAGAACCGCCGTCACGCCCGCGAAGAGCGCCGAGCCAGCGGCAGCCAACAGCCACATGTCTGGTCATCCCCCAGGGGCCGCGATCCTGCAATCGCATCAGACTGTAGCGCCTTGGCGAGCCAAAATCCATGGCATCCCGCGGCCGCGTCGCTATGCCACCTGGTGCCTTCTGAATGACACTGCGGACAGGGGCACGCAGACGACCAGCGCCAAGCCGTAGAGCGCCGTCACGACGGCCTCCAGGTCGAGCACCACCGGTCCCGGGGCATACGAGACACCTTGGGTGAACAGCGGGCTGGGGGCCAGCGCATTCGTGGGGAACAGGTAGGACAGGCGTTCCAGCAGATCCACGTCCCCGGTCGGGATCAGCGCGGTCATCAGCACGAGGACGACATCCACCATGAACACGGAGAGCGTCGACCTGGTCCGTGACGAGAGGGCCAGCGTGAGCGCCGCGAAACCCATCGCCATGAGGTAGGCGAGCGCGACGCCGACCGCCACCGCCTGGCCCATCGTGAGGGCATACGGTGCGGTGACCGATACCAGCTGCACGGGGAGGTCTCCTCCCTCCACGCCGAACGCCCCGAGCGCGATGCCGCAGAGGATGGCCGCGCAGAGGGCGAAGTACGCCGTCGAGAAGAGGAGCGATGCCGCGACCTTCGCCGTGACGAGCCGGCCTCGGCCGTGCCGCGTGGCCAGGATGACGGCGTCGGTGCCATCCTGGTACTCGGAGGAGAACACGGGGGCGAGCACGACACAGATGGCGATCATGGGGAACGCCAAGAAGCCGAGGCAGTCGAGGACGTCCACCCAGCCGCCCGCGTACCCGTACGAGAGGGGCCTGCTGACCGCGGCTTGGCGGGAGGTCCAGTACGCCACCTCCGCGTCGGTGTAGTCCCAGCCGTTCCCTCCGTGGATGAGCTCTTGGTACCTTGCGTCCACCGCACCGTAGAAGTCGCCCTCCTCGTCGGACGAGAGGCCCGCCACCGTCTGGCAGGGCTCCTGCCCACGGACATGCCAGGGGGAGAGGAGGTAGGCGTAGTACTTGTTTGACATCGTCTCGAACGTGGCGGCATCGTGGCTCTCGAGCATCAGCGAGTACGCCGCCTCGTCGCTCACGTCGAGGACGTCGTCGGGCGAGACGGTTCCGAAGGCCATGGAGCGATATCCCTCAAGGTCTTCCCGGACCCTCTGTGGGGTGAGGATCCCCGCGTGCGCGGCCGCCTCGGACCGCTCGTAGGCGATCGCCTCGGTTCCCGCAAGCACCCTTCCGGCACCGGCCTGCACCCGTGTCTCCGCTACGTTGAGGGCCATGATGCCGCACATGAGGAGGGCCACACCGATGCAGGTGAGCAGCGAGACCCGGCGGGAGAGCGTCTTCTTGAGCTCGAACGCGATGAGGCTAGGCATCCTCGTCCCCCTTCCTGGCGGCGGTGGGGCCGTCTGTGTTCACATCGCTGAAGACATGCATGTAGAGGTCCTCGAGCGTCCCGGGGACCGTCCGTGCGCCCGGGAGGGGGCAGGAGTCGCTCACGATGCGCACGATGGCTCGCCCGCTGTCGTCGTACCTCACGTTGCAGACGCAGAGCCGCTCCGTGAGGGCATCCGCCTCGGCGGCGGAGGTCGCACATTCCCAGACCTTGCCGTCGACGTGCGAGACCACCTCCCGCGTGGCGCCCTGCAGGACGAAGGAGCCGTCCCTCATGACGAGCACATCGTCGGCTATGTGCTCCACGTCGGAGACGATATGGGTCGAGAGTAGGACGATCTTCCCTTGGGCGAAGCCAGCTATCAGGTTTCGGAACCGGACGCGCTCCTTGGGGTCGAGGCCCGCCGTCGGTTCGTCGAGGACGAGGATGGACGGGTCGTTGAGGACCGCCTGCGCGATACCGAGCCGCTGCCTCATTCCCCCAGAGAACGTGCGGATCCTCGCGTCGCGCACCGTACCGAGCCCGACCAGGTCGAGGAGGGACGCGCTCCTGTCCCGTGCCGCCCTCTTGTCGACGCCCTTGAGCGCCGCGAGGTAGCGCATGAAGTCCATCGCGGTGAACTCGGGGTAGTACCCGAAGTCCTGGGGCAGGTATCCCAGCATCGAGCGGTACGTTGCCCCGAGCTCCCGGACGTCCTTCCCGTCGAGCAGCAGCATTCCCGAGGTGGGGCGCAGGATGTCGCACACCATCCGCATGAGCGTCGTCTTGCCCGCCCCGTTCGCCCCGAGCAGCCCATACACCCCCGGCATCAGGCGCGCGCACACGCCGTCCACTGCCACCTTGTCCCCGAAGGACTTGGTGAGCCTGTCAATCGTCAGCTCCATCGTCTGCTCCTTGTCATCGAGCCTGGGGGATCGTCCGTCAGAGGGCGGGGGTGCCGGTCCGGTTGGGCAGGGGTGCCATGCCGTACGCGCATGCCCGCACCCAGGAGATGGCCTCCGCGAGGGACCACGCCGCGCCGATCCCGGACGCGACGCCCCAGACCCACATGGACGCCGCGTCGTAGGCCGCCGGAACGGCGGCGTACACGGCGCACGATGCCGCAGCCACGAGGGTGACCCAGGCGACGCCCGCCAGCGCCGCGTCGGTCCGACTGGATCTCATGCCGAGGGCGAGGGCGCCCGCGCACGAGAGGAGGTAGGGTGCCGCCGCCCGCACGGCAGTGATGACCAGGTCGGTCCCCGCCAGGGCGGGCGCGACCACCAGGATGCCCGTCAGGGAGAGGGCGCTTGCCATGCCGAGGACGAGCAGGCGGGCCAGCGCGACGCTCCCCGCGCCGAAGGGGCAGGAGCGTTCGAGTTCCGCCATGCCCTGCGCCCTGCTGGCGAGGAGCCAGGGCAGGCCGATGGCGGCGCTCGTGGCAGCGAGCAGGCTCGTGGCCGCGGCCACGGTTCTGCCTCCCGCCCCGGAGGTGCAGACGGCGGCCATGAGGACCACCACCACGGTTTGGGCCGCCCAGGCCCGCCACCCTACGAACCGTACCTGCGCCCCCACGAAGGAGGCGAGCGCGTCGAGGCGGTCAGCCCTCCTGCAGCTGCGAGCCTCGCGCATCATCGCGCCCACGACCGCCTCGCGCCCCTCGTTGCCCGCTGGCAGACGCTCGGAGTGGTACGCCCGTCTGACCAGGCTCTCCAGGTCCCTCGTGTGCCTCATGTCCGCATCGTCTCCTCGTTCGTGGGAACGGTGGCTGCCGCGTCGTCCCCGTAGCCAGGTCCCAGGGCCTCCCCGAGTTGGGCGAGCGCCGCGTTGATCCTCCTGCGCGCGGCGAATCGCGAGATCCCGAGGACCCGTGCGACGTTCTTCACCATCAGGTCCTGCCCGTAGCGCAGCTCGACGGCTTCGCGGAGGTCCTCGGGCAGCTTCCCGAGTGCGGTGCGCACATCGAGGTGCACATCCGCCGCGGCGAAGCGCCCCTCGGCGCCCCCATCCTCGATGATGGCGCCATCCAGCTCGCCGGGCTGGAACCTCCCGGACCTCGCTCGATCGGCGCAGAGGTTCCGCGCGACGGTCAGGAGGAAGGCCATCGGCTTTCCCTCGTCCGCGTACCTCGAGCGGCTGCGCACGAGCCGGAGGAACGTCTCCTGGGCGACGTCCTGCGCATCCTGCGGCGAGTCCGTGTGGCGGCGGCAGTATGCGAGCACGCCGTCGTAGCACTCGTCGATGATGCGGCGGATGCCCGCCTCGTCGAGGGTATGGTCCTTGGCCAAGATTCGCACCTCCTACCTACTACAACGTATGGGGGCCTGGGTATGCCCGGCCACCATTTTCTTCCTGTTCTTGCCGGGCGGGAGGTTACGGTAGGGGCGTGTGGGTCATGTGAGTCAGTTGCCGAGCACCTTTTTGGGCCGATACTCGGGGGGTGCCGCCCAAAGTGCACACGCAATGCCTTTCGTGCCGCGTTTGCTCAGTTGACGGTTTTGAAAATGCGTTGCGTGCGCACTTTGAAGGGCACCCTCCGAGCACAAGGATGCCAACGCCGCACATGGCAGCACGATGGGACAGAGCCCCCTCGAGGCATATAGGAACGTCACCCCTGGCAGAGCCCCCCTGATGGCCTCCAGGTTACGAATCCCGATGCCCTTTCTGTCATAGGTGACGAGCTCATCGGCTCACATCCTGCCCAGCTTGCGCGAGAGTGATGGCCTGTGGATGCCCAGCCGCTCCGTCAACTCCTTCTTCGTGACATCGAGCCGCATCGCCAAGATGGCCCGGAAGTATAGGTTGGGTGACGACGTGCTCATGGCTGGTGGTGGCATCAAGAATGGTGCGCTGTGGGAGGTCCTGGAGGACGAGCTGATGTGCGACATCCATGAGGCCAATCTCTCCCCAGTTCAACGGGGCCATGGGAGCGGCGCTCACCGAGAGGTCACGCACGGAGAGGGAGCAGCGGAAGGAGCGCCGGCGGTCGGGCGGAGGGCGACCGGAAGCCCAGACCCCTCAGTGTCCGCGATGCCTTCGCTTGCGCTTCTCGGCGCGCTTCTCGAAGCGCTCCTGCCTCTCGGCCTCGCGCCTTTCCCTGGCGGACGCCCTGCGCGCGGCCTTCGAGGTCTCCATCTGCTCCGAGAGCGCCTGCTGGGCCTTCGTGGATGGCCCCCTGCCCTTAAGGGCACGGGATGCCTCGCGCTGGCGGCGCTTGGGACTGCCAGGCTTCCTGGGCGCCTCGGCTTCGATGCCGTCGGTGAAGGCGAGGCGGCCCCAGCCGTCCGTGACGAGCCGGAGCACCTCCTCGTTGGACAGCTCCGCCCCGAACACCACGCGGCATGCGGATAGCCTCCCGCCCTCCACGCGCTCGAACATTCCCACCCAGAACTGGCCATCGTGGAAGACGGTCAGGGTCATGGACGCACCGACCTGTGCCATACGCTCCTCCTTTTTCCATGTGCGGGCCAAAAGGAGAAGGGACGACCTAGGAGGAAGGCTACTGGGTCCGCATGGCGGCGGATCGCTCCACGAGTACCCGACGGGAGCTCTGTTTTCATCTCCTGCCCCGTCCGACAGCGGGCTGGCTATCGGGCGGACATGCTGCGGCCCAGTCTATCCCATGCGGAGGGCGGTGTCATCCCTGAGGGATATGGCCTGTTCCTCCCCAGACGACGGCCGGTCGGGCCATTCGCGCCTGCGTGTGCCTCGAGATGAAGGCCATGCGCATGATGGACGAGACGTAGGGCGTATGTTTGAATCCATTGCACCCTTCGCGCAGGAGGTGCCACCGAGCGCCCGACTAACGTGGTTCGGCATTGCGATGCCGCGGGAGTGGGGCGCCCTCACTCAAAGGTGGCGGCACGCCTTCCCATGACCCTCTCGGCGAGGCGCATTCCCAGGATGGCTACCGGAATGGCCAGGAGCACCATGACGCACAGCATCGGAACGTTCCGGATGACCTGTTCCACCAAGACCGCGTAGTCAGCGGACATCTCCTCGGTCGCGTCCTGCAGCGTGGCCGCCGTCGCCGTCCACCAATGCGCCGCATAGCCGTAGTAGGACAGCGCCAGCGGGATGAAGCTCAGCCTGACGCCCCGAAGCGAGCCGTAGCCCCTGACACCTCGTATGATCTCTGACAGGATGGTCAGCACGATCAGGATGATGATGAATGCCGCGTTACCCTCGTCCATGACAAGGGCGCAGACAAGCGTGAGACCATTCAGGATCGTGGCCGCACCAAACGTGCGGATCTCCGATGCCACGACAAGGTAGGGAAAGGCGAACAGAATCGGCGCTATAGTGCCAAAGTACGCATAGCATGCGGGATGAAGCAAGCTGCTCGTGGCTCCGATCACAAAGACCATGATGTAGGCAACGACTGCCACTCCGATGTGTAGTATCCGCTTTCCCATGGTTGACCTCCCGTCTCTTGCGTCCCAAGGACACTTGACGATATGCCGTGATGGCCCGCGGTTGGGCGTGCGTCAGATTCCCAGCACCCTTTGCCTTCCTAGGAACGGCTTGCACCGTTCCATGAAGGCCATCATGCCCTTCGTCTCAGCCTGTGCCACATCGTCGGCGAAGTGCTCGTACCGGGTTCCGCCACTATCCTGCAGGATCAGGCGGAATGCCGCGGCATGCTCGAAGACGAAGTGGATGAGCTCCCCGACCGAGTCGAGCGATTGCTGTAGGGAACGAATGATGTCCCCGCGGGACGCGATGTCCATGTACCGCTCGGCCATGCTGCCATAGAGCTCGTCAAAGCCGCTCACGCATGGCTTGACAAGTTGGTCGAACAGCTCCTCCTTGCTCCTGAAGTGCGCGTGGAACGCTCCGTTGGTCACGCCGGCCTCTCTGCAGATCCCGCGGATGGAGGTGCCTCGGAAGCCCATCCTCCCAAACTGGTCGAGCGCGGACTCCACGATGCGCTTGTGTGTCTTGTCAAAGTCGCGGGCCATGTGCGTGACTGCGCCTCCCCATGAAGCGGAACACCGTAATATTACTAAATAGTTCACTTAAGTCAACTTTTTGATGGGCATAATCGCCTCGTGGAATCTGTGGGACAGAGCCGTGGAGAGGCATCGCATGATGCTTTCCTAGGGGACGAGCGCAAGATGCACGATGGGGATGGGGCTACAGGATCTTCCGCCCTGCCCAGTCGAGGCAGGAGTTCCAGGCCGCCATTCCTTCGGGACGCGCCAGGTCGCGATCGAAGTCGTGCCCTCCCTCGTCGACGAAGAAGGTCTCGGCCGTGGGGGCCTGCGCCGCCAGCGCCGTGGCATTCTGGAAGGGCACATCCTCGTCGTCCCTGCTTGCGGCGATGAAGAGGGGAGGGAGATCCTGCTGGGCCTCGGCATCGAGAGAGAAGGCGTCGAGGTTGGATGGGGTGACCGCAAGGAGCGATCCCCAGTTGCCGGTCTGACGCGCGTAGACGTAGAGGCCAAGGCGACGTTCGAGCGGAGCGGAGCTGAGCGGTTCCGTGCCCGCGAGCCTTCGGGCGGTTCGTGGTGCTACGAGGGCATAGGTGCGGCGGTAGTGGAGGGAGGGCTGGAAGAGGGCGGCGCGCATCTTTGCCAGGTTGCAGTAGCCGTAGAAGTCGGCCACGCCTGCGGGGGCCTCGCCCGACTGGCCCAACCGGTGAGCGAGCATGAGGGCAAGGTAGGCGCCGGCAGAGCGGCCGCAGAGAAAGGTTCGCCCTTCCGGGAGGAGGTCGCTTGAGCTGCGAAAGACCTCCTCGATGGCATTGAGTATCGCTCCGATCTGAACTTGGGGAGCCAGGGGATAGTCTGCCGTCACCAGGGTGAGGCCTCGCCCCAGGATGATATCGACGTAGCGGCGGGGCAGGTCGTCTCGGACGCCATAGAGAAGTCCCCCTCCGTGGAGGTAGAAGAGGGCGGCATGTCGGTCGCAGCCCGGCTGCGGCCGCTCGATCGTGATGCCGACGGGGAGTGTGGCGCCTTTCGGAAGGGTGACGTGGGTCGTCCTCGCGCTTGCACTCATTGCGGGATGTCCTCTCCCATAAGGGTCAGGAGTCGTCGGGCAATCACGAGCTGTGCCAGGGTATCCGAGTCATGGATGTCGATCCCATAGGATTCGCGGGCGCGGTTCACACGATAGCTCACGGTCTTGTGGTGCACATAGAGCTGGTCTGCCGTCTGCTGGAAGTTGAGGTTGTTGTCCGTCAGGGCCATGAGGGTGCCGAAGACGAGCGGGTTCTCGCTGCGGAGCCTCCGCAGATGGGGGTCCATGAACTGCACGAGCTTGTCATGGTCCTCGATGTTCAGGAAGATGCGGTAGATGCCCAGATCCTCGTAGCACAGGAGATGGTTGTGCCCGCGGTCGGGATCGAAGAGGCGATAGACGCCCATGACCTGGTCGTTGGCACGCTGGATGTCGTAGCGGCCGACGATGCCGGAAAGCGTTGCCAGGTAGGTGAAGTCGGGCAGGTCGGGGTTCGCGCACATGTCCTTGAGGATGCCCCTCACGGTCGACATCTTGAGTCCCTGCGCCTCGGAGGTGAGATTGCGCAGGAAGATGATGCGGTTGTTGCTCTCGTAGTAGACGACGCTGTAGTGCTGATGCTTGAGGCGCTGCCGGAGGGCATGGGGGAGCTCCGTCACCCGGGCGCCCTCCTTCGCATCGAGAATCTGGAAGCGCACAAGCAGCACCTGGTAGTAGGGCTTGCTCTCGATCGAGAGTTCCTTCAGGGACTCGTCGGTGGCGGCCTTCGTCGTGCAGCGACCCAGGAGCAGGTCATGCACGAGCGTGTTGTTGCGGCGGAAGAGCCGCTCCTCGATGGCGGACTCCTTGAGGAGCTCCATCTGCAGGAGGCTCGTGAAGCTCTCGATGGTCATCACGTCGAGCTGCGAGAGGGTCCTGCCACCCGTATGGATCAGGAAATAGGCAGGCATGCCCTCGGTCGTCGGAATCATGACGGCCAGAGCCTCCCGTCCCTGTTCCGTTGCCGTGTCAAAGGAGGCATGGTAGTAATGAAAGGTCTGGTAGTGGCCGCGGTGGAGCTCCTTGAGGCTCAGGTTCTCGAGGCTGACCGCCCGGGGCGAGGTCGAGATGCAGGTGCCTGAGGAACGTCCGTAGTAGGAGCAGTCCATGCCGATCGACTTCTTGGCCTGGTCCAGGATCACATGGATGCTCGGCTGCTCAAGCGCCAGCTTCATGGTCCGCTGGTGGATGCTGAAGAAGCGGTTCAGGAGCATCAGGTTGGTGTCGAGGGCAGAGCCCATCACATCGGCAAGGATGCTCTCGTATTTCGTCTCCGTGGCAAGCTGGATGAGGGGGATGTCTGCCCGGTCGCAGCAGGCCACCACGTCCCCAGGTGCCTCGGCGTAGAGGCGTCCTGGCTTGAAGGCGATGCCTGCGGGCTCCACGGCCACAAGCCTCTGGAGAAAGCGCGTGCGCTCCTCGAGGGAGAGTGGCTCCAGGGCGAAGAAGCTGGTCACGAGAAAGATGCCCCTGCGGCCCCAGCGCTCGATGTCGGCCGCCTCCATTACCATCGCATTGCTGATGGTGCGGCCAAGCCCCCCTTCACCGGCAATGACCTCAGCACCTTCGAAGCTCGCCAGGTCGAGCACAGAGCGAGCGGTGAGCGTCTCTTCCTTGATCTGTATGCGGGGCCTTGTCATCGTTATCTCCTTGGAAGACAAAGATATCGCATGCAGAGCCGGAGATGTTTATCTCTGATAGATAAGTCTGGTAAGAGGTGCTATCTATCCAGCGGTATAGATCATCGCCAGGGGGGGGAGCCACGCTAGATTGGCAGCCTATAATGGGTTCGTAGTCTCGGACCTTGGGAGGGTTGGCATGCGTGTCGCACTGCTGGAGCCGCTTGGCGTATCTGAGGAGACGGTCTCAAAGCTCAGTGCCCCCATCCGTGGGCGGGGCCATGAGTTTGTGTATTTCGACCAGAGGACGACCGATGTGGGGGAACTCGCGAAGAGGAGCGCAGGCGCCGATGTCGTGATGATTGCGAACAACCCCTACCCCGCTTCCGTCGTAGGGGGTGCCGACGCCCTCAAGATGATTGCCGTGGCCTTCACGGGCATCGACCACGTCGGTCTCGACGCCTGCAGGCAGCGGGGTGTGGTGGTTTGCAACTGCGCGGGCTACTCCGATGTGAGCGTGGCCGAGTTGACCTTGGGTCTCACGATCGACGTCCTGCGTCTCGTGGCTGGGGGAGACGCGGCCGTACGCTCTGGGAAGACCTCGTCGGGACTCACGGGTCGCGAGATTGCCGGCAAGGTCGTCGGCATCGTCGGCACCGGCCATATCGGCACCCAGGCGGGCCGACTCTTTGCCGCCTTCGGTGCCCATGTCCTAGGCTATGCGCGCCACGAGAATCCGGAAGCGACGAGGGCGGGCATCGAGTATGTGAGCGATCTTGACGAGCTGCTCGCGGCAAGTGACATCGTGAGCCTGCATCTGCCGAGCAATGCCTCGACGCACAGGATGTTTACGACAGGGAAGTTCGCCCTGATGCCGGAAGGCTCGGTCTTCATAAACTGTGCCCGTGGCGCCATCGCGGACAACGACGCCCTGGCCGCTGCCCTGAACAGGGGGCATCTGGCTGGTGCAGGCGTGGACGTCTTCGATATGGAGCCGCCCCTGCCGGAGGACTATGCGCTCCTCCATGCCAAGCATGCGGTGCTGACCCCGCATGTGGCCTTCCTCACCGAGGAGGCGATGGAGCGCCGCGCTCGGATCGAGTTCGACAACGTGATCGCCTGGCTCGATGGAAGCCCTAGGAACGTGTGCGAGCTCTAGCGAGCTATAAGGAGTGCTTCTGCGTCCTCAGGAGTTCATCTTCTCGCGGTTGAGCTTTCTCTCCTGTTTTGCGACGAGCAGCGCGCAGAACACGTCTGAGTTAACATTGAGCACGGTTCGGAAGACCCCCATTACCCAATCGATGCCGGCGAAGATGGCCACGGACTCCAGTGGGAGGCCAAATTGAGGTGCCATCATGGTCAGCGACACGATTCCCGCTCCGGGGACGACGGCATTGGCTAGGGATAGCAGCATCGATACGATGGTGATGTAGGTGAGGTAGGGGAAGTCAAAGTGAATGCCGTATATCTGGGCAATCATGATTGCCGTGAACGAGATGTACATAGAGGCGCCGTTGCTGTTGAGCGGCATACCAAGAGGTAGGACGAGATTTGCGATCTCCTCGTCAAGTCCGAGCTTCTCCTTTGCATCGTGCATTTCGACAGGGAGCGTGACGGCCGAGGAGGTTGTCGCCATGGCCATGATGGACATGGGGAACATCTTTCTTAGCAGTTTGAAGATGCTGACGTGGCAGGATATGCTTATGATGACAAACCAAAGCGCCATGAAGGCGAAAATCGCCAGACCAAAAACCACTATGTATCTGAACAGAGAGTCGAGGGCCCGAACTCCTAGGGAGCTTGCGGTCGAGGCGACGTAGGCGAAGATCCCGATGGGGGCTGCCCTCATCACCGTCCTGATGATGCTCATGAGGAGGTCGTTCGCCTCATGGACTAGCGAGAGGACCTGCGAGGAGCCGTGTCTGAGCGCGTACCCGCTGATTGCAAACCCAAAGAAGAGGGAGAACACGATGACCTGTATTATCGACCCTTCCGACATCGATGAAAAAATATTTGAAGGCACGAAGCCAGTGATCATCTCGGTGACATCAGTCGTTACCGTGACTATGGAAGATGAGCTGCCCCCGATCTCGCCAAAGTTCGCGCCAGGTTGGAACAGGTAGCAAACGACGATGCCAAACGCCGAGGCGATGACAGATGAGATAAAGAAAAGGGCAATAGCTGTGACGCCGCTTCGACTGAGTTGGCCCTTCGTAAGCGAACCAACCGCCTCTATGATCTGGCCCATGACAAACGGGATGATGCTCATCTGTATGAGCTGGAAGAAGAGGCCGCCAATGAACTTTATATCCTTTCCGACGTCCTTGAAGGCTAGCCCGAAGACCACCCCGGCGATCATTGCGATGATTATCAGCACGGTGCTCATGTTCCGCTTCGCTCTGCCTAGGATGTCCATGTCTTGCCCCCTCACACTCAAAGCTGGCCATGGGCACAGGCCATTGATGGCCATGCAAGCCGATGTGCGACAGTTCCTTGGAGACATTCTCTTTCGCGGAAGCGAGTCAGGACTCGGTCATCGTGGACAAGCATGTGTCCTATAGCTATCCATTTGGATAAAAAATACAATTCGCCGATTGATATGTTACGTTTGCCGAAAAAGAAACCGAGACGACCGCAGTTGTGTCCTACGAGCACAATGACCAGTCACGAAACGATACCTGCGGTGCATGCTTACGAGGCGACCTCGGCCACCTTTAGCCTTGGCGACATTCGTCGTTCCGCATTGTTCAAAGCTGTCCATAGGTTGGTACCGATTATCCCGTTCGGATAAGTCTTTTGAATTCTCTTGACTGCTTTGATAGCCGATTGCGAACGCTTTCGCCCGTAGAGTTCTGACTGAGCCTGGCACAACCCGAAAAAGGCCTTGGGGCGGGAAAAGGAGCATGCATGAGCGTCTCAGAGCAGCAAATCACCGAGATCATCGACTGGCTTGCGCGGTACGGCTGCCAAGGGGAGGGCGAGGGGATGATCCGCCTCCTCTACACGCCCGAGTGGCTTGCGGCACAGAACGCCCTCAAGGAGAGGTTTGAGCAGGTGGGCATGGAGGCGGAGTTCGACTCCGTGGGAAACCTCAAGGCCACCTTCGTGGGATCCGATCCCACATCGGGCACCGTCGCGTCCGGCTCCCATGTCGACACCGTCGTCAACGGCGGGAAGCTTGACGGGGCGCTGGGCATCGAGGCTGCCTTCCTGGCCATGAGCGACCTTGTCAAGACCTACGGCCAGCCTAGGAGGAGCATGTCCGTGGTGAGCATGGCCGAGGAGGAGGGGAGCCGCTTCCCCTACGTGTTTTGGGGCAGCAAGAACCTCTTCGACCTCGAGGAGAACTCTCGGATGTCCGACATCAAGGACAAGGATGGCGTGAGCTTCGTCGACGCCATGCGCTCCTGCGGCTTTGACTTCAACACTGGTCACGACCCACTCATGGATGGTGTTACCAACTGGCTCGAGCTCCACATCGAGCAGGGCAATACCCTCGAGATGGAGGGCGAGCAGGTGGGTATCGTTCACGGCATCGTCGGGCAGCGCCGCTACGACATCCACCTCGTGGGCGAGGCCAACCACGCGGGGACCACGATGATGCGCTATCGGCACGACGTGGTTCAGGCCTACGCCAGAATCGTCTCGCAGTCCATCGAGAAGGCAAGGGCCGCGGGCGACCCCCTCGTGCTCACCTTCGGCAAGGTCGAGGTCAAGCCCAACGTAGTCAACGTCGTTCCCGGCGAAATGACCTTCACGATGGACTGCCGTCACACCGATAGGGACTTCCTCGTCTCCTTCTCGGCCGGGGTCGCCGCCGACATGCGCTCCATCTGTGACGAGATGGGGATACAGATTGACATCGACAACTGGATGGACGAGGACCCCGTTCCCATGGACGATGGGATGATTTCTGTCATCCAGAGGGCCTGCAGGGACCGTGGCCTCAACTATCGCGACATGCACTCTGGCGCCGGTCACGATTCGCAGATCATCGCCAAGCACATCCCCTCCGGCATGATCTTCGTCCCCTCCATCAGCGGCATAAGCTATAACCCCTCCGAGGCGACCAAGGTGGAGGACATCAAGGAGGGCATCGATGCTCTCGAAGCGGCCATCTACGCCTTGGCGTACTAGTCGTACACGTGAGAAAAACCGCGAAAGTACCAGCGTGGAGTCTAGGGAGAGGAAAGCGATGTCGCATTCGATTGGTAAGAACTACTGGAAGACCATAGTCTTCACCTTCTGTCTGGGGTGGACCGTTATCTGGATCTACCGGTCCATGCTCAGCCCGGTGTACCCTGCCATCCAGGGAAGCATCGGCGAGCAGACCAAGGCAGCCATGGGTCTTATCTCCAGCTGCTATTTCTTCGGGTACACCGCCATGCAGATACCTTCGGGTGCATTGGTTGACCGTTTTGGTCAGAAACGCGTCCTCATTCCAGGCTTCCTTATCTTTGCCCTTGGTGCATTCCTCATCTCTCGGGCGACGACGCTGACGGCAATCTACGTCGGCTCCGTGATGGCAGGCGTTGGGTGCGGATGCTACTACGGATCCGCCTTTTCGCTTACGGCCGAGCATGTTCCCCCTGAGAAGAAGGGCCTTTCGACTGCAATCGTCAACTCGGGCTCTGCCCTCGGCATGATCATCGGCATGACACTCTCCTCCTACCTCGTCAACTCGCTCGGTTTTCCTTGGCAGCTTATGGTCACAATCTCAACAGCCCTGATTCTCCTGCTGGTTGTGTGGTATGCGGTTGCGCTGCATGACAACATGGCAGACAAGAGGAAGCTCCGTTCCTCTGACGCTGCGCCGGATGTGGAAGCAGGGCAGGATGACATAGTCACCGAGGTCAGCTCTGCGAGGAAGGAGGGCCTCTGGAGCATTCGCAGCGTTGCATGCTACGCACTCTACTTCGCGACTTGCTATTCGTACTACATGATTGTGACGTGGCTCCCTAACTTCCTTCAGACTGAGCGCGGGATCGAGGGTGGCCTCGTAGGTCTCGTCGTCTCGATGATCTCCGTCACTGCCATCCCCGGGGCCTTGTGGTTTTCCCACCTGTCCGACAAGCGGCGCAACAGGAAGGCCAACATCATCCTGCTCCTTGAGATTGCCGCTTTTTTCCTGGTTGCCGTCTCGATGCTTGCCCCTAATGCGCTTGTGCTTGCGGCCATCCTCCTGCTCTATGGTTTGCTCGGCAAGATGGCCGTCGATCCCGTGCTCATTTCCTACATCACGGATCATGCAGAGGCCAAGAACACTGCTACCACACTCGGAACCTTCAACTTCTTTGGCATGGCTTCCTCGGTAGTCGCTCCCTGGTTCACCGGCGTGATCATGGATATGACGGGCTCGGGCGAACTGGGCTTCTACCTGGGTGCGGTTCTTTTGCTTGCGGGTACGGCGCTCTTCTTCTTCACCAATGTCGTTGTGGGGGAACGAGCGCATAGGCCTCCCAGCCACTAGAACACATCCGACCAGCGACACACCGCATTTTCGTGGTGTGCCCGTCTGACTCCCCGCATGTGGCAAAGCAACGCGAAGAGATTTTATCCCCCTAGATAATGGCGTGGCCATTTGGCTCGTCTAGGCTATCCATGAGGTCAAGAGAGGCTCAACGGAAGGAGAGACCCCATGAGCTACATCAATAACGTCACTGGCTACCGCAAGGATATTCTCGAGACCCGTTCCGAGGTGCACAAGGGCGCCTGGGCCCTCATCGAGCCTGACGGCATCGTCAAGAACGTGATCCCGGGCTTTGTGGACTGTGACACCACCATCCTCGGGTCCCCCCGTCTCGGGGCGTCGTTCGTCGACTACGTCGTGACCGTCCACGCCGGCGGTGGCTGTGAGGCCGGCTTTGGCACCGAGGGCGTCGAGGTGTTCCTCTATGTCTTCAACGGACATATGGAGATTGGCAACGAAGAGAGGCGAGAGACCGTCACCGATGGCGGTTACATCTTCTGCCCCGCCGGCACCAGGCTCACCTTCAAGAACGTTGGCGACGAGGACGCCTTCTGCTTTCTCTACAAGCGCGTCTATGAGCCGCTTGAGGGCCATGAGGCCCACACGGTCCTCGCGAACATCAACGATGTGGACTGGGCCGATTACGAGGGCATGACGGACGTCCGCTGCAAGGACTTCCTGCCCTCCGCAAATGACCTCGGCTTCGACATGAACATGCACATCCTCTCCTTCAAGCCGGGTGCCTGCCATGGCTACATCGAGACTCACTACCAGGAGCACGGCGCCTACGTCTACTCCGGCGAGGGCATGTACGTCCTAGGCGACAAGTGGGTGCCCATCAAGAAGGGCGACTACCTCTACATGGATTCCTATGTGCCCCAGGCCTGCTACGCCGTGGGCCGTGGAGAGGAGTTCGCCTACATCTACTCCAAGGACTGCAACCGCGACCCTGAGCTCTGAGGTCGCTCCGATTGAGTGGGGATTGCCCATGCTGAGTACCGTCATCAAGAGGAACAGCTACCAGGACTCCATCAACCTGATGCTGCTCACCAATGCGATCAATGCGCTGCCCGGTGTCACGAAGAGTCAGATCATGATGGGCACCGATGCCAATAAGGACATCCTCGAGGGTGCGGGCCTCCTGACCGACGAGGCGGCGGCAGCCTCACCCTCCGACATGGTCATCGTCGTCGACTCCGAGCGCGAGGAGACGGTGGGTGAGGTCCTGGCCGAGACCGAGCGCTTCCTCTCTGACCTTTCCGTGAGGGGGGATGCCTCCCAGCTCGCCGAGGTGGAGAGCTGGGACGAGGCCCTTGGGGCCATGCCCGACGCAAACCTCGCCCTCTTCTCCACGCCGGGCGAGTACACCGCGCCCGAGATCGGGCATGCCCTCGACCTCGGTCTCAACGTCTTCTCGTTCACGGACAACATCAGCCTCGCCGACGAGGCGAGCCTGAAGCGGAAGGCACATGAGAAGGGCCTCATGCTCATGGGTCCCGATTGCGGCACCGGCATCATCAGCTCGACTCCCATCGCCTTCACGAACGTGGTCAGGCCCGGCCGCATCGGCATCGTGGGCGCCTCCGGCACGGGCATCCAGGAGGTCACCTGCATCATCGACCGCCTGGGCGAAGGCGTGACCCATGCCATCGGCACGGGCGGGCGCGACCTTTCCGGCGCCGTGGGCGCCATCACCGTCATGGATGGCATCTCTGCCCTCGAGCATGATAGGGAGGTCAAGGTCATCTGCGTCATCTCCAAGCCACCCGCGCGGGAGGTCCGTGACAGGGTGGTTGACCTCCTTGAGCGCTGCACCAAGCCAGTCGTGGCCATATTTCTGGGTGAGAGGCCGGAGCACCATCTCGGCAGGGTCTATCTGGCCCACACCCTCGAGGAGACAGCCAGGATCGCGGTCGACCTCGCAGAGGGAAGGCCGGTCAAGAGGAACTACCTCGAGCCGCTCGGCTTTACGTGCAAGGACCCACTCCCCGAGGGCAGGACCGTGGTCGGCCTCTATTCGGGCGGCACCCTGGCGAATGAGGCAGGCATGCTCGTCTCCGAGGCGCTGGACCTCGGTGGCGTCGTGAAGGAGGACGGCTACATCCTCCACGCCGATGGCTATGACGTGATTGACCTCGGCGACGACGTCTACACCCAGGGTCGTCCGCACCCCATGATCGACCCCGATGTCCGCATCGACCACATCCGGAAGTACGCCCGCAGTCCGCGTGCCGGCGTCATCCTCTTCGACGTGATGCTTGGCTATGGCTGCCATCCTGACATGGCGGGGGCCCTGGCTCCCGTGATTCGCGAAGAGCTCTCCGTCGCCCGCAAGGAAGGCCGCGAACTTCACTTCGTGGGCTCGGTCACCGGTACCGAGGCAGATCCGCAGGACTACCAGAAATCCTTTGCGGAACTCCGTGCCGTGGGTGTCCATATGGAGACCTCCAACGCCCGTGCCGTCCGCTATGCCCTGGAGCTCAAGGGCGTCCACCTCATCGAGGCGGACCGCACTTTCGTTCCCTATGAGCCGAGCTGCAAGGATCCAGTTCCCGAGCCCTCCGAGTCCGTGCGCGAGCTTCTCGATGCCAAGCCTCGCATCATCAATGTGGGTGTCGAGTCCTTCAATGACTCCCTGCGTGCCTGCGGTGCGAGGTCCGTCCAGTACAGCTGGAAGCCTATGGCTGGCGGCGACAGGCACCTGATCCATCTCCTTCAGGGGCTCAGCGAACACGAGGAGGAGATCGACGAGGCAAACGACGTCGTGATTGGCCGCTTGCGTGACTCGCAGCCCTTCCTCGTGGATGTGGTGCCTGCCAAGGGCGAGATTCCCGAGCTTGCGGGCAGGGTCATCCTTCATGCGGGCCCCCCGATCGAGTACACCCACATGTCCGACCCCATGCAGGGTTCCTGCGTTGGCGCCGTCCTCTTCGAGGGCTGGGCAGACAGCGAGGAAGATGCCCGAAGGCTCCTCGAATCCGGGGAGGTTGCCTTCAAGCCCTGCCACTCCGCGCACGCCGTCGGTCCCATGGGTGGCATCACGACGGGTGGCATGGCGGTGCTCAAGGTCGTGAACAAGGTCGACGGCACCGTGGGCTTCTGCACCATGAACGAGGGAATCGGCAAGGTCCTGCGCTTTGGTGCCTATGACCAGGAGGTCATCGACCGTCTGCACTGGATGGCGGACGTCCTCGCCCCCGTGCTCTCGGCGGCGATCCGCTCGGTTCCAGGCGGCCTCAACATCAATCCTATGATCGCCAAGGCCATCACGATGGGAGACGAGTTTCACCAGCGCAACATCGCCGCGTCCCTTGTCTTCCTCAAGACTGTCGCACCGCTCATCACCGTGCTTGATTGGGACCAGGGAGAGAAGCAGGACGTCATCCAGTTCCTTGCCGACACCGACCAGTTCTTCCTGAACATCATGATGGCGGCGGGCAAGTCGATGGTGGACTACGCCCGCAAGTACGAGCATGGCTGCGTCGTCACGACGATGGCGAGAAACGGCGAGAGCTTTGGCATCAGGATTGCCGGCATGGGGGACGAGTGGTTCTGTGCGCCCGTCAACACGCCCCAGGGCCTCTACTTCACCGGCTACTCTGCCGAAGATGCGAATCCCGACATCGGCGACTCCGCCATCACTGAGACCGTCGGTGTGGGTGCGATGGCGATGATCGCCGCCCCGGGCGTCACCCGCTTCGTCGGTGCCGGTGGCTTCGAGGACGCCATCCGCTATTCCAAGGAGGGCGAGAGGATCTGCATCGCCCACAATCCCAACTGGACGATTCCTACCTGGGACTTCAAGGGCACGAACCTCGGCATCGACATCCGCAAGGTCGTGGCGACCGGCATCACGCCGACCATCAATACCGGCATTGCGAACAAGAGGGCCGGCCTTGGCCAGATCGGTGCCGGTACAGTCCTTGCCCCCATGGGCTGCTTCACCAAGGCGCTCGAGGCCTATGCGGCAAAGCATGGCATCGAGTAGGCAGGGGACAGCCATGGGGACACAGGCGCGGATCTCCTCCTCCCTTGTCCCCCTAGGGGGGGATTCGCTTGCCGGCGTGGTCGTGCAGGCCTTTGCCCATGGAATGGACGTCCAGCCCGATCAGGGTCGGCTCTTCTACGTCGGCGGGCATGACAGGCCCCTCTCCTGCATTGGCCTCCAGCTCCCCCAAGGACAGACCGGCCTGCTTCTTGACCGGGCCCGCATCGGTGATGAGGTGCGCATAACCTCGCGGGGACTCTTCCTGACACGTGGCAGCCGTCCGCTCCTGCGCCTTGTCTGGACGGAGCTGGAGACGGTCCGCCTCTCCCTCACGTCCCAACTCTCCCCGGAGGGGCGCAGGCGCGTGGCTTCGGCCGTCGCGCACGCTGATCCCCCACTTTCCCCAGGGCTCGCCATCGACACAAGCCTGCTCGCTGCCCTGCGGGGTCTGGCAGTGGGGGAGGCCGCCAGGGAGGATGCCATCTTCTGGCTTCTTGGTCGGGGGCTGGGCCTCACCCCCTCGGGAGATGACATCCTCTCCGGTTTTGGCCTGGGTCTTCGTGCCCGGGGGGACGAAGGGGACCTTGCCGCCTTTGCAGGTGCGCTTCAGCGCACGCTCCTCATCCGGCACACCACGCCCGTAAGCGAGGCCTACCTGGCGGCGATGCTCGAAGGTACCTGCAACGAGGGATTTCTCGAGCTTCTTGAGGCGGCACAGGAAGGGAGGCCGCTCGAGGGTGCCCTTGCGGGGGCCAGGTCCTACGGCCATACCTCGGGGGACGATATGCTTCTTGGCCTCTATGCCGCATTCGCACGTCGGGCCCCCTCCCCCTCCTTGTGGGGATGGGGCAACAGCCTCTGGCGTCACACCGTCATCGGCAAGAACGGAGGAGCCCATGCCTACGACGCACCCCGAGCGCATCGTGATCGCCCTCGGCGGCAATGCCATCCTGACGGATGACCCCTCGGCAGAGGCGCAGATCAGGGCGCTTCAGAGGACCTGCGCCCACATCGTCCCCCTGGTTCGGGAGGGCAAGGAGATAGTCATCACACACGGCAATGGCCCCCAGGTGGGAAACCTGCTCCTGCAGCAGGAGACGGGCTCCTCTGCCAGGAGCCCCGCCATGCCGCTCGACACCTGTGTCGCAATGACGCAGGGATCGATCGGCTACTGGACCGTGCTGGCACTCAAGACCGAGCTCAAGCGGGCGGGCCTCGACCACAGGGTCGACGTGCTCATGACAACGACGTCGGTTGCGGCGGACGATCCGGCCTTCAGGCACCCGACCAAGCCGATAGGTCCCTTCCTCACCGAGGAGGACGCAAAGGCACAGGCGGCGATTGATGGCTGCACCTACATAGAGGACGCAGGCCGTGGCTGGCGTAAGGTCGTGCCCTCGCCCCAACCGCTCGACGTGCCCGGCTCCGCCTGCGTCCCGGCGCTTGTCGAGCGTGGCGACATCGTGGTCTGCGTCGGAGGCGGCGGCATCCCGGTCGTCGAGACCGAAGACGGCTTTCGCGGCGTCGAGGGTGTCATCGACAAGGATCTCATGGCAGAGAAGCTCGCTGAGATCGTGGATGCAGACAATCTCGTGATCTGCACGGGCGTGGACAATGTCTGCATCGACTTCAACAGGCCGACCCAGCGTGCCTTGGGCGAGGTCTCCGTTCCGGAGCTTGAGCGCTACATCGATGAGGGCCAGTTCCCACAGGGGAGCATGCTTCCCAAGGTCGAGGCCTGCATCCGCTTCGTCGAGTCCGGTGCGGGTCGCGCGGCCACGATCACCTCGCTCGGTCGCCTGCGTGACCTGAGTCAGGGCGCCGGCACCCGTATCGTACGATAGTCACCATCTTGAGAGAAAGGACCTGACATGCTCGTTGCACGTGAGGAGCTCAAGCGGCTCATGAAGGGGAAGTTCATGGCGGCAGGTCTCCATGAGGGGCATGCTGACGAGATGGCAGAGGTGCTCACCTGGTCGAGCGAACGGGGTCTTCACAGCCACGGAGAGGTGCGTGTCGAGTACTACGCCGAGCGCATCTCCAAGGGTGGCATCACGATAGACCCAAGATGGGACTGGGAGCAGACGGGTCCCTGCTCGGGCATCCTCGATGCGGACAATGGCTGCGGCTATCCCTTTGCGATCCTAGGCCTCAAGAAGGCCATGGAGCTCGCACGGGAGCATGGCCTCGGCGTCGTGGGCATGAAGAACATCTCCCACTCGGGAGCCTTGGGATACTACACCGAGATGGCAGCGAAGAGCGACCTCTGCTGTCTCACGATGTGTCAGTCCGACCCGATGGTCATTCCGTATGGCGGCGCGGAACCCTTCTATGGCACGAATCCGATCGCCTTCGGTGCTCCGACGGCAGACGAGCGCTTCGTGAACTTCGACATGGCGACGACGGTGCAGGCATGGGGGAAGATCCTCGATGCCAAGAGCGCCGGCCGCCCCATCCCCGATGACTGGGCCGTCGATGCGGATGGCAAGCCGACGACCGACCCCCACAAGGTCAATGCCCTGCGTGCCATTGCGGGTCCCAAGGGCTACGGCCTGATGATGGTCGTCGACATCCTCTCCGGCATCCTTCTGGGCGTGCCCTCCGGCAAGAACGTCTCCTCGATGTACCACGACCTGTCTGAGGGCAGGAACCTGGGCCATCTCCACATCGTGATCGACCCGTCCCGCTTCTGCGGCCTGGACGAGTTCAAGCGCCACATGTCCCAGACTCTGGATGAGCTGGCTGCCGTGAGGCCGGGCCCGGGCTTCGACAAGGTCTACTATCCTGGCGAGCGGGCGCTCATCCGCAAGGCCAAGTGCGATGCAGTGGGTGGCATCGAGGTCGTGGATGACATCTACGACTACCTCATCTCCGACAAGCTCTACATCCACAGCTGGGACCACAGAAACCGTTTCGCCGAGTAGGGCACAGGCAGGCAGGAGGACTCCGAAACGTGTGCCACGGACACCGGCACTCACGGGAATGCCTGTTTTCAGGTGGTCATGGGTGCCAAGGTGTCCAGGGTGTTCGAGGCGCTGATGCTCCTGCTCGACCCCTCCTGACGCACGGCACGGAGAAGGACGGCTCCGGTGCCCCCACGGTACGGGACGACCGCGGCTGGGGCGATGGGATCCTCTCGACCGTCGCCAGGATGTTCACGCCCCTCATGCCCGCCATCGCGGCGGCTGGCCTCGTCAAGGGCGTCCTCACGGCCGTCTCGCTGATCTTCAAGCAGCGGGGCATCGACATCACCACCAACGACACCTATGTGCTGCTGTATGCCGCCGGCCAGGTCATCTTCTACTTCCTGCCCATCTTCCTGGGCTATACGGCGGCCAAGGCGCTCAGGTGCAACGAGATCATCGCCATGGTCCTCGGGGCCTTCCTCTGCTATCCGCAGGTCGACAAGCCCATCCAGGATGTGGGAACGGCGACGACGATCTATGGCATCCCCGGCGTCAAGGCGACGTGGACGATCGGCGAGTCCACCAAGGTCTTCAGCTACACCGAATCCGTCATTCCCATCCTGCTCGCCTTTGCGGGCGCCGCCAACTTCGCGCAGGGCGGTGCAGTCCCCGGTGTGTGGCTCAAGACCAAGAGCGAGGAGATGAGGGGCGTCTCCCTGTCCGTCATGATCTCCGCCGTGCTCGTGGGCATCACCGAGCCTGCCATCTACGGCTGCAACCTGCGCTTCAAGTGGCCCATGGCCTGCGCCATCATCGCTGGTGCCGTGGGTGGGGCCATCATGGGCTTCGGCAACGTCTTTGGCGACGCCTTCGCCACCAACGGTGTGCTGACCATCTTCACGTACGCCTCCTTTGGTATCGCGCAGTTCGTGTTCTACCTGGTCGGATGCGCCGTTGCGTTCTTCGGTGCCGCAGCCCCCACGGCCGTCGTGGGCTTTGAGGAGCTCACCGACGAGGGGATGGAGGTCTAGGCATGGACGGTATGGGCGCGAGCTTTCCCCAAGGCTCCCTGTGGGACGCATCGTCCTCTGCCTTTCAGGTGGAGGGGGTATGGGACGAGGATGGCAAGGGCATGACCGTCGCCGACGTCGACCCCTTCAAGCGCTCCGACCGGCAGGCCGACACCGGGGTCGTCGGCGACTCCTATCATCGTTGGCGCGAGGACATCGAGCTCATGGCGCAGCTGGGGCTCGGGGCATACCGCTTCTCCATCGCGTGGGCGCGCGTCGTGCCCACGGGTGACGGAGCGGTGAACCCCGTGGGCCTCGCCTTCTACGACCAGGTCATAGACTGCCTCCTCGAGTATGGGATACAGCCGTTGGTGATGCTGTACCACTTCGATTTGCCCTACGCCCTGGTCGAGAAGTACGACGGCTGGGCCGACCGCCGCTGCGCCCTTGCCTTCGAGCGGTATGCGCGCATCTGCTTCGAGCACTTTGGCGACCGGGTGAGGTATTGGCAGACCATCAACGAGCAGAACCTCATGGTGTGCGTCGACGAGCGGATGAACATCGACAGCCCCGATCCCCTTGAGGCAGCTCGCCTGCATGCCCAGATGGACTATCACATGTTCCTGGCGCATGCCCTGGCGTATCGCGCCTGCCATGAGCTGGTTTCGGGGACCAGGTGGGCCCTGCCATCTCGTCCACATGCACGTATCCCCTGACCAACCGCCCCGAGGACGTATGGGCGGCGCGCATGAACGATCATCTCGAGAGCGTCTATGCGCCCAACATGTACCAGTCTGGCCACTACGACGGACTCTACCTGCGCTATTTGAGGGAACGTGGCATCGTGCCGCGCACCTTCAGGGGGACGGCCAGACGCTTGCCGAGGGTGGCATGGACTATCTGGCCGTCAACTACTACCGCACGCTGTGCGCGAGCCACCTTCCTGCTGATGGTGACCATCCGGCCGGCTCCAGGGCCTTCCGCGGCAACGAGATGGACTTCGACCAGTATGGCTGGTGTCGTGACGAGAGGAACGAGAGCCTCGCGGCAAGCGAGTATGGGGCATAGATCGACCCGATGGGCCTACGCATCGTGCCCAACGACTACCATGCTCGCTACCACGTGCCCATGATCGTCACCGAGGACGGCCTGGGCATGACGGACGAGGTCGCGCCCGATGGGTCCGTGCACGATCCCTATCGCATCGACTACCCGCGGCGGCATATCGAGGCCTGCGCGCTGGCCCTGGGCGACGGTGTGGAACTCATGGGCTACTCGCCCTGGTCGTTCACGGACCTGCTGAGCTCGCACCAGGGCTTTCGCAAGCGCTATGGCTTCGTCTACGTCGATCGGGACAATGGGGGAGAGGGCAGCCTTGCGAGGACGCCCAAGGACAGCTTCTACTGGTATCAGAGGGTCATTGCATCCCAGGGGAGGGACGTGCTCCCATAGCGCCCCGGTGGTTCCCGTGGCAGGGGGGAGTCGTATGCAATCTTGAGCCAGTGTTTGGGGAGTCGTTCGCAAACTCGGATGACCCCTCTTCGTAAAGTTGCAGGTAAAGGAGCTGCAGCTACTTTTTGGAGCGGAAAAGTCAGCCCAAAATCGCGAACGACTCCCGAGAGGATTGCGAACGACTCCCGGGAGGGTTGCCTACCTCAGGCGGCGCTCCTATCTCGTTGACTCGAGCCAGTTGACCGCACAGGGCAGGATGCGCTGTTGCGGAGCCTGCTCTCCGGCGATCAACTGCGCGAGCATCGTGCAGGCCAGCTTCCCTTCCTCCTCGACGGGCTCGACCAATGTGGATATGGAGGGGGATGCGAGGCGGGTCCACTCGGCATTGTTGAGCCCCAGGAGGCCGACCCGCTCCGGAATGAGCTGGCGCATGGAGAGGAGTGCCTCATAGGTACGGGCGAGGGCCCATTGGTGCATGCAGAAGACGAGGGTTCTTCTGGACGGGTTGAGGGTGTATTCGAACTGATGCCGCAGCTCGGTGAGGGATGGCGCCTGATGGGAGATGGCGATATGCTGGAAGGGGCGTCCGTGTTCCTCCAGCGCGTCAGACAGCCCCCGCAGGCGCTCGGAACGGGTGCGCATCTCCTCGACATTCGCTGCTAGCACCACGAACTCCTCGTATCCCTTGGCGATGCATGAGCTGGTGGCGTCATAGACGCCACCGTAGAGGTCCGTCTTCACCCAGGTGCTCGTCAGGTCGATGAGGTTGAAGTCATAGAAGACCACGGGCTTTCGCGCCCGTTTGATGCGCTCGTTGATGGCGCGGTAGCGTTTCGTCGGCTGTATGGCAAACCCGTCAACCCCGAGCGAGAGCATCTTCTCGACATAGTCATGCTCCACCTGAGGATCAAAGTGCGTGTCACAGACGACGGTCTGAAAGCCGCGTCCATATGCCTCGGTCTCAAAGCCCGAGACGAATCGTCCGGCCCATGCATTGGTGTTGTCCTCGAGGAGCACGGCGATGACCCCCGACTTGACGTTCCCGAGCATGCGCGCCTGTGCATTCGGCACATAGCCGAGCTCTTGGATGGCCTGCTCGACGGTCCTGCGCGTGCCTTGGCTCATGCGTTCGAACTTCCCATTGAGGTAATGGGAGACGGTTGCGGTGGAGGTATGCGCCGCGCGCGCCACGTCTCGTATGGTCACGCGCTGGCCATCCATGGCAATCCCTCCAATGTGCTGGCATGGGAGCAATGATAGCGGCAGGAACGTAGGGCTCCCCTGTGGTTATGCCCAGTCACCGATGCTCCCATCTTTCTGTTGACATTCATATCACTTTGTGATTCACGAGCGTGCAGAATATGTCAATCGTTTAACTAAAATACAAAATTCTGGATAACAAAGACATATACCGAATAAATATTGATAGACATCTCCATCCAATTCAAGATAGGCATCGAACGACCAAGCGTTTGGCAATGGCTGCCGCTCGATCCGGACGCGCGTCAGTGTGTGATCGCACTGCTCGTAGGGGAGGGGAACATGAGACTTGTTGCCGTATGCGCGTGCACCGTTGGCATCGCACATACCTATCTGGCAAAGAAGGCCATCGAGAAGGAGTGCGCACGGCGCGGGATAGACTGCAAGGTGGAGGCCCAGGGCGGCCTGGGCATCGAGAACGAGCTCACGCAGGACGAGGTCGATGGGGCGGACGTCGTCCTGCATGCCATTGACGTTGGCATAGAGGGAGACGACCGCTTCGAGGGCATGCGGGGGAGGGGCCGCTTCCTCAAGGTGGGCACCGCGGAGGTCATCTCTGACGCCTCGGTCGCCGTCGACCAGGCGGTTGCCTTGGCCGAGGCGGCCGCCGAGGTCGAGACGTCCGGTGGGGTACGGCAGGGCATCTTCGCCAACATGGGGCGCGACCTCCTGAACGCGTTCAACACCGGTGTGTCGTACTTCATCCCGGTCGTCGTCATCGGTGGCGTGTTCCTGGCGTTCTCGCTGGCATCGGGCCAGGCGGGCAGCTCTGGCATGGAGGTCACCAACCCCTTCATGCAGAACCTCAACCTCATCGGCATGGCGGGCATCAGCATGATGATCCCCGTGCTGGCCGCCTACATCGCCTACTCGATTGCCGGCAAGCCTGCCCTCGCCCCGGGCTTCGTCCTGGGCTACCTGGTCAACAACCCCGTGCCCGTGGGTGAGACCAACGTCTCCACGGGCTTTCTGGGCGCCATGATCATGGCCGTCGTGACGGGCTACTTCGTCCGCTGGATGAAGACGTGGAGGACGAACGACACCGTCCGCACCATCATGCCCATCCTGATCATCCCCATCCTCACCTCGCTGGTCCTTGGCCTGCTGTACATCTACGTGCTTGCGGGTCCTCTGAGCGTCGTCATGGTGTGGCTCACGGACGTGCTCGGCAGCCTGCAGGGCGGTTCGGCGGTGGCGCTCGGCCTGGTCATTGGCCTCATGACCGCGTTCGACATGGGCGGTCCCGTCAACAAGACCGCCTCCACCTTCACGATGGCACTCATGACGACGGGCGTGTACGCTCCTAACGGCATGTTCCGTGTCGCCGTCGCGGTGCCTCCCATCGCCTGTGGCATCGCCTCGCTCGTCGCGCGCACCAAGTTTGATGACGCGGATCGTCAGATGGGCGTCTCCGCCATCTTCATGGGCTGCATCGGCATCACCGAGGGCGCCATTCCCTTTGCCGTCAAGGATCTCGGGCGCACGCTTCCCGGCATCATGATTGGCTCCGCCGTCGGTGCAGGGCTGGCGGCGCTGCAGGGCATCGAATGCTACGTGCCCCACGGTGGCTTCATCGTCGCCCTCGCCACCAGCAACATCCCTCTGTTCTGCCTGGACATCGTGATTGGCGCGCTGATCGGTGCGGCAGTTCTGGTTGCCATGAAGCCAAGGCTGCAGGAACGGTGAGGGCGAGTGATTCCAGCCTGACGGTTCCGTTCATCCCATGTTCGTCCAACAGCAATCCATCGCCCAAGGCGATGGGGAAGGGGGCTGCCATGCCTGGCAGGCTTTCAATCAAGCAAGCGGTGCGGGGAATGCTCAAGCTTCAGGATTCGGGTGACCATGCCACGATGATCGGCATCGGCCCCATGTCGCCCAACCTGCTGCAGGCGGCGTTCGAGCTCGCCCGCGACGAGGACTTCCCCCTGATGTTCATTGCCTCGCGCAACCAGGTGGACATGGACGAGCTGGGTGCGGGCTACGTCAACCACTGGGACCAGAGGCGCTTTGCGGCAGACATCAGGAAGGCCGCTGACGAGGTGGGCTACGATGGCCCGTACTACCTGTGTCGTGACCACGGCGGTCCGTGGCAGCGTGACGAGGAGCGCAACGCGCACCTGTCCGAGGACGCGGCCATGGAGATCGCCCGCAGGTCCTTCGTTGCCGACATGGAGGCGGGCTTCGACCTCCTGATGGTGGACCCCACCAAGGATCCCTACCAGACCGGCAAGGTCATCCCCCTAAAGGTCGTGCTGCGGCGCACCGTCGACCTCATCGACTACCTCGAGAGGTACCGTCGCGAGCACAACCTGCCCGAGGTTGCCTATGAGGTGGGCACCGAGGAGACCAACGGTGGCCTGACCACGACGGACACGTACGAGGAGTTCATCTCCCAGCTCAAGCCCGAGCTCGAGAGGCGTGGCTGCCCCATGCCCACCTTCATCGTGGGACAGACGGGCACCCTCACGCGCCTGACCGAGCAGGTGGGCCACTACAACTACCGGAACGCCCGCGAGCTGGCCGACATGGCCAAGCGCTATGGCGTGGGCCTCAAGGAGCACAACGCCGACTATCTGGACGACGTGACCCTGCTCGAGCACATCCCCGCCCACGTGACCGCCTCCAACGTGGCTCCCCAGTACGGCACCGAGGAGACGCGCGCCTACCTCAAGCTCTGTGACGTGGAACAGCTGCTTGTTGACAACGACCTCTGCGGCGATCCCTCCGACCTGCGCCATGTGCTGCTGGTCAAGGCGATCAAGACGGAGCGCTGGCGCAAGTGGATGTGCGGCGGCGACGTCAACCTGCAGGTGGACGACATTCTCAGGGACGAGGAGCTGTCCCTCCAGATCCTGGACATCTCCGGCCACTATGCCTTCGATGACCCGGAGGTCAAGGAGGAGCTTGCCACGCTCTATCGGAACCTCGCGGCGCAGGGCATCGATGGCCAGCGCTTCGTGGTCGAGCACATCAAGCGCCCCCTCAGGCAACATGTCGTGGGCCTCAACCTCACGGGTGTGACCACGCGCATCAAGGACGTGCTGTAGGTCCCGTCGGTGCCGGTGGGTGGATACCCATGCGAGGCGTAGCACAGGGGAAGACGTCATGGAACGATCCGTCACGGAACGAAACGTGCTGCTGCACCAGCAGACGGCAACCGGGGAGGAGACCCTGCGCATCATCTCGGACTACCCCATCGCCTTGGCTGCCGCCGACGACGCCTACGAGGTGTACGCCGGCTTCCTCGCGCGAGAGGAGGTCGACCAGACGGGCATGGTCGAGGGGTTTGCCATTCCCCACCGCAAGACCGATGCCGTGAAGCGGGCGACGGTCATCGTCTTCAAGAACGACCGGAAGCTCGCGTGGCCCTCCCTCGACGGCGAGCCCGTCGACATCGCCATGGCGCTCCTGGTCCCTGGCCAGGAGGCAGGCACGAAGCACCTGCGCCTGCTCTCGAAGACGGCGGTGCTGCTGATGGACGATGGGTTCAAGAAGCTGTTGTGCGAGGGGGATGACGCCACGTTTGTCGCTGATGCCATCAACGCCGAGTTGGAGCGGTAGCCTCGTCCGTCCATCGCGGGAGTCGTATGCAATCTTGATTCAACGCTTCGGGGGTCGTTCGCAAAAGCGGACGGCTCCTCTCTTATAACGCTACAGGTAGAGGAGGTGCGGGTACTTGTGGAGCAGCGACATCGGCCCGAAAAATGTGAACGACTCCCCTGAGGATTGCGAACGACTCGTCAGACAGATGCGATGCTACCCCATGCCGCCGAGGATCGTGGCGAGCGCGATGACGACACCCACGATGGACTCGCCGCCGAGCACGCCGGATGCCACAACGATGCCATCCCCCTGCGGCACATCGTCGGCCCGCTCGTCACCTGCCTGCGACCTGTGCCGTGCATGCCCATCAAGGACGAGCTTGACCAGGCCTCCCAGGAACGCGGGCACGCTCATGTAGAAGGGCAGATAGACACCGAGGCCCATCATGATGGCGGGAAGCCCCATGCAGTAGAGCACGACGCCGCTCGCCAGTCCCATGGCAAACGCTGGCACGCTGGGCACGCCCGTCACCATTGTCGCCACCACGCTTGCTTGGGTCGAGACAAACTCCTTGCCCAGGCCAAACGCATCGGCTCCATAGGCGGCCCGTATGGCGACCATGGTGGCCACAGAGACGAACACACCAACGGTGGCGCCGAGGGCCTGCGCCTTCCATAGCACGCGTGGGTTGTTGCCCAGCAGCGCCCCGGTCTTGAAGTCGGCCATCACGTCACCGGCAAGTCCGCAGGTCACCGTGATGATGCCTGCCACAAGGAAGAGGCCGACCTGGGACAGGCTGGAGACCGCCGCCACGCAGAGCAGCACGATGAGGCCGAAGACCTCCATGGGGTCCACGCCCGTCTGTCCCACGGACTGTGCGCTCATGGTGGTGGTCACGAACGAGAGCAGCACGATGAGTACGGTCGGCACGGGGCCGAGTCCCAGTCCCACCCCCACGACGAGGGTGGCTGCGGCCACAAGAAGCGCAAGCATCCCGATGTCTCGGTGTCCCTTGATGTCGCCCGTCCAATCGTTCCTACCTTCGGGGTCCGAGCCGCCCATCCTGCGCGATCCGAGTAGTCGTGTGATGACCAGGCGGTACAGCACATCCTTCACGACGACTCCCAGGCCCGCTCCCATCATGAGACCCATGCCCAGGCTGCGTACGATGCCGCCGGCGGCCTCCACGCTCCACAGGCCCAGGCTGCTCGCACCCACGACAAGCCCAAAATTTGCGAACAGTGCCGAGGCAAGCCAGAACGATACGGGCACAAAGCCCACGAGAAAGCCCATGGAGAGCCACATGGGCGAGTTGTTGAGGCCAAACGCCACCCCCGGGATGTCGAGGGCGAAGAGGCGTGCCGGCAGGAGGTGCATCCCGTCACGGAGCACCGCCCAGGCACCGGCGATCCCCATGGACGCGAAGAGCCTCCGCCCCGTGGAGCCACCCTCGCGGGCTGCCTTGAGAGTCTCGGCAGCGGCGGTGCCTATGGGATACTCAAGGTCCGAGTTGTCCACGAAGCGCCTGCGGATCAGCATGGTGCATACCAGGCCCAACAGGGTGCCTGCGACTGCCACCATGAGCATCTGCATCCAGCCTATGCCATCCGAGAGCCCCAGCATCCATGCCCCCGGTATGGTGAAGGCGAGGCCGCCCGCCACCATGGAGCCGGCAGACATCACGATTTGGGTGACGTTGGCCTCGGTCACGCTGTGGCGCCCGCAGGCGCGCAGCACCAGCAGCGCCGTGATGGAGGTGAAGATGGTGGGCCAGGGGAGAGACCCCAGCTTGAGGGCCGTGTAGGCCGATGCGGCCGTGAGGATGACACACCCCACGATGCCGATGACGAATCCAGGCATGCTGAGCTCGTCGCGCAGACGCGCGCCACGCGGTTCGTCCATAGCTGCTCCTTCGTATATCCGCTCCCCCTGATGCCAGCGCCCGTGCGTGGCGAGGAGTCGGGTTACCGGACGTCCGCAGGACGGGACGAGTCCAGCGAACGGCTACAGTGTAGAGGATGCGAGCGCCATCCACCAGGCGAGGGGGACGAACATGGCAGGGGCACAGAACGTGACCACAGGTGTCGTGCTGGCGGTTGACGTGGGCAACACCACGACGTCGCTGGGGCTGTTCGAGGGCGGCGGACATGCCTCCGACGAGCCCACGTGCACCTGGGAGCTCTCGACTCCCCAGCGCCTGACGGTGGACGAGGTGGCGCTTCGCATGAGGCAGGTCATGGGGGAACCACCCACCGGAGAGGTCATGGGCGCGATTCTCTCCTGCGTGGTGCCAGCACTGTCCGATGTGTGGGAGCGTGCCCTGGGGCGTCTCGGGCGATGTCGCCCGTATGTGGTGGGTCCAGGTCTCAGGACCGGGCTTCCGATGCGCTATCGCGATCCCTCGGAGATCGGCCCCGATCGCATTGCCGACGCCGTGGCGGCGCGTGAGCGCCATGGGACGCCCGTGATCGCCGTCGACCTGGGGACCACGCTCAACCTGGAGGTGGTGGGACGGGACGGCTCCTTCCTGGGTGGCCTCATCGCGCCGGGGCTGGCAGCGGGGGCGCAGTCTCTCAGCCAGCACGCGGCACGGCTGCCCATGATCGAGCTAGCGGTGCCCGAGGCGGCCATCGGCCGCTCCACGCGCGAGGCCATGCTCGCGGGCGTGGTGCTTGGAGAGGTCGCGCGCATCGATGGCCTGCTCGACCGCGTGTTTGCCGAGTTGGGGGAGGATGCGCCCATCGTGCTGACGGGGGAGGGGGCCACGCGCGTGGCCAAGCTCGTCTCGCATGACGTGATCGTGGACGCAACGCTCGCCCTCCGGGGGCTGCACCAGCTCTATCTGCTCAACGCGCGTAGGTAGGGGCGGCTAACGAGCATCGTCATCCACTTCACCCTGCCGCGATGCCTGTATGCGGCGCATGGGGTAGGTCCCGGTCCAGATGATGGCGAAGAGCGGCGCGGCCAGCGCGAGGGTGCTCTTGTCTACGGTTGCCGCCCTAGCTTGGCTCACATCTCGTGCGTCTCGAACAGCGGGTCGTCACTCCAGAGCACCACCTCACTCGCCGCGAGGCTGGCGGGCACGTCGATGATGCGCTGGTTGGAGGAGCCCTTGAAGCGCAGCGCGATGTCATGCAGCTCCTGCACGAAGGGGCCATCCACCAGCACGTCGAGCGTCCGCAGGATGCGCCGCATGTCCTCGCTGGCATGGCTTCCGGAACCCGTGAGCTCCTCCCAGGTGCGGCCGGAGTAGAGCCAGATGCCCTTCTGGGGATGGGCCGCGCGCACGCGCTCGAGGAAGGGGGCCAGCGCCTGGGCGTTCTCGGGCTCGGTCGGCTCGCCGCCCAGCACGGTGAGGCCGTCCACGTAGGCCGGAGCGAGCGACTCGACGACGCGATCCTCCACCTCGGTCGTGAAGGGCTCCCCCGCGAGGAACGACCAGGCGCCGTTGTTGAAGCACCCCTTGCAGTGCAGGCGACAGCCCGAGACAAAGAGCGACGTGCGCACACCCGCGCCGTTCGCGATGTCGCAGTACTTGATGTTGGCGTAGTTCATGCCGGGACCCCAAACAATCCTGTCTTCTGCCCAACCAGCGACGCTCTGACCCAACGAGTGCCCTTATCTTGGTCGAGCAGGGCTGCATCTTTGGATTGTACCGTATCCCCTCTCGACCGGTCGTTTGACCGGCTAGGTTATGAATTGTGGTAAGGAGACGTGGAAGGACATGGGACATGTGCCAACTGTTTCGCCTTCTACGCAATGTGAGAGGAGGGGATTATGAAGACCATCGTTGCGGCAAAGAGTGGCATGAGGGTTCGCTCGTTTAGCTGTGGGTTCGGTGCCGTTGTCCTCGTGTAGCGGTAAGAGGGCGGAGCTTGTGGGGCTCCGCCCGTATGTTCTCGAGAGGGTCATATCGAGAGGACAGATATGTCGCCAATGCTTGCGCCGCATACAAAGCAATCCCTGTTCAATGTCTGGTTTTCAGCAGATGATGAGGACTATGTCTTTAACACGAAGACCAGTGCCATGTTCCAGATGGATCCAGCCTACCTGTCTCATGTGTCTGAAGATGAGGCCTGTACGCTTATGAGTAGCGGCATACTTGTGTATGAGAAGAAGGATGAAGTAAGTATTCTTGAACATGAGGTGATGGAAGGGCTGAACGTGCCCATAGGTGAGGTCTATCTGACAATTGTCCTAACTGAAAGATGCAACTTCCGTTGTGTGTACTGCTATCAAGAACATGGTGGGGAATCCCTTACCCCAAGAGACTCTCATGAGCTACTGAAACATGCTGAGAGGATCGTTCAGCGTGGTGCTACAGCTCTGCGCATTGTCTATTTTGGAGGAGAGCCTCTTCTGAATCGCGAAGCGATTTTGCAGATTGATGCGGGGATGAAGGCTATTTCGAGAGAGTATGGGGTTGAATACTCCGCCCTCATATCAACGAATGGGTCGCTCCTCGATGATGAGCTTCTTGAACGCGTGAGCTTTGAGAGAATTCGCCTGACATTTGACGGAGATGAGACCTGGCATAATAGTTTGAAGAGGGCGCACAGCTTTCCCTATCGTGAGCAGGTCAGTCTTCTGGATCGGATTGTGAGAACGACGTCCTCTAACCTTGAGATACGACTCAACCTCTGTCGGGAGAATGCCGATTCCTTTGTAGAGACGTTAAACGATATTTCCACAATGATTTCCGCCAATATTCGACGCATACGGCTTGTATATGCTGCGTTGCATAACGAGGTGCATAGTCCCACCTTCCATGAGCTTACTTCCGAACACTTTGCTCATAAGGTCTTACTGCTTCGTCTGCATGCCAGGAATCTCGGATTCACTCAATGTCTGCCGGGCATGAGCCGGCCATGCCCCTTTAGGACGGGTCGGGCCCTATGCATCGGTCCGGGTCTGAGGCGGAGAATTTGCTCTGAGAGAATTGAGTTCTTCGATGAGGCGAACGGTGTCACGTCTTATCAGGACATTGCCTTTCATGGAACTTGTCGCTCGTGTTCCGTGCTTCCGCTGTGTATGGGCCCATGCCCTATGAGCCCGGAGAAGCATGTTTGCATTCCTGAGAGATACATCCTAAGGGACCTCCTCCGGGATTTCGTCTGCCATCGGGAGGGTTGGGTTATCGAGCAAGAGCATGAGTAAGCGCAGTCATATTGCATGCGGCTCTTTGAGACTGTGATGGGGGGCAGAGGTTTTGCGCAGAGATGCGGGGGTGTCCTTTCCAGTATTCGAGCTCACGGGAAAAAACGCGCTCATGGCGCTGGGCTGTGCCCTATCGACGACATGTATGGCGGTGGCAAGTCTGCTCATTGCGGATGTCATCAGCCGCATCTCGCTCGGGCAGGATATCCACAGCGTGGCAGGCTGGCTCGTTCTTGCGCTTATCATGACGCTCGTTTCTGCTGCATCGAGCGTGCTCCTCTCCTCATGGATGCCGAAGCGTCTGGAGATAGGACGACAGCGATCGGCTTCTGTGAGGCTGATTCGTGACCTCCTCTCTTCCCCATGGCGTGTTTATAGGCATCATGACAAGAGCTTCTACCTCAATGTACAATCGAGTTCGATAGGTGTGTATGCCAGTACGTATGCTGACTTGAGCGTGAGGCTCATGGGGTCCCTGCTGTGCCTCTTGGTGCTTCTGGCCCTCATGGGTTGGTTACATCCAGCCTTCCTCCTAGGCTGCGTGGTATATATCCTTCTCTTCTATGGGACCTTGCGCCTGCCGGCGGGCCGCCTTGCTCGCCTGCAGCAGGAGGGGATAGCAACCCAAGATGACTTTCTTGGAGAGTCCAAGCGCATCGTGGAGAACAAGCGCCCCATCAACGCCATCCGTGCGGAGGATTACTTCTCCCACCGCTATCATCATGCGGCGCGCGAGTATCTCTCCTTCATATGGCGCTATCGCTTCAATGAGATGATGGTAAGCGATGCTCCTATCCTGCTGACAGTCCTCCTGCAGGTCGTTCTGCTCGCGGAGTCGGCGTGGTTGTGCATACAGGGCTCCATTGGGGTGGGAGCGATCTACGCGAGCTACAGGCTCGCGTCTCTCATGCAGGACCCCTTGTCGATAGTATTACAGATCTTTGTGAGGTATCGGGCCAATGCGGTGCACCTCGACCGCCTCAGGGGCCTCGCCTCCGAGGCCCGCGAGTCCTCGGGCTTCGAGGGGCTCTACCGCGACACCGGCGACCTCGCCCGCATCTCGGGGAGCCTGTGGGCGACGGCCGCGCGCGAGGGGGAGCCGCTGTTCCGGGCGGCGGGCGTGAGGGTGCCCCGCGGGGCCCTTACGGTGGTC
>NZ_AWEZ01000017.1 GCF_000468755.1 Olsenella profusa F0195
ATACCAGCCCGTGGGCGTTTCGATCCCTCTCGTATGATCCACAGGCCGTATCTGCGCATCGGTACAGAGACGACCCCTACCATACGCGGGCAAGCGCACAGGCGCTCACCTCCCGCGCACCGTGGTCGCGCAGGGCCTGCGCGCAAGCTCGTATCGACGCGCCGGTCGTGATGACATCGTCCACGAGGAGCAGGCTCAGCCCCGCCACGTCCGACACGACCTCCACGCTGTCACGAAGGTTCGCAGCGCGTTCGCTCCTGCCGAGTGAGCGCTGGTCCCGTGCCGGCCCCCGCGCGAGCACGTCCGCCATCGGGATGCCCTCGAGCGCCGAGAGGGCGCGAGCGACGCCCTCCATGTGATCGAAGCCCCTGCGCACAAAGGCGCGCTCGGTAGCTGGGACAAAGCAGAGCGCATCCGTTGCCGCAGGATCGAAGCGGGGACGGCCGTCGGGAGCGGGCCATGCGCGTGCCTCGTCCAGGGCGCAGGCGATGGCGACGGCGAGGACGGGGGCCAGGCGGCGCTCGTGCCCGTCCTTGTAGGCGGTGACCAGACGCGTGCCCACGCCGGCGAAGGGCAGCGCGCAGGCGACCGTGCGCGTCTCCCACGGCTCGTCGCATTCGGAGCAGGCAAGCCATCCTGCCGGGGCGCCGCAGTTGAGGCACGCCCAGCGCTGGTCTATCCAGGGAAGTGCCGCCCGGCAATGGGGGCACAGCAGCGTACCGGGACGATCACAGCCCACGCACCGCGTGGGCCAGAGCGCCTCCGCGGCACCATCGACGAGATGGGAGAGGATGAGCTGGGAAGAGACGGATGCGGGCACCATGGCACACCTCACTGATGGGGCGCGCGGGCAGGCATCCGATGTATACCTACGATAGCAGGCACGACGATCGGACGCAATGGGACGAGGCGGTCATGCCTCCTCCATGCATCCTGTGGGTGCCTTTTGCTGCGTGTGGGTGCGAATCGCATCCTGCCGCTTTCGCTGAACTGGGGTTTTGTCGACTGTGATAGGGAGATTGGCACCCACACGAATCAAATCGCACCCACATGAACCGATGGGATACGACGCAGGCATGCACGACAAGCGCATGCGACAGCCATATCGCATCAACCGGCACAGAGACAACCTCATCCGCTATACCGAAACCAACGCGGTTCCTGGCGTCGGAAGCCAGGTCGCACTTGTGTACTTGGGCGCGATCTGCCATGAGCCGTCAGGCCTTCCGATACCCCAGGGGCCGGCCTGGTGCGATGCCGCAGTCACCATGCCCGCACGCACCTCGCTTACATCAGCCCAAAGCGGCTCAAGGACCCACACGCCGCCCGGCTCGGCAATGCCCGTGAGTCCCTCGGCCGCAACGGCAAGTGAGGCGCCATCTGACGAGACGGCAAACATGCTGTAGGGATTCTGGTACCGTGGCGTCACGATCCATGTGCCCGCATCATCCACTATCCCTGCAAGGCCATGCCAATCCCACGGCATGCGAGCTGGAGCGACCTCACCCTTCTCAGTACCCTCAGACGTCTCTCCAGAGCAGCTGGGAAGCGTGATGGCACTGGCAATTGCCACGCTAAGGAGCGACCTTCTCGTGAGATTGCGTCTGCGTCCCACAGCCTTCCCCTTTCTTTCGGCCAGGGGGCACGCGGATGACCTGATGCGTGAGATACCAACCTAGCGTACGCGCTCTCTGTGTCTCTCGCAACATTTGTACGAGTGATGCCGTCCGAGCTGTATCCGACATCCGTTACCCCTGCAGACCAAAGAGCGTGCAGGCGTTGCGCCAGAGTGCCCGATAGGTCGCCGTGCGGGAGACACCCAGCTCGCGCTCACGCACATCGGCGAGCAATGACGAGGTCAGGGCCACCATGGCAGGCTCGCACTCCCGTCCGCGCAGCGGCACGGGTGCCATGTAGGGGCAGTCGGTCTCGGAAAGCATCCGCCCGGCGGGGCAGGCGGCAGCCGCGGCGCGGATGGCATCCGAGCGCTTGAACGTGACGGCTCCCCCGAAGGCGATGTGGCAGCCAAGCTCCGCGAACGGCCGCAGGACCTCGGGACCCTGCGTGAAGCAGTGAAGATCACAGCCCGCCTGGGGCACACCTTCCTCCGCGAGTACGTGCGCTGCGAGGTCATGCGCCGCCGTATCGTGCTCGCCATCGCGCAGGTGCAGCTCGACGGGCAGATGCCGCTCGCGTGCCACCGTGAGCTGCCAGCGGAGCGCCTGCTCCTGCCGCTCGAGCGCAAGCTCCGCGTAGGGGCCCGCGTCCAGCCCGATCTCTCCCACGCCCACGCAGCGGGGACTGGCGAGCAGGGCCTCGAGGCGCTCCCGCACCGCGGGCTCACGCACGCGCAGCGCACCGTACGGGTGGACGCCCGCCACGATGCGCACGTTGTCAAGCAGCTGCGGCACGTCACCGCCGTATGTGGGTTGCCTCAGGCCTGCGCGCTCGCTCGTGGCGAGCAGCACTCGCGCGCATTCCGCCTGTCCGTCCAGCCACGCGAGCAGCCCGGCCACGTCATGCCAGCGCGTCTCGTCGGACCCGAAGTCACCAACCGGGTCGATGGGCACCACCAGCAGGCGCACTCCCACGAGCGCCGCCCGGCAGAGCGCCTCGGCAACGTCCACCGTACGGAAGCAGGTGAGGTGCCCGTGGGTGTCCGCGAGCGGGACCTGGGGCTCAGGCACCTGGACGGGGCGCCCCGTGCGGTCGTGCAGGGGCATGCCATCCTCGAGCATGAGCCGAAACGCCTCACTCATGGCGCAGGGCCCCGGCAAGGCGGACGAGATCGTCGGGTGTGAGGGACTCCGCGCGCACCGTGGGCATGATACCCGTGCGGGCCAGGGCCGCATCGAGCACATCCCGCTCGAAGCCATTGGCCGCAAGGGAGTTGCGGATGGTCTTGCGCCGCTGGGCGAAGGCGGCATCGATGACCTGCGCGACCCAGGGGATCTCGGCGGCATCCAGCAGCGGCGCGCGATCGATGCGCACCACGGCGGAGTCCACGTGCGGTGGCGGCATGAAGCTGCCCCGCCCCACCTCGAAGCGGCCCGTCACCCTTCCCCACAGCCGCAGCTTGGCCGTGTAGGCACCGTACGCCTTGCTCCCGGGCGCAGCTGCGATGCGGTCGGCCACCTCGGCCTGGACCATCACCACCAGCCGCCGCACACTGGGTAGCTCCTCAAGCGCCTTGAGGACGAGCGTGGCCGCCACCTGGTAGGGCAGGTTGGCCACGAGCATGGTGGGGCGCGGCTCCTGCGCCACGCCCTGGGAGAGCACCTTGAGCGCATCTCCCCACGTCAGCGTCAGGCGCTCGCCGTCCCGCGCGCAGGTCTCTGCCAGCACCGGGGCAAGCGAACGGTCCGCCTCGATGGCACGCACCTCGCCGGCGCGCGCCAGGAGCGCAACCGTGAGCGTGCCGATGCCCGGCCCCACCTCGATCACCACGTCATCGCACGTGAGCTCGGCAAGCGCCAGGATGTGCGCGATGACGCCATCGCTCACCAGGAAGTTCTGTCCCAGCCGATGCTTGGCACAGAGCCCATGCCGCTCGAGCGTGGAGCGGGTCTCGCGCCGGTCGGCAAGGTATGAGCAGGGTGCCGTCATCGCACGTCCCTATCTCTTGCCACCCAGGCGCGGGAAGAGCGCAGCGCCCTTGGTGACCTCGACGCCACCTTTGATCTGCCCCCACGCGCACGCGGCGGCGAGGTCGTCGGAGTCCACCTCCGCGGCAAGGTCCATGCGGCGCAGCACCTCGGCAGATGTCTCGGGCATGAAGGGCGCCAGCAGGTGCGCGCTGATGCGGATGGACTCAAGCAGGTTGCAGATGATGTCGGAGAGCTCGCCAACGCGGGTGGGGTCCTTGGCCACGGCCCAGGGGGTGGAGTCCTCCACGTAGTGGTTGGCCGCATGCACGAGCTCCATGACCACGTCGCGGGCGCCCACGTACTCCATCTTGTCCATGTGGGCCGCGTAGCGTCCCGCGATGCCCTCCGCAATGGCGCGCAGGGGGTTCTCGCGGACGGCCCAGCCCCCGTCGAAGGCCGGCGTCCTGCCGCCGAAGTACTTGGCGCTCATGTTGAGGGCACGGCTCACGAGGTTGCCCCAGCTGTTGGCGAGGTCGGCGTTGTAGACCTGCTCCATGCGGGAGAAGCTGATGGCACCGTCCTCGCCGGGCACCACGTCGGTCATGAAGTAGTAGCGGTAGCCCTCCACGCCCAGAAGGTCGATGACGTCCTGGGGCGCGATGGCGTTGCCACGGCTCTTGGACATCTTCTCGCCCTGGCCGGTCTCCTCGTTCTTGACCATGAGGAAGCCATGGGCGAACACGTGCCCGGGCAGGGCCTCGCCCACGGCCATGAGCATGGCGGGCCAGATGACGCAGTGGAAGCGGATGATGTCCTTGCCCACCACGTGGTACTGGGCGGGCCAGCGGAAGGCCAACTCGGCGGCAGCCTCGTCGCCCCCCTGGCCATAGCCCACGGCCGTCATGTAGTTGAGCAGGGCGTCAAACCACACGTAGGTCACGTGTCGCTCGTCGAAGGGCAGCTTGATGCCCCAGTCGAAGCTCGTGCGGCTCACGGAGAGGTCCGTGAGGCCCCCTTCGACGAAGCTGCGCACCTCCCTCATGCGGAAGTCGGGCATCACGAAGTCCGGATGCTCGTCATAGAGTGCCAGCAACCTGTCCTGGAAGGCGGAGAGCCTGAAGAACCAGGACTCCTCCTGCACGCGTTCCAGGGGGCGACCGCAGTCGGGACAGAGGTGTCGACCCTCGGTGTGGTTCTCCTCGTCGGACTTGCACACCTGACTCTCGGTGAAGTAGGTCTCCTCGGGCACACAGTACCAGCCATCATAGGAGCCCTTGTAGAGGTAGCCAGACTCCCGCATGCGCTCCCAGAGGTACTGGACGGCACGCACCTGGCGCGGCTCGGTCGTGCGGATGAAGTCATCGTTGGAGATCTCGAGCGTCCGCCAGAGCTCCTCGAAGAAGGGAACTTGATTGTCGCACCACTCCTGCGGCGTCATGCCATGCTCGCGGGCGGCCTCCTCGACCTTCTCACCGTGCTCGTCCATGCCCGTGAGGAACTTGACGTCAAAGCCCCTGGCGCGACGGTAGCGTGCCTGCACGTCGCAGAGGATCGTGGAGTAGGCCGTTCCCAGGTGGGGCTTGGCGTTGACGTAGTAGATGGGGGTGGTGATGAAGAAGGACGGCTTGTCGGTCGTGGGCATGTGCTGCTCTCCTGATGACGGAAGTGGTGGCCAGTGGTGCCAGTGTGGCACACGGTGCCCGATTGTACATCAGCCAGGGACGGCCAAGCCATCCAGGCCGCCCACCCTACCACCCGAGCGTGCCCAGGGGGCCGCGGGCAAGCTGGCACGTGACCTCACGGCCACCCGCCTGCCACGCCTACCGCCACGCGCTCTCGTAGATGCCGGCGATCTCCTCGTTGGTGGTCTCAGCCGGGTCCGCCAGGTAGAGGACGCCCATGGTCTCGCGCGAGTTGATGGCGAGCGTCATGGCCTCCTCGCGCGCGATGCCATAGTCGCTCATCCTGAGCCCGTCCACCCCGCAGGCGCGCTGCAGGTCGGTGAGGGCACCGATGAAGTCCTGCGCCTCGGTCGCATCGGCCCTGCCGAGCGCCTGGGCCATGCGCACGAAGCGGTCGTCGCAGACGTGCCTGTCGACCCAGAACTGGAAGTACGCGCGGCTGATCATGATGAGGCCGGCACCGTGCGGAAGCGCGGGATGGTAGGCGCTCATCGCATGCTCCATCGAGTGCTCGGAGGTGCAGGAACTCGCCACCATGGAGTAGCCGCTCATCGTGTTGGCAAAGGCCACGTGCGTGCGGGCCTCGAGGTTGGATCCGTCCTTGACGGCCACGGGCAGCCACGTCCCGATGTTCTCGATGGCAGCAAGCTGGACCATCTCGGAGAAGGGGTTGGCGGGCTTGGAGATGTAGCCCTCGAGGCTGTGGAAGAGGGCATCGAAGCCCTGGTAGGCGGTGAACGTGGGGGGCACCGTGAGCATGAGCTCGGGGTCGACGATGGCGTAGCGCGCGAAGTCCGTGGGCGTGCCCACGCCGATCTTCTCGTGCGTGGCCTCGTTGGAGATGACACCAGCCGAGTCGACCTCGGAGCCGGTGCCAGCCGTCGTGGTGATGGCGATCCAGGGGAGCTCGGGATTGGCGAGCGGGAGGCCCTTGCCGGTCTTGCCCCCGGCATAGTCCCACAGGTCGTTGCTAGGCTGCGGGACGAAGAGCGCCATGACCTTGGCGGAGTCCATGACCGAGCCGCCGCCGAGCGCCACGACGAAGTCGCAGCCATGCTCGCGGGCAAAGAAGGCGCCCTCCTCGGTGGCCTCCTTGGTGGGGTTGGCTCCGACCCTGTCGAAGACGAGTGTCTCGACGCCAGCCTGCCTGAGCTGGTCGAGCGTGCGGTCAAGGGAGCCGTTGGCGCTGGTGGACTTCCCGTTGGAGATGACGACCATCGCCTTCTTGCCCGGCATGGGCAGCGTATGCAGGTTGTCGAGCTGGCCCGCGCCAAAGAGCACCTGCGTGGGACCCCAGAAACGGTAGCTGAGCTGTGCCATGAAACTCCCCCTTCTGTAACTGGGCGAACATGCCCATCGGTACCATAGGCAACACCAGATTCATGGTACTCCTGCCACACGGTATCTACACGCCGCACCCCCCTGGCCGCACTTCTCCTTGACCGTGCGCGGTTCCCCTACGGTCGTGTGAGGTCTCACCTCCGTCGTGCGAGGTTTTTCGGCCGATTTCGTCTCGCGTGCTGACTCTAGTCCGCACGCGAGGCGTTTCCATCGAAAAAACCTCGCATGACCGTAGGAGAACCTCGCACGACCGCATACGAGCATGGGATGAGAGGGATGGCAGGGAGGAAATCCCGTCTCCCTACCCCAGAAGGTGCCTGCCCAGGGCACCGCACACGACACTGCGGCAGCCCAGATACGTCACCACCAAGTACATGCCATAGATGCCGAGAGTGGCCAGGGCGGCCATCAGGATCGTGGGGCCCGCGTCGATGCCAAAGGCCGAGAACAGCGTCCTCTGGGAGACGGCGATGGCGCAGGTCGCATGGCGCGCCGCCACCGCCAGCGGGGCAAGGAAGTACACGAGCACCTGACGGCGCAGGCTGCCGAGGATCATGCGACGGTCACAGCCGATCTTTGCCAGCGTGCGATAGCGCGAGGTGGAGTCACTCGTCTCGGAGAGCTGCTGCACCGCAAGGATGGCCGCCGTGGCAACGAGCAGCACGAAGCCGATGTACACGGCAAGGTAGGTGGCCGTCATCTTGGTGCCCATGGACTGGGCCCGCACCGTGTTGGCCGTGAGGTCCGTGCTCACCGGCCAGGCATACGCAAGGCTTTCCTCCCCGCCCGCACCGTACCGGGAGTCGGGCAGGGCCTCGCCCAGTGCCGTCTCGAGCATCCGGTCGGCTGTGGCAGGGTCGAGCCCCTCCCGATAGTCGATGTCGAGAAAGCTCATGAAGGGCTTGCCACCCTGCGCCTTGAGCGTGTCGATGACCGCATCGGGCAGAACGAGGAGACAGGTCTCGCTGGCTATCTGTGCCACCTGGACGCCCTGCGCGACGACCTCGCCCGCGGGGTGCAGCTGGGTGCCGCTCACGGTGAGGGCAAGGTCCGAACGCACGACCGACGAGGCAAGCCCCGCCGTGATGGTCGAGGTGTTGTCCACCAGGTACTGATCGGGGGCAAGCGTGAGGGGCGCGCGCCCCGCAAGCGCACGGGCGGCGTTGAGGTGACTCAGGCTCATCGCCTGCACGGGCATCGAGCGGAACGTGTCGCTGGCCTCGAGCGCGGTACCCCGGGCATCGAAGCCGCTGTCGCTCGCCAGCTGGCCGTACGTGAGGTCGGGCAGGGCCCACAGGTCCACCTGGGCCGTCCGCCCCACCACCTGGTTCCACGTCGACGAGTGGCTGGAGAGGTAGGCCGCGATGTCGCCGTTCGTCGAGGCATATTCCTCCGCGCCCTTCGAGTTGGCGTAGAGCCCTATGTTGGCCGTGAGCCCAGCATCGAAGAGCGTGCTCTCGCTAAGGTCGCCCGAGAAGATGCTCGCCAGGCCCATGCCCTCGGAGAACACCGTGATGGCGAAGAAGAGCAGCACGCAGATGACCCAAAGCGAGACGAACGCCGTGTTGACCTTGCTCGCGAACTGACGGATGTCGAACATCGCGAGGCCGTGGCAGTACACGCGGCGCAGGTGCTGCGCGACGGCGATGACGAAGCCCGAGAGCGACCAGAACAGCAGGAGCGTGCCGGCGAGCATGAGCACCGTGGCGCGCTTGAAGTCATCGTCGCCCATCTCGACGAGCCCGTTCCTGATGAGCGCCTGGTAGGCACAGACCAGCAGCACGATGCTCACGACAAAGGCCGCAAGCGACACCAGGGGATTGCGCATCACGATGCGTTGGTTGTCCGGACGCGCCGAGAGCAGCGTGGCCAGCCTGCAGCGCCGCACCTCGATGACGTTGAATGCCGCGGCGACCGCGAAGATGAGGGCGAAGCAGAGGACGGTGCGCACGATTGCCTCGCCCGAGAGCACGAGGCGGTACTGCACCATGTCCACCTGGAAGAGTGCGGCCGTGGCAAACGAGAGCACCTGCGAGAGGGCGATGCCCGCACCCAGGCCGACGACCAGCGAGAGCAGGCCGACCGAGACGGTCTCCATGAGCACCACGCGCGCGACCTGCCCCGAGGTCATGCCAAGCAGCAGGTACATCCCGAACTCGTGCCTGCGCCTCCTGATGAGGAAGCGGTTGGAGTACACCACGAGGAACCCCAGCACGCAGGCGACCACGACCGAGAAGATCCCCATGAACTCGTTGACCGTGGAGAACACGCCGAAGTCCGCAGCCTTGAGGTCGAAGAGCACGCGCTGGCTGGGAATGGAGTTGAAGGCATAGAACACGGACACGCCCAGGAGGATGGTCACGAAGTAGATGCCGTAGTCGCGGGCGCTGCGGCGGACGTTGCGCAGGGCGAGCCTAGCCAGCATGACGGGCACCTCCCCCCAGGAAGGTGACGACCTCGATGATGCGGTCGAAGAACTCCTCGCGGGGCAGGTCGCCGCGGACGATCTCGTTGAAGAGGGCGCCGTCCTTGATGAAGAGCACACGCCTCGTGAACGAGGCGGCATAGGCGTCGTGCGTGACCATCATGATGGTGGTCCTGTCCATGCGGTTGGTGCTCTCGAGCGTCTCGAGCATGACGTTGGCATTGCGTGAGTCGAGCGCGCCGGTGGGTTCGTCGGCCAACACGAGCTTGGGGTTGCCCACAAAGGCACGCGCCGCCGCCGTGCGCTGGCGCTGACCGCCCAACATCTGGTTGGGGTACTTGTCGAGCACGTCGCTCACCCCCAGGCGCTTGGCCATGCCGCGCACGAGCGGGTCGACGAGCGCCAGGCGCTCGCCCTTGATGGTAAGCGAGAGGGCGATGTTCTCGAAGCCCGTGAGCGTCTCCACGAGGTTGGCATCCTGGAACACGAAGCCCAGCTGCTCGCGCCGGAAGCGGGCGAGGGCGCGCCCGCGCAGCCTGGTGACGTCCTGGCCGTCGAGCAGGATGCTGCCCGACGTGGGAACGTCGATGGTGGAGATGCAGTTGAGGAGGGTGGTCTTGCCCGAGCCAGAGGGACCCATGATGCCCACGAACTCGCCGGCGTCCACCGTGAAGCTCAGGTCGGAAAGGGCCGTGGTCGTCACGCCGCGGCTACCGCGGGCGCCGAAGACCTTGCCGATGTGGCGAACGTCCAGCAGGCTCGTCCGCGTGGCCGCATGGGCCGGCGTGGCATGCGTCTCTGCCATGCGATGCTCCTTTCAAGAGGGTGGCATCATCGTACGGGGCGCACCCACGGGCTTCCATCGAATGAGCTTACCGGGGGCTTACGATTCTGTAAGGTGGGACAGCGCTGGGACAGCGCGACCTCAGCGCGTCCGCTCCGCCAGGGTGAGCCGGCGGCGGTCATGGGGAAAGCTCACGAGCACGCGCGTGCCCCTGCCCTCCTCGGAGGCGATCTCCAGCCCCAGGCCCAGCTTCTCGCAGATGCGCGCCGCAAGGTAGAGACCCATGCCCGTCGAGCGCGCCTGCGCATGGCCGTGCTCGCCCGTGAAGCCCCGCTCGAACACGCGCGGGACGTCAGCGGCGGGGATGCCCCAGCCATCGTCGGCCAGCTCGAGCACGGTACGCTCATCGACGGAGCCCGCACCCTCGACGCAGGCAGACGCGCGCACGTGGCAGGCACCGTACTTTGCCGCGTTGACCATGGCCTGGGAGACGACGAAGGCCGCCCACTTGGCATCCGTGAACACGCGCTCCGTCTCGGCAATCGCCACCTCGACCGAGACGCCCGACTCGATGAGCAGGCGCGCGTTGTCCTTGCAGGCACCCTTGACGATGCGGACAAGCGGCACCTCGCGAATCGTGTAGTCAAGCTCGGCGGATTCGGAGCGCGCGTACCAGAGCGCCTGCTCGACCTGGGCGTTGATGCGGTCGAGCTCGCGCAGGACGGCGGGGCGCTCGGCCGCGTCCAGACGCGACACCACGAGGCCCGCGGCGGCAATGGGCACCTTGACCTCGTGGATCCATGCCTCGATGTAGGAGCGGTAGGCGGAGAGCCGCCGCTGCGCCTCATGCACGTCGTCCGCCGCCGAGCGCCCCTGGGCCGAGAGCGCCTCGAAGACCAGGCGCCCCGCACGCGAGTCGGGCTCCTCAATCACGAGGGGGAGCTGCCAGGCGTGCTCGAGCGTGGCGGCGTTGTCCGCAAGGTCGCGCAGGAAGCGACGGTCGCGCACGTATCCCAGCACCAGCGTGGTGGCACCACTCAGCACAAGGATGGCCGCGAGCACGGCGCGGACGTCCGTCGTGAGGCCGGCCGCCTGCGCGAGCAGGTCGGCGAGCAGGAGCGTCACCAGCCAGCAGGCCAGCTGCGGCGCATGGTCGGCCAGATAGTCACGCGGCCTCACAGCGAGTACCCCTGGCCGCGATGGGTCCTGAGGAAGCCCCTGGGGACGCCGATGGACGCGAGGCTCTTGCGCAGGCGGTTGACGTTGACCGTGAGGGTGTTGTCATCCACGAACTCGTCGGACTGCCAGAGCTCGAAGATGAGGTCGCTCCGGCTGACGATGGCGCCCCGTGCCCGCACGAGCGCGGCGAGGATCCTGGGCTCGTTGCGTGAGAGCTCGCAGGTGGAGCCGTCGTACGACGCCTGCGAGCGCGTGGGGTCGAGCGTGAGGCCCTGCCACTCGGACAGGACGTCCACGTCGGGGTGCGCGCGGCGGATGGCCGCCGCCACGCGCGCCAGCAGCACGGGCGGGGCGTAGGGCTTCGTCACATAGTCATCCGCACCGAGGTTGATGCCCATGACCTCATCGAACTCGCTGTCGGACGACGTGAGGATCACGATGGGGACGTCCGAGCGTCCGCGCAGCTCGCGGCAGACGGCCAGGCCGTCGGCGCCGGGCAGCTTGAGGTCAAGGAGCACGCAGTCGGGAACGGCGGCGAGCGCCTCGTCCGCCGCGTGGGAGAAGTCCGTGCAGGCGGACGTCGCATAGCCCGAGAGCCCCAGCAGGCGCGCGCACTCCTCGCGCAGCGAGAGGTCATCCTCGATGATGAAGACGCGCTGCGCCATGGATCCTCCCCCCGTCCCCTGCCTCATGGCCATGGCACCCGCCTACGGCCACTGTTCAGCGCATCAGGACCAGCAATCCCCACGCTGCCGGAAGGCCCCTGTCTCGCCCGTGAGCCGTGCCCCATCCAGTGCCATCCGAACGCAGGCAGGGAGCGGGCCCGCCACGCCGAGCGTCCCAAGCCACGCCCCAAACGTCGCGCATCCGTGTCGTACCCCCTACCGCACGGCCCTGGTCGCCTGCCGCGCGGCGTCGGCGCGCGCCCTGCCCACGCGCAGCACGAGGTAGGCAATCGCAAGTGCGACGTAGATCCAGAACTGGCCGGAGCCCTGTATGACGCGCGTCGGGAAGGTGGACAGGTCGCCAACCACGATCTTCGAGCCGCCGGCCCCAAACTGGGCGAGCCCCTGAGCCGTGTACATGAAGCCCACGAGCGCACCGCAGACCAGCGTGAGGCCATAGAACGGATAGGCGCAGATCCGCTGCACGCGCTTCCAGGTCCTTCCCCGCATCCTGCGGCGTACCACCCTGAACGAGGTGACCCAGCCCACGATGAGCGCGACGAACACGATCACGAAGAGGACGCCATAGATGACGAGGTTCATGACCGTGAACCACTCGGGCAGCCCCTCGGTGCCATGACTGGAGCCACCGCCCCAGTACCGCAGCACCGTGCTGACGCGCGAGAGGCCGTGTCCGAAGGCGGGGATGCCTCCCAGGATGGCTATCTCGGAATGTACGGCATAGAGGCATCGCACCCGCTCGGTCTTGGGCAGGGCCCCGATGAACATGACCACGGTGAACAGCGCCACGCCCGCCTCCGCGGAGAACAGTGCCGTGCGCAGGAGATAGCCGACGGGGTTGGTGGTGGCGATGAGCCCCTGCACCGCCTGCTGATAGCTCACGGCCCACGCCGGGACGTCCTTGCCCATGAGGAGCTGCAGCACGGAGACCCAGTACTCGGCAACGGTCAACACGCCGGCGACGGCGTAGAACGTGCGCGCATGACGCTTGAGCACCCCGTCGCAGCAGAGCGCAAGGGGGAGGACCACCGCAAGGGCGATGGCGATTCGGGGGATGGAGTCGAGCACGAGAGCTACCATGGCCTGTCAATCTCTTGTATCGCCGGCGCAGTACGTCCGAGCTAGTTAGACGTAGGCTACTTATTACGCATGCCAAGCGTAGCATGAGTGGCAGATAAGTTATATTAAGGTGACTTATAGACGAGGATGGACGCCCGTGCGGCGAGGCGCCCCTCCCTACTCGTCCCAGGGGAAGCGCACGCCTGCCTGCCGACGGGCCTCGTCCATGATGGCGAGCGACTCCACCGTCACGCGCTCGAAGTGCCGCACGCGAGCGGGCGCGTCGCCCACGCCCAGGATGGCATCGCGGAAGGTGGTGACCTCGCAGACCATGTCGTTCTCGGGGTCGGACGAGGCGAGGGGCTCCTCGACGCCGCCCACGGTCCCATAGGCCATGCCCACGTCCTCGTGGAGCACCAACGTGAGGTCGCGCGGGCAGTTGATCGCGGGAATGAGCAGCGTGCCCCTCTGGCCAATGACCTGCGAGGGCGCAAGGTCGTCTCCCACCTTGGAGAACGAGAGGTCGACCACCTTGTCCGCATAGCGCAGGGCGATGCTGCCGGCAACGTCCATGGTGGTGAGGGGCTCTGTGGTCCGCCAGGGAACATGACGCGTCACGAGCGAGGCGGAGACGGAGTCTGGCGTGCCAAACAGCGCGACGGCCGGCTCCACGCAGTAGACGCCGATGTCCGTGAGGGCGCCCTCCCCCATCATGGGGTCGAGTTGCCCCACGTACTCCCCTGCCTCGAGCCGCGCGATGCGCGACGTCACCTTGCCAAAGCGCAGCGACGCCTGCGTGACGGCACCCAGACGGGACAGGGTTCGCTCGATGGTGGCGAACCCCTGCGTATGGAGGTTGCGCGCGGCCTCGAGCGCAACCACGTCACCTCCATGCGCCGCGTCGAAGACCCTGCGAGCCTCGCGCTCCGTCGGCGCGAACGACTTCTCCACCAGCACGTGCTTGCCGGCATGGGCCAACAGCGACGCCTGGTCGGCATGCACGCCATTGGGCGAGGCGATGTAGACGGCGTCCACCACGTCGCTGGCGGCAAGCTCGTCCAGGCCATCAAAGAAGAGCGACGCACCATGCGGCTCGCCGAATGCGCGCGCACGCCCGAGCGCGCGGGAATAGGCGGCAACGTACTCGACGCCCTCCACCTGCCCCACGGCATCCACGAAGCGCTCGGCAATGGCACTCGACCCGATGGTGGCAATGCGCACGACGCCCATGGCCTACACCCCCGCCCTCTCGATGGCATGAACGGCCTCGCGCAGCTGGTCGGGCGGAAGCACGAGCGCCATGCGCACGTAGCCCTCGCCCGAGGGGCCGAAGCTCGCCCCCGGCGTGACGATGACGCCCGACCGCTCCATGAGCTCGAGGACGAAGTCCTGCGAGCTCGTACGCCCTCCCGGAATCCGTGCCCACACGAACATGGAGCCGTGCGCGTTGGGCCGCTCCCAGCCGATGGCCTCGAGACCGTCACAGAGGGCGTCACGCCGTGCCTGGTATGCCAGGCGCTGGCGCTCCACCTGCTCGCGCGGGCCCGTGAGGGCAGCGACGGCCGCCGCCTGCTCGGGGTAGAACATGCCGAAGTCAACCTGGCTCCGCAGCTTGCGCACGGCGGCGACGATGTCCGTGCGCCCCACCACGAACGACAGGCGGGCTCCCGTGACGTCAAATGACTTGGAGAGCGAGAAGAACTCCACGCCCACGTCGAGCGCCCCGGGATAGCCGAGGAACGACCCGCCCGCGGGACCGTCGAAGACGATGTCGGAGTACGCGTTGTCGTGGATGACGACGATGTCGTGCTCCTTGGCAAAGGCGATGATGCGCCCGTAGACCTCGGGCGTCCCCACCGAGCCCACGGGGTTGGCCGGCAGGGAGACCACCAGGTAGCGGGCGGCGCGGGCCACATCGGCGGGGATCTCGTCCACATCGGGCAGGAAGCCATTCTCTGCCGTGAGACGATAGTAGTGAGGCGTGGCGCCGGCAAGGAGCGTGCCCGCCTGGAACACGGGATAGCAGGGGTCGGGGATGAGCGCCACGTCGCCGGGGTCGGCCAGCGCCTCGCAGGCGTACCGCATGCCCTCCTGCGTGCCGCGGCAGCTCATGACCATGTCGGGCGTGATGCCCACAACACCAAAGCGATCCTGGTAGTAGGTGCATACGGCCTCGAGCAGCTCGTCGGTGTCATGCAGGGAGTACTTCCAGTTGACGGGGTCCTGGGCGGACGCGACGAGCGCATCGATGACGTGTTGGGGAGGTCGGAAGTCCGGCGTGCCCACGGAGAGATCAAACACCGTGCGTCCCTGTGCCTCGAGCGCGCGCCTCCTGGCATTGAGCGCCGCAAACACCTCGTCACCAAACAGGTCGAGCCGCCTGGAAAACTGCATGGGATCCCCCCGGTCTCGGATTGTCCCCGCCTATTCTAGCGTGGCGCCACGGCGCACCGCATCAGCGACCGGCAAGCTTTTCAAAATGATGGCGAGACGGAAAAGGCGTGATACAAAGGGGTGCAGGGTGGTGGGCTCGGCATGCTCCTCCCCTATCTCTTATAATTGGCACTTTCTGACCGACGTGTTCGCAGAAAAGAGGCGCGCATCATGGCCAACATGATCGAGATCAGCCATCTCAACAAGTACTTTGGCGACCTGCACGTGCTCAGGGACATAGACCTCTCCGTCGCGGAGGGCGAGAAGGTCGTGCTCATCGGGCCGTCCGGCTCGGGCAAGTCCACGCTCATCCGCTCCATCAACTGGCTCGAGGAGCCCTCGAGTGGCGAGGTGCGCGTGGGTGGGGAGCTCATGACCAAGAAGAACCACCTGGCCATCACGCGCACGTACACCTCCATGGTGTTCCAGCAGTTCAACCTCTACCCCAACATGACCGTCATGGGCAACCTCACGCTCGCCCCCATCAAGCTGCAGGGCAAGACCAGGAAGGAGGCCGAGGAGACGGCCATGGCCAGCCTGGAGCGCGTGGGGCTTGCCCACAAGGCAGGCGAGTATCCCCAGAACCTCTCCGGTGGCCAGCAGCAGCGCATCGCCATCGCACGGGCGCTCTGCACCAAGCAGCCCATCATGCTGCTCGACGAGCCCACGAGCGCCCTGGACCCGGAGATGGTGAGCGAGGTTCTGAACGTCATGGTGGAGCTGGCCCAGGAGAACATCACCATGATCTGCGTGACGCACGAGATGGGCTTTGCCCGCCAGGTGGCCGATCGCGTGGTGTTCATGGACGATGGCCAGATCCTGGAGACGGGCACGCCGGAACACTTCTTCACGCATCCGGACAACCCCCGCTGTCAGGCCTTCCTCGACAAGATCCTTAAGTAGGTGGTGCGCATGCGGAATGGAAACGCCAGGGCAGACGCCCGCCCCGCCCTTACGCGCAGGGGCTTCCTTGCCGCCTGTGGTACGGCGACGGCTGCGCTTGCAGGCTTCTCGCTGGCAGGCTGCGCACGCTCGGGCGGCGCGACGGCCATGGACGGGCTCTCCGCCATCCAGGGCCGCGGCACGCTCAAGTGCGGCGTCAAGACGGACGTCCCCGGCTATGGTTACCAGGACACCGCCACGGGCAGGTATCAGGGCATGGAGATAGACATCTGCCATGAGATCGCGGCCAGCGTCTTCTCCACGACGGCGGACGATGCCCGCGCCGACAACCTCGTGGAGTTCACGGGCGTCACGGCCAAGACGCGCGGACCCCTCGTGGACTCCGGCGAGGTGGACCTCGTCTGCGCCACCTACACCATCACGGAGGCGCGCAAGAAGTCGTGGAACTTCACCGATCCGTACTACACCGACTCGGTGGGCATGCTCGTGCTCAAGTCCGCGGGCCTGAGGAGCGTGACGGACCTTGACGGGCGGGTCATCGGTGTGGGCGAGGGCGCCAACACGCGCAAGGAGCTGCAGAAGATGCTCGAGGACCAGGGCCTCGTCGACCGGGTGCACCTCTCCTTCGCCGAGTACATGGACTACCCCACCCTGGCGGCCGCCCTCGCGTCCGGCAACATCGACGTCTTTGCGATCGACCGCTCCATCCTGGGCGGCTACATGAACGACAGCAACGAGCTCCTCGAGCCCGACCTGGTCTTTGGCCAGCAGGACTATGGCGTGTGCACCAACCTGCGCTCGACGGAGCTCTCCGCCGTGTGCGAGGACGTCGTCACCCAGCTGGTGTCGTCCGGCCGCATCAATGAGCTGGCCGCATACTACCATCTGCTCTAGGAAGGGGGCTGACCAACGATGAACGAGCTCTTCAACGCGGAGCGCTGGGCCACGACACCCGCAAGCTCCGACCTCCTGTGGCAGGGCTTCCTCTTCACGATCGAGGTCTCCCTGGCGGGACTCGCCGTCTCGCTCGTCATAGGCACGCTGATCGGCATATGCTCCACCACACGCTCACGCGTGCTGCGCGCCATCGCCCGCGTGTACGTGGAGTTCTTCCAGAACACGCCCATCGTGGTGCAGGTGTTCTTCGTCTATACCGCCGGTCCCATGATCCTGCAGGCCATGACGGGGGCAGAGCACGTGGTGCGCATCGCGCCGTTCGTGCTCGTGGTCCTCTGTGTGGGCCTGTACCACGGCGCCTATGTGGCCGAGGTCATCCGCACGGGCATCGAGGCCATACCACGTGGGCAGATGGAGGGCGCACAGTCGCAGGGCTTCTCGCGCGTGCAGGCGTACCGCTACATCATCCTGCCCCAGACGTTCCGCATCATCCTTCCGCCGCTCGCGAACCAGGCGCTCAACCTCATCAAGAACACCTCGGTGCTCGCGCTCATCGCCGGCGGCGACCTCATGTACCAGGCGGACATCATCGTGTCCGACACGGGCTACCTGCAGGGCTACATCGTCTGCTGCGTCATGTACTTCCTCATCTGCTTCCCTCTGGCCATGCTCATCACGTGGCTGGAAAGGCGCAGCAAGGCCCCCCGCAAGGCCAAGCCGACCGACACCGTCGAGGCGGCCGGCGCCACTGCCCCCCCGACCGCAGAGGAGGCGTAGCGCATGGCAGCGATCTTCTCCGCAAGCAACGTGGCCTTCATGTTGCAGGGCCTGCTCAACACCATCATCATCTCGCTCGCCTCCATCCTTTTGTCCATCATCGTGGGCACGGTCCTCGCCCTCGCGAAGTCGTACTGCACGGGCCGCCTGCGCTGGGTCAGCTGGCTCGTGAGCGCCTACATCGAGCTCTTCCGCTGCACGCCCAACCTGCTGTGGATCCTCATCTTCCGCTTCACGGTGCAGGGTGACAACGTCGTGATCTCCATCCTCGCGTTCACGGTGTTCACCTCCGCCGTCATGGCCGAGATCGTGCGCGGCGGTCTCAACGCCATGCCCACAGGACAGTTCGAGGCGGCACAGTCGCAGGGCTTCGGCTTCTTTGCCACCATGCGCTTCGTCGTGCTGCCGCAGACGTTCAAGATGATCGTGCCCGCGCTCTTCAGCCAGTGCACGACCGTCATCAAGGACACCTCGTACCTGCGCGGCATCGACGTCCATGAGTTCATGCGCAACTCCGCCGTGGTGATGGGCCAGGCCTCCACGCTGGGGGAGATCCTCGTGCTCTACGGCTTCGTGCTGCTCACGTACTTCGTGCTCAACTTTGCCATCTCGCTTGCCGTACGTGCCTACCAGCGTCGTATTTCCGCAGCGTAGGACTATGATGACGACAGACACCAACCTCCAGGGAGACATGTATGAGCACATCCTTTGACGACGCACGGCACGAGCTGTTCCTCCGGGGCGGGGATGACGTCCTGAACGCAGCCGCGGCCTCATCCCACGAGCCCGTGGTCATCTCCATCGCACGCGACTATGGCGCCGAGGGTCATGAGGTGGGCAAGCTCCTCTCGGAGCGTCTGGGGATCCCCCTGTACGACAACGAGCTGCTCGTGCGCTCCGCCATACGCTCGGGCATCGACGTGGATCAGATCGCCAGCTACGACGAGCGCGCCGCACACGGACCGCTCGCCTTCCTGCCCGACGCCATGGACCAGAGCACGAGGGGCGACCGCGTCTTCAAGGCCATCAGGCAGGTGATCATCGACCTGGCCAGCTCCCAGGACTGCATCGTGGAGGGACGCCTCTCCGACTACATCCTGCGCGGCAGCCCCAACCTCATCACCGTGCTGGTGACGGCCCCGCTCGAGTGCCGCGTGAAGATCGTGGGCGACAAGCGCGGGCTCAAGAGCCACGAGGCGCTGGCCCTGGTGAGACGCATGCAGCACCAGCGTGAGCGCTTCTACACGCGCTACTCCGCCGGCAAGTGGGACCTGTACATGGACAAGGATCTGATCGTGGACCGATCGGTGTTTGGCGTGGAGGGCTGCTGCGACATCATTGCCGCAGCGTACCAACGCAAGGTGCGGACGGTGCGCTGACGGCACGGAGGGTCGCGGCCAAGAGCCAGCGGGCGCGGATCGGGAAGACGCAGGGACGGGCACAGGGAAACCGTGTCTCCTTTGTTTCCAAACGGAAACGCTTGGCGCCCCTGCGTGACCCGCATGGCACCATACCCATAAGGTATCGGAGCGGTCGATACGAACGGTCGAGGGACTGAGCCATGTCACAGGTAGAGCTTGCATACGCACGGATTGCCGAGCGCGTCGGACGCGCCGCGAGCGATTGCCGTGCGCGAATTCTACCTGGCGTCCCCGACCGACTACTAGCCTAGCCGCTCGCATTCGTCGCCCTGTCGCGTCGCACCCCGCACGCAGACAAAAACGGCTCCCCGGCACCGAGCACCTCCTCACGTCACGACAAGACAAACGGCATACCGCGGTCCGCAGCGCCCTTGGCACCATGCCCCCGGTTCGGCAGGCGACCAGCGTCAGACTCATCTATCGGGAGGACCTACCATGACACGCAAGATCGACATCTTCGACACCACCCTGAGGGACGGCGAGCAGTCGCCCGGCGCGTCCATGAACACCGAGGAGAAGCTCGTCATCGCACAGGAGCTGCTCCGCATGCACGTGGACGTCATCGAGGCGGGCTTCCCCATCTCGAGTCCCGGTGACTTTCGCTCCGTGCAGGAGATCGGCAAGCTGGCCGGGGACGATGCCGTCGTCGTCGGCCTCACGCGCGCCGTGGACAAGGACATCGATCGTGCGGCCGAGGCCCTCGCGTGCGCCAAGCGTCCCCGCATCCACACGGGCCTGGGCGTCTCCCCTCAGCACATGCGTGACAAGCTGCACCTGACGGAGGATCAGGTCATCGAGGGGGCCATCCACTGCGTCACGTACGCCAAGCGCTACGTGGAGGACGTCGAGTTCTATGCCGAGGACGCCGGCCGTTCCGACCAGGGGTTCCTCGAACGCGTCATCCAGGCCGCCGTTGACGCCGGCGCCACCGTCGTCAACATCCCCGACACCACCGGCTACCAGCTGCCCGACGACTTTGGCGCCCGCATCAAGGGCCTCGCCGACAACGTCCGTGGCATCGAGAACGTCACCATCTCGGTTCACACCCACAACGACCTGGGCATGGCCACCGCACTCGCCCTTGCCGGCGTGAAGAGCGGTGCCCGCCAGATCGAGTGCACCATCAACGGCCTGGGCGAGCGGGCCGGCAACACTGCGCTCGAAGAGGTCGTCATGGCCCTCAGGATGCATGGGCAGGAGCTGGATGGCCACACCGACGTCGTGACCGGCGAGCTCACGCGCGCCTCCCACCTGGTGAGCCGCATCACCGGCATGCAGGTGCAGGCCAACAAGGCCATCGTGGGTGCCAACGCCTTCGCCCACTCCTCCGGCATCCACCAGGACGGCGTCCTCAAGGCGCGCGACACCTACGAGATCATCGACCCCGCCGATGTGGGCGCCGCCGGCTCCGAGATCATCCTCTCGGCACGCTCCGGCCACGCCGCCCTCAGGCACCGTCTGGGCGAGCTGGGCTACCGCTTCGACGACGCCGAGTTTGACGAGGTCTACGACCGCTTCCTCGAGATCGCGGACCAGAAGAAGGAGGTCTACGACGAGGACCTCGAGTCCATGGTGCAGGAGCGCCAGCGCGACATCGAGGCCATCTACACGCTGAACGCGCTGCAGGTGTCCTGTGGCGACCCCCTGGTGCCCACCGCGACGGCCACCATCACCGACGAGGAGGGTGACAGGCATGTGGTCTGCGCCACGGGCGCCGGTCCCGTCGACGCCGCCTACAAGGCCATCGACCAGGTCGTGAGCGTCCATGGCGACCTGCAGGAGTTTGCCGTCAAGGCCGTCACGCGCGGCATCGACGCCATCGGCGAGGTCACCGTGCGCGTGGAGGCGGCGGGTGGCAGGGTCTACACCGGCCGGGGCGCCGACAACGACATCATCGTCTCCTCGGCAAAGGCCTACGTCAACGCCATCAACCGCATGATCTCGACCACCCGCTCCAAGCAGCAGGAAGCCTAGGGGCCCGACCATGGAGAGGCTGACGGGAGCACAGGTCCTCGCCCGCTGTCTGGTGGAACAGGGGGTCGACACGGTCTTCGGCTATCCCGGGGGCACGGTGCTCGACATCTTTGACGTGCTGTACGACTACCGGGACCGCATCCGCGTGGTCGAGCCCACGCACGAGCAGCATGGCACGCATGCGGCGGACGGCTACGCCCGCGCCACGGGCAGATGTGGCGTCATGATCGCCACCTCGGGGCCCGGCGCCACCAACCTCGTCACGGGCATCGCCACCGCCTACCTCGACTCCGTGCCCATGGTTGCCATCACGGGCAACGTGAGCAACGCCATGATCGGCACGGACGCCTTCCAGGAGCTGGACATCACGGGCGTGACGCTGCCCATCACGAAGCACAACTACTTCGTGCGCAACGCGAACGACCTCCAGCGCATGCTGCGCGAGGCCTTCAAGCTCGCCTGCTCGGGTCGCAGGGGCCCCGTCCTCGTGGACATCCCCGCCGACGTGCAGCGCGCGCTCATCGGCTACCATGAGCTTGGCCCCGTGGAGGCGGACGATCCGCTCGAGCCCAGCGAGGGGTCGCTCGAGCGGGCGGCACGGCTCATCGACAAGGCCCAGCGCCCCTTCGTCTACTTTGGCGGCGGCGTCGTCTCGGCGGATGCGGGGGAGGAGGTCGTCCAGCTTGCCCGCATCATAGGGGCACCGATGGGCTGTTCGCTCATGGGCATCTCGGGCATCCCCACCGCCACGCGGAACTTCCTGGGCATGGAGGGCATGCACGGCCACTTTGCCAGCACGCGAGCCATGAACGAGTGCGACTGCCTCATCGCCCTGGGCGCCCGCTTCAACGACCGCTCCACGGGCGACCGCAGGACGTTTGCACCCAGCGGCAAGGTGGTGCATGTCGACGTGGACTCCTCGGAGTTCTCCAAGACCCTGGACGACATGGCCGACGTGCATGGGGACGTCAAGAGTGCGCTCCAGAGGCTCGTGGGGCTGGTCTCCCCCAACACCCACGAGGAGTGGCTCCGTCACGTCCACGAGCTCTCCGCCCAGGAGCGGGGCTATGCGGACTACCGCGAGGGCATCACGCCCAAGAACGTGATGGACGCCATCAATCGCGTGCGCCCCGAGGACGTTCCCGTCGTGACCGATGTGGGCCAGCACCAGATGTGGGCCGCCCAGTACCTCAGCTTCACGAGGCCACGCAGCTTCATCACGTCGGGGGGGCTGGGCACCATGGGGTTCGGCCTGGGGGCGGCCATCGGCGCCTCCCTCGCCACACGGGGACGATCCCTGCTCGTCACGGGCGACGGCTCCTTTGCCATGAACATGGCCGAGCTCGTCACGGCAGCCGACTATGGCGTGCCCGTGACCATCGTGCTGCTCAACAACGGGACCCTGGGCATGGTGCGCCAGATGCAGTCCCTGTTCAGGAAGGGGCGCCATGCCAACACCACGCTCGACCGCAGGGTCGACTACGTGGCGCTCGCCCAGGCGACGGGCACGGAAGGCACGCGCGTGGACACGATCGAGGACTTCGAGCGGGCCCTCGCCGACTCGCTCTCGGCGGACGGCCCCACGCTCATCGAATGCCCCATCGGCATCGACGAGTTCGTGACGCCCGTGCTGCAGATCGGTGCCTCGATGGACGACCTCATCGTCAACATGGACGACGTGCGCGCCAGGATGGGGAGGTAGGCATGAGCAGCTATAGCATCGCCATCATGGTGCGCAACGAGTACGGTGTCCTCAACCGCGTGACGAGCATGTTCCGCCGCCGGCAGTTCAACATCACGGGACTCACCGTCTCGGAGACCGAGACGGAGGACCTCTCGCGCATCACCGTGCAGTTCGAGGGCGAGCGGCGCGCCAAGAACCAGCTCGTGGCCCAGCTTGCCAAGCTCCCCGACGTCATCTCGTACAAGGAGTTCGATCCCGAGGACTCCATCAGCTGCGAGCTGCTGCTCATCAAGATGGCCAACGAGGAGAGCACGCGCTCCCAGGTGCTCGATGCGGCGGAGGCCTTCCACGCCAAGACCGTGGACTACACGCGCGACTCCATCGTCTTCCGCATCGCAGGAGGCACGAGACGCATCGACAACTTCATCGACCTCATGCGCGACTTCAAGATCCTCGAGGTCTGTCGCACCGGGGTCGTCTCGCTCGAGCGCGGCCCATCCGTCATGCGCGACGTGGCCACGCTCTAGGGGTAACTCCGCCGTACACCAGCGGCGTCGTTATGGATTGGTACTGTAGGAACGGCGAAAGGAAGCGTTTCATGGCATTCAAGATGTACCACGAGCAGGACGTCGACATGTCCAAGCTGGACGACAAGAAGGTCGCCGTCATCGGCTATGGCTCCCAGGGCCATGCCCATGCGCTGAACCTCAAGGACTCCGGCGTGGACGTCAAGGTTGGCCTGCGTGAGGGCTCCGCATCCAAGGGGCGCGCCGAGGAGCAGGGCCTCACGGTGGTCTCCAACGCCGAGGCGGCAGAGTGGGCCGACATCATCATGATCCTCATCAACGATGAGTACCAGGCCAGGATGTACCGGGAGGACATCGAGCCCAACCTCTCGGAGGGCAAGACCATCGCCTTCGCCCACGGCTTCAACATCCACTACGGCTGCATCGAGGTGCGCCCCGACTGCAACGTCATCATGGTCGCCCCCAAGGCCCCCGGCCACACCGTGCGCTCCACCTACGTCGAGGGCAAGGGCGTCCCCATGCTCGTCTGTGCCCATCAGGACGCCACCGGCGATGCCTTCGACCTGGCACTGGCCTATGGCGCCGCCATCGGCGGGGCACGGGCGGCCCTGCTCGAGACCGACTTCAGGACCGAGACCGAGACCGACCTCTTCGGCGAGCAGGATGTACTCTGCGGCGGCGTGACCGACCTCATGGAGGCTGGCTTCAACACGCTCGTCGAGGCCGGCTACGACCCCCGCAACGCCTACTTCGAGTGCATCCACGAGATGAAGCTCATCGTCGACCTCATCTACGAGAGCGGCTTTGCCGGCATGCGCTCCTCGATCTCCAACACCGCCGAGTACGGCGACTACACCGCCGGCCCCCATGTGGTGACGGAGGCCGCCAAGGAGGGCATGAGGTACAACCTCAAGCGCATCCAGAACGGCGAGTTTGCCAAGGAGTTCCTGCTCGACATGTCCGACGAGAGCCATCAGGTGCACTTCAAGGCCCTACGCCGCCAGCAGGCCGAGAGCCTCATGGAGCAGACGGGCAAGGAGATCCGTGCCCTGTACGCCTGGAACGACGAGGACAAGCTCCTCAACAACTAGCATGGTGGCGCCTGGGCATCCGGGGGATGACCAGGCGCCTGTGCGCGCGGACGTGTCAGACAAGGCGGTTCCTCGGGCACAAGGCGCCTCGCCGGCGCAGGAGAGACACGCGGGAAGGGGCGCGCATGGAGCTGACAGGTGCGCAGATACTCATCGAATGCCTCAAGGAGCAGGGAGTCGACAGCGTCTTTGGCTACCCGGGTGGCACGATCCTGGACGTCTATGACGCCCTCTTTGAGACGCCCGAGATCCACCACTACCTCACGAGCCACGAGCAGGGTGCCGCCCACGCGGCCGATGGGTACGCCCGCTCCACGGGTAGGGTGGGCGTATGCCTCTCCACGTCGGGCCCGGGCTGCACGAACCTCGTGACCGGCATCGCAACCGCCTACATGGACTCCTCCCCCATCGTTGCCATCACCTGCAACGTCTCCCGGAAGCTGCTGGGCAGGGACTCCTTCCAGGAGGTGGACATCACCAGCATCACGAGGCCCATCACCAAGTGGAACCGCGTGGTGGACGATGTGCACGACCTCGCCGACGTGGTCCGCCAGGCCTTCCTCGTGGCCAGAAGCGGACGTCCCGGTCCCGTGCTGCTGGACATCACCAAGGACGTCACCGCCGCCACCTGCGCGTACGAGGCCGTCCCTACCGAGGAGCATCGCGTCTTCGAGCTCCCCAACCGGCTCTCCAAGCGCCTCATGGGCAGCCTCAACACGCAGGAGCCCAACCCACAGGACGTGGACACGCTCGTCGCCATGATCGAGGAGGCCGAGCGTCCGCTCATCGTGTGCGGCGGCGGCGTCGTGCGCAGCCGTGCGAGCCGGGAGCTCAACGCGTTCGCCAACCTCGTGGATGCACCCGTCGCCATCACGGTCATGGGTGCGGGCGGCTTCCGTGGGAGGGACCCGCTCTCCACGGGCATGATCGGCATGCACGGCTCGCAGGCGTCCAACATGGCCGTGGACAACTGCGACCTGCTCGTCGCCGTGGGCTGTCGCTTCTCCGACCGCGTGGCGCTGCAGCCCTCCACGTTCGCGCACCAGGCCAAGATCGTGCAGGTGGACATCGACAGCACCGAGATCGGCAAGAACGTGCGCTGCGACCATTCCGTGCTGGGCGACGCCAAGACCGTGCTCGCCATGGCCAACGAGCGCCTGGGACAGCTGCACCACAGGCGCTGGAGGCAGTTCGTGCTCTCCTTCCCCACCGAGACGCAGTACGAGGAGGGCGGCGACCACCTCACCCCCAAGCAGGTCAACGAGATGGTCGCGCGGCTGTGTCCCGAGGACACCATCGTCGCCACCGACGTGGGCCAGCACCAGATGTGGGCCATCCAGCACTTCCACTATGACTACCCCGGGCAGCTGCTCACCTCCGGGGGCTTCGGCGCCATGGGCTTCGGCCTGGGCGCCGCCATCGGCGCACAGGTGGGCAACCCCGGCACCTGCGTGATCCATGTGACGGGCGACGGCTCCTTCCGCATGAACTGCAACGAGTTGGCCACCGTCGAGCACTACCGGCTGCCCATCATCACCATCGTGTACGACAACGCGGTGCTGGGCATGGTCCATCAGTGGCAGACGCTCATCTACGACGAGCGCTACTCCCAGACCACGCTCGACCGTCCGCCCGACTGGGTCAGGCTCGCCGACGCCTATGGCCTCACGGGCAGGCGCGTGAGCACGATGGAGGAGCTGGAGGTCGCCCTCACGGAGGCCCTCGCCTGTGGGCACGGCTACGTGATCGATGCCATCATCGACCCGGACGAGATGGTGCGTCCCATGGTTCCGGCGGGCCAGCACATTACCAACTTCCTGGCCATCTAGTGGTGCCGTCGCATCCGGCCAGGAAGGGCGATGCATCCGAGCGCCTCGCGCGCCGCAAGCGACCAGCCAAGGAGGACACGCCCCATGCTGTCACTCGACAAGATCTACCATGCCGCCTACGTCCTCAAGGGGGTCGCTCGCAGGACCGACCTCATCCCAGCCTCCAACATCATCCCCGAGGTGCCCGACCTCTTCCTCAAGACCGAGAACCTCCAGGTGACGGGCTCGTTCAAGCTGCGAGGCGCCTACTTCAAGATCAACCAGCTCCCCAAGGAGGAGCTCGCCCTGGGCGTCATCGCCTGCAGTGCCGGCAACCATGCCCAGGGCGTGGCGCTGGCCGCCACCCGCCTGGGCGTGAGGTCCGTGGTCTGCATGCCCGACGGTGCCCCCATCATGAAGGTGGAGAACACCCGGCGCCTGGGAGCGGAGGTGCGCCTCGTCCCCGGCGTCTACGATGACGCACACGACGAGGCCGTGCGCCTGCAGGAGGAGACGGGCGCCACCTTCGTGCATCCCTATGACGACGAGGACGTCATCGCGGGACAGGGCACCATCGGCCTGGAGGTCATGGACCAGCTCGAGCATGCCGAGGCCGTGGTCGTCCCCGTGGGCGGTGGCGGGCTCATCTCAGGTGTCGCCTGTGCGGTCAAGAGCCTGAACCCCGCATGCAAGGTCTACGGCGTGCAGGCCGAGGGCGCGGCGGCCATGGCCGCCGCCTTCCACGCCGGGGCCTGGTCCGCGTCCGACGAGGCCACCACCTTTGCCGATGGCATCCAGGTGAAGGTCCCCGGCGAGACCACCTTCCAGATGGTGCAGACGTACGTGGACGACATCGTGACCGTGAGCGATGACGAGATCGCCGCCGCCATCCTCGCCCTCATGGAGAAGCAGAAGCTCGTGAGCGAGGGAGCCGGGGCCACGCCGGTCGCAGCCTGCATGTTTGGCAAGCTGCCCGTGGAGGGCAGGCGCACCGTCTGCATCGTGAGCGGTGGCAACATCGACGTCAACATCCTCTCGCGCGTCATCAACCGCGGCCTGGCCATGAGTGGTCGCAAGGTGACGATGGGCATCAAGCTCACGGACAAGCCGGGCCAGCTCACCGAGGTCAGCGGCATCATCGCAGGCCTTGGCGCAAATGTGGTCTCGGTTGACTACGACCTCTCCGATCCCGACCTTCCCATCTCCTCGTGTACGCTACGCGTGGGCATGGAGACCAGGGACCAAGAGCAGATCGATCAGATTCGCACCAAGCTCCAGGAGTCGGGCTTCAGGCTCGTCGACTAGGGGGAGCGCCCCTGCGGGGCAAGAGGACGCGGTGGCACGGGAGTGCCGCCCACGCAAAGGAGAGCATGCACATGAAGAGTGACGCGATAAAGCTTGGACCGGAGGCGGCGGCCCACCGCTCCCTCTACAACGCGCTCGGTTGGACCGAGGAGGAGGTCGCACGCCCGCTCGTGGGCATCGTGAGCTCCTTCAACGAGGTCGTCCCCGGCCACATGAACATCGACAAGGTCTGCGAGGCCGTGCGCATGGGCGTCGCCGAGGCCGGTGGCATGCCGGTGGTCTTTCCCGCCATCGCCGTGTGCGACGGCATCGCCATGGGCCACACGGGCATGAAGTACTCCCTCGTCACGCGCGACCTCATCGCCGACTCCTGCGAGTGCATGGCGCTGGCGCATGGCTTTGACGCCCTCGTCATGATCCCCAACTGCGACAAGAACGTGCCTGGCCTGCTCATGGCCGCTGCCCGTCTCAACCTGCCCACGACGTTCGTCTCGGGCGGCCCCATGCTCGCCGGCCATATCGATGGCCACAAGACGAGCCTCTCCTCCATGTTCGAGGCCATGGGGTCCTACACCGCCGGCAGGATCGACGAGGCCAAGCTCCACGAGTTCGAGCGCAAGGCCTGCCCCAGCTGCGGTTCCTGCTCGGGCATGTACACCGCCAACTCCATGAACTGCCTCACCGAGGTCATCGGCATGGGCCTGCCGGGCAACGGCACCATCCCCGCCGTGTACTCGCGCCGCCTGCAGCTGGCCAAGCACGCGGGCATGGCCGTCATGCGAATGCTCGAGCAGGGCGTCACCGCGCGCGACATCATGACCCGCGAGGCCTTCCAGAATGCCCTCACCGTGGACATGGCCCTGGGCTGCTCCACCAACACCATGCTGCACCTGCCCGCCATCGCCCACGAGTGCGGCCTTGAGATCGACCTCGCCGCCGCCAACGAGATGAGCGAGAGGACGCCCAACCTCTGCCACCTGGCCCCCGCAGGCCCCACCTACATGGAGGACCTCGACGAGGCGGGCGGCGTCCCCGCCGTCATGGCCGAGCTCGACCGCGCGGGCCTCATCAACCGCGACTGCCTGACGGTCACGGGTCACACCGTGGGCGAGAACATCGCCCACGCGCACACCAACGACCCCGAGGTCATCCGCACCATCGACAACCCCTACTCCCCCACGGGCGGCATCGCCGTCCTGCGCGGCAACCTCGCGCCCGACGGCTCTGTGGTCAAGCGTTCCGCCGTGGCGCCCTCCATGCTCACGCACGAGGGCCCCGCCCGCGTGTTCGAGAGCGAGGAGGATGCCCAGGCCGCCATCAACGCCGGCAGGATCAACCCCGGCGACGTGGTGGTCATCCGCTACGAGGGCCCCAAGGGCGGTCCCGGCATGCGCGAGATGCTCAACCCAACCTCGGCCATCATGGGCAGGGGCCTGGGCGAGAGCGTCGCACTCGTCACTGACGGGCGCTTCTCGGGTGCCACGCGCGGCGCCTGCATCGGCCACGTCTCGCCTGAGGCGGCGTCCGGCGGCCCCATCGGCATCGTCGAGGAGGGTGACACCATCGCCATCGACATCCCCGCCTGCACGATCGAGCTCAGGATCGGCCAGGAGGAGTACGATCGGCGCATAGCCGCCTTTACGCCCAGGAAGAAGGAGCTCTCCGGCTATCTGCGCCGCTACGCTCAGCTCGTCTCCTCAGGCGCCACGGGGGCCGTGCTCGACTAGCGCCTTCGACGTGCACGCCTGCGTCACGTACGGAAATTCCCACCTGGGCACACGCAACATGAGACGACGAAACCGTACACTTTGCATCGAGCGCCCATATATCAGAGGGGACGAGGGATGACAGAGGACGAACGCAAGGAGCTCTGCATGCGCATGAGGACCCTCGTGGTCTTCCGCGCCGTGCTGGATGACCCCGTGATTGCGGCCCTGGTCGACACGCTCGGCATCGCTGCGGGCCTCGGCCACGATGACGCGCCCCTCGCCGAGGCCTACGCGGGCTTCGTCTCCGAGCTCTTCGCCACGGGCACCTGCTCGCTCGGTGCCCACGTGCAGGAGGTGGTCCTGGATGACGAGAACGTCTATCTCAGGCGCAGGGGCGCGCGGGCAGAGGTCCCGCGCGTGCTGGCGGATGCCGCCGACGCCGAGTTGCAGACGCTCGCGCGCCTTGCGGCGCTCACGCCGGACGACCTTCTGACACACGTGCCGACGGAACTGCGCGGCACGCTGGCGCGCTATGAGGTGGAGCGCACGGACCTGGTGGGCATCTACCGCGAGCGCCTGGCGGACATCCATCGCCATGGCTTTGGCGTCTATGCTCGCCACCACGTCTTTCGCATGGACGATGCCGGCCAGGTCGTACCCGTGCACCATCCCGACCCCATCCGCCTCGCCGACCTTGCGGACTACGAGCGCGAGAAGGGCATCATCCTCGACAACACGCGGGCGCTCCTCGCGGGCAGGCCGGCAGCCAACATCCTGCTCACCGGCGACGCCGGCACGGGCAAGAGCTCCACGGTCAAGGCCGTCGCCAACGAGCTGGCGTCCGAGGGCCTGCGCATCCTCGAGGTGCACAAGGAGCAGCTCCACCGGATTCCGGGGCTGCTCGACGAGCTCACGAAGAACCCGCTCTGCTTCGTCATCTTCATCGACGACCTCTCGTTCGCGCGCGACGACGACAACTTCGCCGCACTCAAGGCCATCCTCGAGGGATCCGTCTCGGCGAAGTCGGCAAACGTTGCCATCTATGCCACGAGCAACCGCCGCCACCTGGTGCGGGAGACCTTCTCGGATCGCGAGGGCGATGACGTCCACCTCAACGACACGCTGCAGGAGATCGTCTCGCTCTCGGATCGCTTTGGCATCCACGTCTCGTTCCACAGGCCCGACAAGGCCACATACCTCGACATCGTGCATCAGCTTGCCGAAGCGGACCACGTCACCATGGACGAGGGGGAGCTCGACCTGCTCGCCGAGCGCTTTGCCACGAGGCGGGGCGGACGCTCCGCCCGCGGCGCACGTCAGTTCGTCGACTCGCTCGTCGCACGCCAATAGGGCCACGTCACCGCGGCCCACCGCATGCGCACCACACAGGAAAGGGAGAAGATAGGAGACATATGCCACGCCCCATGACCATGGCAGAGAAGATCCTCGCCGACCACGCCGGCCTCGAGGAGGTCGTCCCCGGACAACTCATCGAGTGCGACCTCGATGGCGTGCTCGCCAACGACATCACGGCCCCCATCGCCATCAAGACGGTGCGAGAGATCGGTGCGGGCATCTGGGACAGGGACAAGATCTTCCTCGTGCCTGACCACTATTCCCCCAACAAGGACATCAAGAGCGCCGAGCAGACCAAGGTCACACGTGACTTCGCCCATGAGATGGGCATCACGCACTACTTCGAGCAGGGCTGCATGGGCATCGAGCATGCCCTCCTGCCCGAGCAGGGCATCGTGGTCCCCGGCGACCTCGTGATTGGTGCCGACTCCCACACCTGCACCTACGGCGGCATCGGCGCCTTCTCCACGGGTGTGGGCTCCACGGATGCCGGTGTGGGCATGGCCACCGGCCGCGCCTGGTTCAAGGTGCCCGAGACCATCCGCTTCGAGATCGAGGGCGAGCTGCCCGAGGGGGCCTCGGCCAAGGACATCATCCTCCACGTGATCGGCCGGATCGGCGTGGATGGCGCCCTCTACTGCGCCATGGAGTTCGCCGGATCCACCATCGAGCATCTCTCCATCGAGGGGCGCCTGACCATCGCCAACATGGCCATCGAGGCTGGCGGCAAGGCGGGCCTCTTCGAGGTGGATGACAGGTGTCGCGCGTACGTCGAGCGGCGCGCCGAGCATGCCCTGCGCGCGTACCACCCCGACGAGGACGCCTCCTACCGGCAGGTCATCCACATCGACGCGGCGGACGTCATCCCCACCGTCTCCTGGCCCCACCTCCCCTCCAACACCCACCCCGTCTTTGAGAGCCGCCACATCGCCATCGACCAGGCGGTCATCGGCTCCTGCACGAACGGTCGCATCGAAGACATGCGGGCCGCGGCAGACGTCCTGCGCGGACGCACCGTCGACCCCTCCGTTCGCTGCATCGTGATCCCCGCCACCCAGGGCGTGTGGCTCCAGTGCGTGCACGAGGGCCTCATGGACGTCTTCATCGACGCCCACTGTGTGGTCTCCACCCCCACCTGCGGACCCTGTCTGGGCGGCTACATGGGCATCCTGGCAGCCGGCGAGCGCTGCGTGAGCTCCACCAACCGCAACTTCGTCGGACGCATGGGTGACCCCACCTCCGAGGTCTACCTTGCCTCGCCAGCCGTCGCCGCCGCCTCGGCCGTCGCGGGACACATCGCCCTGCCGCAGGACCTGAGCTAGGGCCGCGGGAGGGGACCCGAGCGCGCCACAGCCCCCACCCGTAGCCTGCACCGGAACGATGACGCGGCGCGATGGCCGAGAGGGAGCAGCCCGGGGCTGCACGGGTCTGACACGTCTTGACATGAGCGAGGGGGACGTACGCTCCGTACGAGTTCGCGAGGCACCGTCTGAGTAGTACGGAGGGCACGCCTCCCCCCAAGACCAGAAGGGACACAGCATGAAGTTCAAGGGCACCGCATTTTGCTACGGGCGCGACATCGACACCGACGTGATCATCCCGGCGCGCTACCTCAACACGAGCGATCCCGCCGAGCTGGCCCGCCACTGCCTCGAGGACCTGGATGCCACGTTCACCAGCCGTGTGCGGCCCGGTGACATCATCGTGGCCGACGAGAACTTCGGCTGTGGCTCCTCGCGCGAGCATGCACCGGTGGCCATCAAGGCCGCGGGCGTCTCGGTGGTCATCGCCAAGAGCTTCGCGCGCATCTTCTACCGCAACGCCATCAACATCGGCCTGCCCATCCTGGAGTGCCCCGAGGCCGTGGATGCCATCCAGGACGGCGACGTGGTAAGCGTGGACGCCGACACGGGCACGGTGCGCGACGAGACCTACGGCCAGAGCTTCGACGCCCAGCCCTTCCCACCGTTCATCCAGGAGATCATCAACGAGGGCGGCTTGGTCGCCCGCACCAGGAAGCTGCTCGCCCACAAGGAGGCATAGCATGGCCCACACCACCTACAAGATCGTCACCCTGCCCGGCGATGGCATTGGCCCGGAGATCCTTGCCGAGGCCAAGCGCGTGCTCGCCGTCATCAGCACGGCCACGGACGTGGACTTCGTCTGCGAGGACCAGCTCATCGGCGGCGCTGCCATCGATGCCACGCGTGCCACGGGCGAGGAGGTCACGGCACTCCCCCCCGCGACGCTCGAGGCGGCCAAGGCGGCGGACGCCGTGCTCCTTGCCGCCGTCGGCGGTCCCGCGTGGGATGACCCCTCCGCGAGCGTGCGCCCCGAACAGGGACTGCTTGCCATCCGCAAGAGCCTCGGCCTCTACCTCAACCTGCGGCCCGTGCGCATCTACACGGCACTGCGTGACGCCTCCCCCCTGCGCCCGGAGCGGTTGGACGGCGTGGACCTGCTCATCGTGCGCGAGCTCACGGGCGGCCTCTACTTTGGCACACACGAACGCGTGCACGACGTCGACGGTGCCGGTGTGGACGGCACGAGCGGCGAGGTCGCCACCGACTCCATGGAGTATGCCGAGTACGAGATCGAGCGCGTGGTGCGTTGGGCCTACGAGGCGGCCGCACGCCGCAGCCAGGTCGTGACCTCGGTGGACAAGGCCAACGTGCTCGAGACCTCCCGTCTGTGGCGCGAGGTCAACCACCGCCTCAACGAGGAGTTCGAGGACGTCGAGGGCGAGGACATGCTCGTGGACAACTGTGCCATGCAGCTCGTGGCCAACCCGGCGCAGTTCGACGTGCTCGTGACCGAGAACACCTTCGGTGACATCCTCTCCGACGAGGCCTCCATGCTCACCGGATCGCTCGGCATGCTCGCCAGCGCCTCGCTGGGCGATGGCACGGCCCTCTACGAGCCCAGCCATGGCTCCGCGCCCGACCTCGCGGGCAAGGGCATCGCCAACCCGCTTGCGCAGATACTCTCCGTGGAGCTCATGCTGCGCTACAGCTTCCAGATGGACGAGGTGGCGGATGCCCTGGCCGGTGCCGTGGACGACGTGCTCGACGCCGGCTGGCGCACCGCGGACATCGCCGATGGGGCCTCGCCTGCCGATCACGTGCTGGGTACCACTGCCATGGGCGACAGGATCATCGGGGCCCTCGAGGCGCGCCTGGCGTAGCGCGTGAGGCGGGCCTGCGCGTCACAGTGCCTGGTCCGCCATCATGGCAGGCCAGGCACCACCGATTCCGTCGTGAGCTGGCCTATCGGTCCCTGTCCTGCGCATCGTCTTTCACGAGGACGTCCTTGTCCTCATGCTGGCCATGCTGCTGGTCGTTTTCCTGTGCGGGGCCAGCATACCTCGCACCAAATGCCAGGAAGCGAAAGATCCCCTGCGTAAAGGCTCCCTGCGCCGCGCAGATCAGAATGAGGTCAAGGATATATGAATCATCGGGCGACATGACATCAAGCAGGGCAAACGATGGGTATCCCTTGCCAGACGCGAGCATACGCACAACGACCACAAGTGCGAAGACGACAGAGTCCACCACATAGAGCGCCATGAAGATGCTCTGGAACCTCTTGGGTCTTCGTGGCATGCGCACAGGCCGCCTTCCACCAAGGCGGCCCTTGATGGAAGAGCCGAGCGTGACCACCTCGGTCGCCCCTCCGAGGGGAGCGCCGTCAGACCCGTCGCGCTCACGCGCATCAGACCCGCCCTCCACTGACCGAATGACAGCGGCCATCACCGCGAGGAGCGCCAGTGTGAAGAGGGTGCCCAGTATGCCAGGAAAAGACGTGATCAGATACAAGGTGGCGGCAAGCACGACGAACACCCAATAGAACTGAGCGGTCTTCTCAAACGGCTTGGAGGTACGGGCGGTCATGAGCGTCCCTTCGAATCAGGTGGCACGTACCGGATGGAAGGATGGAGTCGAGGCACCCTCACCATGCCCAGCTCCACCAGATGATCTTCAAACGTACGACGCGCTGCGTGTCCTCAGTGCAGGGTCCACCTTACCCTCATTGCAGAGCATGACAGGAAGAGAGCCTTATTTTGATACATAAACATCATGACATCCCGCACTCGCATAAGCGCACCGTCATCTTCCCTTGAGCGCAGGGCGGACGTGGCCTCACACCGAGACGTTGCCGAACTCGGAGAGCCTGAGCTTGGGGTTGCGCTCGATGGCCCAGTCGACGTTCCACTCGTTGGTGAAGAGCAGCAGGCGCGCGCCGCGCATGTCCTCCACGCGCGCCGTGTCGCGCGAGAGGTCGAGCGCGCGCACGTCCAGCTCGTCGGGTCCGTTCTGCACCCAGCGGATCTGCGTGTACGGCAGCGGGCTGCGGCTCACGGCCACGTGATACTCGCTCCTGAGGCGCCGCTCCAGCACGTCCAGCTGCAGCACGCCCACCACACCCACGATGACGCTCTCCATGCCTGAGCCCAGCTCGCGGAAGATCTGGATGGCACCCTCCTGCGCGAGCTCCTCCACGCCCTTGACGAACTGCTTGCGCTTGAGCGTGTCCACCTGCGTGACGCGAGCGAAGTGCTCCGGCGCGAACGTGGGGATGCCGGGGTAGCGCACGTGCTGCCTACCCGTGCACACGGTGTCGCCGATGGAGAAGACGCCCGGGTCGAAGAGGCCCACGACGTCGCCCGCAAAGGCCTCGTCCACGATGGCGCGGTCATCGGCCATCATCGAGGTGCCCGTGGCCAGCTTGAGGCGGCGGTCACCCTGCACGTGATAGGCGTCCATGCCGCGCTCGAACCTTCCCGAGCAGATGCGCACGAAGGCGATGCGGTCGCGGTGGTTCTTGTCCATGTTGGCCTGGATCTTGAACACGAAGCCCGAGAAGTCGTCGCACGTGGGAGCAACCTGCTCGCCCGTGAGCTCGTCCGTGTAGGGCAGGGGCGCTGGGGCCAGGCGCAGGAAGTCCTTGAGGAAGGGTTCCACGCCAAAGTTGGTGAGGGCCGAGCCAAAGAACACCGGGGTGAGCCGGCCCGTGCGGACGGCGTCGAGGTCGAACTCGTGGTCCGCACCGTCAAGAAGCTCGATGTCGTCGGTCAGCTCCTGGTGGTTCTCCTGCCCGATGAGCCCGTCGAGCGTGGAATCGCCCAGCTCCGCCTCGACCTCGGCGACCCTCTTGGTGACGTTGGCGTGGCCATCCCCCTCGAAGGCGAGCACGCGCCGCGAGGAGCGGTCGAACACGCCCCTGAAGCTGCGACCACTGCCGATGGGCCAGTTCATGGGGTAGGTGCCGATGCCCAGGACCGTCTCTATCTCCTCCATGAGATCGAAGGGGTCACGCGCATCGTGATCGAGCTTGTTCACGAAGGTGAAGATGGGGATATGACGCAGCGTGCACACACGGAAGAGCTTCTTGGTCTGCGCCTCCACGCCCTTGGCGCCGTCGATGACCATGACGGCGGCGTCGGCAGCCATGAGCGTGCGGTAGGTGTCCTCGGAGAAGTCCTGGTGACCGGGGGTGTCGAGGATGTTGATGCAGTAGTCGCCATAGGTGAACTGCAGGACGGAGGACGTCACGGAGATGCCGCGCTCCCTCTCGATGTCCATCCAGTCCGAGACGGCATGCCGGGCACTCGCCTTGCCCTTGACCGAGCCTGCCGTCTGGATGTTGCCAGTGTAGAGCAGCAGCTTCTCGGTGAGGGTCGTCTTGCCCGCATCGGGGTGACTGATGATGGCGAAGGTGCGACGTGATGCAATCTGGTCCTGCAGACTTGGCATGAAGGTCCCCTCGGAAACGAGCTCAGTGCTCTGTGCGATCAACCTTTTGCATTGTAGTGAGTGGTGCCGCGCGTCACCACGCGGTATCCCGGCCACCTCGAAGACTCCAGGCTGGGGCGTGCCATGGCCCGCGACCATCCGTCATGGGCGCCCGCCCGTGGGCACCCATGGACCAAAGGCGCATGGCGTACGGTCCCTATGATGCCGTTTACCAGCATAAAGTACAGGAACGTGCATAGTTGCAGTTCAGATGGGCCGTCTGCGGTAGACCGACGGACGCCCGTACCAAGACCCTGGCCCGAGGGCGACGCAGGCCACATCCCACGGCGAAAGGTGGCCTACGGCAGGCAGCTGTATAGACGCCCTGGTTCTTGAAGAGCGCGCACACGGAATCGCGGGCCAGCTCGTCGCTGCCCATGCCGAATACCCGTGAGGTGCGCTGGAGGTGGTGGCAAAGGTCTCCAGGTACATGATGAAGAGGGGCTCGAGGGCGACGACCGTCCCCATGGGCACGCCCGGGCCGCTGGCACACGGATGGCCCGGGCCGTCAGCCCATCCCCGCCGCCCCCACCTACTTGAGGGAACGATAGTAGCCGTAGGTCATTGGCTCTCCCTGCGCGAGAACCTGGGACCCCGTGACCTCGCCCAGGATGAGCAGGTGGTCGCCCTCATCCAGGATCGCCTTGACATCGCAGGATATCTGGGAGAGCGCGCCGTCCGCAACCCATGGGACGCCCTGCTCGTCGTGCCTGACCTCAAGGCCCGCAAACTTGTCGTTGTCCTTGCTCGAGCGCAGGCCAAACCCCTTGATGAGATCCATCGGTGCGTCCTTGGCAAGCACGGTGAGGCTGAAGTGGCCAAACGGCTTGACCACATGGGAGCTGTGGCCTCCCTTGTGCAGCGAGACGGTGATGATGGCAGGTTTGGCGTTCGCCTGCGAAACCGCATCGATCGTGCGGCCGATGGGCCGCTTGCCATCCGCATCCGTGCAGGTAAAGAGATAGACACCAGCACTGATGTTCCAAAGTGCCCTCTCATCGATCATGATCGTCTCCCATCTGGGCCATGGGATTGACCCCTTGTGGTGTCGCGTCATCCTTCTTCTACCCAAGGGGACCGTGGCCTAGCATCCACGACCGTGCGGGGCACCTCCCGAGTCGTATGCAATCACGCAGGTGCCTTCCGTTCCATCAGCGTAGGTATAGGGATGAGGCATCCAGATGCTGCCGCCCGAGAGGACCGAGATTTTGCATACGACTCGTCATCGCCATGCCGTCTAGGCACGATGGGGCAACCTAGGCCAGCTCGTCGCGGCCACGGTTGCGACCCACCAGCAGCGCCACGGTGAGCACGGCGCAACCAAAGAGCGCCACGATGCCTATCTGGCCCACGAGCGGCAGCACTGTCTGCTGACTCACGTCAACCATGCTCACGGCAGATGTCACCACCTCACAGCACCAGTACGCAGGTGTGAAGTGCGCAAGGGTGACCAACGCGTCCGGTAGGAGGCTCAGTCCCACCCAGGCACCACCGAGGAAGGACATCGCCATGCCCGCAATGTTGGCGAAGGCGTTCGCCGCGTTCGCCGAGAGACGCAGCTGTCCAAGCAGAAAGCCACTTGCGACGGAGAAGAACGCGTAGGCAGCGAGGGAGCCACCCACAAGCACCACCTGAGCCGGGGAGGTGGCAAGTTCCCCGCGGACGAAGAGGAGGACGTCGAGGCCAAATATCCATGCCCACACACCGACGCCGAGCAGGATGCAGACCGCAAGCAGGCCGCCGTTGCGCCGACGTGCTGTCGTGGGCGCCACCAACCTCCGGTCGAGCACGGCCTCGGCGTTGAGGCTCTCCATGAGGATGGCAATGCAGACGGAGATGCCGGCGAGCATCGGATAGGTGGAGAACTTGCATGCCAACTCGAAGGCATCGGAAAGGGGCGTCGCGTCCTGTCGGGCGATGCTCGTTGCCGTGCGCTCCTCCATGGCGCCGTCCGTGAGGGACGCCACCTCCTCCTGGTCGCCACCCATCGTGGCCGCGCTGCCATAGAGCCCCTGCGCATAGCTCACGGTCTCGACGTCCACGAGCGAGCCCTCGGCCGACTGGTATGAGACATAGGTTTCGAGGTCGGGTGCGCTCGTGCCCGCCGCCGCGGCATCCATGAGACCCTGGCCCCACCCCGCGGGAATCACGAGAATATACGAGACGCTCCCCTTGGCGATGGCATCCTGGATGGCAAGCGGGTCGTCCGCGATCGTCTCCGTGTTGCTGCCCCGTTCCACATGGGCCCTGAGCGCCTGCGAGAGGGCGGACCCATCGCGGTCTATCACGGCGACGTTGGGCACGGCCCGCTCGTAGGAGGTCGTGTCGTCATGCCCGGACCCCAGTCCCATCAGAAGCCCCAGCAGGGAGAGCAGCACGATGTAGACGAGGAGCACCACCTTGTGACCCCACAGGATCCTGAGGCAGGTCTTGAAGCTAGACATGGGACGCCCTCCTCATGTTGAGTGCCGCCAGGCAGAAGAACGCGAGTGCCATTGTCACCAGCATGAGGCAGCTCCACCAGAACGGCGCCAGGGTGTCGTAGTACAGCAACGAGAAGAAGCAGTGCGTCATCTGCCAGAGTGGGTTCGCGTGGGCAAGCAGGGGCATGCCCGCCTCAAGGCCATCGCTCACCTGTTGGGAGGCGGCGCCATAGAGCCCTGTGAAGAACGAGAGGCCACAGCTGACAGCAGACACCAGAGGCGTCCCGCCTCCCGTGAGACCCGCGAAGGTGCCGATGAGGCTGCCCAGCGCACAGGCCGTAAGGGTCGACATGAGCACCGCGAGCGTCACGAGCGGGGCGTTGCTCCCAAAGTCCACGCCACAGACGAGGCGCATGAAGGCGACCACCGCAAGCATGACCGCGAACTCGCAGAGCCATGAGCCCAGGATCGTGGCCGCTAGGATGCGCCAGCGAGGCGTGCCAGCCACCGCCACGCGAGCCCCGACCTCGCTGCACCGCGGAAGCACGCGGCGCAGCGCCTGGGAGGAAAGCATCATGCCCATGCCCGCGACCATGCCCAGAAGGGCGAAGTAGTAGCGCACCTTGCCATCGGGAGCCGCCTTCGTGGCCTGAAGGCGCACCGTCCGCACGGCATCCGAGCGGAAGGCCGCAACGGTGGAGGCATCCTCGAGTGCCTGTGGGTCCCGCTCGAGGAGTGTCGCAATCCCGTTCCTCGTGTGCAGGTAGCTGTCGAGCACGGCCTCGAGCACGGCAGGCTGCAGCTCGCCATTCAGGCGAGCCGCCACATGGAGCTGGGGCATGCCATCCCCATCCACCATGAGGTAGGCGTCAACGTCACCGGCGTTGGTGGCCGCCAGGGCAGCGTCCTCGGTGTCATAGGCCGTGACGTCGGCGACCTTGGGACTGGCATCGGGCGAGCTGATGGCTTCGATGGTCTCCGGCAGCCCGTAGACTCCCTGGTAGTTGGCATCCTCCACCACGGCAAGCCTGGTGGTGGCTTCGGCATAGCCGGCATCGAGGTGGGAGAACATCCCCATGAAGAGCAGGCACATCACGACGGGAAACAGGAAGGCCCACCACAGGAGCGTCTTCTCGCGCACGAGGGCGATGACGCAGGTCTTGAGGCTGCAGCGCATGGAAGCCCCCTATGCCTCGTCGCGCAGGGCGCGACCCGTGATATCGAGGAACACGTCATTTAGGGTCGGTGGCTCGGAGAGCACGCGCCCGTACGCAACGCCGGCATCCGTGAGCACGCCGAGGACGTCGGCCAGGTTGTGGCCGCCCGCCGTGCACCCGATGCGCAGTAGCATGCCGTCGACGGTGACGCAGCGCACGTGAGGGAGGCGACGCACCTGATCAACCACCTGCTCGGAAACGTCCGCAAGCTCCACCGTGACGCGCTCCCCCACCGAGACCATGGCCTTGAGCTCGTCCACCGTGCCGGCGGCCACCGAGCGGCCGTGGTCCATGATCATGATGCGACTGCAGAGCTCCTCGACCTCCTCCATGTAGTGCGAAGTGTAGATGATGGTGGAACCCGCCTCGTTGAGGCGACGGATGCCGTCGAGGATGGCGTTCCTGCTCTGAGGGTCCACTGCCACCGTGGGCTCGTCGAGGATGATGAGCTCGGGCCTGTGCGCGATGCCACAGGCAATGTTGAGGCGGCGCAACAGGCCCCCCGAGAGCCTCTTGGGTCGGAAGCCCTGGAACTTCTCGAGCCCCACGAAGGCGACGGCCTCGTTCACGAGCTGGCGACGGCGGGCATGGTCGCTCACGTAGAGCGCACAGAAGCTGTCGATGTTCTCACGCACCGTGAGCTCGTCGTAGACCGCAACCGCCTGCGGGACGATGCCGATGCGCCGCTTGAGATCGTAGGCCGTAGGTGCCATGGGTGTGCCAAAGAGCTCGATGGTACCGTGGTCGTAGCGCAGCAGCTGCAGGATGCAGTTGATGGTCGTGGTCTTGCCCGAGCCGTTGGGACCGAGCAGGCCGAAGATCTCACCCTGCTCGATGTCCAGGCTCAGGTGGTTGACGGCACAGAGGCCCCCATAGCGTTTGACGAGGTTATCCACGTGCACGACAGTCTGTGTTGGCATGTCCCGCTCCCTCGGCACTTCTCGATGCTCCCGTCGATGGGGGCGGCGCGACACGTGGCGATGCCACGTGTGGGCACCTGGCTTTTGCACCCATCGCGTACACCTGTCATTCTCGTGGGAAGGCCACGAAATGGGAAGTGCGGAACGTCATAAGGCCACCCCATCCGACCCATGACACCTGTCATGGTGGAAGGTCGATGGCAGGACACGCCATCACTCCCGTACAATGACACCATGGAACGTGCTGTGGACAAGACCTTCGTGCTCGTGCTCTGTGCCTGCCTCTCCGTGCTCGGTGGACGCACCGATGCCGTGGGCGTGGCGTGGCTCGTCGCCGCCATCACCCTCACGTCACTCGCAAGCCTCATGCGAACGCGAGGCGGGGAGGTGGCGCGAGCGGTGGCGATCGTCACCGCATGCGTCATGGCCCTTGCACCAGGCGCCACGGCAGCGCTTCCCCTCGCAACCTTCGAGCTCGCGCTCCACGTGCCCTGGCGGCTGCACGTCGCATGGCTGTGCGCCTTCGCCGCCGGACATGCCGCCGGCGACCCCACCATAGCTGCGGTCACGTTGGCTGCGGCTACGGTCTGTGCGCTGCTTGCCACAAGGGAGGTGCGCCTTGCCGAGGCACGCGGGCGTCTGTACGAGACCGAGGATGAGCTCTCGGACCGCCTGCTTGCGCTGCGCGCGCAAAACCGCGAGCTTGAGGACGCACGTGGTGAGGCGTCGCAGGCTGCCACCCTTGCCGAGCGCACGCGCATGGCCCGTGAGGTGCACGACGGCGTGGGTCATAGCCTGACGCGCCTTATCTACCAGGTCGCCGCGCTCAGACTCGTCCATCACGACGACGTATGTGTCACGGGTGAGCTGGACGAGCTCCGGTCCGGACTCGACGAGACGATGGATGCCATGCGTGCGAGCGTGCATGCCCTGGATGACCATGCGATGGACCTCCGCGTCGAGCTGGATAGGCTTGCGGTGCGCAGTCCCCATGCACGGGTGAGCGTGGAGTACGGCCTGAGGGACACGCCCAGCGCCGCGACGACGCGCTGCCTTGTCGCCGTCGCACGCGAGGCGCTCACCAATGCCGAGCGCCATGCGCACGCACGTGCGGCCACCATCCATGCGCGCGAGTTCCCCGGCCTGTGGCAGCTGACCATAGAGAACGATGGCGACATGCCCACGGGCAGCATGGAAGCGGGCGAGCTCTCGGAACGGGGACTGGGGCTGCGTGCCATGCGTGAGCGCGTGGAATCCCTGGGGGGCACGTTTCACACAGACTTCGATGCGCAACGCTTCCAGGTCTTCGCATCGATTCCCAGAAAGGTGGGCACATGAGGGTCATCGTGGTGGATGACGACGCCATCGTCGCGAAATCGCTCCGCCTCATCCTGTCTGCCGAGAAGGACATCGACGTCGTCGGTCTAGGCACCAGCGGCCCCGATGCGGTGCGCCTCTTTGAGGACGAGCTTCCCGAGGTGCTCCTCATGGACATCCAGATGCCCGACGGCGACGGCCTCACGGCCTCACGCGAGATCCTTGGCGCTCACCCCACCGCACGCATCGTCTTCCTCACGACCTTCTCGGATGACGAGTACATCACGGGTGCGCTGCGCCTTGGTGCCCGTGGTTACCTCATCAAGCAGGACATAGACACCATCGCCCCGGCGCTGCGCGCCGTCATGGCCGGGCAGTCCGTGCTGGGGGACGAGGTGCTGGAACGAGCCACGGCCTTGGGCGCCGCCTCGGCGCCAGTGCAGCCGGACGAGTCCGCCTTGTCGCCCCTCACCACACGCGAGCGCGATGTGGTGCGTGCCGTGGCCGATGGCCTCGACAACAAGGAGATCGCCGGTGCGCTCTGCCTCAGCGAGGGCACCGTACGCAATCACATCTCGGCGGTGCTGACGAAGCTGGGGCTCAGGAACCGCACGCAGCTGGCGGTGTTCTACTACCAGAACTGCCGCTGAGAGCCATTAGCCTTCAGCCCCTCCCCCATTGTGCGAGGTTTTTCGACCGATTTTGTCTCGCGTGCGGACTCAAGTCCGCACGCGAGACGTCTTCAGCGGAAAAACCAAGCACAACCCGTGGGGAAGTCAGCACGATCGAGGGGGAGTCGGCGGTCAACGTGCGCGGGACGCCTTCACCACCCGGTCGTACACCTGCGGCTTGGGAAGGCCATACTCCCTGGCAAGGCGCTTGGCAAGCGCGCTGGGGGGCTCGTCGGCCGCAAGGCCGGCAGCGATGGCATCCTCGAGTGGCCGCACGGGCACAGACGTGGCCTCGTCCGCCTCCGGTGCGCCGATGATCACGACGCACTCGCCCCGAACCTCCCCGCATGCCGCAAGCTCTGCCGCCACATGGGGGGCCACCCCCCGCACGACCTCCTCATGCAGCTTGGTGAGCTCGCGCACGAGGGCAACCCTTCTCATGGGAAACGCCTCGGCGATGGTGGCCAGCGTCGCGGCCACGCGATGAGGGCTCTCGTACACCACAAGGGCACCCGGCACGGACGCCAGCGCACGCAGGCGCTCCAGCTGGGCCTTGTGCCTGCGCGGGAGGAACCCCTCGAAGAAGAAGTGCTCCATGGGAAGCCCCGAGGCCACGAGCGCACAGGTGACGGCACTCGGACCGGGGATGACCTCCACGCGCAGGCCCGCATCGAGCGTGGCATCCACCAGGCGCTGTCCCGGATCGGAGACGCCCGGCATGCCCGCGTCGGACACGAAGGCCACGCGCTCCCCGGCCGCGATGCGCCCGAGCGTGGGCGCGATGCGGGAGGCCAGGGTGTTCTCGTCCGCACGCTGCAGCGACACGCGAACGCCAAAGTGGGACAGCAGCCTTGAGGTCACGCGCGTGTCCTCGCAGAGCAACACGTCCGCCTGGCGCAGCGTGTCCAGCACGCGCGGGGACGCATCGCCCAGGTTGCCGATGGGCGTGCCCACCATCGAGAGCACGCCGCCGTGCGGGACGCCAGACGTGCTCACGCGAGCATCGCCCGCTCGAACGTGGCGAGCGCCACCCGTGCGTCCCAACCAGACAGGCGACCTTCGGTCTTCCACGTCTGGAAGAACCACGCGGGGCACTTCCTGAACACGGCAAGCTGTTCGGAGACGAACACGCGCTCCAGGGCGATGCGGCCCTCGGGTGTGGTAGAGGAGTCCGCGAAGGGTAGCGAGGCGGACCACTTTCCCGCCATCACCGGCAGGCCGCACCTGCGTGCCGTCTCAAGCATCCTATGCGAACGCTGCGAGAGCTCGCGGATGCCCGTGGGGCCAGGCCCATCGACACGGTCGAGATAGTGGTAGAGGTGGCTGTCAAGCCATACGTTCTGGTAGCGTCGCGGTGCCATGAAGTGGCCCCAGGCACCCGGCTGGCCCGCATCGGGCAGGATGACCATGGCGTCCGGCGCGTTCTTGCGGACGGTGTCGTATGCCGCACGGTAGTAGTTTCGCAACTGATGGAGGGGCACGCCATCCGTGAGTGTGAAGCCATGGCGCACCTGCGGCACCACCTCGTCTGCAACCTCGATGCCTGCGAGCGCGGCACGTGAGCAGTAGCGCTTGGCGAGGGTTCCCAGGACCACCAGCATATCGTTGCGGTACCGGGAGAACTCATCATGATTGCGCACGAGGATGGCGCTAGAGCTACGCTCGCCGGGCGTGATGGCGAGGGCCAGCACGATCTTGAGGTCGATGTCCTCTGCCCAGACGAAGGCCTGGTCGACGTGGTCTATGCATCCCACATAGGGACCGGTCTCTGGGCCGGCGTCCCCAAACACGTACCATGGCACCTCCAGGCGCACGGCGTTGAAGCCACGCGCGGCAATGCCCCTGAAGTCCACCTGCGAGAGAAAGCCCCTGCGATGCTTCTCGACCATCTGCCGATAGGGCTCCTGCCCCATCGCAATCACCAGGGAGTCCTCGTCCAAGGCGCCAGAATCGGCAAAGAGGGAAGGCGTGACCCATGGCTCCAGCGTCAGCCAGCCGGTAAGGTTGACTCCATGCAAGGCCCGTCCTGCCATGACACTTCCCTCCGTCCCCGTGCCTCCCTCCCAACGAGTATAACCGCTCCGGTCGACACCAGAATCCGCTTCCACAGGAACCAGCGATTGACGAGATCGTCCCCTTCAACGGGACTCACGAGCTGAGCGAGGCGCGAACGTCATGCATGTCTCGCCGGCCAATCTCTTCCCCTTGGACATCGCCCCGCCCGACGCCCAGGTCAAACGCAATGCAGCCGAGCTTGGGATGAACGTTGCCATGCCCACCGACTACTGCACCCGACCCTCGGCCTCCTCGATCCACCAGGCGGTCGTCAACTACACGGGAATAGACGCCGCCTACATGCCCCGTGCCGCGGCAACTCTGGCACAGGCCTTTCAGCTGAATCGACGATTGGAGCTACCTTTCCCCTGCCGATATCGATATGTTCTTCCATAGGCCACCCACGAATGGTCATGGGGTATGATTACGGGATACCGACAGTCGGCAGGCAACCGGGACGACGGTTCCCCCAGAGAGGAGAGAGACCCATGAACGTAAAGCTGGACAAGACCTACGGGCTCTATATCGATGGAAGGTTCGTACCTGCCTCCGATGGTGCGACCTTCCCCACAACCAACCCCGCCACCGGCGAGAAGCTGGCCGAATGCGCCGAGGCCACCAGAGAGGACCTCGATGCGGCAGTCGACGCAGCCTGGAGGGCCTTCCCCTCCTGGAAGGAGGTCGAGCCCGCCAAGCGCGCCGCCGTCCTCCTCAGGATAGCCGACATCATCGATGCCAACGCCGACCTGCTCGCCGAGGTCGAGACCCTCGACAACGGCAAGCCCATCCGCGAGACCAAGGCCGTCGACATCCCCTTGGCCGCCGACCACTTCCGCTACTTCGCCGGAGCCATCCGCACCGAGGAGGGCTCCGCCAGCGTGCTCGACGGCGGCTTCCTGAGCCTCATCCTGCGCGAGCCCATCGGTGTCGTCGGTCAGATCGTCCCCTGGAACTTCCCGTTCCTCATGGGCGCCTGGAAGCTCGCCCCGGTGCTGGCCGCCGGAGACTGCACCGTCATCAAATCGTCCTCGTCGACGCCCCTGTCGCTGCTCGTCCTCATGCAGCTCATCGGCGACGTCGTCCCCGCCGGCGTCATCAACGTGATCACCGGCAGGGGCTCGAGGTCAGGCCAGTGGATGCTCGAGCATCCCGGCTTCCGCAAGCTCGCCTTCACCGGTTCCACCGAAGTGGGCCTCTCGGTTGCGAAGGCTGCCGCGGAGAGGCTCATCCCCGCCACGCTCGAACTGGGCGGCAAGAGCGCCAACATCTTCTTCGACGACTGCAGCTTCGAGCAGGCCATCGATGGCCTGCAGCTGGGCATCCTCTTCAACCAGGGCCAGGTGTGCTGCGCCGGCAGCCGCGTCTTCGTCCAGGAGGGCATCTACGACAAGTTCGTGGCGGCGGCCGTCGAGCAGTTCAACAAGGTGAGAATCGGCGATCCGCTCGACCCCGAGACCCAGCTGGGGGCCCAGGTCAACGAGGCACAGGCCAAGAAGGTCATGCGCTACATCGACATCGCCCGCAAGGAGGGCGCCACTATCGCCTGCGGCGGTGAGCCCTGCACCGAGGGCGCCTGTGCCAACGGCACCTTCTTCAAGCCCACGCTCATCACCGACATAGACAACAAGGCCACCTGCTCCCGCGAGGAGATCTTCGGCCCCGTTGCCGTGGTCATCAAGTTCAAGACCGAGGACGAGGTCGTCGCAATGGCCAACGAGTCGGACTACGGCCTGGGCGGTGCCGTGTGGACGCAGAACCTCAACCGCGCCCTACGCGTGGCCCGCAGCATTGAGACCGGCCGCATGTGGGTCAACACCTACAACCAGATTCCAGCCGGCGCACCGTTCGGTGGCTACAAGAGCTCCGGCATCGGCCGCGAGACGCACAAGGTCATCCTCGATCACTACACGCAGGCAAAGAACATCATGATCAACCTCAGCGAGGCGCCGTCCGGATTCTATCCGCACAAGTAGCACCGCAGCATGCCGGAGGGCACCCATCCGCCCCTGTGCCCTCCGGCATCACACTCGTTCCACCCTGTGCGCAAGGCGTCTGCCCCGTCCCACGCCATCATCTAGGAGAGCCTCATGCTGTAAGGGGCTTGGAGACTCAGCTAGACGACGTAGCTCGCGCGGTTGTTGGGCGTCTCGTCGCAGTCAACCCTGCTGATGGGCAGTCCGCGGTCGCGGAGACGCTCGGCCAGGTAGCGCGCCAGGTTCTCCGCCGTCGTGCGGAAGGGTAGCATCGTGAGCGTAAATCCCTCGTCCTCGAGGGCCGCGATGGTCTGCGGCTTGAGGGAGCCCTCCTCCACGAGAAAGGTATGGTCGAGCCTGTCGCATTCCTCGCGCACGATGCGCTTGAGGACCCCAAAGTCAACCACCATGCCCCGCTGCGTGCCGGCCTCCCCGAGGGACTCGGCGGTGACGTAGGCCGTCACGCGCCACTGATGGCCGTGCAGGTTCTCGCACGCACCATGGTAGCCCGTCAGGAAGTGGGCGCTGTCAAACCAGTACTCGGTCGAGAGCTCGTACATGATGATCTACTCGCCCGAGGGGGCCGTGCCGACAGAGGGGCCACCCACCGCGCCACCACGACCGCGACCGCCGCGATGGCGCCGCCGGCGCGGCTTGCGCTCTCCCGCCGTCCGGGCGGAGGCACCATCGCCCTCCTGCGGGCGTTGGTGCTGCTTGGCCTGCTGTCCACCACGGTCACCGGGCCGGCGGCGCTCCGAACGTCCTCGGCCCTGAGCCTTGCCCCCTGCCCGCTTGGCTTGCGTATCGCCCTGCGCCTCCGTGCCCTCATGATGACGGCGGCGATGGCGCGTGGCATGCTGTGCGCCGCCCTGTTCGTGGTGCGCCGCCTGCGGGGCGACGTCGTTCGCATGCACCTTCTTGCGGCGGTGGCGCTGTCGCCTGGATCCCTCCGAGGCCCCCCCACCCTCGCCGCGCGCCTCGGGCGCGCCCTGTCCCTTCCCCCCATGACGGCGACGGCGGGATCGGCTCTCCACAAAGATGTCGGACTCGTTGAACGTCTCCTGGGGGATCACGCCGTTTGCACGGTCAAGCTCGGCAAGGGCCATCTGCACCTCGGGTGACTGCAGGCGCTCCAACGCCTCGCGCGACACCGTGTCGGGACGGCAGGGGCACGAGAGCTCCTCGCTCTTCCTGACGGCCGCCTCCGACGTGTCCATGTCGACCAGGGGGACACGGATCTGCTTGCCGCTCTCGAGACGCAGCGCAAGCTGCTCCTTGGGCGTGTCATACTCCACGATCTTGGCCTTGCCCAGCGGCGTCTCGATGACGGCATTGCGCTTGGGGGCACGACGCTTGAAGTCGCGGTAGGCGTCGAACTCGTAGCGCAGGCAGCACATGAGACGGCCGCAGGCGCCCGAGATCTTTGACGTGTTGAGGGGCAGGTCCTGCTCCTTGGCCATGCGGATGGAGACGGGCTCGAACTCGCGGCCCAGGCGGGCGCAGCAGAGCTCCTGGCCGCAGTGGGCATAGCCACCGGCAAGCGCCGCCTCCTCACGCACGCCGATCTGGCGCATGTCCACGCGCTCGTGCAGCTCGCGTGAGAGCTCGCGCACGAGCTGGCGGAAGTCCACGCGCTCCTCCGCAGAGAAGTAGCACACCACGCGGCCACCCCCAAAGAGGTATTCCACCCCCACGGGCTTCATGTCCAGGTCAAGGCCATGCACCAGGCGACGGAAGGTGGGCAGGGCGTCCTCGCCACGCTCCGCAAGCCGCTCGGCATGCTTGAGGTCATCGGGCGAGGCGATGCGCACCACCGCACGCAGGGGGGCATCGCCCACGGTGTCCCTGAGGGTGTCCGCATCGACCTCCCGGGCATCCATGGTCACCAAGCCAATCTCCTGGCCACGCTCCGTGGAGCATATGACGTGGTCACCCTCCTGGGCACCCGTCTCCTTGGGATCGAACCACAGGTCGTGCGTTACATAGTGAAACCTTACCGGTACGACGGTGGGCATGCGAGTGCCTCCTTGACAGAGAGGAGCATGGTCTCGATGACCAGCTGAGGTGTTACGTTGTGGGCGAGGTCGTCCCGTGCCTGCGCAAGCGCCTCGAGCGCGCGGAGACAGCCCTCCGAGGATGCGGAGCGCGCGATGCGGTCGATGGGGTCGTTCACGTCCTCGTTCACCACCGGCTCGCCGATTTCCTCGATACGCACGAGCACGTCGCGCAGGAGTGAGTCGGCAGCAGCCAACGCCTCCATCATACCCGAACGCTCGCGGGCACTTATCTCGCGCTTGTTGGCGGCCTCCACGCGCTTGAGTGCCGCGGGGCTCAGATAGTCGGCACTCTCGTCACGTGACGCCTCCTGGCGGGACCTCACCTGGTCGAGCGTCGCGTGCACTGCATCGACGATGTCGCGCGCGGCGCACAGCACGTCCCACGCATCATCGCGAGCCAGCTCCCCCAAGGTGCGCACCACTTTGCGGCGCACCTCGCGACGACTGGTCGAGGCGAGAAACTCGGCCGCACGTCCGGGCGCTCCCGTGATGGAGAGCGCCACGCGCGCCTCGTATCCCGTGATGCCGCTCGCCCGCTCCACGGCGCGCGCCGCGGCATCCGGTGCCACGATGCGGAAGGGGACCTGCTGGCAGCGCGAGACGAGCGTGGGCAGCACCGACGCCGCAGAGCGGGCGATGAGCACGAAGTACGTGCCCTCGGGCGGCTCCTCAATGGTCTTGAGCAGGGCATTGGCAGCCGCACCGCGGAGCAGCCCCGCCTCGTCCAGGATATAGACCTTGGCCTGGGCGCGCACGGGTGCCAAAGGGACGTCGTCAATGAGCTCGCGCACCTGGCCCACGAGGTACCCCGTGGCGCTCTCGGGCTTGAGGTAGCGCACGTCGGGATGGGTGCGGTGGGCCACGCGGATGCACTCGTCGCAGCTCGCGTCGCCGCCGCGGGGACAGATGATGCACGTCGCCAGGGCAAAGGCGCCCTCCACCATGCCCGCGCCAGGGGCGCCCAGAAAGAGATAGGCCTGGCTCAGCCGGCCCTCCGCAAGGGCGCGCGCAAGGAAGTCGCGCACGCGGGGCTGCTGGTCGAGGACGGAGAGGGCCTGGGGATATGGCGATGCCTGCGTACCCATGTCAGTTGCCCCCTGCCAGGTTGCTCGCATCAGGCTGCGAGGTGGCAGCAGACGACCTTTGCGGGGCAACCTGACCTTGCAAACTGAGCATGAAAGTCCTTATCAGAGAAAAGCACGTTTTTTGCATGACAGTCTCTTGAATTGTAATGAGGGCGTACCGAAGTGCCAAGCCAGACTGCAAGTACTCCGAAGATCGTAGGCTGACACCCACAGGTACGTCAACAGGCCGTCAACGTCACACACCCATCCCCAAAGAGGCAGATTGCAACGCTCACCGAGATACTTTAGCTCAGATAGCCCATTGACAAGGGGACGGTACATCACACTCACCACCTGCTCTAGACTGCGCCTCTACCTAGACTTAGAGGAGCGAGGCATTGGAGCGCGGCAAAGACGCTGGACACTTTTATAGTTGTACCGACAATGAGCCCACCTCGCCCCTTCTAATGACGCGACCAGAACTCTACGCAGGTTGAGAGAGCAGCTGCGTATGAGCGAGGTTGCGATAGAGTGGCGATGTCTGCAATAGTTGTACGTGAGTGCCCTCGTCAACCACCCGCCCACCATCAAGTACCAGTATGTCGTCCGCATCCACAACTGTCGAAAGACGGTGCGCCACAATACTGCGAGCGCTGTGTGGTGCGTAGCAATCGATCAGGTTTTGGGCAAGCTCCTCGTTTGCCCCATCAAGATTGGATGTTGACTCATCGAGCAGGAGCAGTTCGGGTTCCCTCAGTAGGGCCCTCAGCAACGCAAGCCTCTGACGCTCCCCACCAGAAAGCAGCACTCCATGCTCACCAACGTCGGCATCCAATCCATCGTGTGATCCATTGCACACGTCAATGAGGTTACATGCCTGAAGCATGCACATGAGCTTGGCATCATTCACCTGTGAGATTCCAAGGGTCAAATTGTCTCTGATGGTTCCTGACAGAATGGGGGCATCCTGCTCCACATAAGCGATATGGTTGCGCACGATGCGACGATCGAGGCTAGCGACGTCAGCCCCTTTGAAAAAGATCGTTCCGCCCACAGGATCATAGAGTCGCGAGATAAGATCGAGCACGGTACTCTTCCCGGCACCCGAGGGTCCCACTATTGCAAGCGCCTCTAAGAGAGAGGTGACACCAATGCAACGTTTTTTGCCACCTTGAACCCCGTTTGCCAGACGTTATCACACTGCTCCTCGATTTAATAGGCCAAGTATGACAATTGCTACTAGCAGCTTTGTTTGTTTGAGCACCCCATAGAACAGCTCTCCCAGGGCGGCTCTCCTGTCAAACCCATTGGGTGCATTCACGTCTGCACCCCCCTCCTCTGAAAGAGAAAGCCGGCCAACGCCATGAAAACCACGACCCATATCGTGAGGACAAGGAGTGCGACACCAGGCCCAAGGCCGGCAGAGGGGGTCTCTGCCACAATAGAAGAGGGGTCATACAACTGCACTCCCGCAGAAAAGGGCAAGTACTGCGCTCCAGGCATGAGATGCACCAAGACCAGCGTGAACTGTGATGTAACGATCAGGATCAGGAGAGGCGTCAGAGCCTGACGACAGATTATCGTAAGCGCAAAGCTTAGCAGCGCTATGGCGGCCCAGCTGACTATCGCCCCACCCAAGCTCAACAGGTAGGAAACAGTAATTCCACCATGCAGGATGCCAACCTCCCCAAGCTGCAGTTGGCTTATGAACGCAACAAGGGGAACGACGACCATTCCCAAGAGCAGCGAAACAACGCCAACGGCAAGCGCCTTGGCCCCAAGGAGACGCAGACGATTCGGAACCGCAAGTAACGACACCTTGAGCTGGTCAAATTGATACTCACTACTGACAGATATGCTTCCCAGAAGTATGAGAAAAACCTGGCCCAGCTCTATGCCGTCAAACCCAACGGACTCCGGTGTTATGCCCGGAGCAAGTGTGGGGTCACCGGTACTGATCGCGTCTCTCACGGAGGGCGTTGTCAGCAGCGCATAGAGTGGCAGAAGCACGGTTGTTGCCGCAACTACATACCGAATAAAACGCAGAGTGAGCAACTTCTTGAATTCTGATGAGACCGCACGTGCAAAAGCCCTCATCCCACCATTCTTACCAAGGCAAGAAGGGCCATGTAAGCCAGTCAAGACAAGGCGAGACACTTCGATCGCGCGATATGAGACACATGCCAGCCAACGCTGCAGCATCTTTCATCTTTGATTCCCAAACAAGCAAAGGGCCCTGAGATACAGGGATACCCACGCACCTATGTCAGTCTCCTCCTGCCAACATGTCACAACGGGTGGAAGTCAAGCTGCGGAAACGTATGACGGACAAGGGACGCGACACGCAGGGAGACCTCATCCTCCGAGGCGTCGGCATCCACCACCATCACGCGACCAGGCTCCATCCCCGCAAGCTCGAGATATGCATCGCGGACCCGCTCCTGAAACTGGGCCCCTTCGGCCTCAAGCCTGTCTACGCCGCCCTTGGTAGCACGACGCAACGCGAGCTGGGGGTCAAGGTCAAGAAGGAACGTGAGGTCCGGCACAAGGCCACAGCTCCCCAAGAGATTGCAGGACAGCGTGACGTCCCTGTCCACCCCTCGTCCGCCATACTGGTAGGCAAACGTGGAATCAAAGAAGCGGTCGCTCACGACGATGGCCCCCCGCTCCAGCGAGGGCTGGATTACCTGTCGCACGAGCTGGGCCCTAGACGCGTTCATGAGCAGGAGCTCGCACTCGTCTGCCATCTCGTCGCTACGGGGGTCGAGCAGGATGGCCCGTATCCGCTCGCCAATGGGCGTACCACCGGGCTCACGCAGGAGGATGACCTCCATGCCGGCGGCCTCAAGCGCATGTGCCAGGCGATGCGCCTGAGTAGTCTTGCCAGAGCCATCGATGCCCTCGAACGTTAGGAAGATGCCACGCTCGCCGTTCATGACGCACTGCCCCTTCTTGAACCCGCGCGTGACGCGCTCCTTTTGGCCGAGGTCCCCCGCTTGCTCCCGCGTCCGCGGGCGGGCTTCTTCTCCTTGCCCGGACAGTCCATGTTCACGCAGATGCGCCAGGGGCCACGCGCCGTCACGACCTCCACGATGGGCGCGCCGCAGTGGGGGCAGGTCTCGCCCGTGGCGTGCAGCTCGCCGCGCTGCGGCAGGGGGTAGCTCACTCCACACTCGTCGTAGTTGGTACAGCGGATGAAGCGCTTGCCCGTCCTCTCGCTCTTGTGGGCCACGAGGTCCCCGTGGCGCCCCGCCTCCCTGCAGACGGCGCACTCCCCCACCACCACATCGGGCTCGCGATTGGTCTCGCAGGCGGGGTTGACGCACATCTCGAAGGCCTTGGAGCGGAAGGGCTTGCACTTGATGCGCGGTGCGCCGCACACGGGACACACGCCCGCCTCGCCCTCGAGGGGCTCCACCCTCACGTTGGACGGCACGGGATAGGTGACGTCGCAGTCGGGCCAGCCCATGCAGCCGATGAAGCTTCCGCGCGTCTTGGCGGAGCGCTTCATCACGAGGTCCTTGCCGCATCTGGGACATACGCCCACCTTGGCGTCGGCCGTCACGGCATCCGCGATGGCCTCGCCGAGATCCTCCTTGTGCTCGATGAGCGCGTCCACCATGCCCGCAAGCAGCGCGCGCGAGTGCGTGACGACCTGCTCCTGGGTGTCGGCTCCCTCGGCGACCTTGGTCATGTCGGCCTCGAGCTCCGCCGTCATGTCGGGCGTGGTGATGTGCGGGGCATAGGCATGCAGCGCCTCGATGACGGCCATGCCCAGCTGGCTGGGTTCCACCGGATCGTTCTTGATGTACTTCACGTCCAGGAGGCGCTGGATGATGTTGGCGCGCGTGGACTTGGTGCCCAGGCCGCGGCGCTCCATCTCCTGGATGAGACGACCCTGGCTGTAGCGCGCGGGCGGCTCCGTCTGCTTGGCCTCAAGGCCCAGGGAGACCACGTCCACCACGTCACCTTGGGCGAGCGCCGGCAGCACCTCGTCCTTGCGCTGGCCGAAGGGGTAGATGCCGCGGAAGCCCTCCTTCACGATGACGGTGCCCGAGGAGGTGAAGGGCTCATTGGCGATGTCAAGCGAGAGCTTGGTGGACTCGCTGACCGACGGCTCGGAGAGCGTGGCCAGGAAGCGGCGGGCGATGAGGTTGTAGAGGCGCCAGGCCGCACCGTCGAGACGGTCGGGGTCCGCCGCGCCCGTGGGGTAGATGGGCGGGTGGTCGGTGGTCTCCTGCTTGCCGCGGGTGGCCGTGAGCCTGCCCTTCCCGAGCAGCTCCGTGCAGCAGGGCCGGTACTGCGGGACGGCCGAGAGCGTGCGCACGCAGCCCTTGAGGTCGAGCGATCTGGGATACACGGTGTTGTCCACGCGCGGGTAGCTGATGAGGCCGTCCATGTAGAGCGACTCGGCCAGCCGCATCGTGCGTGCGGGCGAGATGCCGATGGAGGCGGCCGCGGCCTGCAGCGAGGTGGTGTTGAAGGGCGCGGGCGGCCGCGTGGTGCGACGCTTCCTCTCCACGCCCGTCACCGTGGCAGTCGTCGCGCCCCTGACATGCGCATAGGCGACGTCCGCGGCGGCCTTGTCCTTGAAGCGCGCCGTGGCGTGCGTGGCCTTGAACGCCACGTCCTCGCCGCGCTGGCCTTGGGGTGCCAGCAGGCCCGAGAGCACCCAGTAGTCCTCCGGCACGAAGGCCTCGCGCTCGCGCTCCTTCTCCACCACGAGGGCCAGCGTGGGCGTCTGCACGCGGCCGGCCGAGCGCACGTTGCCAAAGCCGCCAAAGCGCGCCATGGTGAGGTAGCGCGTGAGCACGGCGCCCCAGATGAGGTCGATGCACTGGCGGCTCTCGCCCGCATCGGCGAGGTCCTGGTCGAGCTCCACCAGGTGGGAGAAGGCATGGTCGATCTCGGCCTTGGTGAAGGCGGAGTAGCGGGCGCGCGAGACGGGGGTGCCGGGCGCCACCTCGCACATCTGGCGCAGGGCGTCCGAGCCGATGAGCTCGCCCTCGCGGTCGAAGTCCGTGCCGATGACGATGGAGTCCGCCTTCCTGGCAAGGTTCTTGAGGGCGCGGATGATGCCCTTCTCGGCGGGGAGCTTCTCCACGGGAGCCCATACCAGATAGGGCAGGCTCGGCACCTTCCAGCCCTTGATGTCGATGCCGTCCTTGAGGAAGGGCTTGCGCTTGGTGTCGTACGGTGGCCGGGCCAACGTCTCCGGCACGGTGGCTGGCATCACCTCGCCCTCCGCCGTGACGGCAAACCACCCCTCCTTCTTTGAGTAGTGCAGCTCATGGGGGAAGTCGGGAGCCATGATGTGGCCCCTCAGGCCGATGGTGACCCACTCCTCCCCCTCATGCGTGAAGCGGTAGACTGGCGTGTCGTACACCTTGTCGGCCGTGGGCTTGCCAGAGGTCGAGAGCAGCCGTGCGATCTGCTGTGCGGCATCGTTCTTCTCGGTGACAACGAGCTTCAAGATCAGCTCCTTCGTGCGTGTGTTGCAGGGACGTGACTATAGCAGAGATGACAGCGCAGCCGTGGGGCGCGCCGGCACGGCAGGACCCAGACACCAAAGATGTCCCACGGCACACCGAGGCTACTCCGTCCCCTCCTCGTACCTGTGCTCCTGGTACTCCTCGCGACTCCACTTGAGAGACTCCTTGCCGTCACGCGCGACGAGCACGTAGCGGGCCACGAACAGGGCAAGCTCGTAGAGGGCGACGAGGGCCGCGAACATGAGGATCATGGTGACGGGCGAGGCGTCGGGCGTGACGATGCTGGAGATGACGAGCAGCGCCACGTAGATGTAGCGCCACTGCCCGCGGAACGTCTTGTAGGGCACGATGTGCAGGATGGACAGGTAGAAGATGATGAGCGGCAGCTGGAACGCAAAGCCAAAGCCAATCTCCAGCAGCATCATGATGTTGAGGAAGTCCTCGGCATTGGGCATGACGGCCGCAAACTCCAACGATTGCTGCACCATCCATCCGATGGCCGCGCGCTGGATGACGAAGTAGCAGAACAGCATGCCAAAGAAGAACAGGAAGACCATGGCGGCCACCGTCGGCACCACCCACTTGCGCTCGTTGGTCTTGAGCGCAGGCAGGAAGAACCCCATGACCTCCCAGATGATGATGGGCGTACAGATGATCATGCCGAAGAACAGCGCCACCTTGAAGCGGATGGTGAAACCGCCCAGGACGCTGAACACGGTGAGGTTGGCCCCGGCAAGCTCGTCGCGCACGGGATCCATGAGCATGTCGATGAGCGTGGGCGTGGCGGCATAGACCACCACGGCCGTGATGGCGAGCGACACCACGATGATGGTGAGACGGCGCCTCAGCTCCCCCAGGTGATCCATGAGGGGCATGCGGGCTGGTCCGATGGGCATGGGCTACTCCTCCCCCTCGGTCGCCCCGGCAGGGCTGCCGTCGTCTAAGCCCATGCCGTCCGACGCGACGGGTTCGGCTCTCTCGGGCTTGAGCGCATAGAGGGCGGCGGCGCTCGTATCGGGCATGGCCTCGTGCGGCGACGCCTCCGCGGGCGCCTCATGTGGGGTGGCCGACGCAGGGGTGTCCTCAGGGGCCTGTGCGACGGCGGGCGGCTCGGGCGCGGTGGGAGCGGCACCAGCCGTCCCCTCAGCCTCCTCCTTGGCCGTGCGCTCGGCCTCGAGACGTGCCTTGCGTTCGGCGAACGTCTCGTTCGCACGCCTTGTGGGCACCGACTCGTTCTCGAGGTCCGCGTCCTCCTCCAGGGCCGCCGCACGGCGCCTGCCCTTCTCCTGGGCCTTGGGATCGGCCATGGCATCGTTCAGGGGGTCCATGACCTGGTTCTGGACGACCTCGGAGAAGCCCTCCTGAGCGTCTCGGAACTGTCTGAGCGCGCGCCCAATGGTCCTGCCCATGCCGGGCAGCTTGTCGGGCCCAAAGATCAGGAACGCAAAGAGCACGATGATCGCGAACTCGGTCTCGCCTATTCCAAACAAGTGGTACCTCCTGGCAATGAGAACCCGTCGCTACTCGATGACGCCAAGTTCCTTGGAGACCCCCAAGAGCCCCAAGACGCGGGACACGTTGGGCTGGGGATGCAGCACGTTGAACGTGCGCGAGAGCTCGCCCGCACGATGGGCGGCACCCACGAGCACGCCAATGCCCGTGGAGTCGATGTAGCTGACCTGCGAGAGTTCGACCTCGATGGATGCGGAGGGACCCTCAAGCACCCTGTTCAGCTCGTCGCGAAGATCAGATGCATTGGAGACGTCAACCTCACCCGAAACGGCAACGAGGATGCCATCGTCCTTGGGCGTACTGGATATCGATATGCTCATGACTGCTCCATTCAGTCGCATGCTACGTCTAGAACCCCACGTTGGTACCCGAGCCAGACGTCAAGGTGCCCATGAGCCCCTTGCCCGAGCCACCCGTGACGGACGGGGAGCCACCGGTGCCACCGTTGGTGTTCTGCGCGTTGATGGCCTTCAGACGCTGTTCCGCAAAGCTCTTGGCGCCATACTCGTCATCGGGGTCCGCTGCCTTCGCCTTGTTGTAGGCATCGGTGGCCTTGGTGGCATCACCTTCCCGCTCGTACACGAGGCCGAGGTTCGCCCAGGCAAGCCCGAAGTCGGGGTTGCTCTGGGTGAGCGCCTCGAGGTCGGCCTGGGCACCCGAGGCGTCACCACCATAGAGCTTGCAGAGGGCGATGTGCACGCGCACCACATCGGAATCATTGAGGGCGAGGTACTGGTTGTAGTAGTCCTGTGCCGTGGTCAGCAGGTCCTGGCTGTGCTGCTTGTCCTGGTCAGTGGTTGCGACGGTGCTTGCCTCATAGCCCCACTGCATGTAGTCGTTGCCCAGCCCCAGCAGGGTCGCCAGATTAGTGGGGTCATCACGCAGCTTGGACTCGAGGTCGCTCACGAGAGGCTGGTATCTGTCGTCCACGGCGGCGATGCCCGAAGCGGTGCCCGTGTCCGTGCCGGCGGCAGCGGACTGCTGGTCCTGGTCCTGCTGATCCTGCTGTTGGGCGTTGCGATTGCCAAAGATGCCTGCCAGGGACGGCGTCATCATCGAGACGCCCATGAGGACGGCGAAGAGGATGATGACGATCTCACGCATCCGCTTCTTCCCACCCATGCGATCGGTGAGCGTGGGCCTGAAGACCTTCTGGCCCCGTTTGTTGGTACCTTTGGCATGCGTGGCACCCTTCCTCGAAGCACTGCCTCGTGTGCGGGGCGCGGCGTTCCCTGCCTTGGGGCGCTTCCTCTTTCCCATCCTCACCACCCTTTCTCACGCTCTCGGCGCGCCATATCCACCCCTCGCGCCACCAGGAGGAGGTATGCAAAAGCCTAGGCATGCCAAGGCCCTCTGCGCAGTAACCCATCCATTCTACAGAAAGAACGCGGGTGTGCCAGTCGCCATCAGCGTGCGTTCAGAATGAGGAGAATCGACTCATCCAGCTAGAGGCGTGCCTCCCATATGAGTTGGGCCGCCACCAGCTTGACGGCAACGACGAAGACATCGAGCGCGGCCCCAAGATCCTCGAGAGAGGGGTAGGTTGGCGCAATACGGATGTTGGAGTCTGTGGGATCGTTGCCAGAGGGCCAGGTGGCACCGGCCGGCGTGAGCTTGACACCCAGCTCGCCCATGAGGGAGACGATGCGCCTGGCCGATCCCGCCGGTCCTTCGAACGACACGAAGTAGCCGCCATGCGGATGCGTCCAGCTCGCAACGCCCAGCTCCCCCAGACCCTCGGAGAGCCTCTGCTCGACGAGGGCGAAGCGTGGCCCCACGATGGCGGCATGCTTGGCCATGTGCGCCCTCACGCCAGCAAGGTCCTTGAGAAAGCGCACGTGTGCCAACTGGGAGAACTTCTCGGAACTCACGCGCTCGACGGCAAAGGCCGCACGGATGTCCCGGATGTCCTCGTCGTCCGCGGCGACGAAGGCGATGCCCGAGCTGGGGAAGGTCACCTTGGCCGTCGAGCCAAACTCATAGACGAGGCGGTGCGTGCCGGCATCCCTGAGCGCATCGAAGACGTTGAGCAGCCGATCGTCCTGGTCGCCAAAGCAGTGCACCACATAGGCATTGTCCCAGTAGACACGGAAGTCAGGCGCGGCCGGGCGCAGGGCGGCAAAGCGCCGCACGACCTCGTCGGAGTAGGTGATGCCCGTGGGATTGGCGTACTTGGGCACGCACCAGATGCCCTTGACGGTGGGATCGCCCTCGACAAGCTCCTGCACCACGTCCATGTCGGGACCATCCTCACGCATGGGCACGCTCACGTTCGTGATGCCCAGGTCTTCCGTCACCCGGAAGTGCCGGTCGTAACCCGGGGCCGGACACAGCCACGTGACCTCGCCCTGCTGCCAGAAGGGTCGCCCCCCCGCCACGCCGTTGGTGAAGGCGTGTGCCACGAGGTCATGCATGAGGTTGAGGCTCGACGAGCCGGAGACCACCACGTTCTTGGCGTCCACGCCCAGCATCTCTCCCGCCAGGGCACGAGCGGAGGGCAGCCCCTCCGGCGTGCCATAGTTGTCCACGATGGCATCGCCATCGTGGAGTGGAGAGGAGGAGCTCAGGACGTCGAGCATGGGTCGGGAGAGGGCCGTCTGCTCGGGGCTGGGCTTGCCCCGCGCCATGTCGAGCGCCAGACCCTGCGCCTTGATGGCGTCCGCCCGCGCCTGAAGGTCGGCGATGCTTCGCGCAAGCTCGTCATCGGACAGTGCCTCATACGCGTTCCGCTCGGTGATGCCCATGTGCTTCCCCTCGCTTGACCCCTGCCGTCGCATCGTGCGGCGGCCCGCCACCTTCTCGTGTAGGAAGTATACTGCCCGCTCGCAGGCAGTCCATACGGAGACGGCCTTTGTCACGAAAGGGCAAGACAAGACCCCCTGGCCTCAGATCAGCCTCCCGTCCAGCAGCTGGCGACCATCCTTCTCGGAGAGGATCCTGTCAAGGACCCACGCGTCGTCCTTGCGCGTGAAGCGCCACCATTCGACGAGCTTGGCTGGTCTGGTGATGCCCCTCACGAAGTCACCCGTCTCGGTGTCCTCGATGTAGTCGACCATGTGGGACTTCATGTAGAACCAGACGCAGTCCCTGTCCTGGCCCACCTCGTCACGCATCTCGACGGGCACGACGGAGTCAAGGCGAATCTGCTTGAGGACGTCGTGCTCATGGCGCACCCTCATCCACTCCAGACGCGTCTGCCACTCCTCGAGCAGGCGATCGGAGAGATAGCGCTCCAAACCGCTCAGGTCGCCTTTGGTCCAGCCGTTCTGGAGGGCATAGAACGTCTCCTCCACGCGCCCCTTGAGCTCCTTGTAGCTCCACGAGGCATCCGCCTTGCCCGCCTGGCGTATGTCCTGCAGCGTCTCCCGCCTCCTCGCATGGAGCTTGGCCGTGAAGACGATGACCCCTCCCGCAAGCACGAAGGGAAGCGCCAGCGTGGAGAGGAGGTCGGCGACGGGATGGCCCGACGAGCCACCGTAGGACGAGGTGCCTGTGCCACTCGAGCCGCTCGAGCTTCCGCCGCCACCTCCTCCACCACCGGAGGCACCGCCGCCACCGGCAGAGGCAAGCGCCATCGTGGGCGACGGCATCATCGTATGCGTCGACCCTGTACCCACGGGAGCAAGGGCCAGCAGCGTGCCGAGGACGATGACCGACGTGACAAGGGCGCACAGGGCATGGATACGCTTCATGGGAGTCCTATCAACGGAGATGCGGAACCATCCTACCATCAGCCCGTGCGCAGTGACGCATCGGCACATCATGGCTCCCGTGGATGACCCGCCCCTTTCCACCGAAAGGTTCGACGACGAGGAAGGCGAGCCGAAGGGTCTGGGGTACCATCGACCACATGAGACACGAAGACGATCACACGCGCAGGCCATCGATGGGCGCCTCACCCTCCCCCTACGTGCCGGCCCCCGAGCATGGTGACCTCCAGCGCCTTATCGAGGAGGTGTTCGAGGCCGCCGAGGGACCCAGGGGGGCCAGGACCGTGTCCAAGCTCGACCTGCTCATGCGCGCGGACATCGATGACCTCTCGGATGACCTCCGCGAGGTCATCGACCTCATGCCAGGCGGACGCTTCGAGCGCCGTCGCCTCTGCGACCAGATGAACTCCATCATCACCGCACATGGCTGGGCCTACGCGTACGGCACGGTGGAATAGCGCCGGCCCCAGACTCGGCCACCTGTTCGCCCGCCCCCTGCTGCGTGACACGCACCCTCCGTTCCAGCGGTCTCCTGACGCCTGACCTGCGCGGCGCCAGTCGCACGGCACGCGCATACGGCCCGATCACATTTGCGACCAACTGTGCCATGATGGGTCAGACAGGCGTGGACGTCCCTGGAGGAACCATGAACGAGCAGCGCATTGCGATCATCACCGACTCCGGCACGGACACGGGAGCCACGTTCTGCCGCAAGCATGATGTGCGCGTGCTGCCCCTGCGCATCAACTACTCCAATGGTGACACCTACAGAAGTGGCGTCGACATCGATAGCCATGAGGTCATCAGGCGCTTTGGCGAGGAGGTTCCCACCACATCCCTCCCCTCGCCGGACGAGATCCTGGAGACGTTGCGACAGGCCAAGCGTGACGGCTACGAGCGCGCCGTCATCATCACCATCGCCAGCGCCCTCTCCGCAACCAATCAGACGGCGCAGCTGATGGCGGAGCAGATGGATGACTTCCCCTGCCTGGTGTTCGACACCAGGAACATCGGCATGGTGGCCGGCATGGTGGTCATGCGCGCCGTGGAATACGTGGAGGGGGGCGTCCCCTTCGAGGGGCTCGAGGGCCGCCTGCGGGAGGATGCCCGGCGGACCAGCATCTTCTTCGCCGTGAAGTCCCTCGACTATCTGTACAAGGGCGGACGCATCAGCGCCGCCATCTATCGCGTGGGAAGCGTGCTCAACATCAAGCCCGTGCTCACCTGCGACGAGAACGGCGCCTACGTGATCGCCAAGAAGGCGCACGGTTGGGACCGCGCGCTGGGCACGCTCGTGAGGTCCGTCGCGCTCAAGGCCAATCGCTTCACCCACGTACGTCTCGCCATCTGTTGCACCGAGGTCACGCGCCATATGCGCGAGGAGCTCGAGAGGCGCATCCGCAAGGCGGTCAACGCCCACATCGACTGCCTCCTCTATCACGACCTCAAGCCCGACCTCATCGTGCACACGGGACCGGACCTGGTGGGCATGGGCGTTCAGGGCCTCTAGGGGCGTCCTAGGCCTTGAGCAGCGAGACCATGCATCCCACGATCTGGGCGCAGTGGCGGGCCGCCACCCTCTCGAAGGCAGCATAGTCCATGGTGGAGGTGCCGTCCGCCCTGTCGCTGATGGCACGAATCACCACGAAGGGCAGTCCGTTCACGTAGGCGGCATGCGCGATGGCGGCACCCTCCATCTCGGCACAGCGCGCCCGGAAGACTGCGGTGATGCGCTCGCGTTGGTCTCCCCCCGCGATGAACTGGTCCCCCGAGGCCACGCGCCCCTCGAACGCGCGCACGTCGGGCGCCGCCTGCGCGACCGCCCGTATGGCCGTCTCGCGCAGCGTGCCATCCGCAGGAAAGGCCAGCACGTCAAAGCCAGGAACCTGGCCTGGGGCGTATCCCAGGGGCGAGACGTCGTAGTCATGCTCGACGGCGTCGGTGGAGACCACGATGTCTCCGATGCCGATGGCAGAGTCCAGCGAACCAGCCACGCCCGTGTTGATGACGCAGGTGATCCCAAAGAGGTCGGTGAGCACCTGCACGCAGAGGGCTGCGTTCACCTTGCCCACACCGCACTTGACCACCACAGCAGGGACTCCCTCAAGCCTGCCCTCGCAGAACTCCATGCCACCATGCGTGGTGACGGAGGTGTCCGTGAGCTGCCGCTTGAGATAGGAAACCTCGACGTCCATTGCGCCAATGATGCCAATCTTCATGTATGTCCTCCTCGACGGCGCGCCGTCAGCGCGTGGGATAGGTCATGTGCGCCTCGTCAATGCCCTGCAGGGTATGGTACAGATAGCGACGCGCCCACCATTGGGCCTGCATGAGGTCACTGTCGTGCCAGTTGCCACACTCCCGTGGACGGGCGCCCGGCACCTCGCCCTCGAAGGACGCAACGAACTCAAAGAGGCGCGTGACGAGCGACGTCACGTCCTGGGACGCCACATCACCAAAGAGAAGCAGATAGAAGCCCGTGCGACAGCCCATGGGGCCAAAGTAGACCACGCGCTCGGACCATTCGGCATCGTTGCGCAGGAAGGTGGCGCCCAGATGCTCGATGGCATGGACGGCGGCCGTGTCCATGACCGGCTCGCGGTTGGGTGCCGTCAGGCGCAGGTCGAAGGTCGTCACATCCACTCCTTGCCACGAGTCGACGCGGCTCACGTACACACCGGGTTCCAGGCGCAGGTGGTCAATGGTAAAGCTGGCAATCTTCTCCATGTTCTAGCCTCCCTTGCTTTGCAGGTCCGCAGCGGGCTGGAAGGCCTCGAGGACCATCCAGCTGCGGTTGGCGAGCTCGCGCACCATCAGGTCGCGTGCAATGGCAACGATCTGCTCGTTCTTCAGGTGGAAGTGCGCGGTGGCCACCAGACAGTCCGGACGGATCTGATCAAAGATCACGCTTGTGGCAAGGGCGGGGTCGAGCGTGTCGGCAAGCACGCGCTTGCCCGCCTCGATGACATCCGCCTCGACGGCGTCCAGCTGGGCGTCACGGCGGACGTAGAGGGTCAGCGCGCAGTCCCCGGCATCCCAGGCGGTACGGCGCGTCAGGGCCGACGTATTGAGCACGGAGTTGGGAATGACCTGCTCGGTCCCATTGCGCATGCTCACGATGGTATGACGCCAGGTGACGTCCGTCACGGTGCCCGTGAACGTGCCAATGGTGACCTCGTCGCCCGGCTGCACGACCTTGCCCAGCATGAGTCCCAGACCAGACACGATGTTGGAGACCGTCGCCTGCAGGCCGAACGAGATGACCACGGAGCCAACGCCCAGGGCGGCGACAAAGCCGGTGGGACTCACACCAAAGACTGGCTGCATGACCACGAGCAGCGCAATGGCCCAGAGGATCCCACGCATGATGTTGATGAAGATGGTGGCCGATGGCAGATTGGAACGGTCGAACGCCCTGTGCATGCCCCGCACAAGCGCCTTCTGCACAACCAAGGCGATGATGACCACGACACCCAGATAGATGATGCGGCTGAGCAGGTCGGTGGCCGTCATGCCCAAGATGGTCATATGAGTCAGCCCATCCATGCGCGTCCCTAGCCCTTGCGCCGAGCGGAGACGAGCAATGCGGGCGCGAGCCCTGCGATGGAGGCGAGCTGCAGTGCCATGTCCTTCCACAGGGGCAGGCGATCGGGGATGTCCTCCATGTATACGAGTCGGTTGATCAGCATCGTCCGGATCTCCGGGTCAGTCGTGCCCAAGGCGGCGTTGGCGCCCTGCACGAGTACGAAGGCAAGGATGCCCGCAAGGACGCTTACGCCCACGGCGCGTGGCCATGCGAAGCTCCGGGCATCGACCTCGCCATCGCCCAGGGCCTCCGTCACCATCCAGAGCACGAGCATGGTCAGGAAGGGCGTGAGGAACCAGCCCACCGCCTGCAGCGCCAATCCGGGAATGACCATGGAGACGTCCACGCCCATGAGCCGAGGGCCGAGGCGCGAGAGCTCCGTGCCCGGCTCGAGGCCCAGCACCACGCCAAGGACGACCAGCAGGACGATGCCCCTCGCACCCCGCGGCAGAAGCCTCGTGCGCGAGGAGGCGGCAAAGGACAGGACGCAGAGGGCACAGATCCAGAACGCGCCTGCCGCCACCTTGAGCAGGAGGGCGTTCTGGGTGCCCACGACGGCCATGATGGGGTCGCCCTTGCCCAGTGTGCCCATGACCACGGACCACACGATGGAGAGAGCCACCACTACCAGCGGCCTGCTCACACCGCTCCCTTGCCGTGCCTTGGTGGAAGATGCCATGTCGCTCCTCAGGTTGCCTCATAGGTCACGCGCACCAGTGTAGGACTGGCACACCCCCGTTGGGTACCGCCCACACTCTCCCCATGACATCCTCGCGAAGGGACAGCCGACGATATGGGCCAGAAGCGCTGCCAAATCCCCTCATCCCCTTGCATACAAACCAATCTGATATCATAATGGCCTCACATACGAGACGGCGCGGACCCGCCGCACCAAGGGGGCGGCGCGCCTCCAAGGACAGGTGGCCCCACGAGGAAAGGACACGCCATGAGCACCATCGAGAGCACCCCCACCGAGACGGACAACGTCGAGCGCAAGCTCAAGGCTCCCTCCGGGTGGGCCATGCTGCTGGTAGCCCTCGTCACCCTCGCGCTGGCGATCGCCACCCTGGTCGGCTTCATCATGACGGTGGCGAGCCTCCCCTACGAGGACGCCCCCCTGCCGTCCGTGGGCGTGGCACAGCTCCTGGGCTTTCTTGTGCTGACCGCCCTCCTGCTCGTCATGTGCAACGGATTCTTCACCATACAGCCCGGACAGGCGCGGGTCTGCGTGCTCTTTGGCAGGTACGTGGGAACCGTCCGTGACGAGGGCCTGCACTGGGCCAACCCGTTCTTCTCGCGCAGCCTGGGGCGCACGAGCGACAACGACGCACCCTCCCCATTCGTCAAGGGCATCCCCGCCGCGAAGGGCCACATGCACGGCTCCAAGGTGTCGCTGCGCGCCCGCACGCACGAGGGCGAGCGCATCAAGGTCAACGACAGGATGGGCAATCCCATCGAGATAGCGACCGTCGTGGTATGGCACGTGGCCGACACCGCCAAGGCCATCTTCAACGTGGACGACTATGAGAGCTACGTCTCTATGCAGGTGGAGACGGCCCTACGCCATGTGGCGAGCATCTACGCCTACGACCACATGGAGGACGACGATAGGGCCACGACCATCACCCTGCGCTCCAACATCGAGGAGGTGTCGGACTCCCTGAGGCGCGAGCTCTCCCGCAAGCTCGGCATCGCCGGCATCGCCGTGGACGACGCACACCTCACCCACCTGGCCTATGCACCCGAGATCGCCCAGGCGATGCTCCGCCGCCAGCAGGCCGATGCCATCATCGCCGCGCGCAAGAAGATCGTCGAGGGCGCCGTGAGCATGGTGGACATGGCCCTCTCGCAGCTCTCGGACGAGGGCATCGTGGACTTCGACGACGACCGCAAGGCCGTCATGGCATCCAACCTCATGGTGGTCCTCTGTGGCGAGTCCGAGGCCCAGCCCGTTGTCAACACCGGCTCGCTCTACCAGTAGGCGCAGGGTGCCATGCCGGCACGCAAGCAATACCCGCTGCGCATAGACCCTGCGGTCTGGGATGCCATAGAGCTCTGGGCCAAGGATGACATGCGCAGCGCGAACGCCCAGGTGGAGTGGATCCTGCGCGATGCGCTCAGGCGTGCGGGGCGGATAGGGGACAAGGACGCGACAAGAGAGCGCGGAAATGCCTCAGGCGACACGCCCTAGGCGGCTACCCCTCATCCTCGTACCCACCGGCAGCGTCTCATTCCTCGTCCCCATGCGACCACGAACCCTGCAACCGCAACGCGCCTGATACACTCCCTATGCTACCTGCCGTTTAGAAGGCCTCATCCACCGCATCTAGAGTCCCGGCCTCTCCCTCATTGCTCGCAACCACACCCATAAAGGGCAGCTCCCCCCTCGCGAGACTCGATGTCCTTTCATGGTAACTAGCCCAAGACCGTGCGTTTCGCCTGTTTCGGCAGACGCATCCTCAGACACGAGGTCACATCACCGATGGGAGGGTCCAAGACCAGAGCCTCTACCCCTCGATCCTGACGATGGGGGCAAAGCCCCTCATGAGCTTCTTGGTCTTGCCCGTGCGCGAGAAGTAGACCTCGATGGTGTCACCCGAGGCCGCCCTCACCACACCGGGGCCGAAGGTCTTGTGCGAGACCTTGTCACCGGGAGCGAAGCTCTCGGCCGCCTTGGCAGCGTCCTTGCGGATGGGGACGGAACGCTGTACGGTGGGCCCACCATCCGTGGAGCGCGTGCGCGAGCCAAAGACGTTGCCGCCATAGACCTCCGAGCCCCTGCCCGAGCCATAGGTTCCGTGGCGGTCGCCCCGCTTGGCCCAACCCACGCCCGTGAGGCCCGAGGAACCCACGCCGATGGCCGTGACGTCCGCCTCGGGGATCTCGTTGAGAAAGCGGCTGCGCGGGTTGGTCTGCACGGAGCCAAACACGTGGCGCGTGGAGGCATAGGTGAGGTAGAGGCGCTCCTCCGCACGCGTGATGGCCACATAGGCCAACCGGCGCTCCTCCTCGACGCTGGCGGGGTCGTCCTCCTTGCCGCGGTGTGGGAAGATGCCCTCCTCCATGCCCGCGACGAAGACCACCGGAAACTCCAGGCCCTTGGCGGAGTGCACCGTCATCATCGTGATGGCGCTCGACTCACCCGAGAGTGAGTCGAGGTCGGAGCGAAGGGCCAGCCACTCCATGAAGGCGGGAAGCTTCTCGGCGGCCACGGGCGGGACCTCTGGCTCCACCGCCACGGATGCGGCAGGCGCTGTCCCAGCCCCATCGAGGGCGCCCGCCTCGCGCAGCTGCTGCAGCGACTCGAGCGTTGCGGCAGCGTCATCATGAGACTCGTCGAACTCCTGTGCCACCGAGAAGAACTCGCGGATGTTCTCGATGCGGCCGTCGGCCTCCACGCTCTGCTCGGCCTCCAAGGCGCGGACGAGGCCGGCCTTGTCCACGATCAGCTCCACCACACGGGCGAGCTCGCCCGCATAGTGACGTGCCGCCTCGATGGTGCCCGTGAACTCGGCCAGGCCAGTCTGCACCTTGGCACCCACGATGCCCGGCTCCGCGATGCACGCCTCCGCCGCCTCGAAGAGGGAGAGGCCCATCTCGGCAGCATAGGCCTGCACCTTGCGGATGGACGTGGTGCCGATGCCGCGGCGCGGCGTGTTGACCACACGCAGGGCGCTGACGTCGTCGTTGGGATTGACGACCAGCTTGAGGTAGGCCATCACGTCGCGTATCTCCGCGCGGTCGAAGAAGCGCGTGCCGCCCACGATCTTGTAGGGCACCCCTGCGCGCAGGAACATGTCCTCGAGGATGCGCGACTGCGCGTTGGTGCGATAGAACACGGCCACATCATCGTAGCTGGTGCCTGCGTCGTGGAGCCTCTCGATCTCCGCACCGATCCAGCGCCCCTCGTCCCGCTCGTCGGCCGCCTGGAACACCTGGACCCTCTCGCCGTCACCGCGGTCGGTGAACAGGCGCTTCTCCTCGCGGCATGCGTTGTGGCGCACCACGGCGTTGGCGGCATTGAGGATATGACCGAAGGAGCGGTAGTTCTGCTCGAGCTTGACCACCACGGCCTCGGGATAGTCGCGCTTGAAGTTGAGGATGTTGGTGATGTCCGCACCACGCCAGCTGTAGATGGACTGGTCGTCATCGCCCACCACCATGAGGTTCCGGTACTTGCCGGCCAAGAGGTTGGTGATCGCATACTGCACGGCATTGGTGTCCTGATACTCGTCCACACTGACCTGGCGAAAGCGCTCCTGGTAGCGCTCGAGCACCTCGGAATGCCTGGAGAGCAGCTCGAACGCCTTGATGAGCAGGTCGTCGAAGTCCATGGCGTTGGCCTTCTCCAGGCGGCGCTGCAGCACATGGTAGACGCGGGCGGCGGCGCGCGTGGGGGGCGTGTTGGCCTGGGCGTCGAGGTCGTCCGGCAGCACCAGGGCGTTCTTGGCCTGGCTGATCAGGGAGCGGATGGCGGGCAGCGGGAACTGTCGGGGATCTATGTCAAGATCGCTCATGATGGACTTGACCAGGCGCTTCGAGTCATCGTCATCGTAGATGGTGAAGGTTGGCGTGTAGCCGAGCAGCCCTGCGTCCTCGCGCAGCATGCGCACGCACATGGCATGGAAGGTGCACACCCACATGCCACGCGTGCCGGCGGGGAGCAACGCGTTCAGGCGCTCGCGCATCTCGGCGGCCGCCTTGTTGGTAAACGTGATGGCCAGCACCTGCCAGGGTCGCACGCCCTCGTCGGCAATCATGTGCGCGATGCGGTAGGTGAGCACTCGCGTCTTGCCCGAGCCAGCCCCCGCGAGCACCAACAGCGGGCCATGCGTGGTCTCGGCCGCCTGGCGCTGGGCGGGGTTGAGGCCCGCAAGGTCAACGGCAGGGGATGCCGTCGCCTGGTGCGCCGTGGGGCGCGAGGCCACGGGTCGCGGCACGACCGGACTAGGGACAGGCGTCGATGCTGGTGCCGAGGCTGCCCGCCCGGTCGCGAACAGGCTCTGCTGGAATTCGTCGAAGCTGGGCATACGTCCCCCTGGAATCTGGTTGTACCCGAGCAGTGTAGTCGCTTCATGCGACAGCACATGCCCCAACGGCGACGGCTCCAGACGATGCACAGGCTATGCCGGGGCCTCACCCAACTCCGGGGCAAGATAGCGGCCCGTGATGGACGCCGCGCAGGCGGCAAGGCCCTCGGGCGTGTCCGCGCACACGATGCGACCGCCCTCCTCGCCACCGCCAGGACCCATGTCGATCACCCAGTCCGCATTGGCGATCATGTCGAGGTCGTGCTCGATGACGACGACCGTGGCCCCCGCGTCGACCAGGCGCTGCAGCACGCGCACGAGCATCTCCACATCGAGCGGGTGCAGGCCGATCGTGGGCTCGTCGAACACGAAGAGCGCGTCATCCTGCCTGCGGCCCATCTCGCTCGCGAGCTTGAGGCGCTGCGCCTCGCCACCCGAGAGGGCCGGCGTCGCCTCGCCAAGCGTGAGGTAGCCCAGACCCAGGTCCGCGAGCGTCCGAAGCTTCCTTTTTGCCTTCCTGAGGCTCCCCACCCTTCCCAGGGCCCGGTCGACTGTCATCTCCATGAGCTCGGGCAGCGAGACATACCCGTCCTTCTCCCCGGCGGCGTTGCGCGTGGTGTGGCGGCGCACGTCCCATGCCTCCGGCGCATAGCGGCTGCCGTGGCAGTCGGGACAGGGTATGTCGACATCGGGCAGAAACTGCACGTCGAGCGAGATCTGACCCGTCCCGTCGCAGGTGGGACAGCGCAGGCTTCCCGTGTTGTAGGAGAACGCCCCCATCCTGAGACCGCGTCTCTTGGCGTCGGTGGTGCCGGCAAAGGCGCGGCGCAGGTCGTCCAGCACACCCGAGTACGTGGCCACCGTGGAGCGCACGTTTGCCCCGATGGGCGTGGCGTCGATGAGCGTCACGCGCCTGATGCCACCCGCATCCACCAGCCGCACGTGCCCAGGCAGCCGCTCGCCCACCAGGGATGCCCGCAGCGCCGGCACGAGGCTCTCGAGCACCAGGGTGGTCTTGCCGGAGCCCGAGACGCCCGTGACGCAGGCGAGACGCCCTCGCGGCACGTCCACCACCAGCGGCCTGACCGTGTGGATGGCACCGGTCTCGAGGTGGATGGAGCCCGCGGCGAACACGTCCTCGACATGTGCGCACCCGCGGGCGCGCACCCTGCGCTCCCCCGTGAGGAAGCCCGCGATGCGCGAGCCGTGCGTGCGCTCCACCTCCTCGATTGTGCCCTGCGCGATGACCCGACCCCCATCGTCGCCGGAGGACGGCCCGACCTCGATGAGGTGGTCCACCTCGCGCAGCACGCGGACGTCGTGGTCCACGACCACGACGGAGTTGCCGTCCGCCACGAGGTCGTCCATGACGCCCAGCAGGCCGTCCACGTTGGCCGGGTGCAGGCCGATGGACGGCTCGTCCAGCACGTAGAGCACGCCCGTCGTGCGGTTGCGCACGGCACGGGTGAGCTGCACGCGCTGGCGCTCGCCCGTGGAGAGCGTGGAGCTCGCACGGTCCAGCGAGAGGTAGCCCAGTCCCAGCTCCTGCAGGCGGAGGATGGGCTCGCCCATCTCGCCGATGATGGCCTCGGCCATGGGGCGCACGTCGTCCGGCAGCGTGGGCGCCACGCCCGGCAGCCAGGCCGCGAGCTCGTCCAGGGTCCTCTCGGTCGCCTGGCCCAGGTTCTCGCCGCAGATGCGGATGGAGAGCGCCTCTGGGCACAGGCGCGTGCCGCCGCATTCCGGACAGGCCTCCTCCTTGAGGAACCTGGCGACGCGCTTGAGGCCCTTCTCGTCCTTGACCTTGGAGAGCGCGTTCTCCACCGAGTACACGGCGTTGTAGTAGGTGAAGTCCATCTCGCCGGCCGTGTTGGTCTTCTCGTTATGGTAGAGGAGGTGGTGCTTCTCGGCGGGGCCATGGAAGACGACGTCACGCTCCTGGGGCGTGAGCTCGCTGAAGGGCACATCGGTACGCACGCCCATGTCACGCGCGATGTCCACCATGAGGCTCCACATGAGGCTGCCCCAGGGCCTGACCGCCCCCTCCTCGATGGTCTTCGTCTCGTCGGGCACGAGCGTGGCCTCGTCCACCACATGCAGCACGCCCATCCCCTGGCAGGTGGGGCACGCCCCGCCGGAGTTGAAGGCCATCTCCTCGGCACCACGGCCGCTGAAGCGATGGCCGCAGGCGGGGCACACGAGGTCGCGCTCGAGCGAGACGTTCATGGAGGGGCCGACGTCCGACCCGCAGCTGGGACAACGATAGGTGCCGACGCGTGAGAACAGCAGCCTCAGGTGGTTGAGGAGTTCCGTCTGCGTGCCAAAGGTGGAGCGCACATCGGGAATGCCCGGCCGCTGCCGCAGGGCGAGCGCGGCCGGCACATGAAGCACTGCGTCCACGTCCGCGCGCGCGGACTGCGTGAGGCGCCGGCGCGTGTACGTCGAGAGCGCCTCCATGTAGCGCCGCGACCCCTCGGCATAGAGCACGCCCAGGGCCAGGCTCGACTTGCCCGAGCCCGAGACGCCCGCAACACCCACGAGCCTGCCGAGCGGCACGTCCACATCGACGTCCTTGAGGTTGTGGACGCGCGCGCCACGCACTTGGATGACCGACGGTGCGGGATGGGTGTGACGGGTCGCATGCATGCACTGCTCCTCTCGCGTGCGTCAAGTATAGAACATATGTACGAAAAGTGGACCTAGTCGCCTCGGAAGGATGGCCTATACGCCGGTGACCCCCTCCAAAGTGCACACGCAACGCGTTTTTGACAATCTCCAACTGGGCAGACGTCATGGAAAATGCGTTGCGTGTGCACTTTGGTCGGCATCCCTCACGTATCGAGGGGGCACGGGCGCCTTCGATATACTCGGGAGGATACAACGTACCAGGGAGGCACGCATGGCGACGCGGCACAGGATACTGCTCTACACCTCGGACGGCTCGACGAGCTATGCCCAAGGCTACCTGCGCGATGCCGGCCTCGAGGAAGAGTTCGAGCTCACGGGCATCGCCCACGCCCCCATGACCGTCCCGGCGGCCGAGCAGGTCGCTGGCCACGAGGCCATCCTGGGCGAACTCATGCCCGTACGCGACGAGGCGGTGGACATGATGGCCCATGCGGGCATACGCTTGATCGCCAGCCTCTCCATCGGCCTCAACCACATGGACGTGGCGGGCCTCGCACGGCAGGGAGTGCTCACGAGCAACTGTCCCGGCTACTGCGCGGAGGATGTCGCCCTGCACACCATTGCGCTCATGCTCGACCTCGAGCGCCAGGTCACCTTCTCCAACCGCACGGTAGTGGGCGGCGCATGGGACCCGCACCAGGGCTACGAGATGCATCGCACGCAGGAACAGACGCTGGGACTCGTCTTCTTTGGCAACATCGCCCGCGCCGTGGTGCCCATCGCCCGGGCGATGGGCATGCGCGTGCTGGTATGGGCGCCCACCAAGAGCGCCGGGGAGCTTGCCGAGGCCGGTTGTGCACAGGCCGCGACCCTCGACGAGCTGCTTGCCGCCTCGGATGTGGTGAGCCTGCACTGCCCGCTCATCCCCCAGACGGAACGGCTCATAGGCCCCCACGAGCTTACGGTCATGAAGTCCACCGCCTTCCTCGTCAATACGTCGCGCGGTCCCGTCATCGACGAGGGCGCCCTGGCAGACGCCCTCGATGCCGGTCAGATCCAGGCGGCGGCACTCGACGTGCTCGCCGACGAGGGAGCACATCGCAACCAGCGGCTCATCAACCACCCCCGCTGCGTGGTCACGCCCCACGCCGCCTACGTCTCGCGCGAGGCAAGCGACGCACTCATCCGCATGGGGCTCGATGCCGTCATCGAGCTGCTGGTGGAGGGCTGCGAGCCCACCAACGTCGTCTGCGCCTAGCCACGCGCGTCCTGCCCGCCACGCATCCGAGAGGAGGTGCCCATGGGGCACCCATCCCAACCCAGGCGATCCGACGACCTCGCCACGCGCATCGTCGCCCACATGGTCCCCGACCCCACCGACCTGGACGACCCCGCCACGCGCGCCGCCTACGGACGCCTTTCGAGCGTCACCTGCGTCCTGCTCAACGTGCTGCTCAGCATCGGCAAGGGCGCCGCGGGCGTGCTCGCGGGCTCCGTCTCCGTTGTGGCGGACGCCATCAACAACCTCTCGGACGCCTCGAGCAACGTGGTGGCCCTCATCGGCTTCAGACTTGCCAGCCGTCCCGCCGACGAGGGTCACCCCTTTGGGCATGGCCGCTTCGAGTACCTTGCCGGCCTCGCCGTCGCCATGCTGATCGTGGTCATGGGCGCACAGCTGGGACGCAGCTCCATCGAGCACATCCTCTGGCCCACGCCCACCGACTTCAACGTCCCCACCGTGCTCGCGCTCGGGGCCTCCATACTCGTCAAGCTCGGTATGATGCGCCTCAACCACAGCATGGGACGGCGCACCGGCTCAAAGGTGCTCGAGGCCACCGCCATCGACTCGCGCAACGACGTCATCACCACCTCGGTCGTCCTGGCGGCAGGCATCGTCTCGCAGCTCACCGACGTTCAGCTCGATGGATGGGCGAGCCTGGGCGTGGCCGTCCTCATCGTGGCGAGCGGCATCGGCCTCATGCGCGACACCGTCAACCCCCTCCTGGGACAGACCCCCTCCACCACACTCGTCCGTCGCGTCTACGACAGAATCATGGGCTATCCCAGCGTGTTGGGCACCCACGACCTGCTCATCCATGACTACGGCCCCGGGCGCCAGTTCGCAAGCGCCCATGTGGAGATGGCGGCGGACACCACCGTGCGCCATAGCCACGAGGTGCTCGACCTCATCGAGCGCGACCTCCTCCGGGAGGAGGGGCTGCGCATCGTGCTCCACTGCGACCCCATCGAGACCACAAACGGCCTGGCAGACCTGCGCAACTGGCTCGCCGCGCGCCTCGCGGGCATAGATCCCTCGCTTTCGGTGCACGATGTGGAGGTGACCCATCCCGTCGCAGGGGGACCGGCGCATGTGAGCCTGGACTGCTATCGTCCCGAGCGGCTCCCCATCGACGACGATGAGCTGCGCAGGCGCATCACCGACGCCGTGCTCCTGCGCTACCCCGACGCCAGCTGCGACATCGTGATCGACACGGGATTCGTCTCGCCGCTCTCCCCCTAGCGCGACCTCGGATGCCGGGCCCGTCCACAGGTCCTGCAAAACCCTCAACTTCCACCCTAGAGTTTTGCAGGATGCGTGTGCATGGGCAGCACGAGGTAAGATGTTGATGATAAATGATGTCATCGGCATTCGACCGGGAGGCGCATCTTGACAACGAGGCACAGCTGGACCACACGGACGACGACGCTCATCGCGACGGGTGCGCTTGTCCTGAGCATGGGCATCGCATCCCCCAAGCCCATCTCGGCCGAGACGCTCGACGACCTCCAGCAGAAGGTGGAGGACAGCAACACCGCCTATAACGACGCCACCGACAAGGTCAGTCAGATCCAGCAGAAGATCGATGACAACCAACAGAAGATCGACGACCTCGAGCGGCAGCTGCCCGATGCGCAGAGCGCGGCCGCGCAGAGCGTGCGCGCCCAGTACAAGCTGCAGGAAGGTTCCGCGGGCATCTTCGAGCTCCTGCTCTCGTCCGAGAGCCTGGGCGACCTCATCGAGAACATCGAGTACATGAACGCCATCTCGGACTATAACTCCGAGCAGATCAAGGGCCTCGTCAGCATGGCCAAGGACCTCCAGGACACCAAGAGCGATCTCGACGGCCAGAAGGCCGAGGCCGAGCAGAGGCAACAGGAGGCAAAGGCCGCCCTGGATGACGCCGTCAACGCCCGCGAGAACATGCAGAGGCAGATGGAGGAGCAGCAGCGGCAGGAGGAGGCCGACGAAGCCGCAGCCCTCGCAGACGCCGCGTCCAACAGCGACAGCAGCTTCTCCACCGAGAGCGGCAACACCGCCACGGTGGACACCCCCTCGAATGACTCCTCCAACACCACCACCGACACCACCACTCCGAGTGACTCGCCCTCCACCAAAGGCAACCCCGGCAACGCCGACCAGGTCAGCTGGAGCAGCGACAAGACCACCTTCGTGGCGCAGTGGTCCGGGCGCATCGACAGGTACCTCGCAGGCTCCCCCCTCGCCGGCCACGGCGCCACGTTCGCCAGCGCCGCCTGGGACTCCGGGGTCGACCCACGCCTCTCCCCGGCCATCTCGGCCGTGGAGAGCAGCAAGGGTGCCGTGTGCTTCAAGCCGCACAATGCCTGGGGCTGGGGAAGCTCCAGCTGGGGCGACTGGGACACCGCCATCAAGGCGCATGTGAGTGGCCTTGCCAAGGGCTATGGCAGCGCCCTCACGATGTCGATGGCCAAGAAGTACTGCCCGCCCAACGCCAACTTCTGGTACTCGTCCGTCGCAGCCAACATGCAGCAGATCTGATAAACGGTTCCAGTCCAGGACATCGTTCGAGGATGGGGCCGCCATTCTGTGATCATCCCGTGCGGCCGAGAACCTCAAGCGTGTCTGGGCCGACGCACGTTGCAACCATGATATTCATGGGTCGGGATCGCACTTCAACGCTTCGGCTGGGGGTTTCCGCCTGTCTGGACGCTCGCTCGCGAGTGGGCCTATGCCAGGCCCTACGGGTCGAACACTGAGGGGTGGAGACCCTTCCCAGCGTTCCTGGAGTGATAGAGCCTGCAGGAGCCTCCCCCATGTCGTACGCGAACAACGTCCTGACCGTCAACAGCTAGCTTCTGCTTCCGTAGGAGGGCGTTATGGGTGCTCCGGCTGAGACCGGGCATCCTCTTATGTTCCCAAGGGAACGAAGTGGCCCCAAGTGCGTGCTGAGATTGGGGCGCAAGGCGAATCCATTGGGAAATTGGGAGCCATCTGACGCCTGCGCGAATCTCAAAAAGTCTCGATCCTGGGCTTTTGCCATCCGTGGGTGCCGCCTGCGCGCCATGAGCATACGACCGAGCACGCACTTGGGGCCACTTCGCTCCCACGCCACCATTACGTGACTACGGCATCGTCACGGGCGCTCGAATCCGAGCTCCCCTCGGAGACATGCCTGGCGCACGAGAGACTCCGCCGTGTCCCGTCCCGCTTGGGTTTTCTTCCCAACTATGGGCGACGGCACACCCCTGTCACCCGTCACCCCCACTAGTGGGACATGCAGACCCGTGACCTAGTGTCCCTTGATGGAGTCGAGGAAGTCGCGGGCACGCTGCGCCACCGGATGCTCGAAGAACCGGTCCGGGGCAGCCTGCTCCAGGATCTGCCCATCGGCCATGAAGACCACACGGTGGGCCACGCGCCGAGCGAAGTTCATCTCGTGCGTGACGACCATCATGGTCATGCCCTCGTGCGCGAGCTCGACCATCACCTCGAGCACCTCGTTGATCATCTCGGGATCGAGGGCGCTCGTAGGCTCGTCGAAGAGCATGGCCATGGGATGCATGGCCAGCGAGCGGGCGATGGCCACGCGCTGCTGTTGGCCGCCGGAGAGCTGAGCTGGGACCTTGTGCGCCTGCTCCGCCACGCCCACGCGCCTGAGCAGCTCCAGTGCCTCGTCCTCCGCCTGCTTGCGCGGGGTGCCCAGCACCTCGACGGGACCCATGGTCACGTTGTCCAGGATCGACTTGTGGGCAAACAGGTTGAAACTCTGGAACACCATGCCGATCCTCGCCCGCATGGCGGCGAGCTGCCGCCCCTCCTGGGGGAGGGGCGTACCCTCGATGAGGATGTCTCCCGCATCGATGGTCTCCAGGCGGTTGATGGTGCGGATGAGCGTTGACTTGCCCGAACCAGAGGGTCCGATGACCACGAGCACCTCTCCCTTGCCCACCTTGAGGCTCACGTCCCTCAGCACGTGGAGGTCGCCAAAGTGCTTCTCCACGTGGCGCAGCTCGATAACGGGCTGCGCGTCCCTGTCCGGGCTGTCGTTCCTGTCCTGTGCCATGGTGCCTTCCGATCTAGATTGGACGCGCGCTCGAGCGTGTCATGATGGTCACGCCCGTGCGGCTGGCAACCAGCGCGGCCGCCTTGTTGATGAGGTAGTTGAGCAGGATGTAGATGACCGCCGCCACGAGATAGGTGGAGACGAGCGCGTTGTAGTTGTTCACCAGCACGCGCGCGTTCTGCATCATGTCGGGATAGCTCACCACGTAGGCCAGCGTCGTGTCCTTGACCACCACCACGAGCTGCGAGATGAGCGTGGGGATCACGAAGCGCACCGCCTGCGGCAGCACGATCTTGAAGGTGATAGCACGCTGGCTCATACCCAGGGAGAGGGCCGCCTCCACCTGCCCCGTGGGAACCGCGTTCACGCCGGCCCGGAACACCTCTGCCAGCACACCCGATGCCGCGAGGCCCGCCGGGAGCACGATCATCCAGAAGGGCTGCATGCTGATGCCATACTGCGGAAGCACCAGGAAGAAGAAGTAGATGAGCAGCAGGCTGGGGACACCACGGAAGAAGTCGGTGACCACGCGGCAGACGCCACGCACCACCATCGGCCCGTTGATACGCCCCAGCATGAGCACGAGACCCAGCACCAGGGCGAGGGCGCCCGCCGCCAACGAGGCCCACAGCGTACCCAGAAAGCCGGTGCCCAGAAACGCCCAGGTGGTGGGTTGCAGGAAGAACGCCCAGTAGCGGGGCGCGAACTGTCCCTTCAGCGCGAACTGCCTCAGCACCAGGACGACGAGGGCCAGCAGCAGGACGCTGCCCACCGCCGTCCAGACACGGATGCGGCGACGCGCCCGAGGACCTGGGGCCTCGTACAGCATGTCGCGCATGGAGGGGGTGTGAGAGCTCATCGCAGGACCCTCGCCCTCTTGTCGACATGGTTGCCCGCCCAGCCAATTGCCACCGCGGTGAGGACATAGCCTAGGGCCGACAGCACGAACGCGACGATACCTCCCGTCGTATGCGTGTTGACATACGAGACCACACCTGTGAGCTCATTGGGATCAAGCGGCACCTGCGAGCCGAGGGACGTGGTGAGCATGACGGCGATGAGCAGGTTGGTCATGGGCAGGATGGTGGCCCGCAGGGCCTGGGGAACCACCACCTGGCGCATGATCTGCCCAAAGGTGAGGCCGAGGGAGCGCGCCGCCTCGATCTGGCCCACGGGAATGGTGTTGATGCCGCTCATGAAGTTCTCGCTGCCAAACGATGACGCCACCAGCGAGACGACCACGATCACGCTGGGGAGGTAGTCGAGCACGATACCCAAACGGGGCAGCGAGTACACGACAATCACCAGCAGCGAGATGCCGGGGATGTTGCGGAACACCTGCACATAGAGGTCACCGAAGCGGCGGAGCGGCGCAATGGGACAGGTGCGCATGATGGTGACGGCCAGGGCCAGCACCATCACGAACACGAATGACACGGCGGTCATGCCCCAGGTCGTGAGCAGCGCCGCAAGATACCTGTCGCCGTACTGGGCGACAAGCTCGCTAAGCCCCATGCCCGCCTCCTCTCAAAGGGAGGACCCCAGTATGGGGGTCTCCCGCACGTCGGTCCCCTGTGCTGGGCCCAAGCCTATGCCTTGCCCACCTGCGGCGGCTCGGGGGCCGTGGACTGGTTGGTGCGGTCACCGATGGCGATCTGCCACAGCTTCGCCCAGGTGCCATCGTCCTCCACCTTCTGGAGGAAGTCGTTCACGAAGGAGACGCCATCGGAGCCGAGGGGCAGGCCGATGCCGTAGGGGTCGACGGTCCCAAAGGGCTCGCCCACGATCTTGAAGCTCTCGGGCTGCTGGGCAACCACGCTCTCCAGCAGCGTGAGATCAAAGGCATAGGCATCGACCCGGCCCTGCGAGAGTGCCTCCTCCGCCTCCAAGGAGGTCTGGAACAGCTGCTGCTTGGCGTCGGGGGCGGCCTCGCTCAGCAGGTCGGGACCGGTGGAGCCCGACTGCACGGCGACGTTCTTGCCGGCAAGGTCCTCGATGCCGTTGATGTCGGTGTTGTCCTGCGCGACCAGGATGCCCTGGCGCGACTCGTAGTAGGGGCCGGCGAAGGAGATGACCCTCTTGCGGTCATCCGTGATGGAATAGGTTGCGAACACGCAGTCCACCTGCCCATTCTGCAGGACGGACTCGCGCGTGTCGGAGGTCACCTGGGTGAGCGTGTACCTGTCCGCATCCCCTAGGACGTAGCGCGTGAGGAGCTGCGCCAGACCGGCATCGAAGCCGTAGTCCTTGCCGTCGGTGTCATCCAACTGGGAGAACAGCGTGGACGTCTCCACCCCGCCCAGCAGGAGCGTACCGCGATCCTTGATGGCCTGCGCCCAGGAGCTGGCGGCGATGGTCGTATCGTCCGCGACGATCCCGGAGGCGACCAGGCCGTTGAAGGCGTCCGTATCGATCTTGGTTGCCGAGGAGGTCGAGACGTCGCCCGACGGCGCCGTGGGAGATGGCGCACCATCACCCGAGCAGGCGGTCAGAACCAGGGCCGCAGAGGCGGCGAGGCCCGTGCCAACGAACGTGCGACGTGAGATGTCAGTGGCATGATTCAGCATATGTGTCCCTTCGCGGCCAAAGGTTGGGAAAGCCCCCTGGACCATTTACCTGGAGTCGAGCAGCCACGTGCCCAAACTCGCCCTTCAAACGAATTCATGTTTACCCCGCATTGGCCCAGTCTAGTCCATCGATGTGGGACGCAGGGCCCTGAATTGCCTATAGCCAGTGGGAGACAGGGACGAATGCCCCGACCACGGCCCTCTCGAACCACCGGGTCTTCCATGCCTACGTCAGCTGCATGGCAGCGATCACGGCGACGCCCAGGATGATGCGGTACACGCCAAAGGGCCTGAAGTCGTGCCTCTTGACAAAGCCCATGAGGAAGCGGATGGCCAGAAGCGACACGAGGAACGCCACGATGCATCCCGCGGTGAGGATGGACCCCTCATAGGACGAGAAGCCATTGCCACCAGCACAGAATTTGACCAGCTTGAGGGCGCTGGCACCAAACATGGTGGGGATGGCCAGGAAGAACGTGAACTCTGCGGCAACGGGGCGAGAGCAGCCCAGGATCAGGCCACCGATGATGGTCGATCCGGAGCGCGAGGTGCCCGGCACCAGGGAGAGCACCTGGAAGATGCCAATGCCGATGGCCGTCGGAAAGCCCAGCTCGGTCATGTCCCGCACGCGGGCACGGTCGTCGTCGGCGACCGTCTGGACGGCATGCGCCCCCACCGCATGCCGGGGCCGGGACCGCACCGTCTCGATCACGATGAACGCAGCGCCATAGACGATGAGCGCGGCGGCAATGACGGGAGAGGACTGCAGGTGCTCATCGATCCAATCGTTCAAGGGCAGGCCGATGATGGCGGCGGGGATGGTGGCGACCACGATCTTGGCCCAGAGCGCCCAGGTCCCACGGCGCCCTGCCGCATCCTTATGGCGGGAGAAGGGATTGAGCCGCCCAAAGAAGAGCACGCACACGGCCAGGATGGCACCGAGCTGAATGACCACGAGGAACATGTCCCAGAAGTCCGCCGTCACGGCAAGCGGCATGACCCGCTGCAGCAGCAGCATGTGGCCCGTAGACGAGATGGGCAGCCATTCCGTGATGCCCTCGACGATGCCGTACAGTATGGCCTTCAACAGCTCGATGAGGTTCAAGCACATTCCCTTCCCCAGCTTCAGATGCCCATCCATGATGACGCAACGGCACCACCGCCCCTCCCTTCCCACAAGACAACCATGTGCCCACCACGGGCCGCTCACGGAATGCGGGTCACGCAGGCCCACGGGCTGCGAAGGAACGACGGGGAGACGGGTAGACTCACCCACAGGGACCATGACCCCATCACGGCAGGAGGCGCTCACCATGACTGACTATCAAAGCCTGGGGTACGACAAGATCTTCGTGACGCTGGATGGCACCGAGATGCAGCAGAAGGTGTTGGGCCGAGCCACCATCGTGGCGGCAAACAACAATGCCGAGCTCTACATCGGCCATGTGATAGACTCCACGGCACTCGAGGCGGCAGGCACCTATCCAGGCGAGCTCATCGCCGCCCTAGAGAAGAGCTTCCGTGAGTCCATCGCAGTGGACGTGGCAAAGGCACGGTCGGAGGATGCCATCAAGAAGGTGGAGGTCATCGTCAAGGCCGGTCGCATCCGCGAGACCCTCAAGGAGGAGATGATCGACGTCATCCACCCGGATCTCATCATCTGTGGCGCGCGTGGCCTCTCGTCCATCAAATACGCGCTCCTGGGTTCCATCTCCACCTACCTCACCCGTAACGCCAAATGCGACACGCTGGTCATCAAGTAGGGGAGTCCACGCCAGACATACGCGGGGCCAGGCCGTCGTGGCATGCGGATGCGCGGCGGCCTGGTTCCTGTCGCGGCCTCAGGGCCGCAAAGGCCCGCGGCATGCCGCAGTACGCCTCGCGCGCGGCCGTATGTGTATGGCACAATCACACGAACGTCCCACGCACCCGCTACAATCGGGCGACCCAACGAGAGGATCCGTATGAACCAGGACTTCACCCATATCGCCACGGAACCCCTGAGCGAGCTCTCGGGCACGGCGCACATCTACCGTCATCGTTCCGGCGCCCGCGTGATGTGGCTCGATGTGGATGATGACAACCGGAGCTTTGCCATCGCCTTCAAGACGCCGCCCGCCAACAGCACCGGCGTCTTCCACATCCTGGAGCACTCCGTGCTCTGCGGGAGCGAGCGGTTCCCCGTCAAGGAGCCCTTCGTCAACCTCATCAAGACGTCCATGCAGACCTTTCTGAACGCCATGACCTTTCCCGACAAGACCATCTACCCCGTGGCCTCCACCAACGTCCGGGACCTCGAGAACCTCATGGACGTCTACCTGGACGCGGTGTTGCACCCCGCCATCTATCGCCGCCCACGCATCTTCGAGCAGGAGGGCTGGCATCTCGAGGCCACGGACGAGGGAGTGCTCTCCTACAACGGCGTGGTCTACAACGAGATGCAGGGCGCCCTCTCCAATCCGGACGAGGTGCTCATGCAGGCCCTGAACGAGCAGCTCTTCCCCCAGACGGCCTATGGCTTCGAGTCCGGTGGCGACCCCAAGGTCATCCCGAGCCTGAGCTATGAGGAGTTCCTGGACACCCACGCGCGCCACTACACCCTCGAGAACAGCTACACCATCCTCTATGGCAACCTGGACATCGAGCGGGAGCTGGCCTTCATCGGCGCGCGCTTTGACGGTGCGCGCACCCAGGCGGCAGGAGCACCCAACCCGCTGGCACTGCAGGCACCCGTCACACCGGCGCTGCGACGCGTGGAGATGGTCACCTCGCCCGACAACGCCACGATTGGCCTGGCCTATGTGCTCGGCACGGCCGCCGAACGCGAGCGCGTGCTCGCGGTGGACGTGCTGCTGGACGCCCTCACGGGATCCAACGAGGCTCCGCTCAAGCGCGCCGTGCTGGACAGCGGCCTGGGTGACGACCTCAGCGCCTATCTCATGGACGCCACCCTGCAACCGGTCGTGATCTTTGACCTCAAGGGGGCGAGGCCGCAGGTCGCGCAGGAGTTCCGCACCCTGGTGGAGGACACCTGCCGCAGGCTCTGCACGGACGGCATCGAGCGCCAGCGCCTGGTCGCATCGCTCGCGCAGGCGGAATTCAACCTACGAGAGGGCGACTTCGGTGGCGTCGCCGACGGCGTCGCGCTCTCGATGGCGGCGCTCTCGAGCTGGCTCTACGACGATGACCGACCCGTGGACTACCTGCGGTACCAGGACGCCATCGACCACATGCGCGACCAGCTGGACCAGGGCTACTTCGAGACGCTCCTGCGCGAGCTGGTGCCCGAGAGCGCCCACAATGCCGAGGTGGAGCTGGATCCCGTCGAGCAGGCGAAGCAGGACGGCACGGCGGGTCCCGCGAGCATGGGCGCAGAGGGGCTCGAGCGCGTGCGTGCCGAGGTGGCGGCACTGCGCGACGAGCAGGAGGCGCCAGACGCGCCGGAGGACCTGGCCAAGCTCCCCCGCCTGAGCGTGACGGACATCGGGGATGCCCCTGCCGAACAGGCGCTGTGCGAGCTGCAGGCGCCACTCCCCTGCCTCTATCACGAGTTGAGGACACACCGCATCACCTATGCCTATCACTACTTCGACCTGAGACACCTCTCCTTGGATGACCTCCCCTACGTGGGCGTGCTGGCCACCTTGCTCGGCAACCTGGACACGGCGGCGCACACGGCCGCCGAGCTGGACATGCTCGTCGAGGAGCAGCTGGGCGACCTCTCGTTCTTCACCAACGTCTACGCGACGGACGAGGCCGATGAGACGCGGCCCTTCATGGTGGCGAGCGCGAGCGCGCTCTCCGAACATCTGGACGCGCTGGCCACGCTGCCCACCGAGGTGTGGGGCACCACGTCGTTCGCCGATGGCGACCGCATCTTCGAGCAGCTCATGCAGCAGCGTGTGGGTCTCGACCAGTACTTCACGGGGGCGGGCCATTCCGCAGGCATGGCGCGGCTCTCCACGCACTACTCCCGCGGCGCCGCGCTCTCGGATCGCATGAGTGGCATCGACTACTACCTGTTCGTGAAGGACCTGCTCGCCAACTGGGACGAGCGCGCGGATGACCTGGCCGAGCGGCTGGGCGACCTCTGCCACCGCATCTTCGTGGCCGATGGCGTGACCGTAAGCCTCACCGGCTCCATGGCCGACTGCACGCGCTTCTGGGAGCTGGGAGGCACCCTGGGCCTGAGCGTGGCCGCACCCTGTGACACTCGGCTCGAGATGCCGCAGCCCACCCCCACCAACGAGGCCTTCGTCATTCCCTCCACCGTAAGCTACGTCTGCGAGGGCGATGCCCGGGCCGCAGGCGACCAGTTGGGTCTGGGCACCTGGCAGGTGATCTCGCGCGTGCTCTCCTATGACTACCTATGGAATGCCGTCCGCGTGAGGGGCGGCGCCTATGGGGTGGGCTTCAGGCGAACGCCCCTGGGGCTCAGGCAGTTCTGGTCGTATCGCGACCCCAGCGTCGATGACACGCTCGCCCGTTACGAGGGCACGGCATCCTGGCTTGCCGCCTGGGATAGCGGTCCAGAGGAGCTCGAGGGCTACATCGTGTCGACCGTCGCCGGTCACGACGCGCCACTCAAGGCGCGCGCCCTCGCGCGCAGGCAGGACGGCGACTACTTCGCCGACAGACCCGCCACGTGGCGCGACCGCATGCGCGCACAGATGCTGGCGGTGACGGCGGATGACATCCGTGCGGCGGCCAAGGCGCTCGAGGGGCTTCCCCACCACCATGCCGTATGCGTGTTTGGGCCGCGGGAGGCCATCGAGGCCAGCAGGCAGACCTTCGAGATCACCGAACTTGTAAGCTAGGGCCGCATCGTACGCAGCGACATGTGGGGAGGGTCATGGCACAGCGAAGCGTTGGCGACCGCATCATAGGGTGGTACGGCGATGTGGCCGCACGCAACCTGGAGTCACGGCCCGACAGGGTACGTCAGTGGCTCATGATGGGCTTCAAGCTCATGGCGCGAAAGTCCCGCCTGTTGCCCGACGGGAGATTCCTGCGCTCGGGCAGGGAGGGCTATGCGCTCTTCATGAACTCCGTGGTGGATGCCATGGCCGACGCGGAGAACTCCGTGATCACCAGCATCTTCATGCCCAACGAGCTCTTTCGTGCCCTGCACCTCATGCCCGTGACGGCCGAGGCCGTGGCATCGTTCGTGAGCGGTGCCCAGGCGGAGAGCGCCTTCATCGGACAGGCCGAGGGGGCGGGCTTTCCCGAGACGTACTGTTCGTACCACCGCGTGCTCATGGGGCTGGCCACCTCCGGCATCCTGCGGCCGCGCAGGTACCTGGCGGCGACCTCCGTCGCCTGCGATGCCAACAACCTCACGTTTCGCGAGCTCGCCCGAAGGTGGGACGTTCCCTTTGCCTATGTGGACGTGCCCTATGAGACCACGCGCGACTCCATCGGGTATGTGGCCGACCAGCTGCGCGCGGTCGCCCGCGACGTCGGGGAGGCCTATGGGCGTACGCTGGACGAGGAGCTGCTCCACGAGATGGTGACGCGCTCCCTCACGACACAGGACACCCTCGCAGAGAGCCTGCCCCTGAGGCGCGGGAGGTACCTGGCCAACACCATGACGCTCGACATGATGGAGATGCTGGATCTCATGCTCTCGTTGGGCACGCCCGAGGCGGCGCGGCTTGCCAGCCACATGTGCGAGGACTACCGGGAGGCACCCGCCTACCGGGGCATCAACCTGGTGTGGGCGCACGTCTCCCCCTACTTCCTGGGGTCCATCGCAGAGCACATAGACCATTCGCAGGAGGCGCAGATCGTCGCCTCCGACATGATGTTCAATCACGTGCCCGCCCCCGGCGAGGAGCGCCTCTTCGGTGCCGACCACCCCTTTGAGGCCATGGCGGAACGCGTGAGCAGGAGCTGCTTCAACGGACCCGCGGAGCGTCGCGTCAGGTGCCTGAGCAGGCTGGCCCGAAAGACCGGGGCCGACGGGGTGGTGGTGTTCTGCCACTGGGGCTGCAAGCAGACGGCGGGCGCCGCCCAGCTCATGCGTACGAGGCTCGAGGCCGAGGGCCTACCCGTGCTGGTGCTTGACGGGGATGCCTGCGAGCGTGCCAACTGCATGGAGGGCCAGATGTCCACGCGCCTCTCGGCCTTCCTGGAGCTGCTGCGCACGCGGAGGGAGGGGACATGACGGCGACATGCGCCGATACCGTGACGCATACGGTCTACTATGCCTGCAAGTACACGCCCACGGAGCTGCTGGCGGGCCTTGGTGCCCAGGCGCGCCTGGCCGAGGCGGACGTGCCTTCCTTTGACGAGGCGGATCGCCTCGCCCATCCCAACCTCTGTGGCTACGGCAAGGGACTCATAGAGCGGCTGTTGGCGTCAGACGTGCACGAGGTGGTGCTCGTCACCTGCTGTGATGTGATCCGCCGTGCCTACGACGTGGTGTGTGAGCGCGGGAACCTCGACTTTGCCTATCTGCTCGACCTGCCCCATCACCGTGACGCGGCGGCACGCAGGCTCTTTCGTGCGCGCCTGGCCGACCTTGCCGAGCGCTATGCCGCCTACAGCGGACGCGGCTTTGACGCCGGGGCGGCCCTCGCGGCGTTCGTGCCGCCGCTGCCCCGCGAGCACGCGCCCATCTCCCTGCTGGGGGCGCACGCCACGTCCTCCCTGCTCGACGCCATCTCCTCCGCCATCGATCGACCCGTGGAGAACCGCACCTGCACCGAGCGACATGTGCTCGCGTCTCCCCCGGCACGCCTGGCCCGCGCCCAGTCCCCGGCATCATGCGCCGCCTGCGAGGTGCACGAGGCGGACGGGTCTCCCCTAGACGACTTCCTGGACTGGTACGCCGATGCGCTCCTCGACCAGATGCCCTGCATGCGCATGACGGACGCCAGCGCACGCACGCGGCTCGTGGGGGCGGAGGGCCAGCGTGGCATCATCTATCACACCATGAAGTTCTGCGACTACTACGGCTTCGAGTACGCCGCACTCACCACGAGGGAGGACGTTCCCATGGTCAAGGTCGAGACGGACGGCAGCTCGCAGAGCGCCGGCCAGCTGCGCACGCGCCTCGAGGCGTTTGGCGAGGCGCTGCGCGGCACCGACGCGGATGCCACCACGACACGCACGGCACCAGGAGGGCAGACCTATGTGCTCGGCGTGGACTCCGGCTCCACCTCCACCGATGCGGCCATCGTGGATGGGGCGGGCGAGGTGGTGGCGAGCGTCATCGTGCCCACGGGTGCAAAGGCAACCGAGAGCGCCCGGCGTGCAAAGGCCGAGGTGCTCGCAAGGGCGGGCCTTTCCGAGGATGACATGGCCCTCAAGGTTGCCACCGGCTACGGGCGTGACAGCATCCCCGACATGGACAGCTCCATCACCGAGATCACCTGCCACGCCCGCGGCGCGCACCTTCTGGCGCCCGAGGCGCGCACGATCATCGACATCGGCGGGCAGGACTCCAAGGTCATCCATCTGGATGAGAACGGCAACGTCCTCAACTTCGTCATGAACGACAAGTGCGCCGCCGGCACCGGTCGCTTCATGGAGATGATGGCCCGCGCGCTGGAGATGCCGCTCGACGAGTTCTGCGCCACAGGGCTCACATGGAAGAGGGACGTCAGGATCTCCAGCATGTGCACCGTGTTCGCGGAGAGCGAGGTCGTCTCGCTGGTGGCCCAGGACACGCCTGTGCCCGACATCATCCACGGCCTCTGCGAGAGCGTGGCGCGCAAGACCGCCACCCTGGCCAAGCGCGTGAGGGGGGAGGCGCCCTACCTCATGACCGGCGGCGTCGCCAACAATGCCGGTGTGGTGAGGGCCCTGGAGGACGTGCTGGGGGCACCCGTACGCACCCATGAGGAGTCACAGCTCTGCGGGGCCATCGGGGCGGCGCTGCTCGGACTGGACAGCATGAGCTAGACACTGCGGACAGGGGGCAGTGCCCCACCCTAGAGCCCCGCCGCCAGCACCATCTAGCCATACAATGGGGGTGATGCATAGGCACTGGCCCGCACGCGTCGCACGTTCCATCGCGAGAGAGGCGTCCCTTAGCATGTGGCTCTCACTGTACATAGCGCTTGCCGTCGCCGCAGCCGTCCTGTTCGCCCCTGGCCTCATGTTGGGACGCACCATGGGTCTCACAAGCAAGGGGGCGCTCCTGGTTGGCGCCCCCCTCTCGGCAACGCTCTACTGCATGCTGGGGCTGGCCTACCACCTGCTGGGTGCCCCCGCCACGCCCCTGACCATGCTGCTGGTCCCGACGCTCCTCCTCGTCGCAGGCTGCGTCGTGCGCACCTGGCATGAGCGGAAGGCGCACGGGACAGGCGGACAGGCGACCGGCTACCTCGCCGAGGGCGTCCCCTGGCGACTCGTCCTCCTCTATGCGGCCGTTGGCCTCGCGGCCGGCCTCGTGCTCTTTGCCGCCGCCCTCCCGCAGATCGACATCCCCATGCAGGCCTGGGACGTCGTGAGCCATCTCAACACCACGCGCGCCATGATGGATGCCCAGGTCATGGATCCGCGCGGGGTCTCGGTCTACGCCGTTGACGAGGCACTCAACGTCATGCCCGGGCCCCATGGCTTCTATCCCTCCGCCTGGAACATCGTGGTGGCACTCGTGGCAGGCGTCTCGGACATCGATATGGCCCTCTGCTTTCTGGCGGTCAACCTCTGCTTTGCCTTCGTGGCGTTTCCCCTCTCGACGCTCCTTGCCCTGACAACGCTCTTCCCCCAGCGCCGGGGCATCAGGGCGTTTGGCGCACTGGCCGCCATCGGTGTGACGGCGTTTCCCTGGCAGCTGCTCGCCTACGGTCCGCTCTATCCCAACCTCGCCGGGCTGTGCATGCTCCCTGCCGCCTTCGCGCTCTTCACGCGTGTGGCGCATCGTACGGCCACGGGCGGCCGTTGGGCCCGCTGTGCCACCGTCCTGGCCCTCATGGTTCCGGGCATGACCTTCCTGCACCCCAACACCTTCTTCACGCTCGGACTGCTGCTGGTGCCTTGGATCATTCACAACATCCGCTCCCTCGGCACCGTGCGCGTGGGCAGGCTGCACCTGCCCAATCCCCTCATCGTGCTCACCTTCGTGGCGCTTGCCGCCTTCGTCTGGAACGGACTCGCCACCTCGTCCGCACTCAGGCCCATCACCGAGTTCCAGTGGGCGCCGTTTGCGACGATGCCGCAGTCCCTCATCAGTGTGCTGACGCTCTCGTACCTCAATCCCTTCCACCCGATGGCTCCCGAGCTCGCCGCGGGGGCACTCGTGCTCATAGGCTTCGTCCGCCTGCTGCGCGAGCGAGCGGATCGCTGGCTCTGCGGCTCATATGGCCTGGCCGTGGTGCTCGTCCTGGCGGCGCAGCACCTGGACGGCGCCACGCGCGAGGTGCTCACGGGCTTCTGGTACAACGACCCCGCCCGCATATCTGCCATGGCGGCCATTCCCGCCGTGGCGCTGCTCGCCATCGGGCTCGACCGCACCCGCGTGTGGATCGCTGGCTTGGCCGAGCGTTGGGGCGGCAGGCGCGGTGCACGCGAGCCGCACGCCGCCACGCCCATCGCCTGCGGCGCCGCACTTTCGGTCGCCTTCGTGGCCCTCACCTTCTGGCCGGGCGTCGGCCTGCCCTACGACAGGTCCCTCAACACACCCGTGAACGCCGACCACCCCTCCGATGCGCGGGCCACCATCCCCCGCGACGGGACCATCGAGACCCCCATGGGCACCTATCACGATGTGCTCGCGCACGAATACCGCACGGACGGCACCATCAACCCCGAGGAGATCGACTTCCTCAGGCAGGTGCGCGCCATCGTGGGAACCGACGTGGTCATCAACGACCCCACCGACGGCAGCGCACAGGTCTATGGCCAGTTTGGCATCAGGTGCCTCTATCGCTACTTTGACGGCTTCTACAAGTACGAGCAGTCGCACGAGAGCCTGGTCATCCGCTATCGGCTCGATCATCTGGCCGACGACCGCTCCGTGCGGGAGGCGGTTGCCACGACGGACGCACGTTACGTCCTCATCCTCGACCATGATGCCGCCCAGGGTTCCTACCTCGCTGGATTCAATGACCACGACATGTGGCGGGGCATCGAGGACATCACGGACGACACGCCCGGCTTCACGGTGGCTCTCTCCGAAGGGAACATGCGCCTGTACCGCATCGACCGACAGGGATAGGGCCGGCGGCGATCGGGCGTCACCCATGACGGCTCAAGGAAAACGGGAGCCAACGCGGTTTTGCTGGCGCCCTTCCCTATAATGAGAGGTGTCTGTATGTTCTCGAGGAGGTCGCAATGGGCATTCGCACCCGAAGGGCACGCAAGCGCTCACGCACGCATATCGTTGGCTTCAGCCTGGTGGGAATCCTCGGCTTCATGGCGCTCCTCATGATCGCCATGGGTGCATCCCTGGGCGCTCTCGTCTCAAGCTGGCTCCAGGACCTCCCCGACTACTCCTCCGCAGACGCCTACCTGGTGGCGGAGCCCACCACGGTCTATGCCGCCGACAACTCGATCATAGGCGAGTACTACCTCCAGAACCGCCGCGTGGTGGATGAGGACCAGATCTCCCCCTATGTGCTCGAGGGCGTCGTTGACACCGAGGACGAGCGCTTCTACCAGCACAACGGCGTCGATCCCACGGGCATCCTGCGCGCCCTGGCCGTGCAGGCCTCGGGCGGCAGCGAAGGCGCCTCCACCATCACGCAGCAGCTGGTGCGCAACACCGTCCTCTCCGACGAGCAGTTTGACAAGACCCTCAAGCGCAAGGTGCGCGAGGCCTACATCGCCATCCAGATGGAGAAGATGTACACCAAGGACCAGATCCTCACGATGTACCTCAACACCATCTACTTCGGTCACAGCGCCTACGGCATCCAGGCTGCCGCCGTCACGTACTTCAACAAGAACGCGAGCGACCTCACGCTGGCCGAGGCGGCGACCCTCTGCGGCCTGCCGCAGTCCCCTTCGGGCTATGACCCCATCGACAACCCCGAGGCAGCCACCTCACGTCGCAACATCGTCCTTGACCACATGCTTAAGCAGGGCGACATCACCCAGGAGGAACATGACGAGGCCGTGGGCGAGCCACTCGTCACCAACGAGGGCTCCTTCTCCGACACCAACACCACCTATCCCTACTTCACCGACTACGTGAAGCAGCTCCTGCTGGAGGACTTCGACCAGGACACCGTCATGAAGGGCGGGCTGCAGGTGTACACCACGCTCGACCCCACGGCCCAGAAGGCAGCGGAGAATGCCGTCTCCAGCAGGCTCAAGGCCATCGGCAACTCCAAGCTCCAGGCGGCGCTCGTCGCCGTCGACCCCACGACGGGCTACGTGAAGGCCATGGTGGGTGGCAGGAGCTACTCGGAGAGCCAGTTCAACATGGCGACGCAGGCAAAGCGCCAGGCGGGCTCGAGCTTCAAGACCTTCACGCTGGTCGATGCCATATCCCAGGGCATGAACCCCAACATCACCATCAACTGCTCGTCGCCCATGCAGATATCGCCCACGTGGAAGGTGCAGAACTTCGGCAACACCAGCTACGGCTCGATATCCCTCATGCAGGCGTTCGCCGTCTCGTCCAACACGGGCTTCGTCCAGGTTGCCCAGGCGGTCGGCGCCGAGAGCATCGTGAGCACCGCGAAGTCCATGGGCATCGACGAGGACATGCCCGCCTACGACTCCATCACGCTGGGCACCGTGGGCATCCCGCCCCTCCAGATGGCCGAGGCCTATGCGACCGTCGCCACCAATGGCGTACATCGAGACGCCGTGGCGATCACCAAGATCGAGGATCGCAATGGCAACACCGTCTACGAGCACCAAGACGAGCCCACCCAGGTCATAGACGCCCCTGTCGCCCAGGCGGCACGCGAGGTCATGGAGGGCGTCTGCAAGGGCAACGGCACGGCAAACGCCATCGCGAGCACGCTCAAGGCCAACACCCCCGTCGCCGGCAAGACCGGCACGTCCGAAAACTACCGCGACCTGTGGTTCTGTGGTATCACCCCCCAGTACTCCGTCGCCGTGTGGTGCGGCTACGCAGAGGAGGGCAGCGTGCGCGTGGGTGGCAGTGCCGGCCACCCCTACAACACCTCGGTCCCCATCTTCGTCTCCTTCATCAACTCCGCCCTGGCAGGACAGGCACGTCAGGAGTTCCCCACCACAACGGAGAAACCCCAGTACAAGTCCAATGGATCATGGAAGTTCAAGGGCACGACGGTCAAGAGCACTCCCAAGACCAATGGCAGACGCACGACGAACACGACGAACACACCCGACACCAACTCCACCTCGACACCTAACACGCCAAACGGCACCAATGGCAATGGCGGTGGTGGTACCACCACAAACACCAATTCCACGGGCACAGGAACCTCCGGCGGCGGTTCGGGTGGCAGCAATGGCGGCAACTCAGGTTCCGGCAGCTCCGGCAGCTCCGGCAGCTCTGGCAGCTCTGGCGGAGGGACAGGCGGAACGGGCCACTAGCACCTCACAGCTCTGTCTCAGGACAGGGCACACAAGAACAAAGGGGGTTGGTCATTTGGCCAACCCTCTCCTGCTCGGATTCGCCCACCAGAGCCGTGAAGCACCTTCCTGAGACTGCCTACTTCCTCGAGGCATGCAGCTTGTCGATGAGGTCGACAACGACCATGGCGGCATCGATGTCCCGACACACCACCAGCACCGTGTCATTCCCCGCAACCGAACCCAGGACCTCAGACAGGGATGCCGCATCCACGGCAGCCGCAACGCCCGGAGCGGTGCCTGGCTGCGTGCGCACGACGACAAGGTTCTCCGCGCGATCGATGGAGGTGACGAACTCGGAGACCATACGCTGCAGATGGAGATCCTCCGCGAGGACATAGATGCCCTCGCTCAGCTTGCGCAGACCCATGTCTGCGATGTCACGTGAGACCGTCGCCTGGGTGCAGTTGTAACCCAGCTGCTGAAGCTCGTCCACGAGCGCATGCTGGGTACGCACGGACTTGCCTCTCACAATCTCCTTGATGGCCTCTTGTCTGCCGTTTCTGCGCTTCACCATAGGCGATGCCCTCCAAAAGAACTGCCACGGGACAATCATACATGCATCAAACTGACTATATCTTTGAACTTATGCAAAAGGGGAAAGGATGTCAAGCGTTGTTGCCCTCTCATGTTTAAATGCACAGGTTCGTTACAATACCCTAAGGTTTAGGACGCTCACCCGGTGCACGCCCCCATGCGCAAAATGCGGGCCCATGCTTGGCATATCATGGTCGATGCACAGGCGAGATGCTGCAGGAGATGAGCATGGCATACTACGAGAGGGAACACCGGCCGCATGGCACCGGCAACGGCTATGTTCCCAGCACACGCGCGGGAATCGATGACCCACGCCGCACAAAGCTGGGATCCCAATCGCGTGGTGCCAACAGCAGGCGAGGCGGACGACCCGTCCAGGGCCAACGTGGGAACACCCGATATCGGAGCGACCACAACTACCGCACCCTCACGGGCAAGGATACCGGCTATTCCATCCACAACGCGCGCAACCACCCCCGCTACATCAACTTCGAGGGTCGCGGCGGCCGTTTCCGTCCTGGGCTCACCACCAACAGGATCACCCTGGGGGTGGTGATGGCCATACTCATCCTCATCGCGGCGTTCGCCTATGCCTGCACGCGGGGCTCCTCCCAGCAGGGGACGCAGAGCGATCAGGAGCAGCAGGGCACGGGCAACCAGTGGGACGCGCGCGTGTCGGCCAGCGCGTCGCAGGACCTCACCCAGAGGTTCTCCACCCAGCTCGACCGCAACGAGAAGCTGGCAACCATCGCCCAGAACCTTGACAAGTATCCTGACCAGCGCATCCCCGAGCTTGCCCTGAGCGAGCCGGACGCCATGGACTTCGTTGCCGGCTATCCCACGGCCGAGAGCAAGGCATCGGACTTTGGTCAGGACAACGCCAAGGGCAGCTATCCCATGCTCTTTGACTGGGACACGCGCTGGGCCTACGTGGAGTATGCCGGGAGCGTCCTGGGCGTGACCGGCTCGGGCCCCACCGCCCTCTCCATGGCCTACATGGGCCTCACCGGAAAGACCGACAAGACCGCCGCGGCCTTTGCCGCCGATGCCACCGACAAGGGATACACCTCCACGGGCGACGAGGGCACCACGGCCGACCTCTTCACCTACGAGGCAAGGCAGCTTGGATTCAAGATCAAGCAGTATGACCCCAGCGCGGACAGCATCACCTCGCTGCTCGCCACCAAGGGAACCGTGGCGATCGTCAGGCTCAAGGAGGGCTTCGACACCTCTTCCGCACACTGGGCGCTCATCGTGAAGCGGAACGACGATGGCTCCGTGACGCTGTATGACCCCGCCTGCAGCGCCGCGTCCAGCCATCCCTGGAACGTCGGCAGCATCGCCGCCGGCGCAAGCGACCTGTACGCGCTGAGCAACTGAGCCTGCAGGCCGGCCGTCAACAGGAATGTTGATTACAAAGGGGCCGTATCAAAGGCCCCATGAGACAAGAACCCATTGGTGTAGAAGCATCAAGCCCAAGCCAGTGGGTCCTTTCTTGGAAAAGGAGGGGAGTGCCCTCCTACGCAGTGAGGGCCAGGGCGAGCTTCCTGAGGTTACGGCCCGCAGCCACGAGCCTGAGCTCGTGGTCTCCCTCCCTCAGGCCTCTCAGGCAGAACCTCGCGAGGCGCCAGCTGCGCCTGATGCCACCGAAGACGGCCTCGACATCGACGGGGCGCCGCTTCCTGAGAGCAGACCCGCACTCGACGCGCGCCGTCTCGAAGGCCCTCGAGTGTCCCCGTTTTAGCAGACGCCGGTATGTCCATTGGTAGATGCCTATGTTTGACTTGCCTCAGCAACCTGGCCCATTCAGCGCCTAATCAAAGAGAGGTGGAGCCATCCCTGACTCCACCTCATGCAGGACGGTCTGATACGGCTCCGACATCATTCTACAGGTGAGACATGCCTATGACTACGACAGGATCCGCTCCGATGCGGCTTGGAGCCTGTCGCGCACGGCCTCGCTCTCGGCACGCGTGGCACCCTTGGAGAAGAGGTAGGCCTTCACCTTGGGCTCGGTGCCGGACGGGCGGAAGATGACCTTGTTGTCGTCCTCGAGGCGGAACTCGATGACGTTTGCCGGCGGCAGCACCTGTGCGGCCTCCTTCTGCAGACCGGAGACGCGTGGCATCTCGGGTCCCGTGGCGTAGTCGGTGCTGCCCAGCACCTTGTAGCCGGCAATCTCGGTGGGCGGGTTCGTGCGCAGTCCGTCCATGATCTGCGTCATGCGCTCGGCACCCGCGGCACCGGGGAACTGGGAGCTGACGGTGCCGTTGAGGTAATAGCCGTACCGCTGGTACAGGTCCTCCATGGCCTCGTAGAGGTCCTTGCCCTGGACGGCATAGTGGGCGGCCATCTCCACGCACATCTCCACGGCGACGATGGCGTCCTTGTCGCGCGCATGGGTGCCGATGAGGTAGCCATAGGACTCCTCGAAGCCCATGAGGTAGCGATCCTCCTCGCCCTCATCCTTGAGCTGGTCGATCTGGTCGCCGATGTACTTGAAGCCCGTGAGCACGCGCCTGAGCTCGAAGCCCTTGTCGCGGGCCAGCACGTCAGGCATGGTGGAGGACACGATGGTGGTGACAGCCACCTTGCGGCGCACGTCCTCACCGTTCTGGGCGGCCATCTCGGCGAGCCAGTTCATGAGCAGCACGCCCATCTCGTTGCCGGAGAGCAGCTTGTACTCCCCCTCGTGCGGGATGGCGGTGCCCATGCGGTCGGCGTCGGGATCGGTGGCCACCACAAGGCTCGGCTTGACCTTCTCGGCAAGGTCGAGCGCAAGCTGCAGCGCCTCACGGAACTCGGGGTTGGGATACGTGCAGGTGGGGAAGTTTCCATCGGGCTCGGCCTGCTCCTTGACCACGGAGACGTTCTCAACGCCGATCTCCTTGAGAATGCGGCTGGCGCACTCCATGCCCGTGCCATTGAGCGGTGTGTAGACCACGGAGTAGGAGGGGTCGGCCTTGAAGCCGGGGATGGAGACCTTCTTGACGTTGTCGATGAAGGAGTCAAGCACCTCCTCGGGCGTCCACTCGATGAGGCCCTGGGAGAGGCCCTCGTCGAAGTCCATGCGCTTGACGTCCTTGAACGGGTCGACCCTTCCGATGTTGGCACTGATCTCCGCCGCCGCCTCGTCCGTGATCTGGCCACCGTTGTCGTTGTAGACCTTGTAGCCATTGTACTGGGCGGGGTTATGGGAGGCCGTGAGCACGATGCCTGCGGAGGTGTGCAGGTAGCGCACCGCGAAGGACAGCGTGGGGACGGGCTCGATGCGGGGATACACGAACACGTGGATGCCATTGGCGGCAAGCACGCCAGCGGCCACCTTCTGGAAGTCCTCGCCTTTGAGGCGGCTGTCGCGCGCCAGGGCCAGCGTAGGCTTGTCATAGTGCGCATTGAGGTAGTCCGCCAGGCCCTGCGTTGCCTGGGCCACCACATGGACGTTCATGCGGTTGGTGCCAACGCCCAGCACGCCACGCAGACCCGCCGTGCCAAAGGCGAGCTCACGATAGAAGGCATCGTTGAGCTTCTCCTCCTCACCGGCCAGGAGGCTCTCGAGCTCCTCCTTGAGGTCCTGCTCGGTGACGTTGTCCTTCCAGTGCTGAACCCTCGCCTGCGTCTGCTGATCCATGTGTGACTCCTCTCGCATGGAAATGGCGCGCGTCCCTGCGATGCGTGCCGGGATGACAAATCTGCCTATCATGATAGTCATTGCTGCCAGCCCAATGGTCCGCGCATGGATGGACGGTGGAGATTGGCAAGGGCCGCCGGTAGACGAAGACGCAGGCCTTCGACCATCCGACGTACCAGCAGGACCCCGGATGGGACGAGGAGACGGCTGTGCAGGGCGGCCAAGGGCTTTGCGATCTGACGCAGAACGATTCTGTCACCTGGGAGATGGAAGGCCGGCAAGACGATGACACAATATCCCCAAGCAGCCGAGGTATCCGACCATACGAGTCATGTGGGCCGCACACGCTCCGCCCTGTACCGAACCTCCCTATGCAAGAATGGAGAGGCTGACCAACCACGGGCGAGAGGTGTCCCGATGAACGCGCACGACGCATCCAACGACGCCCTTGAGCTCTTCGCGACCTGTCCCAAGAGCTTCGAGCCGCTGCTGGCAAACGAGCTTGGGGCCCTGAGTACCCCGGGCGTGAGGCCGCTGCGCGGGCAGGTGGCCTTCACGGGTCAGCTGGCGGACGCCTACCGCGTCTGCCTGTGGTCGCGCCTCGCTTCGCGCGTGGTGCTCGTGCTCTCCCACGTGGATGCCCATGACGCCGATGCGCTCTACGAGGGCCTCTCCGCCATCGCCTGGGAGGAGCACCTGGGCCAGGGTGCCACCCTGGCCGTGGATGCGCACGGCACGAACGCCGAGTTCAGGAGCACGCAGTTCGTGGCACTTCGCAGCAAGGATGCCATCGTCGACCGCCTGCTCGCCAAACGGGGGAGCCGCCCCAACGTCAACGCCGCCCGGCCGGACGTGCGCGTGGCCGTGCGCGTCTCCCATGGGCGGGCGACCGTGGGCATCGACCTCTCGGGCGCACCGCTCTTCCGTCGCGGGTACGAGAGCCCAAGCGGCTCTCGCCGCGTGCCCATGGCCCCGCTGCGGGCTGACTACGCCGCCGCGCTCCTAGCGGAGGGTGGCTGGTATCGGCAGGTGCGCCAGAGGCATGCCGCGCTCGTGAGCGCGTTTGCGGGTGCCGGGAGCGTCGTAGTGGAGGCAGCGGCACAGCTGCTGGACCGAGCCCCGGGGCTGCTCCACGCACCGTGGGGCTTCGCCGGTTGGCTGGGACATGACGAGGCGACCTGGAACGGGCTGATGGACGAGGCGCAGGCACGGGCCGAGGCAGCCCGGATGGAGCTCGAAGAGGGTCGGCGCAGCCTCTCCCTCGTGGCGATGGACACGCGTCCTGGCGCCGAGAGTGCCGCCCGCCAGCTCCTGCGTGCGGCGGGCATGGACGTCCCCGTGAGCTTCGTGCGGCAGGGCGTCGTGCCACACCCCGCCGACACCCGGAAGGCGCTCCTCGTCTGCGACCTCTCATGGCTGCGTGCGGACGAGGTCGCCCAGCAGGCAAGGGCACTCGCCACCTGCTCAGGCCTGACAAGTGCAGGCTACGACTGCGCCGTCGCGCTGACGGCGAATGCCACGCTCGACGTGGCGCTGGGCGCCAGCCCTGCGGAGACGCTCCCGGTGTTCATGGGCCGGGAGCCTGCCACCATCCGCAGCTATGATGGCGCGGCGCTCTCTGGCGAGAGGCCGGTGGTGGAGCTCCCCTCGCGCACGGGCGGGGCTCCCGTGCGCGTACCCGTGCTCCTGCCCGCGTCCGAGCAGTTCGCCCGGCGCCTCGCCAAGATTGCCAAGGCGCGTGCCAGGTGGGCCCGACACGAGGACGTGAGCTGCTACCGCGTCTATGATGCCGACCTGCCGGACTACGCCGTCACCATCGACCTCTTCGAGGGATCCGAGCTCATGCCGACTCGCCATGGCCGAGGCCGTTGGCTCTCGGTCTACGAGTATGCCGCGCCGCATGACGTGGACGCCACCCTGGCCCGCGAGCGCCTGCTCGACGCACTGGCCATAGCTCCCGTCGCCCTGGGCGTGGAGCCCCAGGACGTGTTCGTGCGCGTGCGTACCAAGGGCCGCGGCGGCGCCCAGTATGCCAACGAGGGCACGGGCGTGCGCGAGAGGCCCAAGCGGCCAGGTCCCGCACGACGGCCAGGGAACGTCCCTCTCCCCGTGGGAGCCCACCTCATCGACGAGGGCGGACTCACCTTCGAGGTCAACTTCGCCTCGCGCCTGGACTGCGGCATCTTCCTGGATCACCGCGAGACACGCGCCCTGCTGCGCGAGATGGCCAAAGGGACCAAGGGATCCAGGTGCTTCCTCAACCTGTTCGCCTACACGGGCACCGCCACCTGCTATGCGGCGGACGGTGGCTGCAGGCACACCACCACCGTGGACATGAGCGCCCCCTCGCTCTCGTGGGCCCGGCGCAACATGGAGCGCAACGGCTTTACGGGTCCCGAGCATGAGTACGTGCGGACCGACGTCATCCGTTGGATCGGCGAGCAGCGCCACACCAAGAACCGCTGGGACCTCGTGTTCTGCGACGTGCCCACGTTCTCCAACTCCAAGGGCATGCGCGGCAGCTGGGACGTGCAGCGCGACCATGTGGAGCTGCTCATCGGCCTCTCACGCCTGCTCACGCGCGATGGCGTCGCCGTGTTCTCCTGCAACCTGCGCAGCTTCAGGCCCGACGTCGACGCGCTCGCGAAGGCGGGGGTCGCCATCGAGGACATCACGCAAGAGACCATCCCCGAGGACTTCGCGCGCAATCCCAAGGTGCACCATTGCTACCTCGTCCGACGGGCCTAGGCCTGGGCCTTCTCGCCGACGAGGACGCGGTCCAGGAGCACCAGCGCGTAGGCCACGAGCGTCGCAGCGAGGAGCGTCCCGACGAGGACGAGGACGGGGGCGGCAAGCGCGCAGGCGTCGCCACGCCGCCTCATCCGTTGACGTGGACGTGCGGGCGGTCGGCATAGCCGTGGTAGTCGCCCATGTAGACGAAGTAGTCCGCCAGCTCGTCGGCGAGCGACTGGTCGTGCGTCGCGATGACGAGCGTCTTGCCCGCGCGCTTGAGCTCGCGCAGCAGGTCGAGCAGCCATGAGCGCGACCTCGCGTCGAGGCCCGCCATCGGCTCGTCGAGGCAGAGCACATCCGGGTTCATCGTGAGGGTGCAGGCGATGGCGACCTTGCGCTTCTCGCCACCCGAGAGGTTGTAGGGCGCACGGGCGAGAAGTCCGCCTGTGCCCAGGAGGTCGCAGACGTCCGACACGCGGCCGTCCACCTCCCCCTCCAAAAGCCCCATCTGCCGCGGCCCAAAGGCGAGCTCGTCCGCCACGGTGGCACAGAAGAGCTGGGCGTCCGAGTCCTGGAACACGAGCCCCACCCGCTGGTGGAGGCGCTTTGCGAAGGCGGCGTCCGCCATAGAGGCGGCATCGACCGCCTCGCCGTCGAAGCGGTAGCTGCCCTGCTGCGGGAGGGCCAGCCCGGCCATGGCCCTGAGCAGCGTCGACTTTCCCGACCCGTTGTCGCCCATGAGGACGACGGAGTCGCCCGCACGGATCGCGAGATCGACGTGAGAGAGCACCGCCACGTCGTCGTAGGCGAAGCAGTAGTCCTCGAAGCGCATGAGGGCGGAGCCGAAGCCACCTCCGTGCGGATGGTGGAGCGCCTCGGGGTGGACGTCCTGGTGCACGTCAGACCACCGCCTGAAGGTAGGAGAACAGGGCGAGGAGAAGGGCGGCGCCCGCGACCCAGGGCGCGTCCGCGCCACGAGGCCACCCGCGGCACCCGCCCGCATCGTAGCTGCCGTCGAAGCCACGGCAGCGCATGGCGTCGTACGTGTCGCGCGAGGCCTCGCTGGCCTTCAGGAGAAGCACCCCGCCGACGCCGCCGACCGAGCCGCCCTTGTCGCGGTTGCGTCCCACGCTCCTGAGCCTGAGCGCCGTGAGGACCTCGAGGGCCACGCGGCCGAGGTCGACGATGCTACGCAGGGCGAGGTCGAGCGTCAGGATCGTGACGCCGGGCACACGGAGCGCACGGAGCGCGGACGAGATGCCGCCGGGGGCCATGGTCTGCACCATGCACGTGACCAGGCCGCACGACACGAGCGTGCGCAGCGCCATCGAGACGGCCGCGCGCGTCTGCCCCAGCAGCGTCGCGGGGAGCATCATGACGAGGGCGAGGCTCGCCGCCGCGACCGACGTCGTGACGACGCGCTGGAGCGCCTTGCGGGGCAGGACGCAGGCCCGCACGAGCACGAGGGCGAGCATCACGGCAACGAAGGCCAAGTTGCTTGCCAGGGAGACCAGCACCACCGCAAGGAGCGTCACCACGAGCCTGACCGACGGCGACGGGGAGAGGCGCGAGGGACTCCCCGCATCGAGGCGCAGGGCGCGGAGGGCCGAGACGAGCTGCAGCATGCTCCGCGTGATGAAGCCGTCGCGGTCGCGTGGGGGCTCGTATCCCTCCGGCCGGCTCATCCAAGCCGGGATGTCGCGCTCAGGCGCGGCCATCGAAGTCCACCTCCGGCCGCGCGAGGCCCACGGCCAGCCGGAATACGACCACGAGCAGCGCCACCCCGATGACGGCGGAGAGCATGTACCCCACCCACCCCGGAAGGCCTCCCAAAGAGTAGTCGGGCAGGAGTGCAGCCCACTGCCAGCCACCCATGCCGCCCGGCATGTAGCCGACGCGGGCGGCGAGGTCGCCCGCGGACCACTCGCCCCACGCGTCACCCGTGGCGAGGAGCCCAAGCGGCGTCGCCACGGCGAGCGCGGCGAGCAGCGCCGCGACGCCAGCCGTGCCGCGACGGCCGTCCGGGACGGTGACGCCGGCGCCGAACGACGGCGCCACCCGCCGCACGTACGCGAGGATACCGACCGTGAACACGACCTCGGCCGCGCCCCACACCGTCAGGTGGCCGACGAGCATCGCCGGCACCGAGACCCAGAGGGGGTACGGGCAGAAGAGCGCCTGGCCAGCCGCGTCCACGAAGAGGAGCGGCTGGACGCCGAGCTCGGTGGCCGCGCAGAGGGCTGCCGCGTTGATGCCGAGATAGGAGCCCACTCCCGCCGCGACGAGCTCGCCACGGGCGCCGCGGGCGTGCAGCCGCACGAGGCGGTAGGCGCCAAAGCCCACCATCGGCAGCACGAAGGCCAGGTTGAAGCAGTTGGCGCCGAGCGCGAGCACGCCGCCGTCACCGAAGAGGAACGCCTGCATCGCCAGGGCCATCGAGATGGCGAGCAGCGCCGGCCAGGGCCCGAAGAGGATGGCCACGAGCGTGCCGCAGACGGCGTGCCCCGTGGTTCCGCCGGGGATCGGAACGTTGAACATCATCGCGAGGAAGCTGAACGCTGCCGCCACGCCGAGGAGCGAGACCTTCTCGGCGGGGAGGTCGTCGCGCACACGTCGTGCGGCATGCGCCCACACGGGTGCCATCGCCGCGACCATGACACCACAGGTCGAGGGGCTCAGGTAATTTTCTGGTATATGCATGGCACGCTCCTCTGTGAGAGAGGGGGCTTAGCGCTTCTCATAGAATGCGCGCAGGTCCCCCGCCATCGCCTCAAGCGTCGGTTCGTCCGCATAGGCCATGTGCCCACAGTTGTAGAGGTGCCACTCCACGCGCTCCTTGAGCTCGTCGGAGAGGAACTGCCTGCTCATGTCGTGGCGCACGTTCCAGAACGTGGTGGCGGCGTCATAGCGCCCGCCCAGGATGGCAAGCTTCATGCGGGGGTTGCGCCGCAGGGCCACGGCGATGTCATAGGCGACGTTGGGGCAGGAGTTCTCCCAGTCCTTGCCTGGCTCCTTGTGCCTCCACTTCCAGTTGACGCCCACGTGCTCGTAGTTGTTGGAGAGGTAGCGCGCCGGCGGACGATAGCCCAGCTCGTCGTGGAGAAAGGCGCGAAAGGCGCAGGTCCAGCTGGCCTCTACGGCATCGTCGGCGGCGTCCTCGGCCTCGAACCAAGTGCTGCTCGTCTGCAGGGAGAGGGGTGCGTCGGAGGAGAAGCGCATGTCGAGCCTGCCGCAGACCCTGCCCTCGTCCGCCAGGATGGTGCGCCGGAAGTCGTCGAGCGTCACGCGCAGGTGCTGGCGCCGAAGCTTCCGTGCTGGCAGGCCGATGAAGCCGGAGAGTCCCTCGGCAACCCTTGCCTCCCACTCCACAGGCAGGCGGTCGCCCATGAGCAGCGCCGGCGCCAGGGACTCCTCATCCCACGCCATCGCGCTATCGAACCACTCCTCCACCGGGACGCCCTCACCCGCCTTGCCAAAGAAGTGAGCCGCGGCGGCCATGGTGGGCATCATGCCCAGGTGATAGAGGTCCTCGCCCTCGATGGTCTGTACCCAGTCGAAGATGGCCGAGAGCATCGTGACGCCCGCCACGCGCACGTCACGCTCGGCCAGAAGGCGCATGAGCACGGCGTTGCGCACGGTGCCATACGACTCGCCAAAGAGGTAGACCGGGCTCGTCCAGCGGCCATTCTCCTCGAGCCAGGTGGAGATGGCGCGGCAGAAGGCGTCCGCGTCACCATCGACGCCAAAGACCTTGGTGGTGTCGGCTCCCTCCGCCAAACTCGAGAAGCCCGTGCCCAAGGCGTCCAGAAACACCACGTCGCTCTGGCGCAGGAGGGTGGCAGGATTGTCCTCCACCTCGATGGGATGGCCCAGGTGCCTCACGCCGTCGGTCCTCACGCGACGCGGGCCGATGCCACCAAAGTTGATGGGCACGCTCGCACAGCCAGGGCCGCCGTTGTAGGCAAAGGTCACGGGACGGGTGGGGTCGGGCCTGCCCTCGCCATCAAGCGCCACGTAGGTGAGCGAGAACATCCTGCCCACAAGCGCACCCGTGTCGCTGCGCACGTCCAGATGGGCAGCCGTGCAGCCGTAGTCGATGTGCTCGCCCGCCGAGAGACCCGAGCCGTCCCACGCGAGGCGTGCGGTTGCCACCTCGGGCGTGGCGATGCGCGCGTCGGCGGGAACCGTCACGAACGCGTCCGTGGGTGCCATGCCCGATGCCGACGCTGGAGCGGATGTGGCCTGCTGGGCCACCGGAGCGGTACCTTCTTCTGTCAAGAGAACCTCCTACGGAATCGAGGGTCGCACGCATGACCCATGGAACGGTAACGTGAGTGGGACCCCTGCCACGCACGGGTGGTGGGGGCAGGTCCCAGCTCTCCCTATGGTAGGCAAAGCATGGCATCCTCGTGGGCAGATGGCTACACTATGTGAATGCCTTGGCATCTCCACGGAGGTGCCACACACGGGTAGATTGGACCACAGACATGACGAGTTCCACTTCCACCCCGACCGCTCGCCCACGCAGGGGCAAGGTGGCTCGGCACGTGGGCATTTCCCTTTCGGCAGCCATGATGCTCGTGACCCTGGGCGTCGTGTACGGCGACATCGGCACGAGCCCCATGTACACCCTCAAGGCCATCATCGGTGGCAACGGCGGCCTGGCCACCATGGGCCAAGACACCGTGCTGGGGGCCCTCTCGCTCATCATCTGGACGCTCACCCTCATCACCACCGTCAAGTACGTGCTGGTGGCCATGAAGGCCGACAACCACAACGAGGGCGGCATCTTTGCCCTGTACAGCCTCGTGAAGCGCTGCGCCAAATGGCTGATCATCCCCGCCATGATAGGTGGTGCGGCCCTGCTCGCCGATGGCATCCTCACCCCCGCCGTCACGGTGACCACGGCCATCGAGGGCCTGCGCACCATCGACGTCATCTACGCTGCCATCGGGGACGATCAGCAGATCGTCATCCTCATCACGGTGATCATCCTGTGCATCCTCTTCGCCATCCAGCGGGCCGGCACGTCCACCATTGGCAAGCTCTTTGGCCCCATCATGACGATCTGGTTCCTGTATCTGGGCATCTCCGGTCTTGCCAACATCGGCTTCAACCCAGGCGTGTTCCGGGCGCTCAACCCCGTGCGCGGCATCACGTTCCTGTTCGACCACAACATCAATGCCGCCGGCCTCATGGTGTTGGGCAACGTCTTCCTGTGCACCACGGGCGCCGAGGCACTCTACTCCGACATGGGCCACGTAGGCAAGCCGAACATCTATGCCACCTGGCCGTTCGTAAAGACATGCCTCATCCTCAACTACCTGGGGCAGGGGGCATGGATCCTCCACAACCAGGCTAACCCCGCCATGGTCGACATTCCGGACATCAACCCATTCTTCCAGATGATCCCCGAGAACCTGCGGGCCCTCGCCGTCATCCTCTCCACCGCGGCGGCCATCATCGCCTCGCAGGCGCTCATCACCGGCTCGTACTCCATCGTCTCCGAGGCCATCCGCCTCGACCTGCTCCCCCACGTCAAGATCAACTACCCCTCCGAGGCACGCGGCCAGATCTACATCCAGCTCGTCAACTCCATCATGTGGGTCGCCTGCATCTTTGTTGTGCTGCTCTTCCAGCGCTCCAGCGCCATGGAGGCAGCGTACGGCCTTGCCATCACCGTCACCATGCTCATGACCACGGTGCTGCTCTGTACCTACCTCTCGAAGATCCGTCGCAGGACGTCCGCGGCCGTTGTCTTCGTGTTGATGTTTGGCGCCATCGAGCTCATGTTCTTCTTCTCGAGTCTCACGAAGTTCTTCCACGGTGGCTGGTTTACCGTGCTCATGGCGGCGACCATCTTTGCCGTCATGTACATCTGGAGGCGCGGCACCGCCATCGAGCGCACCCAGAGCATCTACCTGCCCATCGAGGGCTACCTCGACCAACTCCACGCGCTCTCTCACGATGACAGCTTCCCCTACGTGGCCGACAACCTGGTGTTCTTGACCAACGACTCCTCCCCCGACCGCCTCGATCGTGACATCCTCTATTCCATCCTGGACAAGCGCCCCAAGCGTGCCCGGGCGTATTACTTCCTCAACGTACAGGTCACCAACGAGCCCTATACGCACGAGTACTATGTGAACGACTTCGACACCGACTTTGCCTTCAAGATTCAGCTGAGACTCGGCTTCCGCGTCAATCAGCGCGTGAACACCTACCTTTACCAGATCGTCGACGACCTCATGCGCCATCATCAGCTGGCGCCGCAGGACCACAAGTACTCGATCTACCGCGACCATCGCAAGGTGGGCGACTTCCGCTTCTGCCTCATCCGCAAGGTGCTCTCGCCCGAGTCGGACATCTCGGGCTTCAACCGCACCATCATGACGGCCAAGTACACCATCCGCCGCTTTGCCGGCTCGCCCGCACGCTGGTACGGTCTGGAGAATTCCAGCATCTTCTTCGAGTATGTTCCCCTGTTTGGAAAGAGCAAGCGCCAGCACAGGCTCACGCGCCTGGAGCTGCCAAGCGACAATGGCACCGGCTCCCTGCCCATCGCGACGCCTTCGGTTGAGGAGCCGACGCCCCAGGAGGAGGACATCTTCTCGGCCGAAATGGCCGACGACCGTGCCGAATCGGCAAAGGAAGCAGAACACGAGCTCATTGGCGGCGACACCGCAACGTTTGCCCCCCTCGTCCTCGACGAGGAGACGGAGGGGGAGCCTGATGATGGCTCCACCGTGGAGGAGGACGGCGAGGAGTAGGGGGACGCTATCTCTGCGTTCTCATTCTTACGACTCTTATGACCGCATCCTTCGAGCAGCAGTTCCCGGCATCTTTAATGAGCTGCCAGGGGCTGCTGCTCGATATGTACGAAGCTCTCATCTTTGATACTGTGCTGCATACAGGCATCTGCGCGACAGCAGCCATAAGAGGTGTGACATATATGTGCGCCATGATATTTCTGTCTAACAGAGACAATCACGGGTAGTGTCGGAAATGTTGGTA